>OKRB01000090.1:829-114313 GCA_900290245.1 Candidatus Sulfuritelmatomonas gaucii | reverse complement strand
GCCTGCTGCATATTATGCGTCACAATCACGATGGTGTACTGCGACTTTAGTTGGAAGATGAGGTCCTCGATCTTGGAGGTGGATACGGGATCGAGGGCGGAGGCAGGCTCGTCCATGAGCAGGACTTCAGGATCGACGGCGAGGGCGCGAGCGATGCAGAGGCGCTGCTGCTGGCCGCCGGAGAGGCTGGCTCCGGATTTCTTTTTGAGCTCGTCCTTGACTTCGTCCCAGAGCGCCGAGTTCTTGAGCGATTTCTCCACGACTTCGTCGAGTGACTTGCGGTTGGAGTAGCCGTTGAGCTTGAGGCCGGCAGCCACGTTGTCGTAGATGGACATGGTGGGAAAGGGATTGGGGCGCTGGAAGACCATGCCCACACGGCGGCGAACCTCAACCGGCGTGGCGCCCTGGTAGATATCGAGGTCGCCCATGCGCACCGTGCCGGTGACACGCGCGATGGGATTGGTTTCGTGCATGCGGTTGAGGCAGCGCACGAATGTGCTTTTGCCGCAGCCCGAGGGACCGATGAGCGCGGTGGCATGGTTGGCCGGGATATTCAGAGTGATGTCCTGCAGTGTGTGGTTGGTGCCGTACCACGCGTTTAGATTTGCAACCTCGATGCCGACGCCCACTTAGCTAGCCCCTTTCAGAACGCCGCGGCTGGTGACAAAACGGACCAGCGAAACCGCGAGCACAATGAGAACAATCAAAACCAGCGACCCCGCCCAGGCCAGCCGGTGCCAGTCGTCGTAAGGGGAGAGCGCGTAGACGTAAATCTGCAGAGGCAGGGCGGCGATGGGCTGGTTGAGGCTGGTGCTCCAATAGTCGTTGCCCAACGCAGTAAAGATGAGCGGCGCGGTTTCTCCGGCGACACGCGCGAAGGCCAGCATGCAGCCGGTGATGATACCCGGCGACGCGGTCTTGACGGTGATGGAAAGCACGGAGCGCCAATTGGGAACGCCGAGGCCGAGCGCGGCTTCGCGTACCGCATGCGGAACCATGAGGAGCATCTCCTCAGTAGTCCGGCAGATGGTGGGAATCATCATGATGCCCAGCGCCACGCCGCCGGCGAGAGCCGAGAAATGATGTTGCGGCACCACGATGAGCGCGTAGGCGGCCAGGCCCATCACGATGGAGGGAACGCCGTTGAGAACGTCAGCGGTGAAGCGTACGCCGTTGGCAAATTTGGTGCCGCGGCCAAACTCGGCCAGGTAGATGCCGCCGCCGATGCCGATGGGAACTCCAAGAAGGCTGGCGATGACGAGAAGCGTGACAGAGCCGACGATGGCGTTGGCCATTCCGCCGCCCACCTCGCCCACCGGCTTGGGAATCTGCGTAAAGAAGGCGAGATTCAGCGAATGGGCGCCTTGGATGATGAGATAGATGAAGATCGCCACCAGCGGCAGAATAACCAGGAGGGTCGACAGGACCGCGAGAGATGTTGCCGCCTTGTCGACCAGCCAGCGGAGGCGCGTACGCAATTGGAACTCTTCCTGCACTGATTCTTCGGTCCCTTTCTTCACCCACTGCTGCCGGTTGGTTTGTTTCTCAATGTGTCGTTGCCGGGGCCCCGCGCGTAACTGCCCACACGAGCAGGCGGGCAATGGCGTTCACGATAATTGTGACAATAAACAGCGCGAGGCCGATCTCGATCAGCGCGCTCAGGTGCATGTCAGACACTGCCTCGGTAAATTCGCTGGCGATGACAGATGCCATCGAACTCCCGGTGGACAGCAAGGAATGATGAATCTGCGGGGTGCTGCCAATGACCATGGTGACGGCCATGGTTTCGCCCAGCGCACGGCCGAGGCCGAGGATGACGGCGCCGACAATGCCGACGCGGGCATTGCGCAGAACGCCCATGCGAATCATCTCCCAACGCGTGGCCCCAAGCGCCAGCACCGCCTCGCGTTGCGAGTGCGGCACGGCCGACATGACTTCGCGGGTGAGCGACGAGATGATAGGCAGGATCATGATGGCCAGAATGACAGCCGATGCGAAATAGCCCATCCCGGTGGGACTGGTGTCGTCGAAGAGGCCCGTCCAGCCGAGCCCTTTGATAAGGAGCGGATTGACATACTCGCGAAGCAGCGGCACCAGGATAAACACAGCCCACAAACCGTAAATGATGCTGGGAATGGCGGCCAGCAACTCCGTGAGAAAAGCCAGCGGAGCGCACAGGAAATTGGGGCACATCTCGGTGAGAAAGACGGCAACACCGATGGCAAGCGGAACCGCGAACAGCAACGACAGCAGCGAGGAGACCAGCGTGCCGTAGACGAAAGGCAAGGCGCTGAAGTAGCCGTTGACAGGGTCCCAATAGGAAGGAAGGTTGGTGGTCGGGTCGAAGTAAGTTTTATAGAAGAATTTAAGGCCGAAAGCGTGCAATGTGAGCTGGGAGCGTTGCACCAGTTCAAAGAGAATGAGGGCGACAATTACGAAGATGCTGAATGCGCACAGCGCCATGAGCACCCTGAATGCGCCGTCAGTAATGGCAGAGTTGCCTCGGGCGAGCAGATAGCGGCGGATCGCCGAGTGCTCGACAGGGGCAGCGACCGCCGCGGCCTGCTCGGGAGTCTGAGCGGGTTCCGATGGAGGTTGCGTCTGGACGATACGAATCTCTGGCACAGTGGCGTCCACAAAGCTCAGGCTACCGGGAGATTATGAACGAGAGGTTACAAGTGTGCAAAATCAAGTGCATACAGGTGGAAATCTGAAAGCTCGCGGAGCGGACGGGAAAGAGTCAATCTGCGGCTGTGGGGGGCGGGCGAAAGTCGCAATGGGCCTTGCGGCGCGCGCTGCAGGGGCTGAAATGGCCCATGTTCTATAGGAAAATCGATTCAGCTCGACGAAATCGGTGTATCCTCGAGCGTAGGAAAAATGTTACAACTGCTAGATGGCTAAGGGGAAAAAGACACCGCCGCAGGGTCACGTGAATCTGCGCATGCTCGCCGACCACCTGGCGCTGTCGCAGACAACGGTTTCACTTGTTCTTAACAACTCGCCGTCCGCCAAGTCGATCCCGCAGGAGACTCGCGACCGGGTGGTGGCGGCGGCCCAGCGGCTGAACTACCGTCCAAACTATTTTGCCCGGTCGCTCAGGCAAAGCCGGTCAATGAGCGTAGGAGTGCTGGCGCCGGACCTGAGCGAGGGCTACTTTACGCGCGTGATGAGCGGCGTGGTGGAGGAGCTGACGGCGGCGCATTATTTTTACTTCACCGCGTGCCATGACTGGAACAAGGAACTGATTGAGAAGTATCCGCGCATGCTGGTGGAGCGCGCAGTCGACGGATTTCTGCTGCTGAATACGGCAGTGGAGCAACTGGCGGTTCCAGTGCCGGTGGTGGCGATTTCGGCGCACGTCGCGGCAGACGGCGTGACGAATATCGTGCTGGATCATCATCGGGCGGTGCAGCAGGCGCTGACGCACTTGCATGAGCTGGGCCACCGGCGCATCGCTTTCATGCGCGGACCGCGGGTGATTCCCGACTCCGAGTTCCGCTGGGAATCGATTCAGCAGGTGGCCAGAGAGATGGATCTCAAGGTCGATCCGGCATTGGTGATTCGCATTGACACGGCCGCATGGTCGATGAAGGCCGGGCTGCATCCCATGGCGCCGGAGATTGGCTACAAGCCGATGCAGTCGCTGCTGGAACGGACCCGGGATTTCACGGCGGTTTTCTGCTTCAACGATATTGCTGCCATCGGCACCGTTCGCGCATTGAAGGATGCGGGCCTGAGCGTGCCGGGAGATGTTTCGGTGGTGGGATTCGACGACATTCTTTCGGCAGCGTACGCGATGCCTTCGCTGACCACGGTGCGGCAGCCGCTGATGGCGATGGGCCGCCGTGGCGCGCAGGTGCTGCTGGAGCGGATCGGCGATCGGGAGAAGCAGTTCCCCGTCGACATCATGATGGAGCCGGAGCTGGTGGTGCGGGAATCGACGGGGCCGGCGAAAGACAGGGATTGATCGTTCCGGAAGCCAAAAACAAGGAATAATGCAGCGCACAGTTGGAGTAAGATCAGCTGAACGAACTGATGAGTGAGGCGCCAGCCACAAGGGTTCGATCCCATTCGGCTGCGGGGCAATGACCTCGGGATCCTGACTGAGTGGCGCTGCTCTCCCGAAGAAATATCCGGCAAAGAATTTCAATTCTGTCGAGCCATGTCGCCCGGTGCAATGGGCAAGGTACGAAAGAATCTGTCCGGACGCCGCAGGCACAGACATATAATCGTTCTACTCTGGGCCACAAAAGCAATTCATACAGCTTTTTAATCTGCAAGGACGTTCCTGGCGTTTTCAGCATATTCTGCAAGTTTGCTCTGGGGCGTCACGATCGCCGCGTCGTTCGCCGACCATGGGTTCCCTGGGACAAATTCATTCAAGCAGGAGGTCTCAGATGAAAGCGATCATTGTCATCGCAACTTTTGCGCTGCTTCAAACAACTGTCGCCTATGCGGCTAACGATGGGAATCGGCGCGACATTCCCCGGCCGTCTGGAATTTATGTGCTCAACGAGGCCAGCGACGAGCAACCGGTGACCACGGCATACGCGCCTGGACTCACCTCGTCTCCGGCCTATGAAAACGACATCGAAGGCCATGCAGTCTTCGTCCCAATTGCGAAGATACTTCCCAGCGTCACGCAATGGGGAAAGTTTCAGTGGAACTGGAGCTATCTGGATACGCTGGTTCAAATCGCTGTCTCAAACCACAAGAAGTTTTCAGTCGAATTGGAGACCGGGTTTCAGAGTTCGACAACGTATAAGGAGTCGCTGCCGTCGGGGTTTGCCGCGGCGTGCGGCGCCAATTGCGCTCCGCTATTTGACGTCTGGGTGACAGGAGGCAGCGGCGGAAGATGCAGCAGCGCGTATGTTCTGCTACCTTGGGTGCCAAAAGTACAGGAATTCTGGTGGGAGGCTGCGTTTGCGCTCTCCAACCACCTACGGGAAACCGGCGCATACCCATGGCTGACGTTAGTCCATGTTCCAGGACTCAGCGTTTACGACGAAGAAATCCGGCTTCCCACTGGCAAACCGGCTCCAGACTCGAATGTGCAATGCCCGGATGGAAGGTATACGCTGGCTCCCGATTACGCTGTCGCGAATGACGCGTCAGATAGCCGGTGGCAGGCCTTGGGGTATTCCGATTCGGCTGCGATCGACGGATTCGGCCTCGTTGCCTTCGCTTTCACGCTCGCGTTTCCCGACCGGTACATGGGTCTCAGCCTCTTTAACCCGGGCCCGGACGGAATCGATTTTCCCAACTTGACGGGGGACCCGGTCGGCTATGTGGCATCGCAAATCGTGCGCGAGGTCACCATCATCGCGCCGGGACGAGTGCAGCTACAATCGGACAACCTGGATTCAAATTTCGCTCAACCTGAAGTGCTGAACCTGGCTGCGAAATACGATGATTTCATCGGGTGGCAAACCAATAAGCACGCCGAGACCGGAGCCGGATGCGATGGTGGCGGGCCCGGTTCATGTGGACCAGATGGTCAGGACAGTCCTTACTTCCAACTCCTGCAGAATGGCGCGGAGAATGGCGGAGAGTACTTGGAAGTCTGGTCAAACGACGTGGTGAGCTATCCAGAGAGTTTTGATGCGGGTAAGGCTGCAGGCTATTTTCCCGTGGATTAACTGGCGGGGGATTGGGACCGGACCTTCTGTTTTATTCCGATCCGGAATCAGGGTACCAGGCCGGGCCGCGCGGACCGCAGCGTGGGAGACAGTGGAATCGATTGATTTCCGCTGTGTCGCTGGCTTACTCCCTTTCAGGAGCAGGCGGCTTCGAGCCAGCGGCTGACGTAGACCTGGGCGTGGGCTTCGCCGCAGTAGTGGCGCGCGCCGCGAGCGTCGGCGGCATCCTTGGTCCACTTGTGAATGGTGAGCTGTTCGCTGTTGCAGTTGATGACGATCCAGCGCATAGGATTGTCGCTTTCTTCGCCGCAGATTTCACATCGATAAATGGTGCCAATCATGGTGTGACCTCAAAAAACAGGGACCAAGGATGCAGGGACCAGGGACATAGAGTACCAAAACGAGAAACAATCATGATCAGACCACTGATCACTGACCACGGCTATTCCAGCATTTGCAGTTCGAGCGGCTCGACGAGCATGCAGTCCATTTTGCGGATCGGGGTGAGCGCGCGCTTGAGCGCGGAGGTCTTGCACGGCTCAACGGTCACCACGAAGGGCAGCGCATCGGCGGGATAACCCGGCTTTTGCACGATGGCGCGAATGTTGATTTGCTCGTTGGCCAGCGCGGTGGTGATGGCGGCGACGATCCCGGGACGATCCTTGACCAGAAAGCGAATGTAATGGGGCACCTCGAACTCGGCGCCGATGCGCGCGGGCGATGAGGGGATATCGACGCGGCGCGAGCCGTGCGCGAGGGCGATGAGATCGCTGACAACGGCGACTGCCGTGGGATGGCCGCCGGCGCCGTGGCCGGAGAAGACGACATCGCCGCCGTAATGGCCGCTGGCGATGACCATATTCTCAGTGCCCTGCGACCAGGCGAGCGGTGAACGCTGGGACACCAGCATCGGCCCGACCGTGGCCGCGATTTCGCCATTTTTCTGTTCGGCGCGCGATACCTGACGGATTGTGCAGTTCAGGTCGCGGGCGTAGCTGAAGTCGACCGGCGTGACAGTGTTAATGGATCGAGGAACGATCTCCTCGGGATCGACCTGCACGCGAAGAGCGAGGCGCATGAGGATGGCGAGCTTGGCACGGGCATCGAATCCGCCTACGTCTTCTGTCGGGTCCGCCTCAGCATAACCTTTGGCCTGCGCCTCGGCCAGCACTTTGGCATACTCCGCGCCTTCTTCCATTTTGCTGAGGATAAAGTTGCAGGTGCCGTTGAGAATGCCTTCGATGTGCTCGATTTGGTCGCCGGCCATGCCCTGCTCGAGGCCGGGGATGACGGGAATCCCTCCGGCTACAGCTGCGCCGTATTTCAGATGGCCGCCTTTGGCCGCAGCCAGGCGCTCGAGCTCGATGCCGTGATAGGCGATGAGCTTTTTGTTGGCCGTGACCACGCTTTTGCCTGCTTCGAGCGCGCGGCGCACCCAGGTTCCAGCGGGATCGAGGCCGCCGACGAGTTCCACAATCACATCCGCATCGGAGGCCAGCACAGCGTCGGCGTTCTCGGTCCACGCGACGCTCGATGGCACCCAGGCAACGCGCTTGCGCGCCACTCCGCGATTGAAGACGTGCGTCAGCTCGAGGCCGTGCGGTTTTGACTCGACGAGAATGCGGGCCACCGAGCTGCCGACTGTGCCAAAGCCGAAGAGCGCGATGCGAAGATGGCGCGCGATGCGCGGCCGTTGCGAGGATGCGGCGGAAGACTCCGGCGGCGCTGCTGAATGATGGACTTCAGGCAAATCAAGATTCCTTTGTATGAATGGGCTGGGCGAAGCCGAGCAATAGCTTGATGATAAATGAGAAATGCAGGGATCAGGGGTCAGCTTGTAGCCGGTAGCCTGTAGCTCGTAGCTCCTGGCCCCTCGATGCTCGTTCTCTGTTCTCTGCCTATTTCCTCTGCTAGCATCGAAGGAGATGCGGCGCGGCTTCTCCATTTTCCTGATCCTGCTCTTCGGGCTGGGTTTCCTGTCGGTAATGGTCGACGACAGCGAGGATGCCGGCCTGCCGGCGTGCTGTCGGCGGCACGGGGCACACCATTGCTCGGGAGCCATGCAGATGGCGTCCGCGATGGTGCAAAGTGCCGATCCGCATCCGTCGTTGACTGCTCCCGCGACCTGCCCTGAGTATCCCGGTCCCACGCTGGCGATCCTGATGCCGGTGCACGCGCTGACGGTTTCTGCTACCGGCTTGCGCGAGGCGGGCGTGCAAAGGCACAAGGCTGTTGCGGGGTACGTGGTTCGATCCTCGACGCCAAGCCGCACCCATGCAGGGCGCGGACCGCCTGCGGCGAATCTCAGCTAAATCTGCGTTGAAAATCACGTCTGAGCGCGACGAGCGGCGGCTTTGGTTCGTCTGCGAAGCGCAGGGTTAAGGGCCTCAATTCTGTTGTGGCTGTTCCGGCGTGACTGAAGTCATGCCCTGACACGAAGCGGCCAGTTTAGGCCAGTGGGTTGCAGGCCTGGTCTTTGGTCGCGGCATCAGAGCGACGAGACTGTTTTCAGCGATTCCCGAAAATAATGCTGCTGTTGTGCGACCGCATTTGCTGCGCGCTGCGCAACACGCGTTCAAGATCGATCGACACGGAGGTCTTTCCCCTGATGCGCCGCTGTTTTGCTGTTGCGGCTTTGCTGCTGGCCGCTTCCCTTCCCGCATTTGCCACGGTGTTCGCCACCGTGCGCGGAATTGTGCACGATCCGCAGCACCGGCCGATTGCCGGCGCGGAGGTGACACTCGAGGCCGCGGGCTCGGCCTTCGTGTTGCATGCAACGACACAAGCCGACGGCGAGTTTACGTTGCCGGAGGCGCCGCTGGGTGTTTACCGGCTTACAGCTGTTGCAAAAGATTTTGAGACCGCGACGCAGACTCTCACCGTGGAGTCGGGCACGAATCCGATTCTGCATATCCCGCTTGCTCTGGGCGGCGCGACCGAGTCGGTTGTCGTGCGCGGCACGGCGGGGAGCGTAGACACGGTGACGCCGACAACGCTGATCACGCGGGAGACGATTGATGAGACGCCCGGCGCCATCCGCACCACGGGAATGGAGATGATCACGGACTACGTACCGGGCGCGTACATGACGCACGACATGCTGCACATGCGCGGAGGCCACCAGACTAGCTGGCTGATCGATGGAGTGCAGATTCCCAACACCAAGATTGCGTCGAATGTGGGGCCGCAGATCGATCCCAAGGATATTGATTCGCTGGAGACGGAGCGCGGAAGCTACGGCGCGGATGTGGGCGACCGCACCTACGGCGTCTTCGATGTGCTGCCGCGGAACGGGTTCGAGTTCGACCGCGAGGGCGAGCTGATGCTTTATGGAGGCAATCCGTACGATGGTGAAGCGCAGTTGTCGTTGGGCAACCACTCGGAGAGGAGCGCATGGTACGCAAGCACGACGGGATCGCGGTCGAACTACGGGCTGGCGACGCCGGTGATTGCGATTGACCACGACGCGACCAATTCCGAGAGCGGGTTCGTGTCGCTGATCCGCAACCAGACGGCGAAGGATCAACTGCGCGTGGACGGGCAGGCGCGGCAGGACTACTTCCAGGTTCCCTACGACCCGAACAAAACCGACTACGATTGCGCGGGACCGCATCCGTATTACTGCTCATGGGGGTTGCGGGACGCGCAGAGGGAGCGCGATGCGTTTGTGATTGCCAACTGGGTGCACACGATCTCGCCGAGGGCGCTGTTGAGCGTGGCGCCGTTTTATCACTTCAACCAGTCGGACTTCGATTCGCAATCGAGCGACTACCCCGCGGCGACGACGTGGCTCCAGGGATCGAATTACGTGGGGGTGCAGGCCGACGCGCACCTCGACGCGGGATGGAACAGTTTTTCCGGCGGGCTGTATTCGTTTTTCCAGCGGGAGAACGATTTGTTCGGCGTGAGGGTGAACGACGGCAGCGGGCCTTCGCAGCCAAACACGCCGGCCAACGAGGATGCGGGATTGCTGGAGTTTTATCTTGCAGACCATCTACGGCTGGGGCAGAATGTGACGCTGCTGGGCGGCGAGCGGTTCACGATTGATCGGGCCGAGCTGAACGAGAAGGCGATTTATCCGCGGATCGGCGCAACCGTGCGAATTCCGCGGTTGAACTGGGTGCTGCGCGGATTCTACGGGCACTATTTTCAGCCGGCGCCGATTCTCACCGTATCGAGCTCGGTGCTGAATTACGCGAGCAGTTTGCCGGGCGGCCAGAACACGTTTACGCCATTACCTTCAGAACGCGACGAGGAAGACCAGTTCGGCATCGAGGTTCCTTACCGCGGATGGAAGCTGGATGTCGACACCTTCAAGAATCGCGTAAACAATTTTCTGGATCACTCCAACCTGGGCGAATCGAATATGTACTTTCCTATCGCGGTGGATGGAGCGCTGATGCGCGGATGGGAGATGACGCTGCGCTCGCCTGAACTGTGGCGCCATGGACAGTTTCATGCGGCCTACTCAAACCAGATCGCCGAGCAGCGCGGGGACATTATCGGCGGATTTACGTGCAGCATTGCGACGGATTCGGCGTGCGATCTGGGGCCGCAGTACATTCCGCTCGATCACGACCAGCGCAACACGCTGAACACGGGATTCACGGCGAACCTGCCGCTGAAGACGTGGTTCGCGACGAATGTGTACTACGGGTCGGGATTCACGAATGGACTGGCGGGCGCGCATGAGGGGCCATATGACGGGTCGTATTTACCCGCGCACACCACGTTCGATGCGTCGGTGGGACACGGAATCGGCGAACGGTGGAAATTGTCGGCAACCGCGATCAACGTGACGAATCATCGCGTGCTGCTGGATAATTCGGTCACGATTGGCGGATTCCACTGGAACGATCCGCGGATGTTTGCGGTGGAGGCGAGGTATCGGTTTAAATTCTAGCGTTCAGCTGTCAGCTATCAGCTTTTAGCTTTTAGCTACTAATTCCTCGATGCTAGCTTGAAGGTTTCAGCTTTCAGGGCCCACCCTTTCGCCGAAGACTGGCGAAAGGATGGGGCAACCGGCAGGCGTCACGGTTGGACGTGAAACAAGCCGGGGAGGACTTCGCCGGCTTTGCCTTCGACAATGTGGGTGAAGGCGGCGGCATTGAGCGGCGGCTCGGGGCCGATGTAGACGGTCTTTGCGCCGCTTTGGCGCGCCCAGTGCACGAAACCTGCCGCGGGATACACGGAACCGGACGTGCCAACCACGATCATCATGGTGGCGCGGGAGATCTCGCGCTCGATGCGCGGCATCTCGAGAGGAATTTCGCCAAAGAAGACGATGTGCGGGCGCAGGCGCGCGCCGCAGGCGCAGCGGGCGACTTCGCCGAGACTCGCGTAGACGGCGCGATCTTCAACGGGCGGGCGGCCGCACTCCCGCTCGCAGCGCGATTTTGCCAGCTCGCCGTGCATGTGGATGAGATTCTTGCTGCCGGCGCGATCATGCAGGTCGTCCACATTCTGAGTGCAAAGAAAAAAGCGGCCGGGGATCTCTGCTTCGAGCTCAGCAAGCGCGATGTGCGCGGGATTGGGGTTGGCTTTTTGCCCCTGCGCGCGGCGCGACGAATAGAAGGCCCACACACCCGCGGGATCGCGGCGCCACGCGTCGGGAGTGCATACGTCCTCGACGCGAAAGCCGGCCCAGAGACCGTCTTCGGCGCGAAAGGTGGGCAAGCCGCTTTCGGCGCTGATGCCGGCGCCGGTGAGAACGAAGAGGCGGTCGTTGGGAGCAATCGTGATGGTGGACATTCATTAGCTCCTGGCTTCTTGCCGCTAGCTCTTGGCTATTAGCTATTGCTTTTAGCCTTTGGCTCGAAGCCCGTAGCCGGTAGCTGGTAGCCTGCAGCCCTGCGCATTGTTAATCGAGGTCGCTTGCCGCTCCTCGAGCGAAGCTAAAAGCTAATGGCTAAGAGCTAGAAGCTGCCTCTACGGCACGAGCAGAATCTTGCCGGTGGTCTTGCGTTCTTCAAGGTCGATCTGGGCCTGGGCGGCTTCGGCGAGCGGATAGGTGTGCTCGGTGCGCACTTTCAGTTCGCCGCTGGCGGCCCAGCCAAGCACGTCGCCGGCGCGCGATTCGAGCTCGGCGCGAGTGGCGATGTAATGCCACAAGGTGGGCCTGGTGAGAAAGAGCGAGCCTTTGCTGTTGAGCAAAATGGGATCGAAGGGCGGAACGGGACCGCTGGAGGCGCCGAAGAGCACGAGCATCCCGCGTGGGCGCAGGCAGTTTAGGCTTCCGTCAAAGGTAGTTTTGCCCACCGAGTCATACACCACGTCGACGCCTTTGCCGCCGGTGAGTCGCTTGACCTCAGGCTCGAATTCCTGCTCGGTGTAAAGGATCACGTCGGAGGCCCCGGCTTCGCGCGAGAGCGCGGCCTTGGCCTTGGTGGAGACAGTGGTGATGACGCGCGCGCCGATGTGCGCCGCCATCTGCGTGAGCAGCAGGCCCACGCCGCCCGCGCCGGCATGGACGAGCGCGGTTTCGCCGGCCTTGAGCGGATAGGTTGAACGCGTGAGGTAGTGAGCGGTCATGCCCTGCAACAGGACGGCGGCAGCGCACTCCAGGCTGACGCCGTCGGGCACCTTGACCAATTGCGCAGCGGGAACGAGAGCGTACTCCGCGTAGCTGCCGATGACAGCGGTCGATGCGACTGCGTCGCCGGCTTTGAAGCCGTTTACGCCGGGTCCGAGCTCCTCCACGGTGCCCGCGGCCTCACTGCCGGGGGTCAGCGGGAATGCGGTCTTGTAAACGCCCTTGCGAAAGTAGACCTCGATGAAGTTGACTCCCGTAGCTTCAACGCGAATGAGAACCTGTCCCGGTCCCGGCTCAGGGATGGGCAATTCAGCAAGCTGGAGAACTTCAGGTCCGCCTGTGGACTGAATCTGAATGGCTTTCATGTCAGGGATAAGCATCAACCCTGAGGGCGGGGAACGCAAGAGGATAGGGAGTAGCCAGCAGGGAGTAGGGAGTAGCCAATAGGGAGGAGGGAGTAGCCAATAGGGAATAGGGAGGAGGGAGTAGCCAATAGGGAATAGGCAATAGAGGACGACGATTGGGGAATTAATTCACTGTTCGCAGTTCACGGTTCGTACTTCGCCGGCCGCGCCAGGCGCGCATCTTCAATCCACAACGCTGCTCGCTTTTTTCCTACTCCCTATTGGCTACTCCCTATTCCCTGCCTTTACATCATTCCGTCCTGGCGCTCGGAAAGGAGGCTCTGCTCGTCGGAAGATGCGAGGCGGACGATGCGATCGACGGAGTAGGCGGTAGGACGCCGGCTGCTGTAGAAATGGCGCACCTGCAATTCGCCGAGAAGACCGATGGCAAGCATCTGAATGCCGGCAACGATGAGCACCGACCCGATGACAAACATGGGGCCATGCACATGCATGACATCCAAATGTGGATTGAAGATCTTCATGCCGAGAAGCGTTGCAGCCATCGCGCTGCCGACAAACATGCCCAGGAGCCCGAGGCCGCCGAAAAAGTGCAGCGGACGGCCCATATACCGGAGCAGGAAGCGGATGGTAATCAGGTCAAAAATCACGTGAAAGGTTCGGCCGAGACCGTAGTGACTTTTGCCGCGCTCGCGATTGATGTTGCGGATGGGAATCTCGCAGATGGATGCGCCGTACCAGCTGGCAAGCGCGGGAATGAACCGATGCATCTCGCCATAGAGCGGAATATTCTGAATAATCTCGCGCCGGTAGGCTTTGAAGGTGGTACCGAAGTCGTGAATGTCGACGCCGGACAGCCGCGCCATGATCCAGTTGGCGCAGGCGGATGGGATGCGGCGCAGAACGAAGTTATCAATGCGCGTCTTGCGCCAGCCGGAAACGACGTCGTATCCCTCGTCGAGCTTTTCAAGAAAGGCGGGAATGTCGTTAGGATCGTGCTGCAGGTCGCCATCCATGGCCAGGATGAACTCGCCCGAGGCGTGGTCGAAGCCTGCCGCCAATGCCGAGGTCTGGCCAAAGTTGCGGCGCAACTTCACCACGAGGACACGGCTGTCGACTGCAGCGATCTCCTCGAGAAGTTTGTAGGTCCGGTCATTGGACCCATCATCAACCAAGACCAGCTCAAAGGAGTCATCTACTTGTTCCATGACCTGTTTGAGCCGCGCATAGAGGATGGTTACGTTTTCCTCTTCGTTGTGAAACGGCACAACAATTGAGTATTTCGCCATGCTGTCCCTTTAGACGCCAGTTAGAAGTGCGAAGGATTCACGTTAACTCTGGAAAAAATCGTTCACTCCTGCTTTAGCAGGAAATCCAAGCATAGACCTGAAGCCGATTCCACCGCTGTGACTAAGCCTACCTCATTGTTGTTGCAGTTCTTCCATCATCGTCTGCATCTCATTGACGGCGTGACTGTTACCATCACGGGTGGCGCAGTTCATTCCGGCCTTGAGCTGTTCTATCGCTTCGGGCTTTCTGCCTGCTCGAACCAATGTTTGCGCAACCATGAAATAGCCTTGCGTGTAGCCGGGATCGTTGGCCAGGAGTGTATCAAACTCAGCAAGCGCAGCCGCTGTGTCGCCGCGGCTCGCCAGCTCCATGGCCAGGCCATAGCGGGCAAAGCTGTTCCGCGGATCCACAGCAAGAATTTCCTTCAGTCCCTCAATCTTGTCCATCTTGCTTGCATCCAGCCCGGCTCTCGGTTGCGGAGCGAGGATTTGCGAAATTGGCAGGGATTGCCGAAACTGGAACTGGGCCCATGCGGCTGGACCAGCCGGCCAAATCTGCCGCCACATCCATTGTATCCGCAGGGGGATTAAGATTTCAGAAAGAGTCAGCAACGAGGAGGCAGCATGAGCGCCCAGGAGAACCATGCAATGGTGCGCACAGTGGCAAGCACGCAATCGGAGATGACAGAGATCATCTTGCCCAACGACACGAACCTCCTGGGGAACTTACTAGGCGGCCGGTTGATGCACTTTATCGATCTGACCGGCGCTGTGGCGGCTTTCCGGCACTCGCGGACCTACGTGGTGACGGCGGCTATGGACCACATCGACTTCATCCAGCCGGTGCGGCTGGGCGACCTGGTGACGCTGAAGGCGAGCGTGAACCGCGCCTTTACGAGCTCGATGGAAGTGGGCGTAAGAGTGGAGGCGGAGAACACGCGAACCGGCGCGGTGACGCACGTGGCCAGCGCATATATCGTGTATGTTGCGGTGGATGAGCACGGGCGTGTGCAGAAGGTTCCGCAACTGAAGCCGGAGACGCCGAACGAGATTCGCCGTTATGAAGACGCGTTGCGCCGGCGCGAACACCGCGAGCGCGAGAGCGCGCGGCGCGTCGAGGCGAAGCTGGCCGTGGCGGCGCGGGCGGAAGCGCAAGAAAAACCGCAGCAATCAGGATCCTCGATCCATTGAAAATCAACAAAGGAGAAACGAATCGATGGCACATGGTCACGCCATGCCCGCGCCGGTAGCTTTGCCGGGCGTCGCAAAGATTGTCGCAATAGGTTCCGGAAAGGGCGGCGTGGGCAAAACCACGGTGGCTGTGAACGTGGCGATCGCGCTGAGCAAGCTGGGCAAGCGCGTGGGGCTCATGGATGCGGACGTATACGGACCGAATGTGCCGCTGATGATGGGCTCGTCGCAGCAGCCGAAGGTTGGTCCGGGGAACATGATTGAGCCCAACCTGACGCACGGCATCAAGACCATTTCCATCGGCTACATTTCTCCCGGCGACAAGCCGATGGTGATGCGCGGGCCGATGCTGCACCAGATCATCAGGCAATTCTTGCAGCAGGTGAACTGGGGCGAACTGGATTACCTCGTGGTGGATCTGCCGCCGGGAACGGGCGATGTGGCGATTTCGCTGGTGCAGACGGTACCGTTGACCGGCGCGGTAGTGGTGTCAACGCCCAGCGACGTGAGCCTAGAGGACGCGCGCAAGGCGCTGGAGATGTTTGCTCAGGTCAACGTGGACGTGCTGGGGATCGTGGAGAACATGAGCCAGTTCACGTGCCCGCACTGCCACCAGGTGATCGACATTTTTTCGCGCGGCGGAGCGGAGCGCACGGCGAAACAGTTCAATGTGCCGTTTCTGGGATCGATTGATCTGGTGCCGGCGATTCGCGAGGGCGGCGACCGCGGGTTGCCGGTGGCGCTGGCGGGGCCCAAGAGCCCGCAGGCGGCGGCGTTTTATGCCGTGGCAGAGAAGCTGATGGAGCAGGCGGAAGCGTCAGCCGCGGCGGCGACGGATGTGATTGAGATCAAGTAGACAGAGATCAGAAAAAAGAGATCAGAGATGAGAAAAGCGGGGCTTGCGCCCCGCTTTTGTTTCTGGCGTTGAGACAGGCTGTTGCCGCGTTCGCTACCGCCAGTGTCCTTCAACCATGACCCAGCCGTTATTGCGGTGCTCCCAGCGGTGCGCTTCCCAGACAGCGCCTGGATGCGGCGGATGGGCCCAGTAGCCATGCACCCAAACGTAGCGATGGCCGTCCCAGCGGTGATAGCCGGGAATCCAAACCCAGCCGGGGTGCGGCGCCCGTCCGTAGTGCTCGACGACAGGAGCAGGGGGGGCGACGCGAACGACGACACCAACCTGCGCAAGTGCGGCCGCAGGCGCCAAACAGAAAGCTAGGAGCAGTGAAAGTGTAGTTTTTTTCACGGAAACTTTACCTCCATGTTTTTTGATACGCCGCAGCGGGGATCTTTTTCCGGGCGATCAATGTTGTCAACTCAACGGCACAGGAGAAGTTGCGCACTGTTGAAATTCCCGGCCTCTGTGTGATTCTTTGCGATTAAATGCGGGAGGTTCAGGCCGGTTGGCTGACAGGAGACGATTTTTCGTCGCGTGGCGCGAAGACATTGCCCATGCGGTGGATTTGCGCACCCACGCTGCTCAGTTTCTGCTCGAAGCGCTCGTAGCCGCGGTCCATGTGATACACGCGATCGATGATGGTCTCGCCTTCGGCGACCAGCGCAGCCAGCACCAGCGATGCCGATGCGCGCAGGTCGGAGCACATGACCGCAGCGGACGAAAGCTGCGATGGGCCGCGCACGGTGGCCGCACTGCCTTCCACCTTGATGTTGGCGCCCATGCGCACCAGCTCCTGCACATGCATGAAGCGGTTCTCGAAGATGTTTTCGCGGACCACGCTCACGCCATCGGCCTGCGTGGCAAGGGCCATGTACTGCGCCTGCATGTCGGTGGGAAAGCCCGGATACTCTTCAGTGGAGATGTCGGCGGCGGAAAGTTTTTCTGCCGAGCGAACGCGGGCCGCATCGGGGCCGAGCACATCCACGCGCGCACCGGCTTCGCGTAACTTGGCGATGACTGCGCCCAGGTGAGCGGTGTTGCAGTTGGCGACGATCAGGTCGCCGCCGGTGATGGCGCCGGCCACCAGAAACGTTCCCGCCTCAATGCGGTCTGGGTTGATGCGGTAGCGCGCGCCATGCAGGCCAGTGACGCCGCGGACGCGGATGGTCGCCGTGCCGGCGCCTTCAATCTGCGCGCCCATTGCGGTGAGGAGCGCGGCCAGGTCGGCCACCTCCGGCTCGCGCGCGCAGTTTTCCATGAGCGTTTCGCCTTCAGCCAGGACAGCAGCCATGAGCAGATCTTCAGTGCCAGTGACCGTGATCTTGTCAAAGACGATCTGTGTCCCGCGCAGGCGCGTGGCGCGGGCCTCGAGATATCCGTGCTCCTGGGTGATGGTGGCACCCATTTGCTCAAGGCCCTTTATGTGCAGGTCAATGGGCCTGCCGCCAATGGCGCAACCGCCGGGCATGGCCACGTGGGCCACGCCGGTGCGCGCAATCAGGGGCCCGAGCACAAGAGAGCTGGCGCGCATGGTTTTTACGATCTCGTAGCGCGCAACCGGGTCGGTAAGCGTGCGGCAACTGATGGTCGTGTGCTCGCGCGAGGTGCTTTCATACGCGGAGGACGAAGGGCTGCCGGCGGGCGTTACGATTGCGTGCAGCTCGACCTGGGCGCCCATGGAGGCGAGAAGGCGCCGCTCGGTTTCGATGTCGCGTACCCGGGGAACATTCTCGAGCGTGACTTCATCCTCAGTGAGAATGGCCGCGGCCATGCACGGCAGCGCCGAGTTTTTCGCGCCCGAGATGTGCACGGTCCCGATCAGCGGGTTGCCGCCGCGAACGACGAATTTGTCCATGGAAAAACAGCTACTAGCTTCTAGCCGCTAGCTGCTAGCTCTTTGCATTCAAGTGTAAACGCGAGCGAATGGCGGGGCAGGGAGAAAGAGCTACTAGCTTCTAGCTGCCAGCGGCTAGCTCGTTGCATTCAAGTGTAAACGCGAGCGAATGGCGGGGCAGGTGGCAACTGAAACGACAAACGACGTGCTGCGGTGGACGTGGGCCGGCCGACGGAGACTCGTCTGCGCAATTGTGTTGGGGTCCCTGCCCTGGTCCTTTGGCGATTCGCCGGCGTGCCGATCAGTTGGATGACGGCTTGAAGGAGGGCGCGACCCAGGGAGCAAAGGTTTGTGCCACGGACGCGAATTTGATCGCGTTCCAGCGGCCGGATTCATTCTGCAGGGCGACGCGATCTTCGCCCGAATCCCTGAGAGCTTGAACGGGCCTCTCCCAATTGGTGTTGGTTCGCCGCTCCAGCAATTGACTGCAATTCATGGGCCGCCTCCTCCGCCGGGAATGCAGGCTCGCGCCGCGATCCCGGCCATGGCTGAACCTAGTTGCCGGTTTGAGCCGCAGGGACAAGATTGAGCGGCTCGTTAAGCGTGAAAAGCAGGTATGTGCCAGACTCCAGCCTGGCTTGAGGATGGTTGATGAGCAAGTGCGCGGTGATGACGCCGGCGCCGAGAATGGTTCCGGCCAAAGCGCCGCCGGGCCCGCCGACAATGGCGCCAGTGACGGCTCCCGCACCCACTGCGCCGCCGTATTCCAAGCTGGCCTTCTTCAGGCGCGAACCTGGCGTCACGGCGCCTTCATCGTCGACACGCAACCCTGAGCCGGGGGCGGCGGAAAGCTCCGCATACATGCGGAACCGCGAGCCATCGGGCAGGATCACCATCTCCGGGTGCAAGCGCATGGACCCGTGACCGGCGAAATGTCCACTGGAAACATCCGTTACGGTTCCATCAATTTCGGAGCCGTTGGGAATGAGGACCTGGCCATCCTGAATCACGTCAGAGGCGACGCGCGAGCGGAACTTTTCGCCGGGCTCGCTCATCGCCGTGGAGAGGCCGGTGAGCAGGCGGACGCGAATCACCGCGCCCTGGCCGAGTTCGCCCGGATGCAGCGCCGCGGGATGCACGATATCGCCATCGGGATCGTTCGTTTCGGTGCGCTGATTCAATTCGGGCCGGGAGTTTGTCTCGGGCACGACCACTACAATGCCGCCGTCAGTGCCGTCGGCCATTCCGGGCTCATTCGAATTTGCCGACGCAATGATGGGGGAGGGCTGGATCTGCGGGGCGGGTTGGGCTTCAGCCGGTGCGGCCGGCTGGGCATTTGCAAGATGGCTCGGCGATGGCTTGGGAATGGGAGGCTGTTCTGGCTCGGGCGTTGTAATTGTTGTGTCTGGAGGAGGGTTCGAAGTGCCCTCGTATGGATTTTGCTGGCTTGCCTGCTGCGCTGCCAGGCCAGCCACCGAGCCGGCAAACAAGGCGTACACAAGAAGGGTCCGCTTCATGCCAATCTCCTTATTGCGGGCGGAAATCACCTTGGTCAATTCAAACCCCAATTTGATGTGAAAGTTCCGCGCATGCGCCGCCGTGAGGGAGACGCACGTGTGAAACTATCCAACATAAGCGTAGCGTGACATTGCGCAATGGCACGTTGGTAGACCATTGGAGCGTGCCACGCCTGTTACGAATCAAACCAGTTACCCCACCAGGAACGCATTGCGGGGGCTTTCCTCCCTGTGATCGCCGCCACACGTGGCTTAGATGCCGGGTTTGCTAGAATCCGAACTGATAGACACAGCTTTTTTTACGCAATTTTCCACAGGATGGTGAGGATTTCTTGTGTACGCGCACGGGCTTCTGGACACGATTCAAAGCGCCGCCGGAGAAGCCGTTGCCGTAGATCGCCGTCCCCGACCGAATGACCGGCTGCATCACCACATCGTGAGGAGCAATATGACAGAGATTGTCGCAGTACGCGCGCGTGAAGTGTTGGACTCTCGCGGGAACCCGACCGTGGAAGCGGATGTGATCCTGGAAAGCGGCGCGATGGGCCGCGCTATTGTGCCTTCGGGCGCTTCGACGGGCGAGCATGAAGCGGTGGAACTGCGCGACGGCGACAAGAGCCATTACCTGGGCAAGGGCGTGCTGCAGGCGGTGGCCAACATAGAGACGGTGATTGCACCGGAGCTGGAGGGCATGGACGCGGCGAACCAGCGGCTGCTGGACCAATCGATGATTTCACTGGACGGCACGGCCAACAAGGGCAAGCTGGGCGCAAACGCAATTCTGGCGGTAAGCATGGCCGCAGCACGGGCCGTGGCGCAAACGCTGGAGGTTCCGCTTTATCGCTATTTGGGCGGCGTGAACGCCAGCGTGCTGCCTACGCCGATGCTGAATGTGCTGAACGGCGGCGCGCATGCCGACTCGAATGTGGACTTTCAGGAGTTCATGATCATGCCGGTGGGCGCGGAGCGTTTCAGCGAAGCGCTGCGCTGGGCGGCCGAGACCTTCCACACGCTGAAGAGCGTGCTGAAGAAGAAGGGCTACAACACGGCGGTGGGCGACGAAGGCGGATTCGCTCCTTCGCTCAAGTCGAACAGCGAGGCCATTGAGCTGATCCTCGAAGCGATTGAGCAGGCCGGCTACAAGCCCGGCGAGCAGATTGCGATTGCGCTCGATCCGGCCTCGAGCGAGTTTTATGACAAGAATAAGAAAAAGTACGTCTTCAAGAAGGGCGACAAGAGCGAGCTTTCAAGCGAAGAGCTGGTTCACTTCTACGACAACTGGATCCACCAGTACCCGATCGTTTCACTCGAAGACGGCCTGGCCGAGGATGACTGGGAGGGCTGGCGCATCCTGACCGACAAGCTCGGGGGACGCATTCAGCTCGTGGGCGACGATATTTTCGTGACCAACGTGAAGCTGTTGCAGCGCGGCATTGAAGAAGGCGTGGCCAACTCGATCCTCATCAAGCTCAACCAGATTGGGACAGTGACCGAGACGTTGGAAGCGATCGAACTGGGGCGGCGCTATGGATACACGTCGGTGATTTCGCACCGCTCGGGCGAGACGGAAGACACGTTCATCGCGGATCTCGCGGTGGCGACGGGCGTGGGGCAGATCAAGACCGGCTCGGTGAGCCGCACCGATCGCATTGCGAAGTACAACCAGTTGCTGCGCATTGAAGAGGAGCTGGGCGCGGGCGCGGTGTACCTGGGGCTGGAGAGCTTGAATTACGGCGATTAGTTCTGCCGCCGGGAATGATTTAAGCGCAGGGAGGGAGACAGCTCTCTCCCTGCGTTTTTATCTGATGCCTTACCCATTCTATTGGTCGATTAACGACTCACTGCGCCAGTGCTTGCAGCCTGATTCACCGCCTTCTCGATTTGCGCGGCGTCTCCCAGATAATAGTGGCGAATCGATTTCAGATTGTCGTCTAATTCCTGCACCATCGGCACGCCCGTAGGAATGTTGAGATCGACAATCTTCTCGTCCGGAACGTCTTCAAGATACTTCACGAGTGCCCGCAGGCTGTTGCCATGTGCCGCAATCAGCACGCGCTTCCGGGACCGGATGCCGGGAGCGATGACCTGGTGCCAGCAGGGCAGAAAGCGTTCGACGGTGTCCTTGAGGCATTCGGTGAGTGGAAGCTGTTGCTTTGAAAGGCTGTGATAGCGTGGGTCCTTTCCCGGATAACGTGGATCGGACTCGTCAAGCGCCGGCGGACGAATGTCATAACTGCGGCGCCAGATCTTCACCTGATCAGCACCATACTTCGCAGCGGTCTCAGCTTTGTTCAGGCCTTGCAGCGCGCCATAGTGCCGTTCGTTCAGCCGCCAGTCGCGCTGCACGGGAATCCACATCAGGTCCATCTGGTCGAGTGTGATCCACAAAGTGCGGATGGCCCGCTTCAACACCGAGGTGTAGGCGATGTCGAAGAAGTATCCCTCCTCCTTCAATGCCCGGCCGGCCTGTGTGGCTTCTTCTCTTCCCTTCTCCGACAGGTCAACATCGGTCCAGCCGGTAAACAGGTTTTCCTTATTCCAAATGCTCTCTCCATGACGAAGTAAAACGACTTTATACATCTCGACTCTCTTTCCCAAGCTGGAATCTCTTTTTTCGTTGATGTTTCAACTCAATTATAAGAAATCGCCGCGTCGCTTTTCGGCTGTGGAGCCGGATTTCCCGATAACGCAAAAAAGGCCTCCCGCAAGGGGAGGCCTTTCATCAGGAGGACAGGGTTGGCGTTATCGCATACGTAGAGATTTGATGGCAGCGGGCAAACGCTCTTCGATCAGCCGGGCGCGTTCGGCGGCGATTCCGCTCAGGTACGACGGAGCGGGCGTTGCCATGAGGACCAATGCCATGGCGATGACCGAGAAGCAGAGTCCCGCAATCCCGGCCGATACCAGCATGTGGTAGACGTCGAAGCTATCGAGGCCGAGAACCTTGAAAGCGACATGCTCCAGGGGTTGAACGTGCTTTAGAACCAACAAGGCGAACAGGAAGAAGAGGGCCGCTACCGAGGTGAGAATCGCTAGCGAGGCGTCAAGGCTCCGGTGGAACCTTTGGCGTCCACTGCATCGGGCACATTCGGCAAGGTGTTGTTCGTAGTCCCGGCGCATTTCCGGAGAAATCCCGGAGATGTCATATCGCCAGCTTGCCAAAATGGAGCCCACAACCCGGTCAGTGCATCGGATTTTTACCGCAGGCATAAAGACTCGCTTTGCAAAAAATGAAATTGAACTTTCGTGCTTCCGATACTTACTTTCGGAAGTTACTTGATTGGACGCCTCAGCGTAGGGACTGGATGCTAAAAATCCCCGATTTGCACAACATCTGTGCGATTTTCCCTGACGGCGCCTTCAATTCGGCCCATTCACAATCTTCAACTTTTCTTTGGCCAATATCCGTATTGTAATGCTTTTGGTTAGAAACTGATAGGCGAAAGTGGCTGGTGTTGCTCGGCAAGTAACAGGCGGTTGGCCAGCAGGCTGGCCCGACCCATGAGGGCACGCTCGGCGGCGACCCTGGCTAGCTCAGGAAGATTATTATTTTCAGAGAGATGCGCCAGGATAATATAGGCGGCCTGGCCGTCGTATGCGGAGGAGAGGAATTCCGCCGTGGCATCGTTGGAAAGATGGCCCACGCGGGAGAGCACCCTTTGCTTGACCGACCAGGGGTAGGGGCCGTCGCGCAGCATTTCGAGGTCGTGATTCGACTCAAGCAGGAGCAGATCGAGGTTCTGGAGCTGCTGCATGACGTTGGGCGGGATGTAGCCGAGATCTGTAGCAAAGCCCAACCGCACCCTTTCGACCGTACAGACAAATCCCACAGGGTCAGCGGCATCATGCGGGATGGTAAAGGGGCTGAGGCCAATGTCGCCGATCGAGAATGGCTGACCGGACTGGAAGTATTCGACGGCGGGAAGCCAGGTGGGATCCTCTTTCAGAGAGGGCGGCCCGGCGGATACCGGAGCGGGCGCGGGGTCTTCGGCGTCGGGAGTCGCCGCCGTCTGAAGCTGCTCGTCAGCCTCGGCTTCCTCGGGATCGCCGGCGCAATCCGCGGATTCTGACTCGGGCGAATCGAGTTCGGCCTGGCGCTCGGCGGCCTGCTTGCGGCAGAGCTCGACCCATTGGGCGTAGGTCATCTGGCGGCGCGGTGTCAGCCAGCGCATCCATGCGCGGTGGGTCGCCTCGGTAAAGTAAACCGGGATGCCGAGCTTGCGGGCCGTGACGGCGAGTCCGTTCACGTGATCCTGATGCTCGTGGGTGATAACGATGGCATCCAGCGTAGCGGGATCTTCGCCGGCCAGCTTCATGCGGCGGAAAAGCTCGCGGCAGCTTAGGCCCGCGTCGATAAGGATGCGCGTGCGGCCGCCTGAAACAACAGTACTGTTTCCCTTGGAGCCCGAGGCGAGCACCGTGAAGCGCACCATGAATTGAGGATAGCGCGAAGGGCGGAGTGTTGCGCGAAAAACGGCAATGAGAACAATTTGTAACTGGCGGCGAGAATCGCTCTTATGGCGCGGACGCACCGGTGGCCAATTCGCACATCAGGGCGATTGGATTCGCGTCGGGATCACGGAGAAATGCGAGCCACAGATCGTGGTCGGGCATCCTGGCGACGAGGTGCGATGGCTGGGCAAACTCAACGCCCTTCGCCTGCAGCAGCGTGTAGGCCTGCTTAATGTCGGGAACGCGAAAATTCAGGATGGTCGCACCGGGCGACGCGGGCTTGTCTGAGGTTCCAATGGCAAAACGGACTTTGCCGCACTGGAAGAACGACATGGGGCCGGCGTCGAAGAGAAATCTCATGCCGAGAACGTCCTGATAGAAAGCCCTGGAGCGTTTGAGATCGCTGACGGTCACGGCAATCTGGCCGATTTCTTCAAGAAGCACCTGGGAGGTGGCTGGAAAATCGTGGTTCGTCATTTCTCTCTCCTTGGCGCACGCGGCGGCTGACATCATCAAACGGGTTCGGCGACGTGTGCGGGGATTTCGATGGAGATGAGGGTGCCGCGGCCGGGGTTGCTGACCACGTTGAAGCTTGCCTGCTTGCCGTAGAGGACTTCCAGCCGCTCCTGCACATTTTTCATGCCGATGCCCGCGCCGGTGCGCCGGTTGAAGGACGCCGATCCGTTGTTCATGCCGACGCCGTCGTCGGCCACCTCGATGGCCAGGCGATCGCCTTCAAGGCGGCTGCGCAGCGTGACTGTTCCGCCGTGGATGCGCGGCTCCAGGCCGTGCTTGATGCTGTTCTCGATAAGCGGCTGGAGCAGAATGCTGGGGACCAGGACCTCCAGCGTGCGTGGATCGATGTCTTTTTCGATGCGGAGCTTGTCGGCGCCGAAGCGCACCACCTCGATATCGATGTAGTCGTCGGTGAATCTGAGCTCGTCGCGCAGCGGAACGTAGGCATCGTGATCCTTGAGCAGAGCGCGCAGAATGTTGGCCAGCTTGACCGTCATCTGGCGGGCGAGCTCGGGCTGGCTGCGCACCAGCGAGGCAACGGAGTTGAGGGTATTGAAGAGAAAGTGCGGATTGATCTGGCGTTGCAGGGCGTCGAGGCGGGCTTCAAGCACCAGGCGCTTCTGCTCCTCGAGAGACATCTCGACGCGGAGCGCGTTCCACACTTTGAGGGCGATGCCGACATTAATGGGCGCGGCAAGGCACACGAGCGCCTGCAGCCAGATGTGGCTGGAAACCAGCGCGAAGAGGCGGTGCGGAAAAATGTGCGCAATCCAGTCGCGAATCATCTCCATGGCGGCGATCAGAACCAGGAGGAGAATCTGGCGGTCGACGCGCGGCTTGATCAGATTGCGTCGGATCCAGCGATAGAGGCTCAGATCAACGAAAGGCGTGAAGGACCAGATCTCTTCCTTCTCCACAAAGCGGCCGATCATGCCGGCAGCCAGACCGAGTGCGACATCGAACGGGAGCGCGAGGAACTCGTGGTGCAGAAAGGCGGGGACGGAAAGGACGGCGCCGCTGAGCATCGCCCAGCCGGGGCCGATGAGCAGGCCTAGAAGAATAACGGTTTCAAATGAGATGTCGGCGGCGAGAAAGTTGGGAACCCGGAACCGAAGCCAGACCCCGAGAGTGAGCGGCACCAGGAAAAACGCCAGCAAGGCCAGAGTTTGCCGACGACTGCGTGTCTCGGCGAAAAACAGGCGCCGGAAAGTGGTAACGCGCGCCAGGACGCTGGCGACCGAGGCAACCACGCCAAGCTTGACTAACAGCGTGACCCAAATCAGGTTGTCTGTCACACGATCAATGTATCGCAGAGGACGGGGAGCGGGGGAGCGGGGAGCGAGGGACTAGGGACTAAGGGACTAGGAAACAGACGTTATGAGATTCAAGATCAATGAAGGTGGACCGAAGGACCGGCGGGAGAGCGACTAGAGAGTCTTACGAATATAGATGGCGCCTTCGGTGGGCTTTGGGGAGTAGGGTTCGCAGCGCTCGAATCCCATGCGGTCGTATAGGGCCAGGGCATCGCCCATCACCGGCATGGTGTCGCCCACCATTTTGGAGTATCCGGCGGCGCGAGCTTCGGCCATCACCCACTCGAGCAATGCCCGGCCAAGGCCGAACCCGCGGAATGCCGGGCGCGCATAAAGGCGTTTGACTTCGGCGTGGCGTTCGTCGAGGCGGCGCAAAGCGATGCATCCGGCGGGCTGGCCTTCGACCATGGCCAGGGCGAGGCGGCCGCCCGGCGGCGCGTAGGCACCGGGCAAACCGGCAATCTCATCACTGAAGTTCTGGAAGCAAGGGGTGAAGCCGAAGGAGTTCCAATACTCCTGGAGCAGAGTGCGCACCGAGGCGAGAGCTTCGGCACTTTCGACAGGGACGATCTGCACAGAGGACTTCATCAACGCGCCTCACTTGAGGGGTACCGTCGAGGGGGACACGATGTCAATGCGGATCAGTAGCGTCTCGCGGGCCGAAAACGCCGCGCGCCGTAAAATGGAAGCATGGCATTGGAGAGCGTGAAGAAGATTGCCGAAGCAGATTTTCCCACTCGATGGGGGACTTTTCGCATTCTGGGATTTGAGGGCGCGCGGAAGGTGACGGAACCCGGCTGCGAACCGGACTCAGCGGTGGAGGGCCTGGTGGCGCTGGTGATGGGCGATGTGCATTCGACGCCGCCGCTGGTGCGCATCCACTCGCAATGCCTTACCGGCGACGTATTCGGATCGCTGCGCTGCGATTGCCGGATGCAGCTGGAGTTGGCACTGACGCGGATCGCCGAGGAGGGCGCGGGCATTCTGCTCTACGAGCAGCAGGAGGGACGCGGCATCGGCCTGATGGCGAAGCTCAAGGCCTACGAACTGCAGGACCAGGGGCTGGATACCGTGGAAGCGAATGAGGAACTGGGCTTTGCCGCGGACTGCCGGGACTATGACCTTGCCGCCGAGGTGCTGAAGCTGCTTGGCGTACGACGCGTGCGGCTGATGACCAACAATCCCGAAAAAGTGGATGGGCTCGAGTCTGCCGGGATCACGGTGACGGAGCGCGTCTCGGCTGATGTGCCCACGCACAAAACCTTCGAACGTTACCTGAAAACCAAGCAGGAGAAGATGGGACACATCTTCGAAGCCGGCAACACGGCCGAGCGCGTTCCATAAGATCAGCAGGTTTACGCTTCGAGACCTCCGGGACTTCGTGGCCGGGCTGACCGTTGATCGGAATTCCCCCCGCGAGGGTGGCACAAAGGGAACCGAACAAAACAATTTCGCAACAATGACGGCGCGAACGCGGTCAATGAGCCTGTGACAATTGCGTGACAATTGAAGCACGCGCAGATCGCTTGATCGCCACCCAGAAACGCGTCTCTGCGAAACGATCCAGAAATGCGCGACTAGTGGATTGCACCATAAGTTGTGCAACCTTGGGCACAGGCAAACGAGCCCGCAGCACGCGCAGTTCACCGCGCAATCTGATTGCGCGAGGCGCTCGACAGACGCCTCGTAGATCCCCTCATCAGGATCCCGCATCCCTCCCGGTGTGGTTTTGGCCATTCTCCTGGAGCGACGCTACGAATTTCTAAAAAAAGGACTAGTCAGAGTCACGCGTGCCTGCTAAGCTTCGGCTACACGTGGACAGTTCACCGACACAGGTGATGGGTCCCCCATCGTCAATACCCTCTGGTGATTGGGAAATATAAGTTCATCCGCAAATATCCCATGATTGCCGCAATGATTATTTTTCCGCTTTGATTCTGTAAGAAAGATGCGGAGATCAAGGGAACGCGATACAAGATGAGCCAATCGCACATGGCGGTTTTTGTGAGACCGCTTTGATCAGCTTTCCGCTTTTGCGTGCAGACAGATTCTGATTCGTGGGAAGTAAACGCAGATCTGGAGGGGGTAGATAAAATGAAGTTCCCTGTTCGCCCTGCCGCTGTTTTCGCTTCGGGCCTCATCATGCTGGCAGCCTGCGTTTCAGCGTTCGCTGCGAAGGCGCCGTCGCCGGCGAACTCCGAGGCGGCTGGTGCTGCCGATCAAAATACGACGGGTTCACCGGGCCCGGAGCAGGTGATCGACATTCCCGGCCCGCTGCACTCCTTCCTTCGCATGACCGGCATCAGCCAGGAGATCACTCCCGCGGATGTGCTGCCGCTGCTGGCGCGCAACGCCTTCCTTTACGGCCACGTCGGCGACAAGAGGACGGAGTACCTGGTGCTGGCAGACCGGTACGTGCAGCAAGCGCGAGAGCTGCGTCCGCTCGCGGGCGGAGACGGCGTGATCCGCGTCACAGGATGCAACGACGTGGGGCCGCTGATCCAGATTCTCGGCTACAAATTTGAGAACGGTTGCAGCGCAAAGGACGCGTCGCTGATCACAGAGAATGCGGAGCGAGCATTCCTTACCGTGGATTCCGGTTTTCCCATCACCAGGCTGGAACAATCCCTTCAGCAGGGTGTCCCCTTCACGTTTGAATTTCCCGCCACCCGCGTTCCCATCCTCTTCAACGAGAGTGACTGGACCACGCTGCTGCCTACAAAGCAACGGAACGGCGCCACGGTGCTCGATCTGCTGATGAACGACGAGGATGCGGATCGGCTTTACTCGGCGCTTTCGCGGCTCGACC
This sequence comes from Candidatus Sulfuritelmatomonas gaucii, assembly GCA_900290245.1. GTDB lineage: Bacteria > Acidobacteriota > Terriglobia > Terriglobales > Acidobacteriaceae > Telmatobacter > Telmatobacter gaucii. Next base: position 85,958 of record OKRB01000090.1, on the reverse strand, counting down.
CGCAGACGAGGCTCGCGCTGTACCAAGCACCCGGGTTGAGGAGACTCCTCTTCTACGGCCCGGCGCTGGATTTCTATGGAAGCCGGTTGTGCATTCATGACGGCGTGCTGGATGTGCCCGGAGGCGCTGCTGGCGACCGTCAATGGCAGGAACTGGTGGGAGCAAGTCCAAGGTCGCCTGGAGAGTTCGTCCTGCGACTGCTGGCAAAGGATCAGGGATGGGCGGTCGCCTACTTTGACGCTTTGTCGCGCGTCAGCCCCGAGCAGCAGGCGCATCTTGTGCAAGGTGACCGGTTGAAGCGGCTCTACGAAGCTTACCGGTCGGCCGTTCCTGTTTCCGCAGCGGCAACCAGCGTCTTCCCCAGGAACTCGAACCTGCTGCTCCTGCTCACTCGTCTGCAGTGGGAAGCGAACGGCGATGTCGAGGTGCCCGGCAGCCTGAACCTGTGGCAGGGAATCTTTCTTCACGAGGAGAAACAGCACCACTTCCACGAGTCGGTCCGGCACGTCAGGCCCGACAACCCCGAGCATCTGCTCGAGGCGCTCGTGGCCTATTCCAACGTCCTCATCACCGGTGGGCCGACACAGATCTATCTGAAGTTGACAGCAATGGACAGCACGCGGCAGCAGGGAGCGCGTCTCTCTGAAGACACGGCGCGCCTGCTGGCCACGCACTATGACCAATTGAATGCGTGGTATCCGATCTTCGTCGAATTCCCGGAACTGGGCGACGCATCGATAACGCATTTCATCAACACGGCCGATCACATCACGGGCATCTCGAATCCGACACTGCGGTCGAATGCGCTGGGCGCGTTGCAGGCCGAGATCGGAGTCTGGCAGATTCTCGCCCGGCAGCGGCAGATTCCCGACGATAAGCTGAATGCGTCATGGGATGACGCAATCCAGGCCTACAGCGGAGTTTCGTCGTCGAGCCAGCTCTTTGAAGCGGCGCGGAAATCGCTGAACACGATCGTGGAGGCCGCCGGAGGCAGCGCGAATCCCACCGAAGATGAGGTTGTGGATTTGCTGGCCGGCCCCGCAGAGAGAAATCCCGAGGCCGAGCACGTTCACCAGGAGCTGGCGCGGAGAATGCACGCTGTGCTCGACGACCAGCGGCTGGCATCGCTCGACACGCTCTTCGGACTCTACGACGGTCTGGGGCAAATGTCGCACGGCGCGGCAATTGGCGACAGCCTGCTTCCGCTCGCCGGTGCGTTGCGCGAATTTGAGATGCCGCGGCCGATCTTCACCGCGGGCGAGCGTGTTTCATGGTCGCCGACAGTGTATGTGAGCCGCCACGCGGAGCTGCAGGTGCGCACGGACCTGTCGAAAGTGATTCGCGGCCCGGCAACTCCCGCGCAACTGGATGCAGCGCGCGCGCGGCTTGCGCCGTTCCTGAGAGATACGCTGGTGGGGCTGAATTATGCCTACTACGAGCCGCCGGGCGCCCAGATCCTGCACAGCAATCCACTCTTCGTGCGCTCGCACGATTTCGCGGCGTCTTCGATTCAAGGCGTCAACGAGATCTGGGAGGCGCCGGCGCTGATCGGAATCGGCGCCACCGCGGGCGGAGGCGCATACCTGATCGGCTCGCTCGCCGATCTGCCCTATGTGCTGGCTTTGACCGAAGAGGATTTCATATCGCCGGAAAAGATTCAGGCGCTGATCTGGAAAGAGGCGGTTCCTCAACTCCTGGTGGATGCGGTGCTGCCGCGCTGGTGGGGCATCAGCAAACAGGAACTGCACGCCGCCAGCCTCTACCAGCAAGCCGGAGAAGAGCTGTTGACCGCAGCGGAGTCCAACGCGGATTTGCGCCAGAAGGTCGCCGATATTCTAATGGAGCGCATGGATCGCGGACGGGTGGAAGAGATCGAACTGGCGCTCGAACACAAGGATGGCTCGGCAAGAACAGTGAATCAAATCCTTCCCGCGGAAACCTTCTTCCTGGAAGCACAGTTCCGCAGGCACTATCCCGATCAAGCCACAGGTTGGGGGCCGGCGAGCCGGGAGTTGGACGAGCTTTCGCGGCGCGATCCTGAGGCAACGTCGCTCGAGCGACTGTCGCGGGATTTTGGTGTTCCGCATCCTACGCTGGCGGAAACCGATACCTGCGCGCTGCTTCCGGTTGAGCCGTTTCCCGTCTCCGGCGGATACGCAAGCCGGCTCTTCGGTGAATCCTGGGAGTCGAGCAACCTGTATTGGGCGCGGCTGGCCGACGAAAAGGGATATCCGCCAGCGATGCTCAACGTCCTGGTTCCCGAGCTGACCCGCCAGATGGTGGCGAACATTTCCGCAACCAGCATTGACGACTGGCCGGCGCTGCTGCGCGCCATGCGGCAGACCGGGGATGAATTCCGCAGCGGCAGAATTATGGTTCGTGCAGCAGGTTCAATCGCAGAAAACAGACAGACGGCGAATGGGGGTTTGGCATCGCGATGAAGAAGACATATACACTCCTCGCAGGTTTTGGAATTTGTTCGATCGCACTACTCCTGCTCGCCGGTGCGCCGCGGTTTGCGGCCCAGGATGAGTCGTCGCACCTGCGCGTGACCGTGAACCTGGTGGAGTTGAATGTTGCGGTGACGGATCGCCAGGGAAACTATGTTGGCAATCTGAAACCGGAAGATTTTCAAATTACGGAAGACAAGATTCCGGAAAGAATTGCCACGTTTGAAGAGGGCAATGGTTCGGTGCACACCGTGAGCCAGGGACATGAAGTGCAGGGCTCCGGCGGCGACGCAAGCCCCGGCGATAGCCGGGCGCCAGGCCAGCCCCAGGGCGCGCCGCGAAACCTGCCCCCCGGAATGAGTACGATAGCAGCCGGCGCTGACATCTTCATCCTCTTTGACACCAGCAATTACATGTACAAGGGATTTGTGTTCGCGCAGGATGCCATCTCGGATTTTGTGCGCTCGATGGACGATGCCAGCAAGATCGCGTTCTATTCGTACAGCCGTGACCTTTCGCGCGGCACGCTGCTGACGCCGGACCGTTTCCGCGTGGTAAACGGCGTGCGCAGCACGGTGGCCGGCGACGATGCCGCCCTGTATAACAGCCTGCTGCTGACGGTGAAGGACGCGGCGCCGCTGACCGGGCGCAAGGCGATCGTGGTATTTTCGAACGGCCCCGATAATGCCAGTTCGGTTCCGCCTGAGGATGTGGCAGAGTTGGCCCAGGACACAGGCACCATTATCTATATTGTGAGCACGCGCCTGGCGCAGGATGATCCGGTGTCAACCGCCGCGTTTGAGCGCATGAGCAGAGCCACGGGCGGCAAGGCGTATTTTGCCGGGAACTGGCGCAAGGAGAAGCAGGCTTTCGGATCCATCAGCGACGACCTCAGCCACCTCTACTCCATCAGCTACTATCCGCAGCCCAACCCGAATCGTGGCTGGCGCTCCATCAGCGTGAAGCTGGTGGGCAAGGACTTGCAGAAATACCGCATTAGGACTCGCGATGGATATCGCCTGCTGCCGGCAACGCAGATAAATGGCGGCACTTATCTTACTGCCGGGACGGACCTTGATACGCCTACGACGCCGTCGAACTAGGGAGCTCACCGCTTTAGGCTCTGAGTGCTTTGACCACTTTGGCCGTGGTGACGACCTGGCCCACGTGGCGCTGTGTGTGGTCTGCCACATGAATCAGCGCACCACCGAGTGATGTGGGCAACTGCTTGCGGCCTACGGTACGCGCGGTGTTGAGGTCGGCCGCGGCCAGTGCGCGAATGCGATCCGCGGCATTGATGAAGGACGCCTCAACTTTGGCTAGTAGCTCGTGCAGCGTCTCCTGCTTCCCTTCCCCATCTTTCTCTGATTTGAGCGCGGCGAGTTGCGCGGCGGAGAGCTGGCTGCCTTCGGCGTAGGTGAGAATGCGATCGACCGAGCCGGCGATGTGGCGCAAAAGAAAAGTGATGGAAGGAAGGCCGTGCGGCTGCGAGTGAACTTCGGAGTCGGTGAGGGCGGCGGTCCATTTGCGCAGATCGTCGAGGGCGAGTTCCAGCGCGTGCAGAACGGCGCGGCCCGCGGCGGGAATGTCGGTGTGGGTTCCGCGGAGCCAGGGTTCGGTATAGGGGGTTGTTGAAGTGCTCATGACCGTAGTTTAGAGCCCCGAATCATCCAATCCGGAACCCTTCCGGCTCTGTCATCGTGAGGAGCGCAGCGACCGTACCGTAGTTGCCGAACGGCTGCACGCGTTCTACACCCAATCGCAGTTCGAGGATCGAGCGAGCCCTCACAACTTCAGCGGGCTTCGATTTTGCCGTAGATGCGATCGTACTCCGCGCGCGAGATGATGTGGCGCTTCACCAGGTCGTCGGAGTCACTATATGGCCGGTGCTCGACGATGCGATGGGCGGCGGCATCGTCAATGCCCGGAAGCGACTTCAGGTCATCGGCCGATGAGCGATTGATGTTGATGGTGCGCTGCTGCTTCACACCTTCAACCACACCCTGAAAGACCGCCTTCGCATCGCGAGTAGCAGTCGAGGTTGCACGGGCTGCCTGCTGGCGAATTTCATCGGGGCTGCGGTCATGCTTCGTGCAACCGGCAAGAACAACAGGAACTAACAGTACAAGAGCCGAAAGTTTCACCTGTACTTGGATGCCACGGAGCGCTCCCGCGGCAAGCAGGAGTTGGGGCAACTCGACATGAGCGCAATCGAAGAACGCCGCTGAAGTTCGACACCGCGAATCGGAAATCCTGAGGATCCTACCCCGCGTTCTTGACCCGCACCACGGTGATCTTCTCGAATCCCTCTTCGAAGACTGGCGGCTTGAGCTTCTCGGCCATGCGGCGCATCACGTCTTCGCTTACGCTGCGGTCGCGCTGGCGGTTGCGCTCGAGACAAACTTCAAGTGGTACATCAAAAAACACCGCTTGCACCTCGTAGCCAAAGCTCTTGGCCATCTTGATCCACTGCCGGCGCTCATGCACCGAGAGGTTCGTCGCGTCCACGTAGTTCATGGGCATGTGCGCGATGAGCCGCGCGCGAAGGAGCGAGCGCAGCGTCGAGAATACCAGGCCCTGGTAGCGCTGTTCTTCGACATCGTCGAAAAGGATACCGCGCAACAGGTCGCTCGAAAGCGGGGTGATGCCGCGGCGGCCGAACCAGGTGGTTTTGCCGGAGCCGGGCAGGCCGATGGCCAGCACGACGCAGCCTTTGGGCGTTTGCCCCGCGGCGTTGGGCTTGGGCGTCGTGATCGGCGGCATCTCCGGCTGGGTTTCTACCTCCAGGCGGCCTGAGCCGGGCGGCTCGTTCCATTCGGGACCGCGCTGCTGCGGCTGCTCCGGACGGCGCTGCTGCGATGGATCCGGACGGCGCTGATGTGGCAGGTCAGGATGGCGAGGCTGCGGCTGGTCAAGATTGCGCGGAGGCGGAGCGGGACGGCCTTCGTGGGGCCGCGATGCGTTCGCCTGCCGGGCTGGCTCGTCATCAAGATAGCTGGGGATAAGGGGAGCGGGTTGATTTGATGGGAGTTCCTGGCCGATTTTGCCTGTGGACTCCGAAATATTGGGGCCGCGTCTGGAGCGTCTTCTCATACTGCTTCAATCCTTACGGAAAGCCTTGTCTTCCACCCGAATATCACATAGGGCGATGGCGCTGCAAATTGTGTGCACTCCGTCACATACAGTTCCATCGTGGGAACCTCACGCCCGGACAACGAATTGTATGCCAGCATGCGACTTGGATCACTTTTTTGGCGACGCCCCGGATGATACGATCAAGAGTTTGGTGGAATCGCTTTTCTACTGCATTTTCAGAGAACCTGCCACCTGTTCGGTATCGTGCGAGGCGGCGCTTCCCTGGTGGTCGCGCCGGCCCGGCTTCCCGGCTACGGTCTGCACTTTCTCAGTCAACGCGATAGCCCGTCCAGACAACGCACCATTCAGATTCTGAAGCATCAGCTGGATTCAACACGAAGGAGAAAACACACATGGCAGTAAAGGTTGGAATCAACGGCTTCGGCCGCATTGGACGCAATGTTTTGCGCGCCGCCATTGGCAATCATGACATCGATTTTGTGGCCGTGAACGACTTGACCAGCCCGGCTACGCTGGCGCATCTGCTCAAGTACGACTCAATCCTGGGAAATCTGCAGAATGAAATCTCCGCAGGCGAGGACTTCATCACCGTCGATGGCAAAAAAATCAGGGTGTGGGCCGAGCGCGACCCCGCTAAGCTGCCCTGGGCCGATGTGGGCGCGCAGATTGTGATCGAATCCACCGGCCACTTTACGGATGCAACGAAGGCCAAGGCGCATCTGGGCTCAACCGTGAAGAAGGTCATCATCTCGGCTCCGGCCACCAATGAAGACATCACCCTGGTGCTCGGCGTCAACGAGAAGAAATACGATCCGGCCAAGCACAACATCATCTCGAACGCCAGTTGCACCACCAACTGCCTGGCGCCCGTCGTCAAGGTCGTTCTTGAGACCACCGGCCTTGTCAGCGGCATCATGACCACAATCCACAGCTACACGAACGACCAGGTCATTCTCGACTTTCCGCACAAGGATCTGCGCCGCGCCCGTGCGGCTGCGCTCAACATGATTCCCAGCTCGACGGGCGCCGCCAAAGCGCTGAAGCTGGTGATCCCTGAGACCGCCGGCAAGCTCGATGGCTTTGCCATCCGCGTACCCACGCCCAACGTCTCCATCGTCGATTTGACCTACATCGCCGAGAAGCCAACCACCGTCGAAGCTCTGAATGCCGCCTTTGTCGCTGCCGCAAACGGCGAACTCAAAGGCATTCTCGGAGTCGACTCCAACCTGCTGGTCAGCTCCGACTTCAAGGGCGACAAGCGCAGCTCGATCGTGGACGCGCCGCTGACCAAGGTTGTGGGCCAGAGCGTGAAGGTGCTGAGCTGGTACGACAACGAGTGGGGTTATTCCAACCGCGTGGTCGACCTGATCGGGTTCCTGGCGAAGAAGGGGCTGTAAAACCAGTTATCAGTGATCAGTTGTCAGTGGTCAGCCATGTTGATCTGACCGCTGGCGGCTGTTCGCTGACCACTTTTCTTCCATGCGCACCAACATCACTGGCGGATCACCCTTCGAGCCAATCATCGGATTCTCGCGCGCGGTGCGTGTGGGCAACGTGGTGCATCTTGCGGGAACCGGGCCGGTGGGCGCGGAAAACGAAGACGCGGCCGGCCAGACGCGACGGGTCTTCGCAATCGCCGCCGAAGCGCTGGCCAAGGCCGGCTGCTCGTTCAACGATGTTGTGCGCACGCGCATGTTCCTGACCCATGTTGAAGACTGGGAGGCGGTGGGCCGCGTGCACGGCGAGTTCTTCGCAAAGATTCGTCCCGCGGCAACCATGGTCGTCGTAGCAGCCCTGCTCAACCCCGCGTGGCGCATTGAAATCGAAATGGACGCCGTGATCCCCGGCACGGATGAATCTGCACGGCCGGCGTCAACTGACCACTGATCACTGACTACCGACCACTGTTATCAAGAAAGGCAAAATCTATGGCCAAGCTCTCGATCAAAGACGTCGACCTGACCGACAAGCGGGTCTTCATCCGCGTTGATTTCAACGTTCCTCTCACTGAAGATGGCTCAACCATTACCGATGACACGCGCATCGTGGCCACGCTGCCCACGATTGAATACGCCATCCGGCACAAGGCCAAGGTGATTCTGGCTTCCCACCTCGGCCGGCCCAAGGGCAAGCCCAATCCCAAGTACTCGCTCAGGCCCATTGTGGACCGGCTGCGCGAACTGCTCGACAGACAGTTGAGCGACGGCGTCAACGTGGCTTTCTCGCCTGACTGCATCGGCGAAGTGGCCGAGGAGATGGCGCGCCAGCTCGAGTCGCGCCAGGTGCTGCTGCTTGAAAACCTGCGCTTCCACGCGGAAGAAGAAGCCAACGATCCGGCATTCAGCAAGGCGCTGGCTTCGCTGGCAGAAATCTATGTCAACGACGCATTCGGTTCGGCGCACCGCGCGCACGCATCCACTGAGGGCATCACGCATTTTTTGAAGCCCGCTGTGGCCGGCCTGCTGATGGAGAAAGAGATCACCTACCTGGGCAAGGCACTGGAGTCGCCGGAGAAGCCTTTTGTGGCGATTTTGGGCGGGTCGAAGATTTCGGGAAAGATCGACGTGATCCAGAACCTGTTGGACAAAGTGGACACACTGGTGATCGTGGGCGGCATGGCGTACACGTTCTACCGCGCGCTCGGAGTGAAGACCGGCAAATCTCTCGTGGAAGAGGACAAGATCGATCTCGCCAAGGAGACGTTGGCCAAGGCGAAGGCCAAGGGCGTGAAGCTCCTGCTGCCCGTCGACAACGTGATCGCCGACAACTTTGCGAACGATGCGAAGACCCAGGTGTGGGACAGCTCGAAGGATTTTCCCGACGACTGGCAGGGCCTCGACATCGGGCCGCAATCGGTCGCGGCCATCGAGCATGTGGTTTTGACGGCAAAGACCATCGTTTGGAACGGGCCGGCGGGCGTGTTTGAGTTTCCGCGCTTCGCCGTGGGAACCAACGCGATTGCCAGGGCGGTAGCCGCGAACAAAACAGCCACGTCGATCATCGGCGGCGGCGACTCGGTGAGCGCGATCAACCAGGCCGGCGTTGCCGACCAGATCACGCACATTTCGACGGGCGGCGGGGCTTCGCTAGAATTCCTGGAAGGCAAGAAACTGCCCGGCGTGGAAGCGCTGACGGATAAATAGGCGGCGGATTGTGGCAAAGGATTGGCCGAGAGACATAGAGGCAGAAGTAACATTTCTGCCGACGGATGCTGGCGGACGGCGTGGCCCAGCATTCTCGGGTTATCGACCACAATTCTTTTATGACGGGCGTGACTGGGATGCGCTCCAGTTTTACCCAGACGTGGAACAGGTGAAACCTGGCGATACTGTCAGGGTTCACTTCGCGTTTTTGAGCCCTCAATATCATGCCGGAAAAGTAGTTCCTGGAAAGATATTTCTCGTTCGGGAGGGACAGAGAGTCGTCGGATACGGGTGCGTAACCAAGATTCTCGATCTGGAAGAATCAGCACAACGGGCTCGCGAACGTGAGGAAACAAAGGCGAACCGACCTGCGAGTGGCCTTCCGAGTTTATAGCTCGAAAGTTGAAGGCGATTGGTGATCAGCTCTCGGACAAATCGCATCCTGGACAACTGCCGGATGCGATTTTTTGTTGGCCGTCCCATCCACGAGAACGGGTATATTGAAGGCCGAGGGTGAAAACGATGGGCTACTTCACGCGGGTTCTGTCGAAAGATGAAGAGTTCCCTCCCTTCGTTGAAATCGCGCAGTTGGTTCGCGCGGAGCACCCTGAGTATAGTCTGACAATCGAAGAAGGAAGTGAAGAGGAGTGGGACACTCTCCTGCTCTCAGGAAATGATGAAGTCGAGGTCGCACTGATCGAACGCAATCCCGTGACGGATGGCTCCATCGGCCAGGATGAGGTTGCGGACTTCATCGAAGACATTCAGGATTGCAAGCCGAAAAGCGGTGTCCAATGGCTTGAGGATTACCTGGCCTCTGTGCGGACCATCTTCGCGTTTCAGCACCTGCAAGGCTCGGAAACGATGGAAGGCAGTAATGCACTCCACGCGCTGCGCTCGGCACTTTGGGAGCGCGGCGATGCGATTATCCAGGCCGACGGAGAAGGGTTCACGAATGAGGAGGGCTTCCACATCATCTGGCAGTTTTCCGACACGGTCTCAGGACCTTGGAACATGGGCGTGCTTCAAGACGGCGTGTGGCGACATTTCTCGATGGATTTGGGTGATCCCGATCATCGGGCTGCATTTATGAGGGGCACAGTGCCCGACGATTTGACCTCGACATTGGGCTCAGGCTCGTAGTTCGAGGGGCCGCCGGACAGTTCGGTTGGTCATTTCATACCGCCTTGTGCCCGTCATCACCCGGCGCGCGCAAATCGATCCACTAAAATTGCATTGAGGAACCCAAAGAAAATGTCTCGTAAAGCACTCATTGCCGCCAATTGGAAGATGTACAAGACGCCTGCCGAAGCCAAGGCGTTCGTCGACGCTTTTTTGCCCATGGTTGCCGGCCACACGCGCGACGAGATCGCGCTCTTCCCTTCTCCGGTGCTGCTGCCTACGGTGATTCCGGCATGCAAGGGCTCAAATGTCGCGGTCGGCGCGCAGAACATTCACTTTGCCGAGGAGGGCGCCTACACCGGTGAGACCTCGGTCGGGCAACTCATGGCTGTGGGCGGCACGCATACGCTCATCGGTCACAGTGAGCGGCGGCAGTATTTTGCTGAGACCGACGAGATTGTGAACAAGAAGCTGCACACCGCGCTCAAGCACGGCATTGTTCCAATCGTGTGCATCGGCGAAGTGCTGGCAGAACGCGAGGCCGGCATGACGGCTGGCGTTCTGAAGAAACAAATCATCGGCGCGTTCGCGGGCATCACACCAGCAGCGGCAAAGCCGATTGTGATTGCCTACGAGCCGGTGTGGGCCATCGGCACGGGCAAGACGGCGACGCCGGAGATCGCCGTCGATGCGCACCGCATTATTCGCGCTGAAGTGGCCAAGTTATTGGGAGCGGATGTGGCCGCGGCCATGCGCATCCTTTACGGAGGCAGCGTGAAGCCCGACAATGCCAATGCGCTCATCGGCGAGGTAGAGATTGACGGCGCGCTGGTGGGTGGCGCGAGCCTCAAACCGGATTCGTTGGCGGCGATTGTGAAGTATTGAAGAAGCAGCGGAGCTAGCGGGACTCGCGGAGTTAGCGGAGCCAGGATGTACACGGCTGCCCGGAGCATTAGGCTTCGGGTGGCCTTTTCTATGGATGAGGGTAAAAGCTCGCGATCCAACTTTGCAGCAGCGCGGGGAAGCAGCCCAGCACCACGACCGCTGCCGTAATGAGGACAAGCACAGCCACAGTGACGGGACGCGCGGTGATCGGCGATTCGTCAGTCGCGGGCATGACGTAGACGCGCTTGAGCACCTGCAGATAGTAGTAGAGCGACACGGCGCTGAAGAGGACAGCGAGCGCAACCAGCGTGAACGGAAGCGCGCCGCCCGAGGTGCGGAGGACCGCAGCGAAGAGATTGAACTTAGCCCAGAAGCCGACGAGCGGCGGGATCCCGGCGAGCGAGAGAAAGAGCACGAGCATCACGGCGGCCAGCAACGGATTGCGCTTTTGCAGGCCGAGGAACGCCTCGAGGCGATCGCTGCCCACAGCGCGTTCAACCACGCCAACCACGCCGAAGGCGCCGATGGTCGTCAGGCCGTGAGTGACGATGTAGTAGAGGACGGCCTGCGCGCTTACGTTCGTCCAGGAAAAGAAGGCCAACCCGAGCAGAATGTAGCCGGCATGCGCGATGGCGGAGTAGGCAAGCAGGCGGCGTACGCTGGACTGCGCCAGCGCGGCCAGGTTGCCGAAAATCATCGATGCAACAGCGAGGACGGTTAGGATCAGTTCCCACGGCGCCAGTAGACCGAGATACCGCGTGGGAAATCCAAAGCGCACGAAGAGCACGCCCCTGTGGAGGTTGTCGAATACGTGAAAAAATGCTGTGCCGATGCCGACTAGGAGCGCAAAGCTGGCAACCTTCGAAACAGATGCGATGAAGGCGGCGGCAGGAGCGGGCGCGCCTTCGTACGTGTCCGGCGCCCACAGATGAAACGGCACCGCGGCGACTTTGAAGCCGAGGCCCACAGCGACCATGACCAACGCGATGTAAAGCAGCGGAGTGGCGCTGGCCGCGCGGCCAACCGCTGCGGCAAGCGCAATCTCGTGAAGATTGGTCGATCCTGTAAGGCCGTAGAGGTAGCTAAAGCCGAACAGCAGAAACGCGGCTGACATGGCGCCAAATACGTAATACTTGATCGCCGATTCAGCGCTCTTGCCCGACTGCTTGGCGAAGGCGGTGAGGATGTAGAGGCTGAGCGAGAGCAGCTCGAGGCCCGCAAAGATGACGAGCAGATCCTGCGCGGCGGAGATAAGCAAACCGCCCGCCGCAGCCATGAGCACCACGGCGACATATTCGCCGGGGTTGCGGGTGAAATCGGAATCGATGAGGAGCAGAAGCGTGAGCGCGGTGAGCGCGAGGACGGCCACCTGGGCCACGCCTGCGGAGCCGCCGGCCGAAAGCAGCAGGTCGTTGCCCGCGCTGAACGGGCCGGCGATGGAGACGGCCCAGAGCGCGGCAAGGCAGCCCGCGATGCCGAGCACTGCGGCGACGGCGATGCGCGTTGCGCGCGCGGCCTTGCGCAAGAATCCGAGATCGACGAAGAGCACGAGCAGCGCGGCGATTTCGAGCGCGGTTTCAGGCAGCGTGGAGCGGAAGAGATTGATGTAGTTCATTGCATCCCTCCCGCAAGCAGCGCCTTCACGGCCGGTTCAATTTGATCGAGCAGAATGCGCGGATAGATGCCGACGACGAGCGTGGAGGCGAGGAGCAGCGCGACACCCGCCATCTCAGACCAGCAGATCGGCGCGAACTTGTGCTCCTCCTCCGATTCAAGCTCATGCGGGGTGGGCAGCGCGTCGGTGAAGAACGCCTTTTGCAACGCGCGCCAGATGTACGCGACGCCGACGATAATGCCGACGCCCGCCACCACGGTCCACCACGGATTGGCGCGCCAGGAGCCGACGAGCACCTGCAGCTCGGCGACAAAGCCTGAAAATCCCGGCAAGCCCATGGATGCGATGCCGGCAACGACGAATGCCCACGCGGCAAACGGCAATCGCCGTGAGAGGTGCATGGTTTCGAGCTCAGCAAACTGGCGCGTGTGTGTGCGGTCGTAGACGATGCGGCCGACGATGGCAAACAGGAGGCCCGCGATGACGCCATGCGAGAACATTTGCAGCACTGCGCCGTCGAGGCCGATCTGGTTGAGTGTCATGAGGCCGAGGAGCACAAAGCCCATGTGGCTCACGCTCGAGTAGCCGATGACGAATTTGAAATCGGTTTGCGCCAGCGCCACCAGCGCGCCGTACACGATGCCGATGACCGCGAGCCAGGCAAAGACGTCGCGCCACGAGCCGATTCCGATGAAGCTGAATCCCCAGGGATCGAGGCCGTGCGGAAAGAGTCCCATGGCGACGCGAAGGCAGCCGTAGGCGCCAAGCTTCATGACCACGCCGGCGAGTAGCATGGATGCAGCGGTGGGCGCGGCGACGTGGCCGGTGGGCGCCCAGGTGTGGAAGGGCCACATGCCTGCGAGAATGGCGAAGCCGACAAAGACCAGCGGGAAGCACCACATCTGGAAGCTGACCGGTAGGCCGGCGTGCGCAAGGTCAATGAGAGCGGTTGAATGGCTGCCTGCTGTCGCGTAGGCAGCGAGCAGCCCAATCAGAACCATGGCCGAGCCGACAAACGAGTAGAGCGCGAGCTTCATGGCACCGTACTCGCGGCGCGTGGAACCCCAGATGGAGATCAGGAAATACTTGGGAACGATGGCGATCTCGTAAAAGAAGAAGAGCAGAAAGAAATCGAAACTGAGAAAGACGCCATAGACGCCCCCGATGAGCGCGAGGTAGAGGGCGAAGAATTGATTGGTGCGGAGCTCGACGTTCCAACTGAACAAGACGCCGGCCACTGAGGCGATGCCGGTGAGCAGAACGAGCACGCGGCTGATGCCGTCGGCGGCGAGCATGTAGTGGATGCCCATCGACGGCACCCAGAGCGCGTCGACGATGACTTCGCGGCCCTGGCCGAAGCCCCCAGCGTAGCCGGCGATGGCGATTACAAGACCCGCCACGGCTACGGCAAGCGCCCATCGGCGCGCCAGCGCGGGTTTGTCCTTGGGCAGGAGCACCGAGACGAGCGCGCCGGCAAACGAAATGTAGATCGCCCAAGCCAACATTAAAATCTCCAATGCGCCAGCAAGTGGACGGCGGTCGGATTGATGTTGCCCAGAATCACCTGCGGCACGAGGCCAACAAGGAACATGAGGATAATCACAGGCGCAAGGGCCATCCACTCGGCGTGATGAAGATCAGGAAATTTCGCCCAGTGCTCCGGCACAGGACCGTTGAAGACTTTCTGGATCACGGTGAGAAGCACGGCCGCGGTGATGAGCAAGCCGAGAACGGAAATGGTGGCAGCGACCCAGGAAAGCGGAAACACTCCGCGGAAGATGAGGAACTCGCTGACAAAGCTATTGAGGCCGGGAAGGCCCAGCGACGAAAACAGCGCAATGCCCATCAGGCCGGCGAGAATTGGAGCGGGCTTGCGCAGGCCGCCGAAATCGTCGATGCCGCGCAAGCCGCCGCTGCGCATCTGGATGATGGCCATGAACCAGAAGATGGTGGCAGCGGTGAGGCCGTGGTTGAACATTTGCAGGATGACGCCGTTGAGCGCCGCGGCCTGACTGGCCTGGGCGGCTGCGCCTGGGGCGGGAACGGCGAGCGCGAAGATGGCAAGCAGGCAATAGCCGAGGTGATTTACCGAGGAGTAAGCAAAGACACGCTTCAGATCCTTTTGCGCGGCCGCGGCCCACGCGCCCATCACGACGGTGATGACGGCGAGCACCAGCAAGGGCGTACGCATGGCGGCAATCTGCACACCGAAGACCGGAATCGCGATCCGCAGCAACCCATAGACGCCCATCTTCGACATGGCGCCGGTGAGCAGCATCGTGACCGGCGATGGAGCTTCAGCGTACGCGGCAGGCAGCCAGGTGTGGAACGGCATGAGTGGAACTTTGACCGCGAAGCCGGCGAGTACGCCGATGGCGAGCCACGGCATCACGGCGCCGAGGTGCGCTGTGACCATTTGCGTGAGCACGCCCGATGAGGCCAACTGCGCCAGTTCGACAAAATCCATCGTGCCCGGCGCGTTTGCGCCGCCCGTCGAGAGAAAGACGGCGAGGAAGCTGACGAGCAGCGCCACCGATCCTGCCATGGTGTAAACGAGGAACTGCGTGGCTGCCGGGCCGCGGCGCGGGCCGCCCCACAACTTGATGAGGAAGAACGCGGGGATCAGGCTCAGCTCCCAGAACAAAAACCAATGGAAGAAATTGAGCGCGGTGAACGAGCCGAAGAGGCCGGCCTCAAGCATGAGCACCAGACCAAAGAAGAGTCCGGGCATGTGATGCACGCGATGCGCCGCATCAATCGACATGAGCGTAACGATGGCGGAAAGCACCAGCATCAGCGCGCCCAGGCCGTCGACGCCGAGGTGGTACTCGACGCCAAGCGAGGGCGCCCAATTATGCAATTCGACGAGACCGATGCTGCCGTCGGCGGGCAGGCGCGTCCAGATGATGAGCGAGACGATGAGGCAGACCAGCGCGGTAATGATGGCCACGGCGCGCGCGTGCCGACCTGCAAAAAGCGCAATGACCGCGCCGATGAGCGGGAGCACCGTGAGGAGCGTGAGAATCGGGAATCCGGTCGTCATTGCGTTCATGGCCGGCTGCTCCAAAGAAGAATTGCGGCGAGCACGATGACGGCGACAGCGAGAATGCGCAAATAATCCTGCACGCGGCCGCTCTGTACGCGCGCCAGCAGGCCGCCGCCACTCGAAAGCTCGTCGCAGGTTTTGTCGAAGCTGCCGTCGACCCATTCCACGTCGAGCAAGCGGTTGAACCGCGCCCAGAGGCCGAAGAGCCACGCGACTGCGGCCACGATTCCACCCCACACGCGGCGATCGAGCCAGTCGGCCACACGCGCCCACCATGCGTAGAAAGCAATCACCGTGGCGCCATAGAACTCGTCAACGTAAAGACGATTACGAAGTGCGGCCCACACCTTCGGTGTGGATTTTTCGAGCACGTCCGGCTCTTCGGGTTCGGGCGATTTATCGCCATAGAATTTCCAGCCCAGGCCGAGACCGAGAAAGACGATAAGAGAAGATGCAAGCATCAACCAGCCGAGACCCGGCTCGGCAAAGCCGTGAAAACTAAATGGTGCAGCATGGTTGTCGAGGAACGCGTGAAGCCACGGCCACGCGGGCGTGCCGATGAGGCCAAGCGCCATGGCGAAGAACGCAAGAATGACCATGGGCAGGATCATCACACCCGGACTCTCATGCGCTGTTTCGTGGCCGCGCCAGTAGCCGAAGAAGACGTAGCATACCTGGCGCGTCATATAGAAAGCAGTGAGCAGAGCGCCGAAGGCGAGCAGATAGAACGGAACCTGCGAGATGTTCCACGAGTGCGCGGCTTCGAGGATGCCATCCTTCGACCAGAATCCCGAAAAGAAGATCGGGAAACCGCACAGCGCCAGCATGCCGATGGCATAGGTAATAAAGGTGAATGGCATGTCGACGCGCAGGCAGCCCATTTTGCGAATGTCCTGCTCTTCGTGGCAGCCGTGAATCACCGAGCCAGCGCCGAGGAACAAAAGGGCTTTGAAGAAGGCGTGCGTGATGAGGTGGAACATGCCCACGGCAACGCCGCCGAGGGCGAGGCCGGCCATCATGTAGCCGAGTTGTGAAATGGTAGAGTAGGCAAGAATGCGCTTGATGTCGTCTTGCGCGACGGCGATGAGCGCGGCGAAGACTGCGGTGGCCGCTCCGACCCAGGCAACGACGGTGAGGGCAGTCGTGCTTCCGTTGGGCCCGGCGCCGATTTGCATCAGCGGATACACGCGGGCGATGAGGTACACGCCGGCAGCAACCATCGTGGCTGCGTGAATGAGCGCCGAGACTGGCGTAGGGCCTTCCATGGCGTCGGGCAGCCACACGTGCAATGGAAGCTGGCCGCTCTTGCCTGCCGCTCCGGCGAAGATGAGCAGGCCGATGGCGCAGGCAGCGCTTAGGCCGAGGCCTGCGTGCTGCGTGAGCAGGTTGGCGAGCGCGAGGCCTTCGAGCGATCCGACGCCGTGGTTGTAGAAAAGCAACGTGCCGGTTTGCGCGAAGAGCCAGACGATCCCGAGAAGGAAGAAAACATCACCGAAGCGCGTGGTGATAAAGGCTTTTTTCGCGGCTGCGGCGGCGGAGGGCTTTTGATACCAGAAGCCGATCAGGAGATAGGAGGTGAGTCCGACGATCTCCCAGCACATGAAGAGCAGCAGGATGCTGTTGGAGATGACCACGCCGAGCATCGCTCCCGCAAAGAGCGAGAGGAAGCAGAAGAAGCGGGTGTAGTTTTCGTCGTGGGCCATGTAGCCCACGGAGTAGATGAAGATGAGCAGGCCGACGAAGCTGACCATCACCAGCATGATGGCGGCCAGTGGATCGAGTACCCAACCGAGATCAACGCTTGTGCGTCCAAAGTGGAACCAGGCGAAGTTCACGGTTTCGCGCACCACGGCGCTGTGCGCCCATCCTGCGAGAACGTGCCCAAACGCAATGAGCGAGAGCAGCAGCGAGAAGCTGAGCGAGCCGATGGCCAATGTTGCCGCCGGCTTGCGCTGCGGCTGCTTCATCAGCGCAATCACGCCCGAAGCGAGGATGGGCACAGCGGGGATGAGCCAGAGGATTCGCGCGATCGCGGAAGCGCCGAATTGCGGTGTGAATGCAGCCGATTCCTGGATCACGCGTTCAACCCTTCATCCTGCTGATCTTGTCGAGTTCGGCGGTGTTGGTGTGGCGATAGATGGAAATGACGAGGCCGAGGCCGACGGCGGCTTCAGCAGCGGCCACCGCGATGGAGAAGATGGCGAACATCATGCCGGTGAGCGCTTCAGGATGCGGCCCGTAGCGCCAGAAGGCAATCAAATTCAAGTTGGCGGCGTTGAGCATCAATTCGATGCCGATCAAAACGAGAATGGCATTGCGCCGCGTGAGCGCGCCGGCGAGGCCGATGGCGAAGAGCAGCGCGGCAACGAGAAGATAACCGGCAAGCGGCGTCGCGCCGATCATCGCGACCTCACTTTCTCGTGCATGGCCACGATAACCGCGCCGATGGTGGCTGCGGTGAGAAGAAGCGCGACGATTTCGAGCGGCAGCACGTAGCGGCCGACGAGCGCGATGCCGATGTCGCGCACAGTGACTGCGGGCACGGCGGCCTGCTGCGGCACAGCGCGGACGCTCTGGAGCACGGCCCATCCCAGCACTGCAAAAACTGCGGCGGCGATGAGCAGGCCCACAGGCCACGTCTTGCTGAAGACCCCTTCTTTCGGTAGATCGGAGCCGCGGGTGAGCAGGATGGCGAACACAATGAGGATGACGACGGCGCCGATGTAGACCAGAATCTGGGCAAAGCCGGCGAACTGCGCGTCGAGTTGGAGGAAAAGCAGCGCCAGGCCGGCAAAAGCGACGGTGACGGCGAGCGCGCAGTGAACCAGGTGCTTGAGCGTA
Source organism: Candidatus Sulfuritelmatomonas gaucii (assembly GCA_900290245.1). Classification (GTDB taxonomy): domain Bacteria; phylum Acidobacteriota; class Terriglobia; order Terriglobales; family Acidobacteriaceae; genus Telmatobacter; species Telmatobacter gaucii. Next base: position 67,760 of record OKRB01000090.1, on the reverse strand, counting down.
ACGGATGCCAGACCGCCGGCCAGGGTGAGCACCGCGAGGATGTAGAAGATCGGGCTCAACAAACGTCCGTCCTTTCTTGCGTCGCGCCACGGATCGTGCGTGCCGAACCTGGCCGCAAAAAGAACAACCGCAGATCCTTCGACCCCCTTCGCCCGCCACACTGGCTCCGGTCGCTCAGGATGACAGTGTGATCTTGAATGAAGATTGGACCTTGCACACTTCGTTCCCTCGCTCGCTTGCTGCCTTGTTCACTGCTTTTATTCAGCATAGCGGTAGCTCCTGGGGCCGATGTCTTTCCGCGAAAGGCCTAGGCAGCCCATGACGGCGTAAGCCGCGACGAGAATGACCGTGCACACAACCCAGCGCGCCCATCCCTCGCCCATGAAGCGCCACAACGCGGTGACGAGCAGATCGAGAAGTGTGAACGGCAGCACAAACTTCCACGCAAAGTTCATCAACTGGTCCTGGCGCAGGCGGGGCAACGTACCGCGCATCCAGATAAAGACGAAGATGGAGACCATCACCTTGCCGAAGAACCAGATCCACGAGGGAATAAGAGTGAGGAACGAGAACGGCGCGGACCAGCCGCCAAGGAAGAGCGTGGTGCCGAGGCCGGAGATGGAGAACATGGCGAGGTACTCACCGAGGAAGAACAATGCAAACTTGAAGCCGGAGTATTCGGTGTGGTACCCGGCGACCAGTTCCGATTCGCCTTCGGGCAGATCGAAGGGCGAGCGATTGGTCTCGGCCGTGCCGGCGATGGCGTACATGACAAACGCGGCCAGGCCCCAGGGGGTGAAGATGTACCAGTGCGGCCATATGCCGGAGTAGGTGTTCTGCGATGCAACAATCGCGGGCAACGAGAGTGTGCCGGAGATCATGACAACGGAAACGGCGGAAAGCAACAGCACGACTTCATAGCTGATCATCTGCGCCACGGCGCGCATCGCGCCCAGCAGTGAATATTTGTTGCGGCTCGACCAGCCGGCCATGAAAACCGAAAGCTCCGTCGCCGCGCCCATGGCGAAGTAGAACAGCAGGCCGGAGTCCATGTTGACGAGCACCATGTTGCGGCCCATGGGCAACACGGCAAACCCCATGAAGACGGTAACCACAAGCACCAGCGGCGCAAGAAAGTGAACCCCGGCATTGGCACTGAACGGAACAATATCTTCCTTGATGAGCGCCTTGATACCGTCGGCGACCGGCTGAAACAGTCCAAAGGGCCCGACGCGATTGGGGCCGAGGCGATTCTGGATGCGGCCCAGTCCTTTGCGTTCAAACACGGTCGTGAGCGCGAAGAGGCCGGGAAACACGCATACGATGGCGATGACGCCGAGGACGACTTCTGCGGCTGGGCGAAGCGCGGCGGGCAGAAAATGCGCAAGCCAGTCGCGGAGAAGGATGAAGATCTGGTCGAGCTTTCCGGCCATGAGCTAGTCTCCTCCTCCGGCGGGTGGTTTGTCGGCAGGTGGAGCGGGATTCGGCGCCGCTGCGGCCTTGGCTGCGGCAGCTTCAGCCGCGGCCTTCGCCTTGGCTTCAACCTTGGCTTTTTCCTCGGCCAGGCGCGAGTCCACTTCCGTCGCCTCGGTGGGATGGATCGTGTGGTAATACTCGTTGGATTTTGCGAGCTCCTTACGATCGAGCAGCAATCCGGCAAAGCGGTCGTCGGTAGCCAGTTCAAATTGCGTGTCCATTTTAATGGCTTCAAACGGGCAAACTTCGACGCAAATCTGGCAGCTCATGCAAACGGAAATATCGATGTCGAAGCGGGTAGGATAAAATTGCGGCTTGCCGGCGTAGTCGGGCTTCTTGTCCTTGCTCTTGTCAATCAGGATGCATTTAGGCGGGCACTCTTTTTCACAGATCTGGCAGGCTACGCAACGCATTCCCGCCTCCCATTCGGCGCCGTCGTACACCAGAAAGGGAAACACGCGCGCGTTCTCGGCGGTTGGCACCCGCTCTTCGGGGTACTCCACTGTCGTCAGCCGCTCCTTGGAGACATAACTGCCGAAGAAGTTCCTCGCAGTCTCCGCCATCCCTTTCAAAATGCCTTCACCCAGCATGAAAACAGCTCCTAGCTTCCAGCTCCCAGCCTCCAGCTTTTCGTTTCTCAAGGAACCCGCTGTGCCTGCGCACTTCTGCAGTTCACCTGTTGCTGCACTCTCCACCACAAACAAGCTAGTAGCTAGAAGCTAGCGGCTAGCAGCTTGGGTTGTTACCGATCCACTTCTCCCAGCACGATGTCGACGCTGCCGAAGATCAGCACCACATCGGCCACGTTTTGCCCCAGGCACATGTCTTCCAGAACCGTGAGATTGATCAGGCTCGGTGGGCGCACGCGATAACGATACGGGTTGGGGCCGCCGTCGCTGATGAGATAAAAACCGAGTTCGCCTTTGGGCGCTTCGATGCGGCCGTAGGCTTCGCCGGGCTTGGGACGGAAGCCACGAATTTTTGCCTTGGGATCCATGATGGGTCCGGCGGGAATGTCACGGAGCGCCTGGTCGAGAATGATGATGGACTCGCGCATTTCAAGCACGCGCACCATGTAGCGGTCGTAGATGTCGCCGTGATCGCCCAGCGGCACGCGAAATTTGAAGCGGTCATAGATGCCGTAATGGTCGACTTTGCGAATGTCGTAATTCACGCCCGAACCGCGCAGCATGGGTCCGCTGATGCCGGCGTTGACGGCCAGGTCGGGCTTGAGGATGCCAACTCCCTGGCAGCGCGCCATCAAAATCTCGTTGGCGGTGAGCAGCGCTTCGAACTCGTCGATAAACCCGGGCAGCCCGGCGACAACTTTGCGCGTGGCATCGAGCCAGGCAGTGGAAACGTCGACGCGGCATCCGCCGAAGCGCATGTAGTTGCACATCATGCGCGAACCGGTAAGCGATTCGAAGAGGTCGAGGATTTTTTCGCGCTCGCGGAAGGCGTACATGAGCGGCGTGCCGCTGGCGCCCATCTCCTGGAGCAGAAAGCCGATCGTCGACGCGTGGTTCTGAATGCGCGTGAGCTCGGCCAGGATGACGCGAATGTATTCGGCGCGCTCAGGAACCTCCTGGCCCGAGAGCTTTTCCACGGCCAGCGCATAAGCCCAGTTGTTGGTGAGCGAACAGAAATAGTCCAGGCGATCGGTGTACGGCATCGACGCCAGATAGGATGCGCCTTCTGCGATCTTTTCGTGGTTGCGATGCAGGTAGCCGAAGACCGGCTTGAGGCGGATGACGCGTTCGCCGTCGAGGGCCACATCCATGCGGAAGACGCCGTGCGTCGAGGGATGGTGCGGTCCCATGGCGACTTCGAGGAGTTCGCCTTCGCCATCCGGCTCAACGACCGGCGGCCGATTCCAGCCCGCGACTTTCTCCGATTTTGTTTCCGCGAGACTCATTCAGCGACTCGTTCCTGATCCCTGATCCCTGTTTGCTGTTCCCTGCCTTTGTGCTTCTGGGCGCGCTTGAGCACCTCATCGTGCGGCGTGGGCTCGTACTCAAAATCGTCGGGCTCAACGTAATCCTTGCGCATGGGATAGTCCTTGAATTCGTCCCACATGAGAATCCGGCGAAGGTCCGGATGGCCCGTGAACACGATTCCATAGAGATCGAAGACTTCGCGCTCCTGGAACTCTGCCGAGCGCCAAATGGGGGTGACCGACGGCAATTCCACTTGGTCCGAGCGGTTTTTCGTCCGCATGCGGATCACAAGCGGGCCATGCGTCTTCGCAATGGAATACAGGTGGAAGACCACTTCAAGGCAGCCCGGCTCGACGCGTTTGCGCGTCTCGTCAACGGTTTCCTGGACAGTCTGCTCGACTTTGCCGTCGGGGCCATCGACCATTTTCTTTACTTCACGTGTTACTTTCACTTTTTCCGCGATCTCTTTGTCGGGCCAGTCAACTCCGGTTACATTGGAGAGGAAGTCGAGGGCTAGTTCGGGATCGTCGCGAAGGAACTGTGCGATGTCGATCGCGTGCTCCGGCGCAATGCGGAGTGAGTGCTGCGCCGCCGGTCCGGGGTTGGGCACAACCTCAACTGCAGCGCCCGGAACGGCCGATTCGATTGCCGCCTTGATTTCTTCGACAGATTTCAAAAAATCAGCTCCCAGCCTTCAGCTTTCAGCTCTCAGCCAAACCCTCGCCACATCAAGCGGTCTTCTATTCCCTGTTCCCCTGTTCTCTGCCTTTATCGAATCGTGATCGGCACCGGCCAAACTCCGGTGTTTGAAGTGGGCTCTAAATCATGTTCGCCCTGGTCCGGCACAGAAAACTCGCCCTGGGCGTTGGGATCGAGAAAGCGCGGGCGATCCTCGCCTGTCAAATGCTGCCCGTCAATTTTCTTTTGCAGCGTGATGAACGCCTGCAGCAGCGCTTCAGGCCGGGGCGGGCAGCCGGGAATATGCACATCCACCGGGATGTAGCGATCGATGCCTTTGAGCACGTTGTAGCCCTGTTTGAAGGGGCCGCCCGAGATGGCGCACGCGCCCATCGCAATCACATAGCGCGGCTCGGCCATCTGGTTGTAGAGCCGCACCACCTGCGGCGCCATTTTCTTGGTCACCGTGCCGGAGACAATCATCAAATCCGCCTGCCGCGGCGACGGCCGGAAGACCTCTGCGCCGAAGCGCGCCATATCGTAGCGCGCCATGGTGGTGGCGATCATTTCAATAGCGCAACAGGCCAGGCCGAACTGCATGGGCCACACCGAGCTGCGCCGGCCCCAGTTATAGAGCTCCTCGATGGTGGTGACGAAGACGCCCTGCTTGCCCAGCTCGATCTTCAGTTGTTGATCCATCGGTCGCATCGCTCCAGTTGTCGGTGATCAGTGGTCAGCGATCAGTAAAATGCTGTTCGAAGAGTTCATCCTTCATCGAACGCACAAAAAACCGTTCCCTATTCCCTGGTCCCTGCATTTCTCACGCCCACGTCAGCACGCCCTTGGCCCACGCCCAGGCGAGCCCCTCTACTAATAGGAGAACAAACACCAGCATGGCGATGCAGGCCGCGGCGCCCAACCCTGTAAACGCCACTGCAAAGGGCAGAAGGAAAACGGCTTCCACATCGAAAATGAGAAAGATAATGGCGTAGAGGTAATAGGCCGAGCGGAACTGCACCCAGGCATCGCCCTTCGACACCAGGCCGCACTCGTAAATGGCGTTCTTGGTGGCGTTCGGCTTGGGCGGCGCAAACAGCCGTGCCCAAAGCCAAGCCAGCCCCAGCGGAGCCAGGCCAAATGCAAGCGCCGCAACAAACAAAACCGCCAGTGAAAAGTAGGGACTGGAAACCATTGCGGGAAAAGAAAATCCTTCTCTTTCAAGCTACCAGCTTGGGGTGGGATTTGGCCAAGGCGTTGCGGGGGTCTGCGACGTTCGGGGGGCGTTTTGTGCCATTTATCCCATCCTGTGAACCGTTGGCTGGCGGATCTCGGGTGCGCGAGGGATGGATGGCCCGGCGTAGCGCAGGCTGTAAATTGGCACACCAGACTGAGGGCAGCCAGGGCTGCTCGAACCGTTGTTCGGCGCTAGGCCGGGACCAGCTTCTCGTCCTTCAGAATGCGCTCGTAGGCGGGCAGCGTTAGGAACTCAGTGAACAGTGGGGCGAGAACCAGGTCGCGCATCAGGTTCGCCGCTTTCTCATAGGCGGAGTAGCGCGCGGCGTCCACCTGTGACTTTTGCCGGCTCAGCTCGTTGGCGATGATGTTTTCCACGAGGGGCGCGTCCACGACCCTGCCATCGCTTAGCTTTGCCTCGTTGTGCAGCCACTGCCAAAGCTGCGCACGGCTGATTTCCGCGGTGGCCGCGTCTTCCATCAGGTTGAAGAGCGGCACGCAGCCAATGCCGCGCAGCCACGCTTCCAGGTATCCGAGGCCGACGGCGACGTTCTGCTTGAGGCCGGCTTCGGTGATGGTGCCCTCGGGAACCTGCAACAGGTCTGCGGCGGTGGCGTTGTAGTCGGGCAATTGTTTTGAGATCTGGTTGGGCTGCGGCATCAGGCGATCGAAGATCTCCGTGGCCACGGGCACCAGTCCGGGATGCGCAACCCACGTGCCGTCGTGGCCATCGCCGGCTTCGCGCTCCTTGTCGGCCTGCACCTGCGCGATGGCTTTTTCATTGGCCACCGGATCGGTTTTCACAGGGATATACGCTGACATGCCGCCCATGGCGTGCACGTTGCGCCGATGGCAGGTTTTGATGGCGAGCCTGGAATAGCTGCGCATGAAATGCGTGGTCATGGTGACCTGCGCGCGGTCGGGGAGTACGGAGTGCGGATCGCTGGAAAACTTTTTGATGAAGCTGAAAATGTAGTCCCAGCGGCCGCAGTTCAAGCCTGCCGAATGCTCACGTAGTTCATAAAGAATTTCGTCCATCTCAAACGTGGCCAAGATGGTTTCGATCAGCACGGTGGCCTTGATGCTGCCCTTGGGCAGCCCGATCTTCTCCTGCGCACGTAGAAAGATGTCGTTCCACAATCGTGCTTCGAGATGGCTCTCCATCTTGGGCAGATAAAAATAAGGGCCGCTGCCGCGACTGAGCAGCTCCTTGGCATTGTGGAAGAAATAGAGCCCAAAGTCGAAGATCGAGCCGGACATCGGTTCGCCATCAACGAGTACGTGGCGCTCCTCAAGGTGCCAGCCGCGCGGACGCACGAAGAGGACAGCCGTCTTTTCGTTCAACTTGTACTCTTTTCCCGATGATGGATCGGAATATGTGATGGTGCGCCGGATGGCGTCGCGCAGATTGATGTGGCCTTCAATCAGGTTGTTCCAGGTGGGCGTGCTGGAATCCTCAAAGTCGGCCATGAAGACCTTGGCGCCGGAGTTGAGCGCATTGATGATCATCTTGCGTTCAACGGGGCCGGTGATCTCGACGCGACGGTCGAGAATGTCTTTGGGCAAAGGTGCCACCGTCCACTCGGCGTCGCGGATCTGTTTCGTTTCCTTGAGGAAGTCGGGCTTCTCGCCGCCTTCGATCCTTTTCTGCCGCTCATGTCGCGCGTCGAGCAGCGCCTTGCGCCGAGCGTTAAACGTGCGCTGAAGGTCAGCAACGAAGGCCACCGCTTCTGGTGTAAGGATTGCGGCGTAGCTTTCATCGACCGGTGCGAGGAACTCGACACCGGGAACAGCAACGGATTGCGCCATGGGGAAGACTCCCTGAGCTGCGAATTTGCCGTTGACAGAATAATCGCCTGGCTTGCGGGCTGTCACACAATACGGGAAGAGCGTGGATAGAGCGGTGAGGGCGAGATGGGCGGCAAGAGACTTGGTGGAATCTGACGCCCATCAGCGCAACCGCCGTCCTAATCGTCGTCATCGTCTGCGGATTTCTTGCTTCGCGCCTTCAACATGGCCGGGATCGGCGCATTGCCCATGGCGTCCTTCCACAGAATGATGTTGAGTTTTTCGGTTGGAGCACGGTCGGCGTGACTAAAGTCCATCTTCATGCTGGCGCTCGCGCCTGCGGCGTTTTTCGGATTCGCCGTATAGATCAATCCATTTTGCTCATTGGAATAGTCCGCCGTATACGGCGGCTGATCGCCGGGGCCGGTGAAAAGCGAGGAGATCATGGAGCAGAAAGCGTCATTGTTGTTCATGGGCGGGAGGCCGAGCAGCGCTTCCATGGTGCGCACCACGTTTACGGTCGAGTAAAAATGGCTGTCGACGAATGGGTTGTTGTCCGGACCGTGCGGCGCATATTTGCTGATGACGAGGGCGATGCTGCGATGCGCGTCGATATGATCGGCACCGGCCTGCGCGTCGTCTTCGAGAATAAAGAATGCCGTGTCGTCCCAGTACGGCGAGTGCGAGATGGCCTGGACCGCGCGGCCAACGGCAAGATCATTGTCGGCAACGGAGGATTTGGGTGAAGGGCCGCCGGGGCGCGTTCCTGCGGTGTGATCGTTGGGCAGGCGCAGCATGACGAAGTTCGGCATGGTGTCGTGGCCCTGTTCTTTGTCGGTAACCCATTGCTTGAGATGGAGCAGGAAAATATTGACCCTGATCTGGTCCGGAACCAGGAGATTGAAGTCCGGCGCTTCAGGCGCGAAGTGGCCCGCCAACTCGGCCTTGGTGGGGGTGTCGGAGGCAAGCAGCGGAATGGTCCACGGCCACCTATTCACGCTGCCGCCCCACGCCGCGGGAATTAATTCGCCGGGTGCAATCCCTTTTGCCGCGCACATCGGGCCGGCCCACATCGGCCCCATCGATGAGTCGGCCACCGCATTTTCGTTGCAGAACTTCGACGAAATGTATTCGCCGAAGTGGTAATAGGTCTTGTCGTGCGCGGCCAGATCGCCCCAGAGATATCCGCTGGCGGGCTCGTTCACGTCGGCGATCTTCTGCAGCAATGGGTAGCCGTCGGCCACCACGCCTTCGTAATCGTATGTACGCTGTGAGCCGCGATAATTCTGCTGCCAGGTCTTTTCGAGATAATCCGTGCCGATCGCCGCCGTCGACCAGACGTGGCCGTCCCCAGAAACTTCGCCGGAATCGAAGAAGCTGTCAAGCACGCCGAACTGCAGCGCGAGTTTGTGTTCGTTGGGCGTGACGGCCGCGCCGTACATCGCCCATTTTGCTTCTCCGGCGCCTACCTGCTTGCCGTTCTCCTCCAGGTCGCCGAGGATCTGGTCGTAGGTGCGATTCTCCTTGATGATGTAGATGACGTGTTTAATGCGGTCGTGCGTACCGTCCGCAAAGGTGATCTGTTCCTGCGCGGCTTTCATGCGATTCGAGGCGATCACGTTCGCGGTCCAGGCGGGGAGATTAGGCGCGATGTCACTTTCGTCGATCGATGCCAGCGAGCCATAGAGCAATGTTGCGATGTAAGTATTCGGCCGCGCCATCCAGTTCCGGTCCACGGTCTCCACGCGAGGCTGAGGAACGTTGTTCGGCCCGGTTCCCTTGCCCTTCGCAGTAACGACGTAAAGCTTGCCGCCTGCTGGCGACGGAAGAAAGGCCATGGAAACGGGCATCCACTCCGTGGGCACAAATCCATCCGGCTCAACCATCCCGGCCTTTGCGGCCTTCGCGGTGAGCTTTTTCGTGCCGATCACGGCAACCGCGTCGCTCGCCATGTTGGCCGCATACAGCCGGCTGCCATCGGCGTTCACCGCGAGCGCGTCGGGTTCGGCGCCAAAGTAGCTCTGGCCGGGCAGGCGCGTGTCGAAATAACCTTTCACCTGGAACTGCCCACCGCCAACATTCACCGATGCGACAGCGTCGCGATTGGCGAGCGCCACGTAAAGTGTCTTCTGGTCCGGCGAAAACGTAAAGGCGCAAGGATGTGTTCCTGGCGCGATGGGATTCGATGGCTTGAGCAGCGCGAGCTTGCGTGCGACGGCGCCGCGGTCGAGGTTGAGTTCCACGATCTCCGAGGCATTCCACAGCGCGACGAACGCGCGCTTTTCATCCTTCGTAACGGCCAAAGCGATGGGATAGGTTGACGGTACAGCATCGCTCTCGGAGAGATCGAATCGTTTCTCGATCGCGCCGGTCGCCGCATCGAGTAGAACGACGTCGTCAGTCAGGTTTTCGGCGACAAGCAGCTTTTCGCGGCCGGGCTCGCCCAGCACGGTGATTGCCGCCGGATATGGCACGCCTTCGCTGCTTTGCTTTCCCGCGGGCAGAAGGGTATGGCGCCCATCGGGAAGCTGCACGATGGGCAGGCGGATCATGTGCTCCGGCGCGATCTTTCCGCCGGTAAAACTGTAAACGGCAATGCCGCTGCCCGTATCTCCGTCATTGTCGCCCTTCGGATCCTGGAGCGAAGCCATGCTGGCGTAGATGTGGGTTCCGTCGCGGCTGAAGGCCAGCCCTGAGTAGAGCGTTTGCTTCGCCCGTATGGATGTGCGCGCATCGGGAAAATCGGCAAGCGCGCCCGTCTGTGTGTCAAGAACGGCAAAAGACTGCTGATACTGTGACTCGTATGTTCCGTAACCCGCGTTCACCGTCACGACGTAACGGCCGCCAGGCGAGACGGCCATGGAGATGGGCAGGCTGTTGAGGCGCTGGGGGTGGCCGGGCGCATCGCCGATCAATTCTTTACTTGAAGGCAGATTGATGGTTTGGGCGCCAAGAGAATTTGTGCTGAACAAAAAGATTGGGGCAAATGCGAAAAAGGGAAATTTCGGCGGCATCAGGGATGACCCTCAATAGACTATTGAATGTCGTGCGGATGAACAGGCGATGAAAAGCTGCCGCGAAAAGCGCGGTGTCATGCCACCTGAATTGTACAAGGACACGAAGAGGAAGGTGTGCCCCATCCTTTCCTCGAGCGGTGCGGAAAGGATGAGGCGGGTAGGTTTTGCCAGCTACAGGTTACGGATAGATTCCGCGAATCTGAACGGCTTCGGCTACGCGGCCAATGCCGAGCATGTTGGCTGCGATCCGCATTGGTACGTTCTTCTCAAGGTGGATCTTGAGCACGTCGCGGAAGGCCGTCTTCATGACACGATCGAGGCGCTTGTAGATGTCGGCGGCTTCCCAGAACAGGTGCTGTTCATCCTGCACCCACTCGAAGTACGAAACCGTGACACCGCCCGCGTTGCACAGAATATCCGGGATGACAAAAACGCCCTTGCTTTCGAGAATTCTGTCCGCTGCAGGCGTGATGGGCCCGTTGGCTGCTTCGGCGATGATCTTCGCACGCACCGTGCCCGCGTTCTCGGCATGAAGTGCATTTTCAAGTGCGGCTGGGATCAGGATGTCGCAGTGCATGGCGAGCAGTTCGTGCGGCAGGATCGGTTCGCTCTCCGGGAACCCCTCGACATGGCCACAGAGCGACTTCATGGCGATCAGTTCCGGAATGTTGAGGCCGTCGCGGTTGTAGACGCAGCCTGTCGAGTCGCTGACCGCAAGGATCTTCGCGCCTGCTTCGTAGAGCAACTGCGCAGCAATCGAGCCTGCATTGCCGAATCCCTGCACGGCAACAGTTGCGCCCTTTAGAGACATATGGAGATGCTCACAGGCGCACTCGATGGTGAAGAAGACGCCGCGACCAGTGGCCTCGTTACGTCCCAGCGAGCCGCCCAGGCTGATGGGCTTGCCCGTAACCACGCCGGGGATCATATAGCCCTTGGTCATGCTGTAGGTATCCATGATCCAGGCCATGGTCTGGGAGTTGGTGTAGACATCGGGCGCGGGAATATCCTGTTCCGGCCCGATGAGCGGAAGAATCGCGCTGGTGTAACGGCGCGTCATACGCTCAAGTTCGCCGGGCGACATCATTTTCGGGTTGCATGTGATGCCGCCTTTCGCACCGCCGAACGGAATGTTCACCACGGCGCACTTCCACGTCATCCACGTGGCCAGCGCCTTCACTTCGTCGAGTGTTACCTGCGGATGGTAGCGGATGCCGCCCTTGGCGGGTCCGCGCACCGAACTGTGCTGCACGCGGAAGCCCTCAAAGTGGTGAATGCATCCATCATCCATGCGCACCGGTACGCTCACCAGGAGCATGCGTTCGGGATACTTGATCATCTCGCGCGTATTCTTGTCGAGGCCGATGGCGTTTGCTGCTGTATCGAAATTCTCCATGGCCACGTCATACGCGTTGTTTTGAATTACTGCTGTTGGCATTCGTGTTTCCTCCTTGCCTGGCCGCACGGGGCAATATCCCAGGTATAAAAATTGAAGCCTGGGACACGCGCCTCCGCACTCGCTCAGGCGAAACTTGGTTCTTTCATTCGCGCCGCATCCTGCCTGACACGCCCGCTGCCATAAACCGGAAGCAGCCATTTGCGGTATTGCGGCAGATGGCCACGCGCGGCGTCGAAGTACAACTGCCGCAGGCGCCGCGTAACCGCGCCGATCTGGCCGTCTCCCACGGCGCGATGATCAACGCGCACCACGGGAGCGAGGCCCACGGCCGTTCCTGTAAGGAACAACTCGTCGCAGATGTACAGCTCGCTGCGGTCGATGGGCCGCTCGACAATCTCAAGCGCAAGTTCGTGCTGCGCCAATACCGCCACGCAATCGCGCGTGATGCCTTCGAGTACATTTTCCGTAACCTGAGGTGTGATCAGGCGCCCCTTGCGCAACATGAAAAGATTGCAGGTTGCGCCTTCGGTCACATGGCCGCTCTCATTGAGCAGGATCGCCTCATCGAATCCGCAACGTCGCGCATCGTCACTGGCCAGCGCGCTGTTGGCGTAAGCGCCGCAGATTTTGCCGCGCGGCGGAATGGCATTATCGTCGATGCGCCGCCACGAGCTGACACCGGCGTGGAGGCCGTTCTCGCTGTGCAGATACTCGCCAAAGGGAATGGCCACGATGGCGAAGGCATCCTGATCGTCGATGGCCACGCCGATGCGCTCGGCGCACTTGTAGGCCAGCGGCCGGATGTAGAGATCGGTGCGAAGATTGTTGCGCCGCGCCAGCTCCGCGGTGATGGTGCACAACTCCTCGGCCGGCGGCACATTCATGTGCAGGATTCCGCTGTTCTTCTTCCAGCGGTCAAAGTGCTCCACAGCGCGCAGGACGAACAGCTCCTGCTCGTCTTCGCTCCAATAGGCGCGAATCCCTTCGAAGACGCCAGTTCCATAGTGCAAGGCATGCGTCAGGATTCCGACTTTCGCCTCGCGCATGGGCACATACTGCCCGCCGAAATAGACAATCAGGTTTGGATCGCCATCGGCACGCATTTCACACCTCCCAGGAGCGACTCTTTGTACAGTTCTCGTCCCCGCGCCATAGCGCGCTCGTCCAGTTCCACCCAGCGCGGGTTTTTCACTAATCGGCGCAATGCCGCGTCAATGCTGGCCTGCGGCAGTACGCCTGTGATCTCAAGCAACGCTCCAAGCATCACCATGTTCGAGGCCCGCGTGTCGCCCAACTCGTCGGCCAGATGCGTGAAGGGCAAGGCGAGCACATGCACATCGTCGCGCGCGCAGTTGGCGGGAAATTCGTCGCCGTTGTAGATCACCCATCCGCCGGGACGCACGCTTTTATCGAACTTGCGCAGCGACGGCTCGTTCATGGCCACGAGAACGTTCGGCGAATTCACCAGCGGCGAGTCGATGGTTTCGCTTTCGATCCGCACGCAGCAGTTCGATGTGCCCGAGCGCATCTCGGGCCCATACGAAGGCAGCCACGAAACCTCGAGCCCGGCATCGAGGCCAGCTTCGGCCAGCACTTCGCCGAGAAGCAAAACTCCCTGCCCGCCAAAGCCAGCGATACGCACCTGAAGGTCGATGTCGTGCTCGGATACTACGGCGTGCGCATTGCCCTCAGGCAAGTTTTCTTCTGCGACGCCGAGAATTCCAGGAATGTCTGCGAGCGTTGGTGCGGCTTTTGGTAGAGTGCCGGGTGCTGCAGAACTTTCCAGAGCGTGTGGCTGCGGCGTCCGCTCTTTGGTGCGGTCGCAAAACACTCCAAGCGGAAAGGTCTTCTCCATCACATCGTGGACCCAGCGCTGCGCGTCCACCGGCGTCATCTTCCAGATGGTCGGGCACGGAGAAAGCACTTCGATCAGGCTGAATCCGAGTCCGCGCACCTGATTTTCAAGCGCGCGCTTAATGGCTCGCGAGGCCTGCGCCACCTGCTTGTTGTCGCCAAGGGCGACGCGCTCAATATAGACGGGCGCTTCGAGCGTGCTGAGCAACTCGCTGACGTGCAGCGGATAGCCTTCCGTAGCGGCGCTGCGACCGTCCGGCGTGGTCGTGCTCTTCTGGCCCAGCAGCGTGGTGGGCGCGCATTGCCCGCCGGTCATACTGTAAATGGCGTTGTTGACAAAGATCACCGTGATGTTTTCGCCGCGGTTGGCGGCATGCAGAATCTCCGCCGAGCCGATGGCCGAGAGATCGCCGTCGCCCTGGTAGCTAATCACGATGCTATTGGGGCGGCTGCGCTTCATCGCCGTGGCCACGGCCGGCGCGCGTCCGTGCGCGGCCTGCACGTTGCCCACGTCGAAGTAGTAATAGGTAAAGACCGAGCAGCCCACCGGCCCGACGAGGATCGTCCTATCCTGCACGCCCAGATCGTCGATGGCCCTGGCCAGCATCTTGTGCACGGTGCCGTGGCCGCAGCCGGGACAATAGTGCGTCTGGTGCTGCAGTTCATCCTTGCGCTCGTAGTGCTCGTAAAAGGCCTTGGCCCTGCCGTGCGCGACTGTGTAGTCGAGAGTTGGGTCCGCGCTTTCACTGGGGCTAAAGCCCGCCGGTTTTTCGGCCTCGTTCGGCACGACTGGAGTCGTGCCCTGATACGATTCGGCGCTCGTGACATGCTCGCTAGACATTTGCCATCCGCTCCTCATCTACGGTTCGCCGTGCCAACCCGTGAACGAAATTCAGCACCTCTTCGTGCGACGGCACGTTGCCGCCCACGCGGCTCAGGAATTCGACCGGGCGAGAGCCGTTCAGCGCCAGCTTCACGTCTTCAACGAGCTGGCCGTTGCTCATTTCAACCACAAGAAAGGCGCGCGCATTGAATGCCAAGCGCTGGAATTGCACAACTGGGAAGGGATACAGCGTGATGGGCCGCAGCACTCCCACTTTCAGGCCGTTTGCGCGAGCCTCGGCGGTGACGGCCTTCAAAATGCGGCCCACAATGCCGTAGCCGACGAGTACGATCTCAGCATCGGCCGTGCACCACTCTTCGGCTCGGGCTTCGCGCTGCTCGGCGATTTTGTATTTGGCCTCAAGCGCGCGAACGTGCCGCTCCAGATCGTCCACGTCCATGTGCAGAGAGTTGATCATGTTGGGTCGCGTCTCCGCGGTGCCGGCAACGGCCCACGGCGGCATCGACGATCCGATCGCTTTTTGCGGGAATGCGACGGGCTCCATCATCTGGCCCACAAACCCATCGGCCAGGATCACCACCGGGTTGCGGTAGCGGTCGGCCAGCTCAAACGCCAGCGCAGTCAGGTCCGCCATCTCTTGCACCGAGTGCGGAGCCAGCACGATCGTGCGGTAATTCCCGTGGCCGCCGCCCTTGACCACCTGGTGATAGTCACCCTGCTCGGCGGCAATGTTGCCCAGGCCCGGGCCGCCGCGCGTAATGTCGGCGATCACACAGGGCAACTCCGCCCCGGCCATGTAGCTGATACCTTCCTGCATGAGGCTGATGCCGGGGCCGCTCGACGCGGTCATGGCGCGAATGCCGGCCGACGCCCCGCCGTAGAGCATGTTGATCGCCGCCACTTCGCTCTCCGCCTGCACATACACGCCGCCGGCCTTGGGCATGAATACCGCCGCAGCCTCGGCGATCTCACTTGCCGGCGTAATCGGATATCCGTAGAAGGCGCGGCAGCCGGAAAGGATGGCGCTCTTGACGATGGCTTCGTTGCCCTTCATCAGTTGCTTGCGCATGACGCCGCCTCCTGACCCGCAGCGTTCGCCTCGGCCGCCAGGCCAACGCACTTGCTTGCCAGCCGCAGCACCGTAATTGCACCCGGCTCCGGGCAGATCATGAAGCAGATGCCGCAGCCCGTACAGCCTGCGCCCCCATAGATCGCCGTGCGATAGCCATAGTGATTGAGCCGCTCGCTCATGCTGATCACTTTCGGCGGGCAGGCTTCAATGCAAAGGCCGCAGCCCTTGCACTCGTCCACATCGATCCGCAACTGACCTCGATCCGGCTTCTTTGCGTCGGTCATCTTTGTTATCCCCTCCGGAGTTCCGCAGCTCAAACCAGCGCTGCGGCCGGTTTACGTTCCAAATAATGCGCGCGCACCGCAAAGTCTTCGAGCTCGGCCTGGAACTTCGGCTCCGCGATCGCGATCAACGCTTCAGCCCGTTCGCGCAGCGTCTTTCCGTGCAGATAAGCGACGCCATGCTCGGTCACCACATAATGAACATCGGCGCGAGAGGTGACGACCCCAGCGCCGGGATCCAAAACCGGCACAATGCGCGATACGGCGCCGTGCTTCGCCGTTGATGGCAACGCAATAATCGGCACGCCGCCGCGCGAGCGTGCCGCGCCGCGAATAAAGTCAATCTGGCCTCCAATCCCGCTGTACGGCCGCGTGCCGATCGAGTCGGCACACACCTGCCCCGTGAGATCCACCTGCAGCGCTCCATTGATCGCCACCATGCGGTCATTCTGCGCCACCACAAATGGATCGTTGGTATAGCTGATGGGCCGGAACTCGAAGCTGGGATTCTCATGAACGAAATCAAACAGCCGCTGCGAGCCCAGCACAAATGCGCCCACAGCTTTGCCGCGATGCAGAGTCTTGCGCTCGCCGTTGATGATGCCCGCTTCCATAAGATCGACCACCCCGTCCGGGACGAGCTCGGTATGGATTCCCAGGTCGTGCTTATCGCCGAGGCAGCGCAGAACCGCATCCGCAATGCCGCCGATACCAGTCTGCAGAGTGGCTCCATCGGGAATCAGCGAGGCCACATTGGCTCCCACGCGCATGTGCGTCCTGTTGAACGGCTCCGCCTCCAACTCAAGCAGAGACCGATCGCTCTCCACGATGGCGGAGATGTGGCTTATGTGCACATTGGTTTCGCCGTGTGTGCGCGGCATCCGCCGGTTTACTTCGGCAATCACGATCCTTGCGTAGCGCACAAGGGTCAGAGTGCAATCCACTGTCGTGCCCAGGCTCACAAACCCGTGCGCGTCCGGTGGCGACACCTGCATGAGGACGACATCGAGCGGGAGAGCGCCGCTCTCGAAGAGGCCTTCAATCTCGCTCAAGAAGATGGGAGTGTAATCAGCGCGGCCGTTGGCCACTGCTTCACGAACGTTGTCGCCGAGGAACAATCCGCGGTGGCGGAAGTGACCTTCATACTCGGGCCGCGTGTAGTCCGCGCTGCCCAGCGTCTTCATATGGACAATTTCAACGTTGCGCAGTTCGCTGGCGCGCGCTACCAGCGCATCAACAAGAACAGAAGGAGTGCCGCAGCCTGATTGGATCCATACGCGATTGCCCGAAGCGACTGCTTGCAGCGCCTGCCCGGCGCTCATGCACTTGCGCCGGTAGTCATCGCTCCAGGTCATTTTGAGCCGCCTCCGCACATCAACCATGCGATGTGCATCGGCGTCATTTGTCCCATCACGGGTCATGCCTCCGGGTGCTGCACTCGCCTTCCTTCAGGCCCGCGTTATTCTGCGCTTTGGCCATAGTGACCGCAGTGATGGTGGTCACGAAATGGGGCGAAAAAGCAACGCAATCTCTTGAAAACTTTCACGATATTGGGAGCGCTCTGCGCGTGTGTGCTGTGCGCATGAAAAAGCGCATCGAATGCGCGAAATCTGTTAGCGGTTAACGGATCGCAGCAGACGACAATGGGTGTTCTGTTAGCTGTTAACAGGTCGGCCACGCGCGCTACTTGCGATCTGTTAGCTGTTAACAGTTCAGGCCTGTTGCTTTGTCGGACGTTTCTCACGCGAAATCGGGCAAGCGCGATGAACGAAAGAGGTGAAGCTGAGAAACTGACGGCTGAGTGCTGAACACAAAAAAATCCGCCTCGCCGTGCACTCCGGCGGAGCGGATTCATGGTTGGTTGCTCATCCGATGTGCTGGATGCTACGGCTTGCCTGAATCAGGCGGTGGCACAGCTCCCGGATAAAGATCGGGAATAGGCGCGCGCAGTTTTTCTTCCTGGTCGGGTTGCGGCAGCGGCTTGCGCGGCATCATCTGATCGCGCATCGCTGCGTTGTAAACAAAGATTGCCTCGACGGTGGCAATCTGCTTCAGGTCGGCGGCCTGCAGTCGCTCATACACATCGTTGTTCGAGTGATGCGTCTGGCTTTCGTAGTCCAGCATGTCCTGAATGAACTGGAAGCCCGGAATGCCCACGGCGTCGAGGCTCAGGTGATCGGTGCCGCCCGTATTGCGCTCGGTCACTGTGGTCACGCCCAGGTCTTTCAGGGGCGCGATCCACTGGTCAAAGATGGGCACGATCGCGGCGTTGCCCTGCGTGTAGATGCCGCGAATCTTGCCGGTGCCGTTATCCACGTTGAAGTACGCGGAGATCAACTTCTGTTCGGGCTTCACCTCCAGCGGGCCTTCGGTGCGCCGCATGTAGTCCGGCAGGTTCACCTGGTCAGGCGCGGTAGAGAGCTTGGCGGAGCCGAAGTGGTCGCGGCAATAGCCGCGCGATCCAAAGATGCCCTGCTCTTCGCCGGTCCACAAGGCAATGCGGATGGTACGCCGCGGTTTCACGTCGAGCGCTTTGAGAATGCGCACCGCCTCCATGGCCACAATGGTTCCCGCTCCGTTGTCGGTGGCGCCGGTTCCGGCGATCCAACTATCCAGATGGCCGCCGAGCATCACCACCTGATCCTTCAGCTTGGGATCGGTGCCGGGAATCTCGGCAATGGTGTTGAAGCCGTGTTCATGCTCGCCGGTAAATTTAGTGTCGATGTTGATCTCGACGCTTACCGGCACATGATCCTGCGTGAGCCGGTAAAGGCGCCCGTAGCTCTCAATGGCCGCGACGGCTACGGGGACCTTGACACGCTCGCTGGCCAGATAGGGCCTGCGGCCGAGCGTGGCTCCGTTATCGTCAAACAGCGTTCCGCCGGAGCCGCCGCCGTTGCTGCCGTCGCGGCTGGGCTCGATGACCGCGGCCACCTTTTCATCGGCAAAGAACTGCGCAACTTTGCCGATCAACCTCGTGCGCTCTACGTAGGCGCGCAAGCGGGCTTGCAGGTCGGGCGTCGCTGCTGCCGGGCCGCCCCGGCCGGAGGCATTCAGCGGATATTTGGCAATCTCGTCGAGGTCCTGGTCGCTGTAGCGCTCCAAGAGGGCCTTGTCCTCTGGCGGAACATCGCGCATGGGACCAAAGAGAACGATCTTTCCGGCCAGCTTTCCCTTGTATTGATCAAAATCTTTGTCTGCCTGGATGCTGACGTAAACGACATCGCCGGTCACCGGTCCCGGGGTGGCGGGTGACCACGGCGTGGCTTGCAGAATCAGCACAGCCGGATCCGGCGTCACCATGCGCGCCCACGCGTTCAATTGCTGCCAGCCCATGCCGAACTCGCCCCAGTCTTCGAGGTGCGCGTTCTCAAGGCCCATCCTGGTCAGCGTGTCGCGCGTCCATTCGTTGGCCTTCATCGCGCTGGGCGAGGCGGTCAGGCGCTGGCCGATGTCATCCATCAAAGCGCCGGCAAACTCCATCACGTGCGAGTCGTTCAGGCCCTCGTTGCGAATGCGCTGGTACATGTTCAGCTCGAGCGATTCGGTAGCGGGCTGCACCTCGGCGTAGGGATCGACTCGTGGGGGCGGTGCGGGCGCAGGCGCGGGCTTGTTGGCAGCGTAGAGTGGGAGGGCAGCGGCCAACAGGGCCACAGCGGGAAAACGAATCAGATTGAACGCCATGAGGTTGGGCTCCGGTTGCTGCTGTGTGAATTGATGGACCATTGTAGGGCATCGATGCAACCGGTTGTCCACGGCAGGCGCCGGAGCCCGGATTCACCTGTCGATGCCGATGTGGCGAGCAAACTACGGTGCGCAAAACCTCAGTCGCTCTTGCCGGAGTTCCCGCTGAATTGCGAAGGCAGATCCACCGCGACCAGCGCAAAACGGGTCTGGCCCGGAGCTGAAGACTCAAAGCCGACGATGTGCTGGTGGCGTTTGGAGCCGGCCTTCAACTCGAAGCCGTTGTGGCCGGAGTGGTATCCATGCTTCTGTCCGTGATCGTCGATCTGCACGTTCTGCCCGCTGTCGGAGCACGTGAGCCCTTCCGTCGTCGACGTGGGCGTGCCCACTGGATTGTTGTCCTGGCAGGTGATTACGTCGCCAAAACGGTCGAGCGCCTTTTTGTAAAAAGCGACGACCTTGTCCTGGCTGTCGGCAGTGGAGTAGTTGACCACCTTGACCCGCAACTCCCACTCGCCGAAACCCATGTGAATGTCGGCCGACTTGTCATTGTCTTTGTCGGGCGCGACCTGCGCACCGGGATAGACCGGGAGGCCGAGATCGGCGGCCGTGGTCTGGTCGGTGTTGACGTGGATGCCGCCGAAGGGAGTGTCCACGCGCACATCCTTGTCCTCGCCGTTGGCGCCCTTATCCACGTGGATTTTGCACCCGGAAAGGCTGGCGGCTAAGCCCAGGCAAGCGACCAGGACCGCGGCGTTGAGCAATGTGTTCCCTCTCATGGCAATCGCCCTCTGGGGACGTTATACGCCTGCGGGGGGCAAAAGGTTCCCGGAATCGGCGAGAGGCGGCTCTCGACGCCGGGCGGAAAGCTCAGTGCTCCGACGGCTTGTCTTCTTTGCTGCTGGTGGCCCACAGAATCGACGCGGCAAAGACGGCGAGGATGACCGGGACCACAAAAAACGGGGAAGTGATGTGCATCGTACAGGCTCCTTGCTGCATTCAGGGTAACAAATTCAGTGGTCAGTGGTCAGTTGTCAGGGGCCAGTCCGGAGCTTGTAGCTTGTAGCCGGTAGCTCGGAACTTCTCGCTATCGCTTTTCAGGCCTCCGATCCGAACATGCCTCTTCCGCCCGGATGCCGATCATCGACGGATCGTTCTCTCGTCTCTTCTTTCCGTTGCCTACACCCTATTGGCTACTTCCTGCCTTCGGATAATCCACGCGGATCGTCAGAATTTCATAGGGATGAATTGGGACTTTGACTACGTTGTCCGCGATCGGGAGCGGGTCGCCTTCGGGCTGTTCCATCAGATTTGTAACCGTCGCGCTGGTTGCACCCGGCGACACGTGAAACTCTGCCGTCGTCTCCTTCCCTGCCCACTCGTATGCGCGGAAGATGAGACCGTTTGCATCTTCGGCTTTTTTCACCGCCGAGAGCACAACGTTGTCGGGCGAGACCGATGCGAATGAATTCTCAGGTGGCAGCGAGCCGGGGTGGGCAGTGGTTACGACGGCCTGGAGCGGATAGTCGTACTCCCAGCCGTGGCGCACCGTGAGCGCGTCTTTCCACGTGCCTGCGTGCGGATAGATTGCGTAGTGGAAATGCTGATGCCCCTGGTCGGCATCGGGATCGGGCCATGTGGGCGAGCGCAGCAGCGTGAGCCGCAGCACGTTGCCCGCGGCGTCGTAGCCGTACTTGTCTTTATTGAGCAGGCTCAGGCCGTGCACCTTGCCGTCTGGTCCTGCGCCCGAGAGATCGGCCCAGCGGAGCGCCGGAACCTCAAACTGCGCTTTTTCCCAGCTATTGTTGCGCGTCGTCGGCCGCTCGATGGAGCCATAGGGAATTTCGTAGGTGGCAAAGTTGCTGGTGACGCTGAGCGGGAACGCTGCTTTCAGCAGGATGTGTTTCTCGTGCCAGCCGATGTCGTTGTCGATGTCGACGATGTCACCTTTGAGTCGAATCGTTTGTACGAACTTGGAGCTCTGCCAGTGATAGGTGACGCGGATGGCGTCCCCACCGAACAGCTCCACCGAATCGGCTTTGCTGACGGTCATCGGCGACACATCGAGCGTGCCGGGATCGATGTTCCAGGCGTCGTACTGTTTTGGAAGGTCCTTGAAAAACTGAAGCTGATTGCCGCATGCGCCGGGGGCGAATGTCTCGTAGCCGTCCAACTTCAGGCTCGTAATGCAACCACTCTGCTTGTCCACCACCAGCCGCAGCCCTTTGTATCCGAGCGCGATCGTGTTTGCCTGGTCCAATGCCGTAACGCGGCGGTCCAAACCGCCTGTCACCGGCACAATATGAAAGACCTTGTAACCCAGCGCTGGAACATCCGGAAGATTCACTGTCAACTCGGCCACATTTGTCTTCGCGTCGACAGTTTCCTGCTCCGGAAGTACACCCTTGTTGTATGAGGCAGGATCAACCACCATGACGCCTGCAATATTTGCATCGGGCAGTTGCACTTTGAAATGCACATCACCCGAGCGCTCCCAGCCCAGCGGGTTGTAGACCAAAACCGCAATCCCGTCGCCCGCGGTATTGACGTGCTCTGCCATGGTCTTCAGCGCTGCCGACGAAATCGCATCCGTCGACATGCGCACCCATTGGTAGTCCTGACGTGAGTCCTTATAAATGTCGGCGATGCCCGAGCCGGCGGCCAGATCGTGGAACTGGTTGAAGAGGACCTTTTTCCAATCTTCAGTCAATCCGTCCGAAGGGTATGCCCGTCCGGCCAGGACCCATGCCAGCGACGACCACTTCTCCGCGTTCAGCAGTTCCTCCTCTGACGTGCGCATGTTGTGTTTGTGCATGGCCTGCGTAGTGTAGACGCCGCGGTGATATTCGAGATAAAGCTCGCTATCCCACGTCGGAATCGAAACTTTTCCCGACACTTCCGCCGGAGCCTCATAGCCCCTGGCAATCGACTGGTAATTCAACGTTGGGCTGTCGGGGGCGATTTCTTTTTCAACCGTCGAGAAGTAGCTTTGCGCGGTGCCGAACTCATATTTCGGCGTCACCGGCGCGCCGCCGTCGGCAGCTACGGCCGCCGCGCCCGGATCCCTCCAATGGAATCCCTCATCGAGCATGGCTCGCGTGGGTCCGCCACCGTGATCACCTACACCGTAAAGGTCCATCATGTCGGTCATGCCCGGCGAGCGCTCACGCGCAACCGCAAGATCGCTTGCCAGGCGCACCGGGTTCAGTGTGGTGTTCACGTAGTCGTGGGGAAAATAGGTGAGCACCTTCGATCCGTCGGGCGACTCCCACCAGAACAGCTTGAACGGGAGTTCGTTGGTGTCGTTCCATGTCATCTTCTGCGTGACAAAGTAGTCGATGCCGCTCTTCTTGTAGATCTGCGGCAATTGCCACGAATACCCAAACGAATCGGGGTTCCAGCCGATGCGCACGTCCACTCCGTATTGCTGCCTGAACCAGCGCTTGGCCACCAGGATCTGCCGCACCAGCGATTCGCCGCCGGGCATGTTCAGGTCGGGCTCGACCCACATGCCGCCGACTACCTCCCAACGGCCTTCCTGGATGCGCTTCTTGATCTGGGCGTTGATGTCGGGATATTTGTCGGCCATCCATTCGTAGTAGGCCGCAGCGGACTGGGTGTAGGTGTAGTCGGGATACTCGTCCATCAACTGCAGCGCGGTGGAGAAGGTGCGCTTCACCACGTCCACGGTTTCCGTCCACGGCCACAGCCACGCTGCGTCGATGTGCGCATTGCCGGTCTCGTGATAGGTAAACTGCTGCTCGAGCGGAAGCAGCGCTTCGAGTTTGGAGTGCGCAGCTTTGAGACTTTCGTCGAACTTGTTCTGATCCTTCGCGTCCAATGCGGCTAGATTCACGGTCGAGATCGCGGCAACGAGAACGTCATGCGGATCGACCCCCGCCACTGCAGACATCGACGGGAAAAGCACCGCAGCCGTCAGGAACTCCTGCGCCAAGTCTTCGGGATTGGGGCGGCTCTCGGGAAAATCGATGCGCAGCGTGGCGCCGCGGAACTGCTTGACGTCAACCGTGGCAAGCAACTTGACCGCGACCACAACCTTGTCGCCGGGCTTGGCGTCGTCAAACAGCACAGTCGGCTCCAAGTCCTCGCCCAAGGCCACGCGGCGGCCGTTGAAGTAGAGAATCTCGGGGATCGGTCCGTTGGCATTGGCATGGAACTGGAACCAGACGCGCGCGCCGGTCAGGTCGTAGCCATGCAGTGTTTCCGGAATCGAAAATGTCTGGCGAAACCACTCGGCATCCATCGAGGTGTCGGCGCGCATGGTCGCCGTTTGCCAGCCGCTGTCGTCAAGGTTCACATCTTCGCCGTGAGCCAGATCGCCGGCGTGCATCTTCCACACGCCCACGGGCAACTGCGAGAGGCTCTCAAGCCGGTCGATGATGGCGCGGGACGCGGCGGGCAGATTGGAGCCTGGTTGCGAAACCGGTTTCCCATGCTGGCCCAGTGCGGGTAGAGCGGCCAGTGCCGTTCCAAGACAAAAAAGCGAAAACGCAACGATGGGGCAGCGGAGCTTCAAAGAAGAAATCATGACGGTTGAACCTTCCGTCGTATTTTAGGGCATGCAACGCACGGCGCATGCGGAAGCCCTGAGCGCCGTCTTGCGAAAATCCCGTTTGCTGCGTCTGTGGCCGTGGAGAAATCGGAGTCGCGCGGCGCTTGATTTGATCCCATAATGCGGGATTGGCGATCGAGTTTCGAATCCCTGATTTCGTTGGTGTGTGCGCGGTCACATCACCTGTAACGTCCGCACGCTCAACATGAAGGCATGGACGCAGCAACTCTGATTCTGATTGCTCCATGTGCGTTATTGTCGGGCGCGGCGCTGCAGATTCTGGTCGCGCGCCTTTTCTCAGCCCGGACAAAGGGAATCCTCGCTTTTCTCACCTGCTTACCCGCAGTTGCCGCCGTTATCGGCATCGCGCCGTTGGTACGCAGCGGCCAGGGTATCGATCTGAAGCCGCTGCCGTGGGACGGGCCGCTTGCCTTCGTCCTGCATGTGGACGCGCTCAGCGTGCTCTTCGCCTTTATGGGAGCGTGCATCGGCGGCCTGGTGCTGCTCTATTCGATCGGCTACATGGCGCACGACAAATCGGCCACGCGGTTCTACTCGACGATGCTGGTTTTCATCGCCGGCTTCATCACGCTGGTGTTTAGCGCCAACCTGTTCATTTTTTATCTCTGCTGGGAAGTGGTGGGGCTCTGCTCGTTCTCGCTGGTCGGCTTCTGGTACACCAACCGCGAAGCCGTGAACGGCGCGCGCAAAGTGCTGCTGATGACGCACATCGCGGGCTATGGGCTGCTGGCGGCGATTCTGGTCATCTATCATCGCGCCGGTACGGCGCTGTGGACCGATCCCGCGGTGGCGCACAGCATGACGAGCGGAGTCTTCGCGCTGATGCTGATCGCGTTGGTGGCCAAGAGCGTACAAGTTCCGCTGCATACGTGGATCCCTGAAGCGATGGCGGCGCCCACACCGGTGAGCGCGCTGCTGCACGCGGCGTGTTATGTGAAGGCCGGCGTTTATCTCGCGGCGCGCATGCACAGCTTTGGCGTTTGGCCCGCCGCGTGGGGCGAGAGCCTGATGTGGGTGGGCACGGTGACCATGGCGGTGGGCGTGATGTATGCCATGGTACAGACCGATTTGAAGCGCATGCTGGCCTACTCCACCGTGAGCCAGATCGGCTACATGATGATGGGCCTGGGCATCGGCACGCCGCTCGCTATCACGGCAGGGCTGCTGCATTGCCTGAATCACGGCTTCTTCAAGGGCGGGCTGTTCTTAACGGCAGGCTCGGTGCAGCACGCGTCGGGCACGCGCGACATGAATAAGCTCGGCGGCCTTGCCGGAAAGATGCCGCAGACGACTCTTTCCTGGTTGATCGGCGTGGGCAGCATGATGGGCATTCCGCTGATGAGCGGCTTTGCCAGCAAGTGGATGCTCTATGCCGCGGCGCTGCAGGCCGGATGGGCTGTGCCTGCGATGGTGGCGTGGGCCGCGAGCCTGGGCACCGTGTTTATGGGCGTGAAGGCGACCAGCGCCGTGTTCCTCGGACCCACCACCGAGAACACCAAGGACGCGCACGAGTCACCGCCGTCGATGGTATGGGGCATGGGACTGCTGGCTGCAGGCAGCGTCGTGCTTGGCGTCGCGCCGCAGTTGGCCGTGAATTATTTCCTCAATCCGATTCTCGCCGCGCTCGGCATGGGCGCGGGCGTGCACGTGACGTGGCTTGGCCTTTCGGCGGACGCAGGCAGCTTCTCTTCGACGGGCGGCCTGGTGCTGGCGCTCGTTTCAGTTGTGCTCGGCGGCGCGATCTACGCGATTGCTTATGCGGCGCGGCCGGCAGCGGCTACAGTCGTCGGCGGCGCGATGATGGCGGGGGCGGGAGGCAGCTCCTCTGCGGGTTGGGGTGGTGGCGGCATCTTCACAGGTGGCGAACCGCTTTCTGACCAGGGACGTCTCACGGCCGGCGACTTCTCTGAGATTTTTCAGGAGCATTGGCGCTCGTTCTTCCGCTGGTCCAATGTCGATCGCGCGTATTTGGGTGTGTGGACCGGAATTCAGGCGGTCTCGCGCTGGCTCGGCATCGCGTCGGATTGGATGGAGCGCGATGCTGTCATTCTCCTCCTCGTCTTTGTTTCCGCAGTCTTCGGACTGGTGCGCTGGGTTCTGCCGGGAACCGCATTCACAGGCCTCCCGGTGGTGACTCCGCTGGAGCAAGTTCCGCCGATGCTGGTGTGGAGCATCGTTGTGGCGGCAATGGCTCTCGCGGTTGTTTCACTCGTCAGCTCTCCGCGAAAGGGACTCTTCCTCTGGCAGTCGATGCTGGCTGTTGGCGGAATAACAGTTCTCGGACTCACCTTGTCCGCGCCCTGGGCACGCCTCACATGCCTCGAACTCGGAGCGGCGTTGTCGCTTCTGCCGGTGGTTCGCGCGGCACGATCGCAAGCTGCCAAGTTTACCTACATGACGGTCGTGGTCATCTCCGTCGGATCGATGGTCGCGAGCCGCCTGTTCATCAACTTCGGTCAGCTCGACTCAGCGCGTGCGTTTCTGCTCACCGGCATTGCCGTCAAGCTCGCCGCGATTCCGCTTTGCTTCTGGCTTCTCGCACTGGCCGACGAAGTGCCCGCACTGGCGCTGGGCTTGATCATCGCCGTGGTCGATATGGCAGCTTTCGGCGAGTTTCTCCTGGGCACGCAGGAGATTCCCGGGCTGCTGACACCGCTACCGCTGGTGATTTGCGCTGCCATTCTCACTTCGCTGCTGGCCGCGTTGCTGATGCTCACGCAACGCAGCTTGAAACGGTTGCTGGTTCTCTCCACTGTCGAGGACGTCGGCTTCCTGCTTCTTGGGGCATCGTCGGCCAGCGTGATCGGCGTGCAAGGCGCAATCATCGCAGCTTCAACACATGCGCTGGCGAAAGCGCTTCTCTTCATCTCGCTTGCTGCTCCTGAAGCTGCGGGCGAATTCAACAGCGAACCCATCGCGCTCGCTACGCGCTACCCGGTGAGTGCGTTTGGCTTTTTATTTGCCATGCTGGCCATGCTTGGAGTGCCGCCGATGCTGGGCTTCGCCGGCCGCTGGCGGCTTTACACGTCGGCCCTTGCCATCGGCCATGTGCCGTTCGCTCTCTTCATCCTCTCGTCGATCTTCGCGCTGATTGCATATGCGCTGGCGCTTGCGCGCAACTGGTGGGGTCCGCCGCGTGAAGACGCTCCACCCGCATCGGCAACGCGCGAGCCGTTCGCCTTGAAGGCTGCAATCGTCGTGCTCGTGGTGCTGCTCGTCGCCGCTGGCGTTTGGCCGAATGCGCTGCAAATGCTCCGGGGGGTGCGGCCATGAAGCTCTGGAGACGATTGATGTGCACCGCGCGCCGCCGCAGCCCCTGGCTCTTTCACATGAACTCGGGCAGCTGCAACGGCTGCGATATCGAAATTGTTGCTGCGCTCTCGCCGCGCTATGACGCCGAGCAGTTGGGCGTTCTGCTGCAAGGCAGCCCGCGGCACGCCGACATCCTTTGCGTCACCGGCCCGGTCACGCGCAAGGCCGTAGGCGCAGTGAAAACCGTTTACGACCAGGTGCCGGGCCCCAAGGCGGTGATCGCCATCGGCTCCTGCCCGGCTACGACCAACGTGTTCATCGACAGCCGCACGCTTGAGGGCCCGCTCGACAAGCATGTGCCGGTCGACGTCTACGTTCCCGGCTGCCCGCCGCGGCCTGATGCCATCATCCAGGGCGTGGCCAAGGCGGCGGAGATCCTGGCTAAGCGCGGCAACAATCCGCAAAACGCTGAGCCCGTCGTGACCTTCGTAGGGGAGGTGCAGCCATGACCTTAATCACTGCCCTCGCCCGTCTGCTCATCTTTCCCGGCTTGGTCTTCGCGATGCCGGCTGCGTGGTTCTTCCTGTGGGTCGAGCGCAAATCAGTGGCACTGATGCAGGAGCGCGTTGGCCCTCCCTTCATGCAGCCGTTCTTTGACTTCGTGAAGCTGCTCGGCAAAGAGACGCCGCCGCGCACGGGTATCGGCGGCATGCTGATGCGCGCGTGGCCGTTGATCGCGGTCTCCGCAGCGGCGGGCGCGGTCGGCCTGCTGCCTGTGCTGCCGTCGTCCGGCGGATTCCAGGGCGACCTCATCTTGCTGCTGGCTCTGCTCGAGCTGCCCTCGGTGTGCATCATCGCCGCCGGATTCTCGTCGCGGTCGATCTTTGCCGAGATCGGCTCGGCTCGCGAAGCAGCATTGAGCGTCAGTTACAACATCGTCTTTCTGCTGGCCATCGTTTCCATCGCCGCTTCGCAGCACACCTTCCGGCTCGAAGCTCTTGCGGCTCTGCCCGCAACGCCGCTGCTCTGGCTGGGCGTAGCGGCCATTCTCGTGTGCCTGCCAGCGAAGCTGCACATTAATCCCTTCTCGCTGCCCAACGCCGAGCAGGAAATCTATGCAGGTCCGATGACCGAGTATGCGGGCGCGGAGCTGGCCATGTGGGAACTAGCACATGGGCTGGAATGGGTGGCCGGCGTGGGTCTCGTGGCCACGCTCGTCGCTCCGCATGTGCACGCGGTGTGGATCGCAGCGTGCATCTTCATCGCGATTTCGTTCGCGGTGGTTCTGCTGCTTTCTGTTCTCGCCGCAGCGACGGCGCGCCTGGCCATTGATTCCAGCGTGCGCTTCTACTGGCAGTGCACGCTCATCTTCGCGGTTCTTGCCATCTCATCGGCAATTCTCATGAGGTTCTGGTCATGAACATCCTCACCATGATGTGGAAGAATCTGCGGCGCGGCTACCAAACCCTGCTCTTTCCTGCGCGGCCCAAGGTTACGGCGCGCTTCCGCGGCCTCGTGCAGTTCGATCCCGAGCTTTGCACCGGCTGTGCCATCTGCCGCTTTCGCTGCACGTCGCGCGCCATCGAGTTCAAGGCGGGCAAAGGCGAGTTCATCTGGAGCTACAACCCGGGCCAGTGCACCTTCTGCGGCCGCTGCGTGGAGGGCTGCATCGATCACGCACTCAAGGAAGGGCGCACGGAACATGCGCTGAGCCAGCAGGAGGCGTGCCCGCCCGTTTATTTCGCGCAGGGCGCGCTGAAGAAGTCCTACACCGTGGCGCGCAGACCGCCGGCGCCAAAGCCCGCTGCACCCGCCGTAGCTCCATCCGCCGGGCCGACTGTCCTCGCGGCGACAACGCCGCAAGAGGGAGGCGCACAATGATTGATCTTGACAGCATTCGCGAGACACTGGGCGTTCGTGATCCGTGGGTGGAAAGCCGCGGCACGCACTGGCTGAACCCAGGCACCGTAAGCGTTCGAGAGCTCGCCGTGCTGATGAACGCCGTCGGCGCGCGCTTCGTCACCATTACTGCTTACCAGTTGCCCGGTACCGAGGGATTCCGGCTCGAGTATCACTGGGACCTCGAGGGGCGGCTGATCGGTTTTCCGTTCGTGATTGCGGGCGACACGCTGGAGAGCGCCAAGTTCGAGAGTATTTACGATCTGTGCGAGGCTGCCGACTGGATTGAGCGCGAAGTGCACGAGGGCTTTGCCATCGATTTCACAGGACGCGAATACGAGCCGCTGCTGCTGCGCGCCGGCGACAAGCTGGGCGTGAACCTGCGCGAAATGGCAGCTCCGACTGGCGTGCCTGCGCAAAAGGAGGTGGCAAAGTGAGCTACAAGATTCCCATGGGGCCGTACCATCCGGGTCTTGAAGAACCCTACAAGCTCGACATGATCTGCGAGGGCGAAACCGTTCGCGACGCTGAGCTGCACATAGGGTTCAACTTCCGCAATATCGAGCACCTGGCCGAAACACGCAATTACTTTCAAGTCATTGCGCTCATGGAGCGCGTTTGCGGCATCTGCTCGTTCATCCATACGCTCACGCTTTGCCAAGCCATGGAAAAGCTGGCCAACGTCGAAGCTCCGCCGCGCGCCAAATATATTCGCGTCATCATGGCGGAACTGGAGCGGCTGCATTCGCATGTGCTTTGGGCGGGCATCGCGTCCAAGCTTATGGGCTTCAAAACCATGTTCATGACTTGTTTCGCGCTGCGCGAAAAGGTGATGGACGTGTTGCAGGCCATCAGCGGCAATCGCGTCAACTACTCCATGAATTGCATAGGCGGCGTGAACCGCGATGTCGAGGATCCGACCGCGCTTCTGGCTCTGATCGACGACCTCGAGCGCGAGATGACGCGCACCGTGATTCCGATTTTCACCACCAGCTCGACGGCTCGCTCGCGTTGCGCCGGCATCGGCGTGCTCACGCACGAAAAGGCGGTCTCCTGCGCCGTGGTCGGGCCCACCGCGCGCGCTTCGGGCGTGAATCAGGATTTGCGTCGCGACGCGCCGTATGCAGCCTATGCCGAGATGCAGTTCGAGGTTCCGGTCGAGCAGGCCGGTGACGTGCGCGCCCGTCTCTTCGTCCGCGCCCTCGAGATCATGGAGAGCTGCCGAATCCTGCGCCAAGCGCTGAACAACATCCCGCCCGGCGAAATCTCAACCGGCGCCGACAAGTTCGCCTTTGTCACCGGCACAGCCACAAGCCGCGTGGAAGCGCCGCGGGGCGAGGTGATGTACAGCGTGAGCTGGAAAGAAGGCTCGCGCAATCCGGCCCGAGTGCACGTGCGCACGCCCACCTTCGCCAACATGCCGGCTGTCCGCTGGATGGTACGAGGCGCGCGGCTCGCCGATACGCCGCTGATCCAGGCCTCCATCGACCCGTGCTATTCCTGTACGGATCGGTAGCGACAGCGGAGCTCGCGGAGTTAGCGGAGCCAGCTAAATTGCGGACCGCGGCAAATCGTTAGCCGCGCTCATTCTGCCAGCTCCGCTGCCTGTTCGCTACTTCTTGCTTTCCACCTCGACGTTGTGCTCTTTGGCAAGCTGTTGCAGAATCTGCAGGTGCTGGCTGAGCACCGGTTCGTCGAGCTTGGCCAGCTTCTGGACCGTGGGATTCTGCGCCGACTGCTCCTCGTCCTTGAAGCCCTTCACATCCGTCTGCTGGTCTTTGAGCATGGCCTTCAGGAACGCGGAGTCAAAGTCGGGGCCGGAGAGCGCCTGCATCTTCTCGATCTCCTGCTTGTCTTTCTTCGACGGGTTTTTGGGTTCATCGACGCCAAGCTGCTTCGCAACCGGCTTGATCTGGTTGTTAAGCTCCTCGTGAATCTGCGCCATCTTCTGGCCGAACTGCTTCACATCGTCGCTAGGGGATTTCTGAGCCGCCAGTTGGCCCATCTGCTCCTCTGCCACGCTGTCTTCGAGCGTCTTGCGCAGGAACGACTGATCTTCGAGCGACTGCGGGGTCGCATCTCCCGCTGAAGGCATGCGATCGCTGGGCATGCCCGGGCTATTCGGAGCGCCCGGCTGGCCCGGTTGTGTCTGTCCCGGCTGAGGGTTTTGTTGGTTCGGCGAACCCATTGAGCCATTATCTCCGGGCTGCTGCGCCAAGGCTGTTCCCGCCGCCCACAATGCTGTTGCCGCTATCAATGAGGTCAAGCATGAGTACCTGATCATCCGAAATTGTGACATTCCGCTTCCCTCCTTTCTCTGCAACGCAAAGAAGCCGATCGGCAACTTGCCCACCTTACGGGCTGAAAGACGACAGGACGGCGCCTACGCGTGCCCGAGCCGCCACGCTCTTCAGCCACTGTTCGATGCCCCGGCTTAGGCAGCGAGTTGTCTTTCGCCGTGGCCCGAGTCTACTCGAGCGGCAGGCGCGTCTCGCATTGATATGGAGTTCCTTACTGTGCCTAATTGGCGATGATTGTTTTCGCAGACACTTATCGCTGCGCCCCGGGGAAATGCTCTACTCTGACTTATAGCGTCAATGAAGCCCTATTTGGCACGAATCCGCGAAGCTCTGCTCCAGGCCCTGGCCCATGACGTCGTAAATACGGCCAAAGCAGCCGCCTATTCCGGCATGCTCATGTTCTTTCCGGCTGTCCTGGTGATTACCACACTGGTTTCACAGGTTCAGGCGGGGCCCACGATGGTAGGCGAGACGCGCGCCGTGCTGGAGCAGTTTTTGCCCCCGGACACACTCGATCTTGTGCAAACGTCCGTGCTTTCGCATCATCACCACTCCATGCAACTGGTCCTGTCGGCTGCTACCCTTACTCTTTTTGCCGGTCTTGGAGTGATGCTCTCGCTGATGGAGGGTTTCCGCCGCGCGTACCATCTTCCACCGGAAGACTGGACCTTCTGGGGACGCCGCGGGCGGGCGCTGCTCCTCGTGCCCATTGCCCTGGTTCCTCTTGCGCTGGCCTCGCTGGTTGTCGTCTTCGGCCACCAGATCGAAGTTTGGATGATCGACCGGGCAGGCCACGAACTGCGCCACATGGTCATCTTTTTCTGGCGCATGGTGCGGTGGTCGGTGACCTTCCTGACCATCGTCACCGTGCTCACGGCCCTTTACCATTTCGGAACCCGCCGCACGGAGCACTGGCTGTGGGTTGTGCCGGGAGCCGTTGCCGGCACCATCATTTGGTTTCCGGCAACCTTGGTGTACGGATGGTACGTGACCAGCGTCGCTAACTACACGCGGCTCTATGGCTCGTTTGCCGCGGGCATTGCCACCCTGGTCTGGCTCTATCTCACTTCGTTCAGCGTGCTGCTTGGCGCGGAGCTGAATGGAATCCTTTACTGGGATCGACAGAATCA
The DNA here is from genome assembly GCA_900290245.1 of Candidatus Sulfuritelmatomonas gaucii. GTDB lineage: Bacteria > Acidobacteriota > Terriglobia > Terriglobales > Acidobacteriaceae > Telmatobacter > Telmatobacter gaucii. The sequence continues at coordinate 35,322 of OKRB01000090.1, read as the reverse complement.
GCTTGCGACGCATTCCCGGGCTCGCGAGCATGCCGCACGAATTTCCGGCTAAGTTTTTTATTTCTTGACGTTTCTGGGGAAGTCGCTCCCCCTCACCAGGGCGGAGGATCAGTTTGCGGTGTGCCTGCGGCGCGCGCCCTGTCGCGCCATTTACAATGAGGCCAGTAGCGCTCCTCTGCCTCTTTCACCTGTTCGAAAACTTTTTGGGTGCAACTTGAAGCGATCGCGGAGACGTCTCGCATGCCATTTTCTGATCTAACGTTGACCGAGATCCCCGCGCAGCGCCGCGCCAAGATCGTAGCTACGGTTGGACCAGCCTCGAACACCGAGCCCGTGATTCGCGAGATGATTCGCGCCGGAGTCGATGTGTTCCGGCTCAACTTTTCCCATAGCACGCACGAGCGCAAGGTTGCGGTCATCCAGAAGATCCGCAGCGTCAGCAAGGAGGAACGCAAGCCAGTCTGCCTCCTGGCCGATTTGCAAGGGCCCAAGATCCGCACGGGGCTGCTCAAGGACCATCAGCCTGTTCTGCTCAAGGCCGGGCACCGGCTCGCCATCACGCCGCGCGAGGTTCCAGGCACGGCCTCCGCGGTCAACACCACGTTCAAGACGCTTGCCGAGAATGTGGAGCAGGGCTCGCGCATCTTGCTTTCCGACGGCCTGATCGAACTTCGCGTGCACGAAGTGGTCGGCGACGACGTGGTGTGCGACATTGTCAACGGCGGAATGCTCGGCGAGAGCAAGGGTATTAATCTTCCCGGCGTGCTGGTGCGCACGCCCTCGCTCACCGAGAAGGATTCCATCGACCTGGAGTTCGCTTTGGCGCACGACTTTGACGCCATCGCCGTCTCCTTCGTGCGCACCGCGGAAGACGTTGCCCTGGTCCGCAACCGCGTCGCCGCTCACGGCGCCGATACCTGGATCATCGCCAAGCTGGAAAAGCCGCAGGCGGTCGAACATCTTGAGGCGATTCTCCAGGTTTCCGATGGCATCATGGTGGCCCGCGGCGACCTCGGCGTTGAAGTGCCGCCGGAAAAAGTGCCGGCGATCCAGAAGCACATCATCCGCCGCGCTGCGGAGTACTCCAAGCCCGTGATAACGGCCACGCAGATGCTCGAATCGATGATCGAGAATCCGCGGCCTACGCGTGCTGAAGTCTCTGATGTGGCCAACGCGATTTACGACGGTACGGATGCCGTGATGCTCTCCGGAGAATCGGCGGTGGGCAAGTACCCCGTCGCATCAGTCGCCATGATGGCGCGCATCATCACAGAGACCGAATTGCACATGAAGGAATCGGGCACCATCGTGGCCCATGAGCACCGCAGCGGCCTCTCCATTCCAGAAACGATCTGCGAGGCCACGGCGCACGCGGCTGACGATCTGGACCTGCGCGCCATTGCCGTTTTCACGGAATCAGGCTCGACGGCGCGGCAACTTTCGAAATACCACCCTAGCGCGCCCATCTTTGCGCTGAGCCCGCTCGAAGTCACCGTCAATCGGCTCAACTTGTTGTGGGGCACCACGCCGATGCACTGCCCCCGGGTGAACACTACTGAAGCGCAGGTGCATTGGGCTGAGACGCTTCTCGAAAAGGGCGGCTACGTACGCCCGCGAGAAGTTGTGGCCATCGTCGCCGGCACGCGCACCAAGTCCGGCTCGACCAACTTCATGCGGCTGCACGCCCTGGGCGAAACCAGATCCCCAGGCTCGCGGCAAGCTTCGCATCAAGCATCTGCCCCGGCGCCCGACGGCAATGGCGCAGGAAGAAAGCGTCGAGCCCCGCGCCTTGCCACACCCGTCGAGTCACGAAGCTAGCCACTAATTCTCTGGCGGTTGCCGACGCATCTCATGCGTGTACTGTCGCACGCTATTCGGCGAATCCCACATAGAATAAAAGAAAGCAGGAATGGACAACGATGCTCAATCTACGCGCAAGACCATGCGCACTTGTCGCTCGTGGTTCAGCAATCCGCAGTTCCTGCTCGCGTTGGCCGCGGGCCTGATTGCGTTCGTGGTGCAATCCGGTGAGCTTGGGACCTCTGACACGACCCACCGACTGAACGCAACGCATGCGTTTTGGACTTCGTCGCCTCCGGTGTTTCCCGACGAATATCCCGAGTTCGGGGTGCACGGGTGCGGAGGCAAATTGCAGACATGGTACGGCATTGGCCAATCGCTGCTCATGCTGCCTCAGGATATGGTCGGCACCGCGATCGCGCACCTGCCCATCTTTGCCCGCTATGGGGACGACCCGTCGGTGCGTGATATTTTCGTCAGTTACGTCACCAACATGCTCCTCGCCGTATTGACCGCGCTGGTGTGCTTCCGTTTTTTGCGGCAATTGGGCTTCACTGTCAACCATGCCGTCGCGGGCGTTCTCGCTTTGTTGATCTGCACCACGCATCTGCACTACACGCAGAACATGATGGAGAACAACTATATCTTTCTCCTCACGCTCACTGGCTTCTTATGGCAGTACGAGTGGTTGCAGACCGGCAGCCGGCGCGCTCTGTTCTGGGGCTCGGCGGCGTTCGGACTGAACCTGCTCACGCGCCTGACCACCGGCCTGGATCTGGTGGCCGGCGGCCTTTTTGTGCTTCTTGTGCTCTGGTGGGAAAAACGGCGTGGCCGTGAGTTATGGCGCCGGTGCCGGATTTATCTGGCGACTGCTTTGCCCGTTTACATTTTCTTCGGCCTGCTTGACCGCGCGTACCAGTTCTACCGATTTGGATCGTTCTTCAACACTTATGTAAGCGTGGTGGCGAAAGAGGCGCGGCTGCGGGATCCCTCGCTGCCGGCGAATTATCCCTTTGAGACTCCGTTCCACGCCGGCTTCTTCGGCGCGCTGTTCGCTCCGGAGAAATCGATCTTTCTGTTCGACCCACTGCTGATCCTCGCCATCCTCGTTGCCGTAATCGGGTGGAAGCGCTTCAGCCCCGCCATCCGTGCGTATGGGATCGCAACGCTTTTCATGCTGCTGGCATATATCTGCTTTTACGCGCGCTATACCGTGTGGAGCGGCGACTTTGCCTGGGGTGACCGCTATGTTTCCACGTCGGTGGAGCTGGCGGCGCTGCTGGCGGTTCCGCTGCTGCTGCGCTACCGCCGCGAATTCGGCCGGTTCGTCTGGGGCATCGGAGTATTTCTGGTCGCAGCCAGCGCAGTAGTGCAGGCTGCCTCGCTTGCTTTCTGGTTGCCGCTCGAGATCTACCAGATGGAGACGCTGGGTCACCCGACATTCGTGATTGCCCTGCGCATCAAGAACATCGTCGCCTTCGCCCTGGGAAAGATGGACGCGTGGGGCCTCAACAATCACGCCATGACTGAGGATCCCTGGGACTATGTCCACATTACGACATGGAATATTCTTCCCTGGTTATTGAAGCGGGTGGGCGTTGCACCGGCATGGGTCGTGCACGTTGCATTCGCGGTATGGTACGCAGGGCTTGCCGCATTGGCAGGCACGCTCGCGCGGCTCTGGATTGTCACCAAACGGCTCGGCGCGACGCCATCTGCGAAGTTGTCCTGAAAAAACCCCCATTCACCGGCATACCTTGCCTGGCTTCATCAGGGGTGGACACCCCGTGTCGATGCGGAACGTTCTGCCTGGAGAGTGATCTAATCGTCGTCGGGTGGGCCGCTATCCTGCTCCTGCACCAGCCGATCGGCCGTGACTTTGGCCGGAATCTGCATGAACGAATCGGGTTTCTGGGTGTAGTCGAAGCAATCGGAAAATCTGTCGGCCCCAGCGTCGCGCGTGCCCAGCGTACCCAGATCGAAGTTGTTCTCGATAAATGCAAGGAACCCGGCCGCGGTATGCATTCGATGAGTGACGTACCCGTGCCTGGCATACGCCGAAACAATGAGCAGCGGCACGCGGAAACCAGGCCCCATGGCGTCCATCTTGGGCGGATCGACATGGTCGTACCATCCACCCCAGTCGTCCCAGGAGATGAAGATTGCCGTTGAATTCCAGTATTGGCTCTTGCCCACGGTATTGACAATCGAAGCCACCCAATCGGGGCCTTCGGTTCCCGACCCGGGATGATCGGAGTGCGCCCAATCAGGAACGATCCAGGTCACCTGCGCGAGCTCGCCGGCCGCGATGTCGGTGAGTACCCGGTTTGACGGCGATATCACATTGTCGTTCCAGTCGTTGCCATAGCGGATGTGACGGATCGCGTCATAAGCCGACAGGATGAAGAAGCTGTCGCCGCTCGACGGAGCATAGTAGCGCCAGGTTACGCCCTTCTCATCGAGCAGATCGGCAGCGGTCTGGTAGTCGAAGCACGGAAAAACTCCGGGCAGTACCGTTCCGTTCGGGCCCAGAATTGCGGCGGTCGTACCAGGATGCGCGTCACAGCCCCAAATCGAGCCGCTGGGGTTTTCCGCCACATTCGCCGACTGGCCCGCGATCATGTACTGGTGCGCCACAAAGCTGGGTCCGGTGTTGGCCTGGAACATGCGGTCGCCAAGCACGTACTGCCTTGCCAGATTCCAATAGGGTTCGACGTCCTTTTCAGGAACGTAGGAGTACGGAAGCGTGGACGGGCTACCGCCATTGTGCTCGAAGCCGTCCATATTGCCGTTGTCCCAATCCTGCCACCAATGCGCGTGGGAGTGTTGCAGGCCGCGCGAATCGCCGAGGGAGACCGGCTTCAGCGGAATCACTTTGCCGTTGCTCATTCCGCTTTGCACCGTGTCGGCGCCGGGGAAACCATTGAACAGGTTGTCGAAGCTGCGGTTCTCCTGCATGATCACGATGATGTGCTGGATGGGCGAACCGGCAATGGGAGAGACCGTACTCGCGGGCACGGGCGGCGAGGGGCCGAGCATGATGGAAGCATTGCACCCGGTGAGCCAGACAAACAGTGCCCCACCCGCTGTCAGGAAACAAAGAAGGCCCAACGAGTGCTTGCGATGCGATCGCATCCAAGCCCCAAGGCCACGCTGCAGATGCCGCTTTTCCAGGCCCATGTTCCCCCGTTTACGCCTGATCCCGCAAGAATACGGTCGATGCTTCCGGATTTAAGTGACTGAAATCACCAGAGACGCTCCGTTGGGGGAAAGCGGAGTAAGTCTCCTGAAAACGGAACCTCAGCGGTTGTTTCGCCGTGGCGAATTCAATCCAGTTACAATCCCGTTACAATCTAATTACAATCATGGATTGTCGATGCGTCTTCGGCAAGCACAAATTTGTGTTTGAAGGGCCACTGAAGGTAACGGTCTCCCTGGTTACTTCTTGATTGACGGGGTGGTGGGAGCCCAATACCCCGCCGATACCGGATGGTCGCCAGATCGCACCGATTCGGGAAATCGGTTCCAGAAAAAGCCGGGTAAGACCGTACCACACATTGGCCCCGTTACACAAGACTTGCAATTTCTCGGCATCGCCCCTACTATCCGCAATAGAAACCGGCCTGCAAAGCAGGTGGGTGATCAACGCTGGTTGAACCTACATTCATTGAACAGGAGCTCGACTCGATCATCGGTTCTGTGTGCCGTGTCCGCCAGTCCGGAATGCCTAATGAACCGCGGGGAGCTCCACCGTCTTAGGACGGGTTCACCGGCGCATTATCCACGGCCCAGTGGGCCGGATTTCTATTTTTCCCGCCGCTCGGCTCGCCTGCTGTGCCTCGCCGAATCCCTTATCCTGTCTTGAAGTGCATCCTGTACTCTTTCACGTTGGATCGATTCTGATCCCGACTTATGGCGCGACCGCCGCGTTGGGCGTCCTGCTCGGGCTGGCGCTGGCACATCGTACCGCGCGCGTGGTTCGACTGGACCCGGCCAAGGTGTGGAATCTCTGCATCCTCAGCTTGTTTGCGGTGCTGGTTGCCGGGCGGCTTCTGCTCGTCGTCGTCAACCTGCATGCGCTGCGGAGCCATCCTGGATGGGTGCTTGGCCTCGCCATGGTGCACCACCCGCTGCTGGCCGCGGTAGGAGCAATTGTGGGCGCCGCATGCGCGGCGTGGTACGCACGTCGCGCAGGGTTGGCCCTGGCAGGCACGGCCGATGCTCTTGCCGCACCGCTGGCACTGGGCCTCGCCTTTGAGCAGCTGGGCGCGCTCGCCTCCGGCTCCGGCTACGGCGTTGAAGCCGGTCCCGCCCTGCCCTGGGCCGTTACCTATGCCAACCCGCTCGCCGCCATCTGGAGCGGCACGCCACTCGGCATTCCACTGCATCCTGTGCAGGTGTATAACGCGATGGCCTTTCTTGCGCTCGCCGTTCTGCTGTATGTTTGGCTGTCGCTTCAGCGCCGCCAAGGCGACGTGGCCGGCCTCGGGATGATGGGCGCGGGCGTGGCAATTTACTTCACCGAGATGTGGCGCGACCCGGCCGGACGCGGATCGCTGTTTCAAGGCGCGCTCGACGGCCCGCAGATTGCGGCGGTTCTGCTGGTGCTCGCGGGTGCCCTGGTGTTGCGCGAACGTGGCGCAGCGAGTGGTGTCGAGAATCCGGCCGCGCCCGGCCCTCCGGCGGTTCCTGTCACGGGCGACGGAGGCAAGGCATGACCGTTGCACGTGACTCCCAGCAGGCGTTGCGCGAGATTGGCGTTCCCGCCGAGGCACGCGGCCAGCGCCTCGACCGCTTTCTGGCGATGGAGTTTGCGTCCGTGAGCCGATCGCGCGTGCAGCTCCTCATCGACCAGGGCGATGTGCTGGTGGACAACGAACGGGCAAAGCCGTCGCTCAAACTGCGCGGTGGCGAGCGCATTCTAATCACCGGTGAACCGCATCCTGCGCCACTCAAGGCAGTGCCGGAAGCCATTCCGCTCGACGTCGTCTACGAAGATGACGACATGGCGGTGATCAACAAGCCTGCAGGCATGATGGTGCACGCAGGCTCCGGGTTGACCGAAGACGCGCGCAGCCGGGGAACGCTGGTGAATGCGCTGTTGCACCGGTTCGAGACGCTTTCGGCGACGGGCGGGGCATTACGCCCCGGCATTGTGCACCGTCTCGACAAGAACACCAGCGGGCTGATTGTCGTGGCCAAGAACGACCAGGCTCACGCGGCGCTGTGCGCGATGTTTGCCGGGCGGCGTATGCAAAAGACCTATCTTGCGCTGGTGCAAGGCTCGATCGCGCGCGAAAAAGGGACCATCAGCGCCGGGGTCAGCCGCGATCCGGTTCGCCGCACGCGCATGACCACGCGCCCGAGCGAACATGCGCGTTCAGCGATTTCGCACTACGAAGTCGTGCGCCGGCTTGCCACCCGTTTCGGCAAGTTCACGATGCTGCGCGTGAGGATTGAGACCGGGCGCACGCACCAGATCCGCGTGCATCTGGCGTCTATTGGGTATCCGGTGGTGGGCGACACGCTTTATGGCGGAGCGGCGCAGTTGACCGCGCAGGCAGGCACGAAGCAGGAGCAGCGAGCTCGCCGAAAATCGGACCTGGACACTCTGCGCCTGGGCCGCAACTTCCTGCACGCGGCAAAGCTCGAATTCGCTCACCCACTTACCGGCAAGTTGCTCAAGCTTGAGGCGCCACTTCCCGAGGATCTGACTGCTTTCCTTCGCAGGCTGGAGGCAGTCTAAACCTGCAATTCAGTTTGAGTCAGCGGGCTGCGCCTCGCTCTGACAAAAGTACCCGGGGCGTCAACCCCCGGAACTCTGCCAGGAAGCTCCGCGATTGCTAGAATACAAGTAATGACGATGCAACTTTCCACGCCTCAGACGGTCGCACGCCGTTGGGGGCAGCGGCTTCTGTCCGTCGCGCTCACGGGTGCGTTCTGCTGGACGAACGCGCTCGGTCAGCAGCCAGAAAAAAGCGCGACCCCGCCGCCCGCTCAAGCCGCTGCACCGGCAAAAGCTCCCGCGGCCCCGCCGGCCGCTGCGAGCACTCCGTCGGATGCCAATTCCCAGATCTTCAAGATCCAAGTCAACGAAGTTCCGCTCATCTTCACGGTCACCGACAGGCGCGGTCATTACATTCCGAACCTGAACCAGAACGACTTCGCCCTGCTTGATAATCAGAAAGCGCCGGCGAAGGTTGACTCGTTCCACCAGCAGATCAACCTACCGCTCCGCGTGGGCATTGTGGTCGACGCCAGCTCCTCGATACGCTCCCGATTTCAGTTTGAGCAGCAGTCGGCCATTGAGTTTCTGCTGCAGGTACTGAAAGCGCGCGCCGACCGTGCATTCGTGATGGGCTTTGACGTGACGCCGACAGTGACGGCCGACTGGACCAACGATATGGATACGTTGGAGACCGGCGTCAACAAACTGAGCCCGGGCGGCGGCACCGCGCTGTTTGACGCCGTCTACACTGCGTGCCGGAGCAAGCTGCTCAGCGAGCGCGGGCCGGAACCGGTACGCAAGGCCATCATCCTCATTTCCGACGGCGACGATAACCAGAGCCGCGTCTACCTGCCCGAGGCCATCAAGGAATGCGAGCGCGCCGACACGATCATCTACGCTATCAGCACTAACTGGACGCCTAGCCGCGGCCCCGGCGACAAAGTGCTTGAATCGCTCTCCACAGAAACCGGCGGCGAGACCTTTTACCCGCCGTCGGTGGAAGACATGGCGGTAAGTTTCAAAGCCATCGAAGAGGAGTTGCGCAGCCAGTATGCGCTCGTCTATACGCCTGCCGACTTCACGGCCGACGGCTCCTTCCGCACGATTTATCTCTATTGCTACGATCGCCGCTACCAGGTGCACGCGCGCAAAGGCTACTTCGCAACGGGCCAGTAGTCACAGCGCTGCCGGATCTTCCGGCGTCTTTCCAATGAATTGTTGAATTCTGACGGAGCGCGGCAATGTCCGCGCTCTTTTGCTGATCCGCGGGATTTCTGCTTCCACACCCGGCATGCTCGCATCCAATTCGGAACGATTCTCCAATTCGCGTTCCAATTTGGATCGCACGCGGAATCCACGGTGGCACGACTCATCCATTTCCCTCTTTTGCGCGATGAACTAAAAGAAGACGGCTTTCAGAGTCTCTCGCCCGGTTGCGCCGGCACGTTCGCATTAGCTTCTGCGGCGCGGACGACAGGAAGCAAGGTCACGGCAGGCAATGGCAACTCGGCATATGTGATGCGCAGACTGAGGGAATCACGGTGATCCGGCAGGCAATCTCGTGCGACATCTGCGGCACAGAGAAGCGGCAGACCAACCACTGGTTTGTTGCCTATGAACAGGCTGGCGAGCTGCGCATCGGTGGATGGACTTCGCGCCACCGGCTGCGTGCCGACGCGAAGCATCTCTGCGGGCAAACCTGCCTGCACAAGCTGGTGGACGAGTTTATGGCCAAATGCATGGACATGCGGGCGCACCGCGCCGCGGAGCCTGTCGAAGCGGAATCATCGCTTGTTTGCGACACGAGCCTGACTTCTGCCACCGCTTATGTAGAGCCCGACCCGCCGCGAAAGCAGGGTCTGCAAAAAGCAGCTCTCACTTCTTCGGATCGAGACGCGGACCTTCGCGCGCGGACCGGAGAGCCGGAATCTTCGGCGCGGTTGCTTACTCCGCCAATGCCGGTCTCGACCAGGCCGGCGTTCCCGCCGCAGCCGGATATCGTCATCATGCCATTGCGCCCGCAACCTGAGGAAATTCCCCCAGGCCCTGTCGAGCCGCGCTACAGTTCGCGGAACTGGCACGCCGAAGCCTGGGAGAGGGAGCGCGAGCGCGAACTGCGCGCCGTCGAGAATCGTCCGGATATCGCGGCACGCCGCCGTTCCCGCGCGTGAACTGGGAGAGCAGGAGGGTTGTCATGTGGATCGATTTGGTGCTGGCGTTTGCGGCGTTGCTGCCGTTGTTTTTCAGCAGCCGTTCTCATTCGCAGTCCGCCGCGCGAACGCGTGCCTGACCTTCGCGCAGACAAGCTACTTCGACGGGGCCTTGCCCTGCAGCAAGGCTTTCAGTCCATCCTCGTCAATGACAGGAATCTTGAGCTCACGCGCTTTGTCGAGCTTTGATCCAGCCTCTTCGCCGGCCACCACGTAGCTGGTCTTTTTGCTCACGGAGCCGGCTGTCTTGCCGCCCACGGCTTCAATCTTCTCCTTGGCTTCTTCGCGCGTCATGTTGGGCAACGTGCCAGTCAGCACAAAGGTCAGTCCCTCAAGCTGGGTGGTGCGCTGCTTCTTCTGCGCGGTCATGTTCACGCCGGCATCTTTGAGTGCCTGAACGAGAGTGCGGTTTGCCGGGCGTGCAAAGAAGTCCTCGATCGCCTCGGAGATGCGCGGTCCTACCTCCTCTACGCGCTCCAACTCTTCGCGGCTTGCAGACATGATGGCATCAATGGAACCGAATTCCTGGGCCAGCAACTCGGCGGTGCGCTCGCCGACAAAGCGAATGCCTAGGCCCATGATTGCCCGGGCCAACCCGGCCTTCTTCGAGCGCTCGATTTCGTTCAGCAGCGTGCGGGCGGATTTCTCAGCAAAGCGTTCGAGCCCCACAAGCTGCTCTTCGGAGAGCGAATAAAGGTCGGCGACGCTCTTGACCAGGCCGCGCTCGAGCAGTTGCGCCACAGCCGCTTCGCCCAGGCCTTCGATGTTCATGACGCCGCGGCTGGCAAAGTGAAGCAGCGACTCGCGCAACTTGGCGGGACAATCGGCGTTCACGCAACGCCAATCGGCTTCGCCTTCTTCGCGCACGACCGCGTTACCGCACTCAGGGCAATTGGCTGGGAACGAGAATTTGTGGGTTCCGCGAGGATGCTCGGCGTCGTGCACCACCTCTGCCACCTTGGGAATCACATCGCCGCCGCGCTCGACCCGGACCCAGTCGCCGATCTTCAATCCCATGCGCTCGATAAAGTCCGCGTTGTGCAGCGTGGCGCGGCTGACCGTGACTCCGCCGACGAACACCGGCGTGAGCATCGCAGTGGGCGTGAGCTTGCCGCTGCGGCCGACGGTGATCATGATGTCTTCAAGCTTGCTGATTGCTGCCTGAGCGGTGAATTTGTAGGCAATGGCCCAGCGCGGCGCGCGGCCCGTGTAGCCCAGCCGCTGCTGCGTGGCGTGCCCATTGACTTTCAGTACCACTCCGTCAATCTCGTAGCCCAGCGATGCGCGCCTGGTTTCGGCATCGTTGATGAACTTGAGCATCTCTTCGACGGTGCGCACGCGTTCGCGATGGGGATTGACGCGAAAGCCAAGCGCAGTCAGCGCATCCAGTGTCGCCGTCTGTCCCGCCGCAAAATATTCTCCGTCCACCAGCAGAAAATACGCAAAGAAGACCAGGCCCCGATTGGCCACCAGGGACGGGTCCAGCGTTCGCACTGCACCCGCGGCCGAGTTGCGCGGATTGACGAAAGCTGCAAGACCCTCCTGCTCACGCTGCTCGTTGGTGCGCAAAAATGCTTTCTCCGGCATCACCACTTCGCCACGCACTTCAAATTCCTGCGGGAGCTTGGCTTTCTTCAGCTTTTCCACCGGGATCGTCAACGGCACGCTACGGATGGTGCGGATGTTAGTTGTGACGTCTTCGCCCGTCTGGCCGTCACCGCGCGTCAGGCCCGACGACAACTGCGCGCTGCCGTTTGGGCCGGGCTGGTAGAGCAGTGCCACGCTCAGGCCGTCGAGCTTCAGTTCGGCGGTGTACTCCACCGGCAGGTTTCCGGCCAGCTCATGCACGCGCCGGTCCCAGTCGGCCAGCTCTTCCTGCGAGTAGGCATTGTCGAGCGAGAGCATGGGCCGCGAGTGCTGCGCCTTCTTGAATCCTTCGGCCGGCTTGCCACCTACGCGCTGCGTCGGCGAATCGGGCGTGACGAGAGCGGGGTTCGCCGCCTCGAGCTTTTTCAACTCGTTCATCAGCGCGTCGTACTCGGCATCGCTGATCTCCGGCGCGTCGAGCACGTAATAAAGGTGCTCATGGCGGCGGATTTCGTTCCGCAGCTTCTCGATCTTTTTGGCCGCGTCTCGCTCAGTCATAGCTAAGGATTATAGTGAGCGCCCTAGCCCAGGTAACCCCGCTCAGTTCCCTTCCTTCAGCCCACGGAACTTCAGCATCGGCCCGGTCGTCGGCGTGCCGCCCAGCCACTTGTCATACATCTTCTCGAGGTCTTCGGTGTTGCCGCGCGAAAGCACCATCTGCCGGAAGCGGTCGCCGTTGGCGCGGGTCATGCCGCCGTGATCCTCGAACCACCGGAATGCATTATCGTCGAGCATTTCGCTCCATAGGTAGGCATAGTAGCCGGCCTGGTATCCCTCATTCCAGATGTGCAGGAAGTAGCTGGAGCGATAGCGCGGCGGCACATCGCGGATCCATAGATCTTTCTTCTTCAGCGCATCCACCTCAAACTTGTCGGGATCCTGAAGCGACGCGTTCGCCGGCAGCGTATGCCACTGCATGTCGAGCTCCGCGGCCGCGAGAATCTCAGCGAATTCGTAGCCCTGATTAAAGGTTTGAGACTTCATGATCTTGGCCGCGAGCTCAGGCGGGATGGGTTCGCCGGTTTTGTAATTGCGCGCGTAGTGCGCAAGAACCGCCGGGTAAGTGGCCCAGTGCTCATTGAATTGCGACGGAAACTCGACAAAGTCGCGCGGCACCTGAGTGCCCGACAGGCTCGGATATTCCGTATCCGCAAACATGCTGTGCAGCGCGTGGCCAAACTCGTGGAACATCGTGGTCACGTCGTCGAAGGTGAGCAGCGCGGGCTGGCCGGGCGCGGGCTTTTCGAAGTTGGCCACGTTGTAAACCACCGGCAGCTGGTGGAGCAGCTTCGACTGGTTCACCAGCACGTCTTCCCAAGCGCCGCCGTTCTTGTTGTCGCGCTTGAAGTAATCGCAGTACCAAAGCGACAGCGGTTTGCCCTCAGCGTCATAAACCTCGAACACGCGCATATCGGGCTGCCACACCGGAATATCGTGTCGCTCCTTGAAAGTGAGGCCGTAGAGTTCATGCGCCGCATAGAAAACGCCGTTCTCAAGCACGTTGTTCAGTTCGAAGTAGGGCTTCTCTTCCGATTCGTTCAAATCGAACTTCGCCTTGCGCAGCTGCTCGGAATAAAACTCCCAGTCCCACGGCTCCAGCGTGAATCCTCCTTGCTGGGCCCCATTCTGAGAATTGATCAACGCCTGGATGTCTTTTGCTTCGCTCGCTGCGTTTGCTGCGGCCGCAGGCGCCAGCGCATCCATAAAGTGAAAAGCCGCATCCGGCGTCTTCGCCACCTGGTCTGTCAGATCCCACGCCGCGTAGTTGGGATACCCGATCAGCGCAGCTTTCTGTGCGCGAAGCTGCGCCAAGCGCGCAATTGTCGAACGTGTGTCGTTCGTATTGCCACGCTCGGCGCGGCTCCAGGAATTCTCAAAGATCGCATGCCGCGTATCGCGGTTCGTCAAATCAGTCAGGTCGGGTTGCTGCGTCGTGTTCTGCAGCGGAATGCGCCACCCTTGTTCCTTGTGGGCTTTCGCCGCTTCCGCAGCCGCTTCCAGTTGCGCCTGGCTCAGGCCAGCCAACGTGCTAGCATCCGTCGTGGTATATGCGGCTGCCTCAGTCGCGGCCAGCAGCTTGCTCATGAAGGTATTTTCAAGCGTGGCATCTTCTTCATTGAGCTTCTTCAGCTTTGCCTTGTCGTCGTCTGAGAGATTGGCGCCCGCCTTCACAAACTGCTGGTAATCGTACTCAACCAGACGCAGCGACTCCGGATCGAGATGGAGAGACTGGCGCTTCAAATAAATGGACTTGATGCGAGCAAAGAGTTTGGCATTGAGATGAATCGCGTCAGCTTGCGCCGCCAGGCGCGGCGCTTCGTACGCCTGCACCTTTTCGAGCTCCGGATCGAGGTTGGCCGCGGTCACGCAGTTGTAGGCTTCAAACGCACGGTCCAGCAATTGCCCGGTACGCTCCAGCGCCACGACCGTGTTTTCAAACGAAGGCGGCGCGGGGTTGTTGGCAATCGCGTCAACTTCCTTGAGCTCCTGCGCCATGCCCGCATCCATCGCCGGCTCGTAATCGCTGTCGTTGATCTTGTCGAACGGCGGCGCCAGGAATGGCAACGTGCTGGGCGCATAAAACGGGTTGTCCGGGCCAAAGCTTGCGGCTGAAGTTTGCGTTTGTGCGGCACAAAATGCAGCGGCGCAGACACAGAAGGCAATCATTGCAGTTGAGGCTGGAATTCGCCTTTTGATCCAAATCGAAAGTGTCATCATGACGTATAGGCCCCTCGAATGGCCGAAAGAATCCACCGATGATTGTAGGCGAGCAGGCCGCGAACGCGCAGTGCTTCGCGCACAATCTCGCGTCTGCTCCGCGCATCTCGTCCCCGATCCCGCGCGGTTCGTCCCCATCCACACTCGCGCCGTCATTGACCGCATAGAATGAAGTCAACGGGCCGCGACGCGAACGCTTAGGTGCAGCGGCCGAAATGAGAAGAATCTCCGAGGATGGATCATTGATGACGCCGACCGCTGTCGCTGAGACCCGCACGCAGTCCGAAAACCTGGATCAACTTGCCGCCGTTGCCGTACATGTGGGGCTTGGACTCAAATCCGGGCAGGAGTTGGTGATGACCGCGTCCACTGACGCGATGCCGCTGGCTCGTCGCATCACCGAGCACGCCTATCGCGCCGGCGCCTCGCTAGTCACGACGCTCTATGCTGATGATGCGTCCGCGCTGTTGCGCTATCGTTTTGCACCCGACGCGAGCTTCGATCATGCGGCCGGGTGGCTCTACGATGGAATGGCTGCGGCGTTCAAGAGCGGAGCCGCGCGGCTCGCCATTGCCGGGGCCGACCCAACGCTGCTTTCCAACGAAGATCCCGATAAAGTTGGCCGCGCCAATCGCGCCGTTTCCAAGGCTTACCGGCCTGCGCTTGAACTGATCACGCGCCACGAGATCAACTGGACGATCGTCTCGAGCGCCACGCCGGCCTGGGCTACGGCCATGTTCCCGAACTATGCGCCCGATGTGGCCCTGGCCAAGCTGTGGGAGGCCATCTTCGCCACGACGCGCGTCAACAGGGTCGATCCCGTGAGCGCATGGAAGACGCACGACGCGGAGCTGCACAAACGCGCTGCCTTTCTGAATGAGAAGCGCTACTCCGCGCTGCGCTATCGCGGACCGGGCACCGATTTCCGCCTGGGCCTGGCCGACGATCACGAATGGCTTGGCGGCGGCACAACCGCGGGTAACGGCGTCTATTGCATCCCCAACATGCCCACCGAGGAAGTCTTCAGCATGCCTCACAAGGATCGCGCCGACGGCACCATCACAGCCACCAAGCCGCTTTCGCACCAGGGCACCATGATTGAAGGCATCCAGGTGCGATTCCAGCATGGGCGCATTGTTGACGCACGCGCCACGCGCGGCCAGGAGGTCTTGCAAAAACTGATCGACACCGACGAGGGTGCGCGGCACCTCGGCGAGGTGGCGCTGGTACCGCACTCCTCGCCCATCGCGCAAAGCGGCCTCGTTTTTCTCAACACGCTGTTCGACGAGAACGCCGCCTCGCATATCGCGCTGGGCCAATCCTATTCGTCATGCGTGCGCAATGGCGACAAGCTTTCGCCGGAAGAACTCGCCGCGCGCGGCGCCAACTCGAGCCTCATTCACGTGGACTGGATGATCGGCTCCGGCCAGCTCGATATCGACGGCGTCACCGCCTCCGGCACTGCCGAGCCGCTGATGCGCCAGGGCGAGTGGGCCTGAACGGCTATGATTCGATAACGGAACGCACGACTGAATGGAACCCGTCACTCATTTCCTCACCGGCGCATGCATTGGCCGAACCGGATTGAATCGCAAGACAGCTTACGCCACGCTCGCCTGCGTGCTGGCGGCGGAGGCCGCCGATCTGGACATCTTTTGGGGATTCGTCGGGCCGGTGGAAGAGCTGAAGCATCATCGCGGCATCACGCATACTTTCTGGGCGGTGCCGGTGGTCGCCGGCGTGATTACCGGTGCGGTGTGGCTCTTCGATCGATGGCGATATGCGCGCAGGCGGGACACGGCTGCGGCGGTCGTGCCATCCGCCGCAACGGAGGATCAAGGTGGGATGGCGCAACCCCCACCAATTGTGATTCCGTCGCTCGTCGCTGCGCGCCAGCCCGCCCACTGGGGCTGGCTTTACTTGTCCACATTCATCGCCTCGCTCACGCATATCCTTCTCGACTGGACCAACAACTACGGGGTCCGTCCCTTCTTCCCGCTCAATGATCATTGGTACTCGGGCAGCTTCATGTTTATCGCCGAGCCGACCCTGTGGCTGCTGTTTTTCCTGGCATTCTTCATGCCGTGGGTGTTCGGACTGGCCGATCGCGAGATCGGCGCACGCCGCAAGCGGTTTCGCGGGCGCGGGTGGGCGATCTTCGCCCTCGGCGGAATGGTGCTCCTCGGCTGCTGGCGATGGACTGAACATGGGCGGGCGCTGGCGCTGTTCCAGAACGCGGATGTGGCCTCGGAACCGGTTCTGCGCATGGCCGCAGAGCCTTACCCCGTCAATCCCTTTCGCTGGCACACGATGCTTGAGACCGCCGATTTCTTTCAGACCGCCGAGATCAATACGCGAACCAGCTCTATCGACAGCGATCCGAATCGCGACGTGCTCTACAAACCCGCCGACACGCCCGCCGTCGAAGCGGCAAAGCGCACGCTGCTGGGGCGTGTCTATCTCGATTGGGGAACCTGGGCCGTGGTGCGCGATGTTGGACAGGAGCCGGTCGCCGGTCTTGATCCACCGAATCTTCCTCCCGGCCGCACATGGACCACGGTCGAGTTCTCAGACCTCCGCTTTCACTACTCGTTCCTGGCGTCGCGCAATTCCGCGGGCCGTGCTCCACTTGGCGGCTGGGTCTACATCGTCGATAGCCGTGAGGAGGCCGGCGAAGTGATGAGCGGCCGCGCGCAAAAGTGAGGGGGATCTACAGGCGATTTCAACTCCTCATTCGTGCGGCATTGCAATAGCGGAGTGCTGGCGCAGTATCCCGTATTCTCGTTCACTTCGCATGAAGAAATTTTGACGACGCAAAACTCTTTTTGTTGACGTAAACAGTGCCTGACGTCACAATGAAGGGAGCGCCATTGTTCCTGCGCGGGCTCGGCCTTTTCTGCGTGACCGCGAAAATAGGCTCACGACTAACAAGATGAGGTGGTCATGTTTGCATATGTGCTGGTGTTGCTTGGCGTAGCGAGCCGTTACCTGGTTGCGGGCCATTTGCCGTTGTTGAATTTCACGGCGGTCACAGGTTCGCTGGTCTATTTCGGAGCACGCCGTTCGTGGCGCGAGATGCTGGCGCCGGTTGCCATCCTCATGGCGAGCGATTTCGCCCTGACCACCTATGTCTATCACTATCAGTTCCACTGGCAGGCGTACGTCACCACGTGGGCGTGGTACGCTGCCGCCATCGCGCTCGGCCAAATCCTGCTGCACGCGAAGACGACCTTCGTGCGCGGGGCTGCGGGCGCAATTCTCGGGCCGACCTCGTTCTTTGTTGTCTCGAACTATGGCTTCTGGGCCAGCAGCTTGAGCCCCTATCCGCATACATTCGCCGGTCTCGTCACCTGCTACGCGGCCGCGATTCCCTTCTATCGCAACGATGTTGTCGCCACGTCCATCGTGCTCGCGGTTGCGCTCGGCGCGCCAGTGCTGGTGCGGCGCATGAACCTCGCTGGCGCCGAGCAAGCTGCGGTGAAGTAACGGCCTCGCTTTCGCCGACTTCAAATTTGTTTGATCTTGCAGGCATGCCGCGCAATGGTGGGAGCTTGTGCCGTCCGCTCAGCGCGCCGCCGCATCCGGCACAATCTTCGCTGTCGATCCAAAGCGCCGATAGTTGGTGAAGCTCGCGTGGTTGATATGGATCACGTTCCAGGTGCGCTTTCTCGCTTCGATGACAGCGCGAAAAATCGCGGCGCTTTCGAGCGGGCAAATCAAGCTGTCTCCGCTGATCTCAACCTCTCCGTACTGCACGACCAGCGCAAAATGCTCGGGCGGAACGAGCGTCTCCAGATCAGCCTCAAGCGTGAGGCGCAAGACAGCGCCGGTTGATGGGTCCACGGTAATGGTTCCCCGATAGGCTGGCGTCCCGTGGTAGGAGTCCATCGTCCGCGTGACGGGATTGCGCGAGCAGCAGAAGTCAATTTTGTAGTGCGATGCCTCCTGCGGTACTCCGTAGCTGAAGACGGCTGCCGGGCCGTCGGGTGTCTGCTCCCAGTGGTTCCAGGTGACATTGCCCTGGGCGGAGTCGGTCATCACGGTGGCCAGGATCGGACCGAACTCGCCGGCGGAACTGAGCGAGGGCGCGGCTGCTGCTGGAGCGCCCGCAGCTCGAGCCGATGGCGCGCCGCTCGAAAATTCGAGGCCTTTGCGGTAGGCCACCTCACGGACCGACGAACCTACCGGATGCAGCCCACTTTGAAAGCTGCTGTCGTCCGTCAATACCGGCATGTCCTCGTAATTGAAAGTAGTGCGCGTGGCAAGAAAATCCGGCAGGTGCGCCAGCGTGTTGGTGGCGAAGTTTGTTGCCTCTCGCAGCATCTCCTGTTGCGCCACTGCATCGGGCGCTGCCTTTTGCGGCAGTTCGGGCGCAGGAGGATCAAAAAACGCCGACAGATCGGCCAGCAGTTCCAGTTCCTCGATGGTTTTTTCGCCGGGATGAAACTCGGACTTTAGCCGGGCGAGAGTCTCACCGGTCAGCCTCTCACTCAGCTCCAGCGAGCTGAGCTGCAATGCCGCCTCGGCGTCGCTTTCGCGGGCTGCCTGCTGCTGGGCTAGACACTGCCGCAACTGCTCGACTGTCACGCGCTGGGCTGCGCGGACAGCCAGCGCGCTCAAGGCAAGTGCCGCAAGAAGAAGCGATCTGAGCATTTCTACCCCTTGGACGCGTGGCAGAGGCTTCGGCTTCCCGGCCTTCACCCATTCCTCGCATGTCGCATCGAAGCCTTATGTTTCCAATGGGTTGCCGGGGCGCCTCATTCGCCGCCACCACCACACAAATCCGGTCACAACGAGCAGGGCGAGCACGAGCATAGACGCGAGGGCGTGACGTGCGACCAGGTCCACCGCGCCAGGCCCCAGCTTGAGCACCAGCAGCGATAGGACAAACCAGCGCACAAACCTTCCGAGGGTTACGGCCAGCATGAAATCAACGACCCGCATCTCAAAAACGCCGGCCGCGAAGACAAAGATCTTCCAGGGTGTGGGCGGGGGCATCATGGACGGGATAAGGACGGCAAGGAACTCCTGCCGCTGAAAGCGGTGGCGCAAATAGTCAAATCGAGCGCGGTTGACTCGCTTGAGCAGGAATAACTCGCCGCCGGCGCGGCCCAGCCAGTAGGGCAACAGCCCGCCGATCGCCGAACCGACAGCCGCCATCAGGCAATAGAGCCAGAAATGGCGTTTGTCGTTCCATACGTAGACGGCAATGACAGCATCAATGGGGACGGGAATGCTCGAGGAGTCGAGCACCGCGACCGCGCCCACGCCCCAGAACCCCATTTTGAACAGCGCCGGCAGAATCACCAGCTTCCATTCCGCCACGATCCGCGCAAAAAACTGCTTCAAACGCCGTCCCTTTCCGCCTCATTCTGCGTCAATTCAGTAAGTATCATTGTACGAGGCGCTGAGTTACGGATCGATGCCGTGTCGCGCGGCAATGTGAAGGATGAGAGAATAGACAGGAAGGACCTCTAAACGGAGCCGGCCAGCGATGCACATGCCGTGAGCCGCTCCTTAGTACCGCATGCCCACCAGCGAAGCGCCAGCAGAAGTGAACGAGCCCAAGGGACCAGCCGACTCGACCCCGAAAACTGGCAGCCCTGCAGGGGAAATTGCTATTCCGGGGGGGATTCTCGGCCTGACCGCATCGCTTGATCCGGCGCCTGCGGTTGACGTTGAGCCGGAGCCCGAGGCGGAGCTGGAACCAGGTTCCGAGCCGAGCGTCGCCCGTCCTCGCGTGGTTCGCGGATCGCGCTGGGTCGACTACGACACCCACGAGCTCCTAGAGATGATCAGTGAGCTCGAAGATGAGCGGCGCTGGAGCCGCTTGCGCGAGGGATTGTGGCTGGCCATCCTGATTCACGTCTTCCTGCTCTCCGCGATTACCTGGATTCCGATCTATCTTTTCAAGGTGCCCAAGGTCGTTGACCCCTTCGACGCGCTGAAAGAGCACAGCGATCAGACCTTCCTGAACCTGCCACCTGACATTTTGAAGCAACGGCAGAAGGTCGCTCCCAAGCCCTTGCCCAAGCAGCCGCTGATCGATAAGAAGACACTGGACGAGTTCAAGAGCGAGGCGCCGCCGCCGCCGGCTGAGCAACAGCAAGCTCCGGTCGAGCCCAAGCCGCAGGCCTCGCAGCCCATTCCGCCAAGTCCGCAGTCGCCGCAGCCTGAGGCGCCGCGTCCTTCGGCCGTTCCCGCCAAGCCGAACTTCGCCATGGGCTCGCAGAATCCATCCGACCAGCTTCGCCAGGACATGATGAACTCCATGCACGGCCACGGGCAGCAGGGATCCAACATGCCGTCGGGCGGTCTCTCCATGCACCCTGGCGCAGGCACAGGAGCGCCCGACATCCTGTCGGACACGCAAGGCGTCGACTTCAGCTCCTGGCTGACGCGCTGGCACTACATCACGCAGATGACGTGGGATCCGCTAATTCCCGACGAGGTGAACCCGCCCATCCTCAAGTCGGGCGTCGTGGCGATTCGCTTCAAGGTTCTGCCCAACGGCCAGGTCGTTGATATGACACTGGACGGCCGCTCCGGTGACACCGGGCTTGACCGCGCGGCCTGGGGCGCGATCACCGGCTCCAGCTATCCACCGCTGCCGCGTGAGTTCCACGGCCCGTATCTCGAGCTGCGCGCTTACTTCCTCTACAACATGCAGCCGCGGTAGGTTAGCGTCTACCCCCGCATAGGCGGCGTTTCCTGCGCACCCGATTCGCCATCGGACTCGCGCAACCTCCGGTGGCACGCTCGTCACCTGCGCGTCAGGGTTTCGGCTCCGACTCTTTCAACAACTCGATCAGGTAGTTCTGCCACACCGACGCGACGGTGTGCGTGCCGTGGCCGCGTGTTGCGTCGGAGATGGGAATCAGCACAAAGCGCGCGTTCGGCATTTGCTTCACCATTTTTTCTGCGATACCCAACTCGGGCGGATTGATGAAGTCGTCGGCGGAGTTGATCCACATGACCGGCACTGTGATGCGGTCGAGGTGCGCACTGGGATCGTAATTCCGGCTGGAGTTGAGCTGAAAGATCATGTCATTGGCATCGGCGTGCGCCATGACGCGGTCGAGGTCACGGTTCACATACTGCTCTGCCGCCTCCCGCGTGGGCTCCCGCTCTTGCATTTGCAGCGGGCTCGATCCCATGATGAGCAGCATCTCGTTCGCCGTGCGCAGGCCTTGCACTGGCTCGGTCTTGTACTCGCCATCCATCCATGCCGGATCCTGCTTGATGGCCTCCATTGCCATGTAGCGCATCATGCGGTTGCGCCCCGCTATCTGCACCGGCAGGCATGCCAAAGGCATCAACGCATCGGCAAATCCGGGATACGTCTCGCCCCATACAAAGCTCTGCATGCAGCCCATCGAGGTTCCCAGGATCAACCGCAGATGATCGATCTTCATCTCGTCGAGCATCATCCGCTGGCTGCGCACCATGTCGTCGTAGTCGTACGCGGGAAAATGCGCGTGCAACCCATCCGACGGCTTCGAGCTTTGTCCATGTCCGATATCGTCGGGCAGGATGAGGAAGTACTTCGTGATGTCGAGCGGCGCGCCCGGGCCGAACAGCACATCGGAAAACACCGGATTCAGCAATGAGTGCGCGCTTCCGCCCGTCCCATGCAGCAACAGCACCGCGTTATCCATGTGGCCTGCGGCGTTGCGATGCGGCGTGCCCAGCGTGAGGTAATGCAGCCTGAGC
Source organism: Candidatus Sulfuritelmatomonas gaucii (assembly GCA_900290245.1). Classification (GTDB taxonomy): domain Bacteria; phylum Acidobacteriota; class Terriglobia; order Terriglobales; family Acidobacteriaceae; genus Telmatobacter; species Telmatobacter gaucii. The sequence continues at coordinate 13,506 of OKRB01000090.1, read as the reverse complement.
TGGGGCAGCGTCTCGCCTGTGCCGAATCGAAAGTCCGGCAGCACCACCGTCCCGTCGACTGCCGGCCACTTGCTTGCGGCCGGCGACGCCGCGGTTGCCGGCGGTTTTGCCTCGGGCATCGACATGGTCTGAGCGCTGGCAGCAATTAGAATCAGCAATGAAGCGGCGAAAAGAAACCTGGCTACGCGAAACAGCATGCATTCACCCCCCGGGAGCACGGTATGAGCCTAGCTGCTGGCCGATCCGCAGGCAAGGTCTTTCCACCGCGCCCGCGCCTGCGCTAGAATTTTTCTGTATCCCATGCGCCGCCTTCCCAAAGCCGGTTCGGTCCTTTTCAAGCGTTTTCGCCGCGGCCGCCACGACCGTGGACGCTGACCGCGTCCGCTAATTAATCTGTTTCCGACAAGTTTTTGGCCCGCGCTGATGGTTTGCGCCGCCAACCTGACTCCGCGAGCGACACCAGCTCCTCGGCACCGCGATCCCCGCTGGCGCCGCTCGTTATCGAACTCCATCCGTTCTCTATGCGGATAGAAAGGCTTCGCTCCGATGAACAGCTTCTCCTCGAAAGCCGTGCTTAAATCCGGCAGCCGATCCTACACCATCTATCGCCTTCCGGCGCTGGCCGCGCGCGGCTTCAACCTCGCGCGCCTGCCGTTCAGCCTCAAGATCCTGCTCGAAAACCTGCTGCGCCGCGAGGATGGCGTGAACGTCACCGCCGCCGACATCGAATTCCTGGCCAAGTGGGACGCGAAGGCCGAGCCCAGCCGCGAGATCGCTTACATGCCTGCCCGCGTCCTGATGCAGGACTTTACCGGCGTCCCCGCTGTCGTCGACCTGGCCGCCATGCGCGATGCCATCAAGACTCTCGGCGGCGATCCCGAGCGCGTCAATCCTCTGGCGCCCGCTGAGCTGGTCATCGACCACTCCGTGCAGGTGGATGAGTACGGCACTGCCGCAGCCTACGAGGCGAACTCGCTGCTCGAATTCCAGCGTAATCGCGAGCGTTACGCCTTTCTCAAGTGGGGCCAGTCGGCTTTCCGAAATTTCTCCGCAGTGCCGCCAGGCATGGGCATCTGCCACCAGGTGAATCTTGAGTACCTTGCCCGCGTCGTCTTCACTACTGAGGTCAACGGCGAATGGCTTGCATATCCTGACACGCTGGTCGGTACCGATTCGCACACCACGATGATCAACGGGCTCGGCGTGCTTGGCTGGGGAGTGGGCGGCATAGAGGCCGAGGCGGCCATGCTCGGCCAGCCTGTGAGCATGCTCATTCCGCAGGTGGTCGGCTACAAGCTCACCGGCAAGCTGCGCGAAGGCGCCACAGCCACCGATCTCGTGCTTACTATTACGCAGGCGCTGCGGAAGCTTGGGGTGGTTGGCAAATTTGTCGAGTTCTATGGCGACGGGCTGACGCAACTGCCGCTCGCCGACCGCGCCACCATCGGCAACATGGCTCCCGAGTACGGCGCCACTTGCGGCATCTTCCCGGTTGATCAAGAGACCCTCCGCTATTTGCGCCTCACCGGACGCAGCGAAGAGCAGATCGCGCTTGTGGAGGCGTACTACAAGGAGCAGGGCCTCTTCCACACCGCCGGCGCACCTGAAGCGGAGTACACGCAGACTCTCTCGCTCGACCTCGGCGACGTTGAGCCCAGTGTCGCCGGGCCCAAGCGGCCGCAGGATCGGGTGTTGCTGAAGGATGCGGCCACCAGCTTTGCGCAGCAACTACCCTCGCTTCTCGCGCTGACGGCGAAGCCGCTGGGGACACGGACCGCTGCCGCTTGGGAGCGCTCCACCGTCACCGACTCCGCGGTGGCCGCCGAAGACAACGAAGGACCCGACACTTCCTCCGCGCCGACCGGAACGCCTCTACACGTCACCACGACGGTGAAAGAGCGATTCAACATCGACCCCGACAAGTATCTCGATCACGGCTCGGTGGTCCTCGCCGCCATCACCAGTTGCACCAACACATCGAATCCATCCGTGATGATTGCCGCCGGCCTGCTCGCGAAGAAAGCTGTCGAGAAAGGCCTCTGCGTTCCACCGTGGGTAAAGACCTCGCTCGCGCCAGGGTCGCGCGTGGTCACCGATTACTACCAGAAGTCCGGCCTGCTGCCTTATCTTGAGAAATTGCGCTTCAACGTGGTCGGCTACGGGTGCACCACGTGCATCGGCAACAGTGGGCCGCTACCCTCCGACGTGTCAAAATCCATTGAAGACCACGGCCTCGTCGCTGTCAGTGTCCTCAGCGGCAATCGCAACTTCGAGGGGCGCGTCAATGTGGATGTCCGCGCCAACTACCTCATGTCGCCGCCGCTCGTCGTCGCTTACGCGCTTGCCGGCAGAATCAGCCACAACTTCGACGCTGATCCGCTCGGCACGGACAAGGGCGGACGGCCCGTTTACCTGCGCGATATCTGGCCGTCGCAGAAAGAAGTCTCTGAAGCCATCGAACACGCCGTCTCCAGCGAAGGCTTCCGCCGCGAATACGCGACCGTGACCGAGGGTGATGCGAGTTGGCAGGGCCTCAGCTTTCCCACCGGCGACGTTTACCAGTGGGAGCCTGATTCCACCTACATCCGCAAGGCGCCCTACTTCGACGGTATGACCATGACTCCGCCGCCCGTGACCGACATCGCGGATGCGCGTGTGCTCGCTCTTCTGGGCGACTCCGTCACCACCGATCACATTTCGCCCGCCGGCTCCATCAAGGCCAACGGCCCCGCAGGCCAATATCTATCGGCCCACGGCGTGAAGCCCACCGACTTCAACAGCTACGGGTCGCGCCGCGGAAATCACGAGGTGATGGTGCGCGGCACCTTTGCCAACGTGCGCCTGCGCAACAAGCTCGCGCCCGGCACCGAGGGCGGCGTGACGCGCCTACTGCCCGAGGGAACACAGATGTCGATCTTCGACGCCAGCGTGGAGTACGCAAAGCGCGGCGTCCCGCTAATCATCATTGCCGGCAAGGAGTATGGTTCCGGCTCCTCGCGCGACTGGGCTGCCAAAGGTCCCAACCTACTGGGCGTGCGCGCTGTGCTCGCTGAAAGTTTCGAGCGCATTCACCGCTCAAACCTCGTGGGCATGGGCATTCTGCCGCTGCAGTTTGAAGCCGGCAAGAGTGCGGAATCGCTGGGGCTGACAGGCGAAGAAATCTACAGCATTCTCGGCTTCTGCGACCGCCTCGCCGACAAATTCGCCAACGGCCGCAGCGTCGCCGTCAGCGCGACGAGTCCGAACGACGAAAAAAGGCTGCTCCATGCAACGGTCCGCATCGACACGCCGCAAGAGATCGAATACTTCAAGCACGGCGGCATTTTGCAGTACGTCCTGCGGCAGCTCGCCGCAAAATAGCGACGTCAACGCGACCTGCGCCCATCCTTTTGCGTTCCATCGTGAAAAGGATAATCGGTATTTGTGCGTTTCGATCGGAATAAGGAAGGGAATATGTTTGCAAGTCCAACGTCTCTCGCGCTCTTGGAATTCGTAATCGCTGTCCTGGTCCTGGTCTTCATCGTTCTCCTTCTTAAATCGATCTACAGCATCGGACCAACGCAAATCGGATTGGTGCGCAAGCGATTTGGCGCAAAACTGCCGGGCGACAGTCCGGTGGCCTTCAAGGGTGAAGCGGGCTACCAGGCCGAATTGCTTATGCCCGGGTTGCGCTTCAAGTTCTGCCTGCTTTACGCGGTTCAAAAACATCCGTGGGTACAGGTGCCCGCAGGCCAAATTGGCGTAGTGATCGCGCAGGTGGGTGGACCAACGCCCATTGGCGCAAAGTCGGGCGTATATAAAGCCGAGTTTGGCAACTTTACCGACATCTCAACGTTCGTTTCGAGCGGCGGCCAGAAGGGTGTGCAAAGACCGGTTCTCTCCCCTGGCATGCTGGCGCCGGTTCATCCAGTCGCCTTTTTGATCATTACCAAGCCCCAAGTCTTCGGCGTCCCCATCTCCGACGCATACCGCAAGCAGGCCGCTGAAAAAGGCAGGCTCACCTTCGAAGCTTTCGGCCTCGATGAACGTCAGCTTGAGGTCACGCGCATCGCGCCGCGCCCCGCCGAAAGTGGCAAGGTCGTCGACATGATCGGTATCGTGACCACCCTCGAAGGCCAGCCACTGCAAGCCGGCGCCATCGCCAGCCGATTGGGGACATTCGACGACGTAGCAGAACTCGAGAAGAAAGCCGACACCACCGATTTCCAGCTCATCGCCTCCATCCTCGGCAGCAAAAACACGTTGCACAACAACTACCAGGACTTCCAGCAATTCCTCGATGCCGGCGGCAAGATCGGGTTGCAGCACGATCCGCTTCTTTACGGCGCCTACAACCTGAATCCGTTTCTGGTGCGCGTTGAGCAGGTGCCGATGCTGGTCGTTGAACAAGGCCAGGTCGCTGTTATCAAGGCCTACGTCGGCCTGCCGACCCAGGACACGTCTGGCGTCGGATTCAAATTCGGCAGCCTGGTGCGGCCGGGCCACCAAGGCATCTGGCAGGAAGCATTGAGAACCGGCAAGTATCCGATCAACCCCCGGATCTACGACGCCAAGGTTGTGCTCACCGCCATCCTCAAACTCGACTGGGCCAAGGATGTCACGGGAGCCCACGGCCTCGACGCTCGCCTCGAACCGATCATCGCCAAAAGCAATGAGGGCTTCGTTTTCTCCATCGACCTCCAGGTCCTCATCCACGTTCCAGACACCAAAGCCCCTCGCGTTATCTCGATGGTCGGCTCCATGGAGAACCTGGTGAACGAGGTCCTGCAGGCCGCCGTTGGCAACCTTTTCCGCGACAAGATTGGCGGCATGGAAGCCATAAAGTTTATCCAGACTCGTCAAGTGGTTCAGGAAGAAGCGTTCGCCTACATCCAGAAGAAACTCGCCGAGTACGAGATCGAAACCCGCGGCGTCTACATCCAGGACGTGATCTACCCAGCGGCACTGGTCACTGTGCTCACGGAGCGCGAGGTCGCTCATCAGGAAGTGGAAACCTTCAAGATGCAGAGGCAGGCGCAGGATCAGCGCATTGAGACGGAGAAGGCAAGGGGCACTGCCGATATGCAGGCACAGCTTGCGCAAGCTGCGGTCGGCGTCGGCATCAAAATGAACAATGCTGAGGCTCGCAAGGCTGAGGCCGACGGTGAAGCCACCTATATTGAGCGGACTGGTACTGCGCAAGGCGCGCAGGTAAGGGCCGTGGGTTTGGCACGCGCCGAGGCTTATCAGAAGCAGGTCGCGGCATTGGGCCAGGGAGCCACGGCCCTCGTTAACGCAATCGAGGCTCTCTCCCGGAGCAACGTCCCATTTATGCCCAACACTCTGGTCACGGGTGGCGGCGGTTCGGTTGGCGGAGTCCTGGAAGGACTCGGCGCGCTCCTGATGCAAAAAGTCGGACCGGGCGCCTCAATCGACGCGGACAAACCGGCAGCAACTCCACCTCTCAAAGGCAATCCGCGCAAGGAATGAGAGACGCTATCGGTCAGATCGCTCGACTCAATTGAATCGTTGACGGGAAAAGCTGACTCGTCGGCGGCGCAGTGTGTCTCACTGCCGCAGCTCAACCAGGGTTGCTCCCTGCCCGCCCTCATTCTGCGGAGCCTCTTCGATTCCGGCGACGTGCGGATGGTTTTTCAGAAACTCGCGTACGCCGCGACGCAGGATGCCGGCACCGTGGCCGTGAATCACACGCACCCGCGGTAGCCCCGCAAGAAACGCGCGGTCGAGATATTTTTCGAGCTCGTCGGTCGCCTCATCGACGGTGCGGCCGATCAAATTGATCTCCGTGCGCATCTCGTCGGTGTTCGCACTTGTCACAGAGACGTGCACGCCCATCTGCTTGCTCGCAGCCGCCAGTGGACTTTGTGCTGAACTCGTCCGAGACTCCACCGTGCGCAGCACCTCGGCAATATCATCCCGCTTGACGCGCATTTTGATAGGCCCCAGCGCGACCTCGAACAGGTCTTTCTCAATCTCGCGCTGCACCACGGCCACTTTGCCCATCGACCTCAAGCGCACCTGGTCGCCCGCCGCCACATGACGCACCACATGCGGCTGGGCGTTCTGGTCTCCCTGGTCCGCGCCGGTGCGATGCGCTACGACTGTTTGGTTAAAGCTCTCCTGAAACTCGCGCCGCAATCTGTTGATCCGCCGTTCTGCTTCTTTGGATAGCTTCTGTTGCGCTGCACGGTCCTCAACCGCGCGCACATTCTCGCGCATTTGAAATTCGAAATCCTTCAGCAGCGAGGCCAGCTTGCCTTCGAGCTCGCGCACGCGGCTTCGGACCTCCGCGTCGCCTTCGCGCTCCAGCTTTTTTCGCTCCTGGTTCAGCGCGTACTGCTGCTCGCGCGTCGTCTTGCGCTCTTCTTCGAGTTCCGCCAGTTCCTTGTGCAGCTTGTCGAGGAACCGCGCGACGTCAGCCTGCTGCGAGCCCAGCCGCTCCCGCGCCCCCGAGATAATCGCCGCATTCAGCCCCAGCCGCTGCGCGGTTTGAATGCCCGCCGACGCGCCCGGCACGCCAAGATGAAACTGGTAGTTGGGCACCAGTGTCTTTTCATCCACCCCCGCCGCGGCGTTGCGCACGCCCGGCGTGTTGGCCGCATAGACTTTGAGCGACGTGTGATGCGTCGAGATCATCGACCACGCTCCGGCCGCAAGAAAATACGCGGCCACGGCCACAGCCAGCGCCGCGCCTTCCTCAGGATCAGTCGCCGAACCCAACTCATCGAGCAGCACCAGCGAACGAGCGTCCGCGAGGCGGGAGAGCCGGTCGAGATTCGTGATATGCGCGGAGAACGTCGACAGCGCCGCTTCGATCGACTGCGCGTCGCCAATGTCGGCCAGGAACGCCGTGAAAACCGGGAAGCTTGCGGAAGCTGCGGGCACAGGAATTCCCGCCTGCGCCATCATCGCCAGCAGGGCCACGGTCTTCAGCGCCACCGTCTTGCCGCCAGTGTTGGGCCCGCTGATGATGAGCTGGCGCTCGTCCGCCGTCAGCTCGAGAATGAGCGGGACAATTGTCCCGCCCGCCGCTCGCAGACTCTTTTCGAGAAGTGGGTGCCGAGCGCTTTCAACCAGTAGCGACTCGGGTCCAAAAGTCGGCGCTACGCAATCAAAGTCGCGGCCAAAGCGTGCCCGCGCCAGCAAGCTATCGACCAACGCCAGCACGCGCGCACCTTCGACCAAACTGTGGGCATAGCCGGACACTTGCCGCGTGAGCGCGACAAAGATGCGATGAATCTCCTCCTGCTCTTCCTCGATCAGCCGCACCAGTTCGTTATTCTGCTCGATGGTTTCAAGCGGCTCCACGTAAACCGTCTGGCCTGACGAACTCGCCCCGTGAATCACTCCCGTCACGCGCCGCTTGAGTTCCGCGCGCACGGGAATCACGAAACGCTCGCCACGAATGGTGATGACGTCGTCCTGCGTGGCGCCCTCACCGGAGAGCTTGTGCAGCGCCGTGCGCAGGCTCTCCTCAATCACTTTCTGCTGCCGCTCCTGCTCGCGGCGGAGGCGATGCAGCTCCGGCGATGCATCGTCGGCCAGCGAGCCGTCAGGTTGAATTTTGCGCTCGATGGATTCGGCGAGAGGCCGCAGGCTGCTGGTTAGTGACGCCGAAAGCTCCGAGAGCCCTGGCAGCTTGCCCACGAGCCGCACGGGCGGCTCGCGCAGCAGCGCCTGCCACGACGCTACATCGTTGGCCAGCCGCGCCACGGCTTGAAGTTCCGCGGTCTCCAGAGCCGCGCCGGCAATCTGCGCTTTCGCAGCGAGTTCTGTCGGATCGACCAAGCCTCCGAGAGGAATCGAGACTTGCTCGTTGAGCAGCAGCCGGACTTCGCCGGCCAGCTTGTGCTGGAGGCCGATCCACTCTTCATCTGTTGAAGGATGCAGCGCAAGAATCGCCGCGCGGCCTACCGGCGACGCGGCAAAGCCCGCCACGAGCGCCAGCAGTGGCTCCCACTCGAGCGCCACCAGATCGGCGTGCTGCACCGGCGACGGAATGGGATCAAGCAAAGACATGCTCACTCATTATCTCAACGATAGAAAGCACCACGCAGAGGCCACTCCCCTGGTCACTTGGTCCCTGCTTCCGGCAGGTCCCCTTCCCATCGCGCCACTACTGCACTGGCCATGCAGTTGCCAATCACGTTCATCGCAGTACGGCCCATATCCATCAGCGTGTCCACGCCGAGGATGATCATGATTGCCGTCGTCGGAATATGGAACGCGGCCGCGGTCCCCATCAGGATTACCAGCACTGAACGCGGCACGCCGGCTACGCCCTTGCTCGTAAGCATCAGCGTGAACACCATTACAAGTTGCTCGCCTATGGTCAGGTGCATTCCCGCCGCCTGCGCGGCGAAGATTGCAGCCATGGAGAGATACAGGCTCGATCCGGTCATGTTGAAGCTGTAGCCGGTGGGAATGACGAACGAAACAATCCAGCGCGGCACGCCGAACTCTTCCATGCGTTCCATGGCCAGCGGCAGCGCGGCCTCTGAAGTTGTGGTGGCAAATCCGATGGCCGCAGGCTCGCCGATAGCCGCGCAGAACCGTCGCAGCGGAATTCGCGCAATAAACAGGATCGGCGCCAGCACCAACAGAACAAAGACCCCAAGCGCCGCGTAGTACGTCACCACAAGCTTGACCAGCGGCAGCAGCGTGAGCAGTCCCATGCTGCCCACCGTGTACGCCAGCGCCGCTCCCGCCGCGACCGGCGCCATCAACATAACGACGCGCGTGATGGCGAACATTACATCCGTGAGCGATTGCAGCACGTTGACCAGTGGTGCGCGACGCGGTTCTTTCAGCATCGCCAAAGCCACGCCGAACAGCAGCGAGAACACTGCCACCTGCAGAATCTGGTTCTGCGCTACGGCTTGCGCAATGTTTTCAGGAAAAACGTTGAGAACGATGTCTTGCCATCCGGGCGCGTGTGCCTGGGAGACCAGGGTCTGTCCTGCGGCAGGCAGCGCGATGCCCCATCCCGCTCCCGAAAGGTTAATGGCGATCGCGCCAAGAAAAATGCCCAGCGTTGTGACCACCTCAAAGAATATGACCGCTTTGAGCGCGACACGCCCCACCGCGCGCAATTCCCCGTGCCCCGCGATTCCAGTTACCAGGCCGCCAAAGATCAGCGGAGCCACAATCATGCGGATGAGGCGCAGAAAAATGTCCGCCAAAAAGCGGGTTTGCGCAGCGAAGTGCGGCGCGTCAACGCCGAGCTCCGCCCCGACCACCATGGCAAAGAACGTCCACACCAACAGCGATCGCCGCCGCAAGGCAACAGGAACGAACAAGCCAATGCCGGCCCAGCGCAACGCAGCCGCCATGTCAGCGCTGGCGTGCAGTCGCTCCGCGACGATCCCAGCTACGAACAACACCGCGGCGACGGCGGCCAGCGAGCGGAACAAGTTTTCCCTGGAAGACGCGCGATCTGCGCTCGCACTGTCTGTTTGTGGCTGAACCTCTAGCGAACCATCAGGAGGCATTGAGGAGTCCTGGAATTCAGGCTCCATTATCCTATGCCGGCACGTCAGGGCACATGAGCCAGATCATCTGGCCCCATGCCGTTCGATCAATCCTTCTTGGGGCTCGGAGTCGAGGTAGAAGTTGAACCGGAGGCGTTGTCTTTGCCGCTGCTTCCAGCACTTGCGGTATCTGACTTGCTCTCTGATTTGCTTTCCGTGGCCGGTTTCTTTTCCGAAGGCGCGGCTTCGCCCGCGGGCGCGCTGCTCTTCGGAGCGTAATCGTTCACGTACCATCCGGCGCCTTTGAATTGCAGTCCCGGCGCCGTCAACGGCCGCTCCAGCGCGCCGCCGCACTTCGGGCACACCTTCTCCGGCTCGTCATTGAATCGCTGAATTTTCTCGAATCGATGGCCGCACTGCGTGCAGCGATATGCGTACAACGGCAAAGCTTCTTAACCCCTCGGCAAGGAATGAATCAACACTCTCTATTGTAGCGGGAGGGCGGCAAATCCTGAACGAACCTGCCACCCTCGCTGCGTGCATGCCGAGCCGGGCAAATCGGCCGTCAATGTACTTGAATCGGTACCGAAGCGGTCACATCTTCCCACGCCAGCGTCAGCGTGCCCTTGCCGCCGCCATCGTCGGTCAACGTGTACGTGAGGTCTTCGACCATCGATTGGGGCTTCGACATCGTCATCTGTGTTTTGCCCAAATCTTGCGAACTGTCGTAGGCAAGTCCCCATTCGCCAGTCTTCTTGTTCACGATCAACGTCCACTGCGAAGGGTTGGAGATGTCTACAAACAGAGTGTAGGTGCCGGCGGCAACGTTGAGGTCGCCGATCGTAATGTCGCCGTCAGTCTTCAGCGTGGTAGCCGCGTTGGCTCCGGCACGCCAAACGGGGTACGACTTATGGGTCTTCGCGATGAGTCCGTCTTTAGTGAAAATCTGGCCTTCACGCCCATTCACACGCGGCGAGTTGTAGTTGATGGAGATGGTCTTGCCCTGGATGGTCGCCGACGCTGTTTCCGGCGGGCTCTTGGGCGGCGCTGTCTGCTGGGCAAGAAGAGTCGTCGCTGCAAACAGAAGGCCCATACATACGAGAACACGTTTCATAGGATTGCTTCTCCTCCGGCCAGAGCCTTGTTTTGTTGAGCTACGGCCCCGACGGGTCGATTGTCGCACCGCGCGGCTACCTTTCGGAAGCCGGTCGCGGGAAATCCCTGTGAAAACCCTGTTATGATGCGCCAGAGGAAGGCTCGTGGCGGACGATCGCAACCATGGAACAGCGGGAGCGCGCTTTCGTGCGGCGCTCGCGGCTGAAAAGCCCTTGCAGGTGGTGGGCGCCATCAACGCCTACGCTGCGCGATTGGCCGAGGCCACAGGCTTCCGCGCCATTTATCTTTCCGGTGGAGGCGTGGCCGCCAATTCTCTCGGCATCCCTGACCTGGGCATCAGCACCATGGAAGACGTGCTGACCGACGTCCGCCGCATCACCGATGCCTGCGCGCTGCCACTGCTGGTCGACATCGACACCGGATGGGGTGGAGCGTTCAACATCGCGCGCACCATTCGCCAGATGATCAAGGCCGGCGCGGCCGCCGTGCACATCGAGGACCAGGTCAGCGCCAAGCGCTGCGGACACAGGCCGGGCAAGGAGCTTGTTCCACCCGCGGAGATGGTTGACCGCATCAAAGCGGCGGTGGACGCGCGAACGGATTCACAATTTGTGATCATGGCGCGCACGGACGCGCTCGCCGGCGAAGGCATGGACCGGGCAATCGAGCGCGCGCAGGTCTACGTGGCTGCAGGCGCGGACATGATCTTTGCCGAGGCAGTGACGGAACTCGCGATGTACACGGCATTTCGCAAGGCTGCAGGCGTGCCAATCCTCGCCAACATTACTGAGTTCGGCAAAACGCCGCTCTTCACGCGCGACGAGCTCGCCAGTGCCGGCGTCGATATCATTCTCTATTGCTGCGCGGCTTATCGCGCTATGAACGCCGCGGCGCTAAAGGTCTATGAGACTATTCGCACCGAAGGCACGCAAAAGAGCGTGCTGCCGCTGATGCAGTCGCGCGACGATCTCTACCGCTATCTTGGCTATCACGCCTACGAGCAGAAGCTCGACGAGTTATTCGCAAAAAGCAGGGAACAAGAAAACGGAGCAGCGAAGGGGCGGGGCAAAAAGCCTGAGTAGACATTTCCTGCATTGATTCGTTAGCTTAATCCTCGCTGGGGGTCAATTCATGAGCGTTCAAGAAGCGGGGCGTGCGCCGGCGCCTGTTCACCTCGATGACAAGAACCAGTCGCCCGGGGGCCCTGTCTTCAAACCCAAAAAGTCCGTGGCGCTATCGGGTACGGTGGCGGGCGAAACTGCGGTTTGCACCGTCGGCCAGAGCGGCAACGACTTGCACTATCGCGGCTACAACATCGCCGATTTGGCCGCGCACTGCGAATTCATCGAGGTCGCGCATCTGCTGGTGTATGGCAAATTGCCCAACACTGCCGATCTGGCCGCCTATCGCAAGAAGCTGCTCGGCCTGCGCGGATTGCCGCATGAAGTCAAGCGGGCACTCGAGTTGCTGCCCGCTTCGGCGCACCCCATGGACGTATTGCGCACAGGCGTATCAGTGCTGGGCTGCGTGCAGCCCGAGGCCGACGATCACAATGCCGCCGAAGCGCGCGATATTGCCGACAGGCTTCTGGCTTCGCTGCCTTCGATGCTCCTCTATTGGCATCACTTTGCGCGCAATGGCAGGCGCATCGAGACCGATGCCGACAGCGATTCGCTGGCCGCGCATTTTCTTCACCTGTTGCACGGCGAGCCAGCCAGTGCCGAGTGGATCCGCGCCATGCAGGTTTCGCTCGTCCTCTACGCGGAGCACGAATTCAACGCGTCTACTTTTACGGCTCGCGTGATTGCCGGAACAGGCTCCGATCTTTACTCATGCGTCGCGGGCGCCATTGGCGCGCTCAAAGGACCCAAGCACGGGGGCGCCAATGAAGTCGCTCTCGAAATTCAGCAGCGCTACGCATCAGCCGACGAAGCCGAGGCCGACATTCGCCGCCGCATTGCCAACCACGAGGTCATTATCGGTTTCGGCCACCCGGTCTACACCGTCAGCGATCCGCGCAGCCACTTCATCAAGGAGCAGGCTCGCGCACTGGCGACTGACGCTGACGGTAAGCGCCTCTTCTCCGTCGCC
>OKRB01000090.1:0-820 GCA_900290245.1 Candidatus Sulfuritelmatomonas gaucii | reverse complement strand
TCGCGCACTGGCGACTGACGCTGACGGTAAGCGCCTCTTCTCCGTCGCCGAGCGCATCGAGATCACCATGCACGAGGCCAAGCGCATGTTCCCTAACCTCGACTGGTATTCGGCCGTGGCCTATCATCTGATGGGCGTTCCCGTCGATCTGTTCACGCCGCTCTTTGTCATGTCGCGCACCGCGGGCTGGTGCGCGCACGTTATTGAGCAGCGCGAGGGCGGCAAGATTATTCGGCCGTCGGCTGTCTATACTGGACCCGAGAATTTGGAATTTGTACCGATTGCAGAACGGCCGTAGCACGGTCTGCAGGCCGAGGGTACTCGCGAAGTCCACGCCGGCGACAGCGATGTGCGGGTCAGGAGACTCTCACGACAGCCGGCCTGGAAGCCGGCGCTACCTAACGTTACAGTAAGGAGCACGCTTGTCGTCGCACATCAGCAATGAACGCCCCGCCCCGGACAAAGTTCTTTCCGACATCGCCGACTACGCGCTGAACTACAAAATTGAGAGCGACCTCGCCTACTCCACCGCGCAGTATTGCCTCATGGACACCCTGGGCTGCGGTCTTGAAGCGCTCGAATATCCTGCCTGCACCAAGCTGCTCGGGCCCATCGTGCCCGGCACCATCGTTCCCAACGGCGCGCGCGTTCTCGGAACGAATTACGTACTCGATCCTGTTCAGGCTGCTTTCAATATCGGCGCGATGATCCGCTGGCTCGACTTTAACGACACCTGGCTCGCCGCCGAGTGGGGCCACCCCAGCGACAATCTCGGCGGCATTCTCGCCACGGCGGATTGGCTCTCGCGTGCCGCCATCGC
>OKRB01000069.1 GCA_900290245.1 Candidatus Sulfuritelmatomonas gaucii | reverse complement strand
CCGAGGCCCCTGGTCAGCGCTGTGCTCGCCGACAAGATTGGGACGCTTACGGCGCCGGGTTTCAGGGCCGAACATTTCCTAACTGCCTTTGTACTTCACCAGGTTGCATGGTCGACAAAGGAGTTGAAGGTTTGTCCAGGTTGTCTGGCCGCCGCGACTCCATGCGACGATGTGATCGGCTTGAAGCAGAGCAAGTTGGCGTCGTCCGCGGAACAACCGGCCACACCGCGAACAGACGATACCACCTAACGCAGAATCATAGAGGGCTCGAACCGCAGCGTCACGCCAGCTCGGAGGAAAGAGCCGCGCTCCGGGTTCGGCACTCTCCAAATTAGCCGGCGGCTCTCCTCTCATTGCGCTATCTGAGCAACGATGGCGTGCGCCGCCTGCAGTTGTGCGCGATACCCCTTGTGACCGTCCCACCGTCCTTTACTTTGCGGCCACACGTGGCCCAACGTTCTCGCGATATCCGTGGGCTTCCGTACAAACTCAACAATATCCGTCCACTGCTGCTCGCCAAGCTTATTCGGGTCAACCCTTGCGCGGTATGCGGCACCGATTAGGGCGGCGACCGTCCTGTGTTTCGTTACAGGCAGGCTCGTTCCCTTCTGGCCGATCAGAAGCTCAATCCAATTCGCGAAGTAGGGGAAAAAGACATCACCCAGTTCCTCGCGCGACATTAATGCCGGCGGCATCGTCGAATTTGTGTCTTGCCAATGAAGCTGCGCGCAATACGCATCCAGCGCTTCGTCGATGGCTCTGTTAAAGCGGCGGACATTAATTTTTTGAAGAGCGTTTGGGTTCTGTAAGATCGCATCGATCCGGTCAACCTGTGCGGCCATTAGGCTCCAAAGGAAGCTCTCGGATGCAGTCTGACCTCTGGAGATCTCCTTGTCCTCCCACCAATCCCGCCAGACTTCTTTGGCTCCGGCATTTTTCCAAGGATAGGCAAGGCCAAACTCACGTTGGGCGTTGTCGAGAAAGCGCTTAGCTGCCTGGCGATCAGGG
>OKRB01000021.1 GCA_900290245.1 Candidatus Sulfuritelmatomonas gaucii | reverse complement strand
CCGGCGGCGCGCCCTGCTGCGGTTGGCCAGTCTCGGCCGGTGGATTCTGCTGGTCTTGCGTTGGTTGTGCAACGGTGAAGGCGGCCGCGGAAAGCATGGCAATCGCGGCGACGGATGGGAGCAGGGAAGAAAGCTTCACGTGCAAGGATCCTTTCATCAGGATTGGAATTCCTTCTGTTGGGTCGATCGGGATGGGGACAGCTTCATTCTACGGACGGTCTCCGCACGAAGAAAGATGCACTTTCCGGTAAGGCTCCTGGCCCCGGAGACGCAAGGGTGCCCGGGAACAGCAAAGCGGAGCGGCAGGTCGACGGCATGGCTGATTCCGATGCGCCGCGTCACCAGAACACGCCGGGCGCGCCTTCCGTCGTCCCGCACCTGCAGCGGTGACTCCGGGTCGAGCAAATCGAGCCCGTTGTGTTTCTCTCGTACCAGATTCAGCGCCTGGCAAAGCCGCCCGGGCCCGCCGGTCAATTCGCACAGGCTGCGCCACTCTTGCCGCGCTCTTGATTCTCGCCGGGGGGGTTGGGAGCCACCATCTCCGTTCCAGCAGGCCGTTGCAGATTGGATCGCATGGTTGCGCCATCCTTTTTGACTCGCCGCATCGAACGAAATGGGTGGGAGAGCCCTCAGCCCACGATTCCGCGCCATCTGTTCCAGTCCCGCCACCGGCTCGAGGGCGCGCAGCAGAATGCTTCCTGCCTGGCCCTCCATTTCGCAGGTGATGTTCATGCAATAGTACTGGCCGTAGATCGAGTAAACATAGGCATGCCCAGCCGGCCCGAAGAGCACGCGATTCCGTGGTGTCGGGCCGCGATGGGAGTGCGCCGCCGGATCGGCCGTCTCGTTGTGCGGGCCCAGATACGCCTCGACCTCGACAATCCTGCCGGAGATCAGCCCGGCGCGCGTTCTGTTCACGAGCAACTTGCCCAGGAGGCGCGGCGCGACGCGCACCACAGGCGCTTCAAAGAACGCGCGTTCGAGCAATCGCCCCGGCATTTTCTTTAGTTCGCTCAGGATATTGGCCCCCGCACTGTGCCCCATTCTTTTCGCAGTGTCTTGCGAAAGGGGGAATCTCCGCGTCTCGGACCCGCCGACTTGCTGACCCGCTCGCCCACACTACTTCTTCAGCTTGTGCGCCTTATTCCACTCCTCGATCAGCGCCAGCACTTCCTCGGCATGGCCCTGCGGAGTGACCTTCGGAAAGATATGCAGCAGGGTCTGATCGGGTCCGATGACGAACGTCGTCCGCTCGACCCCCATCACTTTCTTGCCGTACATGTTCTTTTCTTTCAGCACGTCAAACTGTTTGCAGACTTTCTCGTCTACATCAGCAAGGAGTGTGTACGGGAGGTCGTACTTTGCCTTGAATTTGGCCTGGTCGTGAGGCGTATCCCGGCTGATTCCGAGAACCACCGCGCCCGCCGCCTGAAGTTTCTTGAAGGTGTCGCGGAAGCCGCAGGCTTCAATGGTGCAGCCAGGAGTGTCGGCCCTGGGGTAAAAGAAGAGAATGACCGGCTTGCCGGCAAAATTCGAGAGGCTTACGGTCTTGTCCTCGTCAGTTTGCAGTGTGAAGTCGGCGACTTTCCTGTTGAGCTCCATGGGGAATATCCTCGCTATAGATGAATCGGGTCGAAAGCTGCCCGGCAAGCTCGATTATTTACGAAGGAAGTGCAAGGTGTCATTGCGGGGTGCAAGTCGCTTGTGGATAACGGCTGCGGCGCTGGTCGGCTTCGCGCTGCCAACAGGTGCGCAATACCAGGGCGAGATCAACACCAACAAGAACACGCCCCAACTGCGCGCCGTCGGCGTCTTTGAGTGGACCGGGGACCAGGACCATCCCAAGAATAGCCGCCTCGTCCCCGTCTGCATATACGATGGCCAGGAACTCCAAGATGCCAGTGTTTACATGGCCCGGCCCGCGCCGCTCGCTCTTGATAGCGATGTCGAGTATCAGCTCATGAAGGATGGCAGACCTATCGGTCTCTTCGATATCTCGAGCGCCGCAAACCAGCTTGGCATGTGGATCGGTCTCGGCGCATGGAAGCCGCTGCCCAAACCCAAGGGCGCGCCGGCGCAGATTGCCAAGATCGACGCGGATAACGATGCGCAAAGCGACGTGCCGATCCTCCATCGCAAGCAGCATGCTGACGATCCCGGCGCCAACGCGACCCCTCCCGACCCCGATCGTCCTACGCTGCACAAGGACGGCGATGCATCCAACAGCGGCGCTGCAGACAGCTCTAGCTCCGGTACGGCCGCAAACTCTTCTCCACCCGATCCCGACCGGCCGGTTCTACATCCCACGCCGGACAGTTCCAGCGCATCGTCCAGCGACTCAGGCAGCACGAAGAAGCAGAAGAAAAACGGCGACGATGATAGCTCCTACGTGGAAAATGTCACCGTGTCGTCCGATCCCAATCGGCCTCATCTCTTTCGCGGCAAGGCTTCCGGTTTCGACGCGCCCCTGCAGCCCAGCCTTGTCGGTCTGCCGCCCGACATGCGTCAGGCGGTCGCCGTTTCCGACGCAGTCAGCCGCCCCCTGCATGTGTGGGACTACACATGGGCCAACCCTGCCGACCAAGCCACAATGAAGGCCGACATGGAAGATCTGGCGCGAACGGCGCTCGGCCTGACTCCGCCCCCTGCGCCCACATTGAAGAAACCCGTGCCGAAATCCGCGCCCGCGCACAAAGCTACCCGGCTCACGCTGCCGTCTCCCGCGCCGCTTCTCGACGAGCAATTCCATGTCTTCGAGTTGGCCTACGGCTCGGGAGCCACCATGGTGCTTTCTGCGCACACCGACGAGTCCAATGGCCCGATGAAGTTCGTCACGCTTGTCGCGCAGCCCGACCTCTATGGCAACGTCGCCATCCTGCTCAAGAACGTGACCGATGCCACGCACCTCGATGACACGCCGCGCATGAAGCTCATCGATGCTGTTGACGCCAAAGCCGATAACCGCGGCGAGCTGCTTTTCGAGCTTCGCGGCGCCACCCAGCGCCAGTTCGCGCTCTATCGCGTTTTGCGCGGCGATATCACTCGCATCTTCCTCACTAGCGCTCAAACCATTGCCATTGCAGCGCCTAACCAATAAGGGCCCCCT
>OKRB01000051.1 GCA_900290245.1 Candidatus Sulfuritelmatomonas gaucii | reverse complement strand
CTTCGACTCCTGGGCGGCGACGTTCGGCGAGCCGGTGACGGCGATGGAGCTTTCGCCGGACGGTGCGGGCTACCGGTTGAACACGCGCTTCGCGCGGTTCATCAACGTGCCGGAATTGATGCAGATGTTCCGCCAGTCCGCCGATGTGCAAAGCGCCGCGATGCTGAATCTGCCGCGTCCGAAGCTGGACGGCGAAAAGCCGACCATCCGCAACGCGCCAGCCACGGAGGAATTGAAGGAGTTTGTGCAATCGCTCGCCGCCCGCGCCGAGAGATTGAAAACCGGCCGGGTTGACCCCAGCGAAGACAACATGCTCAAAATCACGTCCGAGGGACGTAAGGCGGCTTTGGATCTTCGGCTGATGAAACCGGTCGCGCCGGACGAACCGCAGGGCAAAGTGAATCTGGCCGTCCAGAAGATTTTCAACATCTGGCAGGAATCCAAGCCGGAGCGTTCCGCCCAGCTTGTGTTCTGCGACCTCTCCACGCCAAAAGACAAGGGCTTCTCCGTCTATAATGACATGGCGCAGAAGTTGGAAAAGCTCGGCATCCCAAGTTCTGAAATCGCGTTCATTCAGGATTACGATTCGGATGTTTCCAAGATGATGCTGTTTCGTGATGTGCGCGCGGGTAAAGTCCGCGTGCTTTTCGGCAGCACACAGAAGATGGGGTCGGGGACGAACGTGCAGGAACGGTTGATTGCTCTGCATCATCTCGACGCGCCGTGGCGACCGGCAGACGTGGAGCAACGCGAAGGACGGATTTTACGGCAGGGCAACAAGAATGCCGTCGTGCAGGTGTTCCGTTACGTCACAGAGGGCAGTTTCGACGCCTATATGTGGCAGACGTTGGAGACGAAGGCGAAGTTCATCGCGCAGGTGATGAGCGGCGATATGACGATCCGGCGGCTTGAAGATTTGGATTCAGCGGCTCTGACTTACGCCGAGGTGAAGGCCATCGCATCAGGCAATCCGCTGGTGATTGAAAAAGCCCAGGTGGATGCGGAGTTGATCCGGCTCACCCGGTTGCGTTCCGCCCATGCCGAGGAGCAATATCGAATCCGCACCAATCTCCGCCGCTCGCACGAGGATGCTGAAATCTTTACCACGCGCCTTGCCAATCTGCGGCAGGACTTGGGCGTCCGGCAAGACACGTCCGGCGACAAATTCCGCATTGATCTTGACGGACAGGAGTCCAACAACCGGGGCATCGCAGGAGAGTTGATTATGCGCCGCGCGGAAAAACTGAAGGCGCGGTTTGGCGACGACATCAAAATCGGCCGCTTCGCCGGTTTTGATTTGTTCCTGCGTCCGGGTTTCAACAACACCGTCGAAATGGTCGTGCGGGGGAGCAACAGTTACGGCGCGCGGGTCACAGACACGGCTCTCGGCACCATCCGTTCGCTGGAAGCGACGGTTCAGGGATTTGAGGAACGTGCGGAAAGATTGGAGTTGGACATCACCGATGCCCACAAGCGCGTCAAGGAGCTTGGGGAAAAAGTCGGCGCGAAGTTTGAGCGCGAGGAACGCTTTCAGGAACTGACCCGGCGCCAGAGTGAGATTGAGGAAAAACTTGATCTGACCAAGAACCAAGCGCCGAGCCAGGTGGACGCCGTTTCCGCCAGCGACGACGACCAGAAAGTTTCCGAGAATCAAACCCAAACCCATTCGCCACGGCGCGCACGCGGGGTGGCCGTTCATGTATGAATATCACCGCCCAACAAACCGAATTTCTCAGTTGGAAGATCGTTCCCGCCCGGCTCGACGCGACCCAGGCGGCGTGGTATCTCGGTTTTGAACCTCACGAGATTCCCAGGCTCGTAACAGCAGGCTTGTTGAAACCGCTCGGCCATCCCGCCCGCAACAGCACGAAGTTCTTTGCCACGGAA
>OKRB01000142.1 GCA_900290245.1 Candidatus Sulfuritelmatomonas gaucii | reverse complement strand
AGGCAGCAAATGGATGTCCGGTTCTGCTCAGAGCAGGAACCAACCGCCGAGAGGCAACGTGCGCAACGGCAAACCCTGATCGAACTAGCAACGCGCTCTCCAGAGCGCGAACGGAAGACTCGTGTTTTTCACTTGACAAAGACTTACATGGATGCCGGTTACCCAACCGGAACCGTTGAATTTGCCGCTCAGACACTCAGTTCGCGGCTAGGCGATTCGGCATCAACGGAGAATCGCTCCTGGCCCTTGGGCCTAAACCGGGTTGGACTGTTCTTGTGGACGCAAATGGGAAGCGGGTCAAGATTCAAAACGAAGACGGGCAAGCCAGGTAGTCCTGACCTGCCCGCCCAAATCACTGCATGCGATGTTGATCGCCGCTCATCTCAATGTCGATCATCATCTGAGTCATCGTCCTGCGGTAGCCTGGTCCACACTCGAGTCAGAAATATGCCGCCCGCGACGATTGTGGACGGAGTTTCGGTGGCATCCGCAACTGAGGTCGCGATCAGTTTTCCATGTCTAACCTTTGCCCTGGTTATGACAAAATCATCAAGCTGTGTGGTTTGCGTAGTGCCAACCGTGAGAACCCGGGTAATCACACCCGTGCCATCGCAATTCACGGTGTAGGTTCCTGCTTGCGTCCCGGTCACAATCTTCCTGGCTCCGGTTGGTGATCCGGCAACGGGCTCGTTCACCAGGAATGTTCCCGTCAAATTGCCGTTCCCGTCCATATACCGCTTGCCAAGCGCGATGGCGATGTTCGCGCCGTAGGTGCCGACAATCGCGTAGGAGCCCTGAAGGCTTTCGATGGTGAAGCATCTTTGCGAGTCCTGGGCGACGCCGGCGGTCGTCCCTAGAAAGATGGTGGGAGCCAATGCAACTGCAACTAGACAAATCTTTTTGCTGAACATGGTCATTCTCTCCTTAGCTGGGAATTTCAATTGGCTTTCTCGTTTAAACAGAGGCCACTTTCAACCATCTGCATTCCGCGGGGGGCGGCATCTTGCTGCGAAGGCGCTTTCATGCAGGGGACGTTGGGGCGGCCAACGGTTGCAACATTGCAATCCACTGGCAGCGGGGAAGCCCAAAGTGCATAATGTTCACATCCCCTGAGACCGTTGATTCCGGACAATTCCTTTCCGAAATAACTGACCACATACTTAATTGGCTTTTCGAATTCTGTCCTGACGCAATCGTGATTTCCGCAGTCAGAGATGTGAACAAGTTGTGACGGAGCCACAATGGCAGAGAATCCCCTTGTTTTCCGCTTTGCTGAATTTGAGGTCCGGGAGCGGGAATTCAGCATTCTCAAAGGCAATACGAGTGTGCCGGTCGAGCCGCGTGCATTTCAGGTGCTTCTGGTTTTGCTGCGCAACCCACAAAAGGTCATTACAAAGGATAAGCTGCTCAATACTGTCTGGGACGACGTCGAGGTAACGGACAACTCCCTCACCCGAAGTGTCGTCAAGCTCCGCCAAGCGCTGGGCGACGATGCCCGATCGCCGAGGCTCATTGAAACCGTTGCCAAGGTCGGGTACCGATTCGTCTGCCCAGTTGAAGTGCTGGAGGATGCGCGCGGCGGCGTGGCGCCCGCGGAGCCAGCAGACACGCCCACCGAACTGCCAAGAACCAGCAAAGGACCCTTAGTCAAGACTGTTCCTGCCCGAGCGCGGGGGTGGGCGGGTCTTGTATTCGGGCGAAGGTGGCTGTTGGCCACGGTAGTTGCCGTTGTTGGTCTACTCGCCTCAGCAATCTGGTACCTGCACCGGCCGCTGCCGCCGCCGCGAGTGACCGAGTACACCCAGATCACCCACGATGACCGCCACAAGATTCCTGTTGCAACCGATGGTGCGAGGCTGTATCTGAATTTGGATCATCAACCGTACAGGCCGGCCCAGGTCGCTGTATCCGGGGGAGAAGTCACACTGTTTCCAGTGCAATTACCCAACCCCACGCTTGCGGATGTTTCCGCAGATGGGGCCAGCCTTCTCGTTCACTCGTTGGACAGCGGTCGAGCAAGCCTGTGGAGTGTTCAGGTTCCGGGCGGCTC
Source organism: Candidatus Sulfuritelmatomonas gaucii (assembly GCA_900290245.1). Lineage (GTDB taxonomy): Bacteria > Acidobacteriota > Terriglobia > Terriglobales > Acidobacteriaceae > Telmatobacter > Telmatobacter gaucii. The sequence goes on along the minus strand of OKRB01000142.1, from coordinate 16,315 downwards.
ATTGCGCCGCTTACTGGATGGTGTTCGGCTCGGTAGCTATCCGTGGTCATCGGCAGGGTGGTCACCCAACGGAAAGCTTCTGGCTTACTACACGTCAGACGGGGATATCAATGCCATGCGGAGCGATGGCACTGAGTCTCACAAACTGGTCTCCGCTCCTCATCGTCTCTCAACTTCCGTGAGCGGAGACGTGAGATGGTCGCCGGACGGTACCAGAATAAGGTTCACACAGGACCACAGATTGTGGGAGATGTCCTCGAATGGTTCTGGGCTCCATCCGCTGCTTCCAGACTGGCATCCTTCGGAGTGGCAGTGTTGTGGCCGTTGGACGCCTGACGGGAGGTTCTTTGTATTCCTATTGAGCAAACAACTTGCGAGCAACCTCGGCGCCGTGGTCCCTGCGGCTCAGATATGGGCACTCGATGAACGACATGGTTTTCTTCGACCAGCGCACCCTGAGCCGGTTCAGTTGACTTCAGGCCCAATCCGTTGGGACCGGGCAATTCTCAGCACGGATGGCGAGAAGATCTTTTCCAGAGGTGTCATTCTGAGGGGCGAACTGGTTCGGTTCGATGCGCAGTCCCGACAGCTTCAGCCTTACCTCTCAGGCATCTCCGCTGAATTCGTTACCTTCTCCCCGGACGGCAAATCCCTGGCGTATGTCACCTATCCCGAAGGCATCCTGTGGAGAGCCAACCGCGATGGGAGCAATCCAATCCAACTGACTGATCCCCCGATCTATCCCACCCTGCTGCGCTGGTCGCCTGATGGCCGCCAAATCCTCTTTACTGCTAGCGACTCTGAGGGCCAAATGAAGATTTACATCCTGCCCTCTGAGGGAGGAAAACCACAAATGCTTCTTCCGTCCGACAACAGGTGGCAATTCGATCCGAACTGGTCCCCGGACGGACGCAAGATTGTCTTTTCTGCGTCGGAAACAGTCTCCACCAGTTTCAAGCCCAGCATTTGCATTCTCGAACTTTCCAATGGCCAGGTCACTGATATCCCGAAGTCGCAATACCGCTATTCGACCCGATGGTCGCCAGATGGCCAGTACCTTGCTGGCCTTAAAACCGACTCCAACTCAAGCCTGACGGTTTTCGACTTCAAGGCGCAACAATGGTCGGATATACAGAAGGGCGAGGTTGGATTCCCGACGTGGTCTCACGACGGAAAGTTCATCTACTTTCTGCGCCCGGTGGATGATCCGGGCGTTTATCGAATCCGCCCAACGGGTGGCGAAGCGGAGCGGGTTGTCGATCTCAAGGGATTTCGCTTCACCGGAGTGTGGAGGTATTTCCTGGGGCTCGATCCGGAAGATACACCGCTATTGCTTCGCGACACGGGAACGGATGACATCTTCGCTCTCACGCTGGATGAGCGCTGATCCCTTTGAAAATCAACCTTCGCATGTTGGAGCTGAATCTTACGGCGAACAGGGGTGCTCCTTTGCCACCTGACTTTCGCTTAGTTGGCTAGCTCCTGGATTGTCGCCAATTCGGAAGTAAAGGAAATCTCACTACGTCGCGACGCCCCAAAAGCAATCATGTTCCTTCGGTTTCGTCTCAGCATGACAACGCGCATGGGACTAAATACTATCTTCTCGCCCCGGCTGCAACAACCCGACTCATTGATTCGCGACCCGACGCACTCGAGCGCCGCTCCGCGCCAGATGCCCGATGATAATCTAAGAGCGATAGGGCTTTGCGCGCCCGTAGCGCCGAGCCCTTTATTTGCGCCGCTCTCATGGACTCTCGCTTCCTTCGCAATTTCGCCATCATCGCCCACATCGACCACGGCAAGTCGACGCTGAGCGACCGGCTGCTGGAGCTGACGGGCTCGGTAACGGGACGCGAAATGCAGGCCCAGATCCTCGACGACATGGATCTGGAGCGCGAGCGCGGCATCACCATCAAGGCCCACGCCGTGCGCATGATGTACAAGGCGCGCGACGGCCTTACGTACCAGCTCAACCTCATTGACACGCCGGGCCACGTGGACTTCAGCTACGAAGTCTCGCGCTCGCTCGCCTCCTGCGAGGGCGCGCTGCTCGTGGTCGACGCCACCCAGGGCGTGGAAGCGCAGACCCTCGCCAACGCCTATCTCGCCATCAATCACGGCCTCGAAGTCATTCCCGTCATCAACAAAATCGATCTGCCCTCGGCCGACGTTCTGCGCACGCAGGAGGCGATCGAGCAGGCCGTCGGTCTCGACGCCACCGACGCCATTCCCGTGAGCGCCAAGACCGGCCAGGGCGTGGATGAAGTGCTGGAAGCCATCGTGCACCGGCTGCCTCCGCCAAAAGCCAACCCCGATGCGCCGTTGCAGGCGCTCATCTTCGACTCGTGGTTCGATGCCTATCGCGGCGTCATCGTCCTGGTGCGCGTGATGCAGGGGACCATGCGCAAAGGCCAGCGCATCCGCCTCATGTCCAACGGCAAGGCCTACGAAATCGAGTCGATGGGTGTGCTTTGCCCCAAGCCGGTCGAGATCGGCGAGCTGTCTGCGGGCGAAGTGGGCTTCTTTGCCGCCACCATCAAGACTGTGGGCGACACCAAGATCGGCGATACCGTGACCGATGACCTGCATCCCGCCGCGCATGCGTTGCCCGGCTTTGAAGACATCAAGCCCATGGTCTTTGCCGGACTCTACACCGTGGATGCGCACGAGCACACCCTGCTGCGCGATGCGCTGGAAAAACTGCGGCTCAATGACTCGTCGTTTTTCTTCGAGCCCGAGAGTTCCGTCGCGCTCGGTTTCGGCTTCCGCTGCGGATTTCTCGGCCTGCTGCACATGGAGATCATCCAGGAGCGTCTGGAGCGTGAATACGAGCTCGAGCTCATTACCACTGCTCCGGGCGTTCGCTACCACATCACTCTCACCGACGGAAAAGAGATTGCTGTGGACAATCCTTCGCGCTGGCCTGAGCCGCAGAGCATCGCCAGCATCAAGGAGCCCGTGATTGCCGCCAAAATCCTCACCAACGAAGAGTACGTGGGCGGAATCTTCAAGCTGGTGGAGGAGAAACGCGGCAAGCAGCTCAACTTTGAGTACGTGACGCCCACGCGCGTCATGCTCACCTACGAGCTGCCGCTCAACGAGATTGTGCTCGACTTCTACGACCGCCTCAAGTCCATCTCCCGCGGTTACGCATCACTCGACTACCAGCTTGCCGGCGAGTGGGAGTCGCCCATGGTGAAGCTTGATGTGCTGGTCTCCGGCGAACCCGTCGACGCCCTCTCGATCATCGTGCACCGCGATCACGCCTACGAGCGCGGGCGCGCCCTGGTATCCAAGATGCGCGAGCTTATCCCGCGCCAGCAGTTCGAAGTCGCCATCCAGGCGGCCATCGGGGCCAAGGTCATCGCCCGTGAAACGGTGAGCCCCCTGCGCAAGAATGTGCTGGCCAAGTGCTATGGCGGCGACATTACCCGCAAGCGCAAGCTGTTGGAGAAACAAAAGGAAGGCAAGAAGCGCATGAAGCGCATCGGGAAGGTGGACATCCCGCAGGAGGCGTTTCTGGCCGTTTTACGGGTGGGAGAAGACCAGCAGAAGTAATGCCAAACTTACGTTGGATGCAAGTTTTTGTTAAAAAATCTTCATCGCGGATTGTGGAAACCTGCCTTTGCCAGCCCTAAGGCCCAAATCCACAGGTGATCCAAAACACAAATTGCCCCTACCGGACGTTCCCATTGATAAATAACGGGCTTACGCCTTGTAGCAAAACCTTGCCCATCCTGACAAGAGCAAAATCCCGCCTCTTCCTTTGCGCTTTCCGGACGAAATTCACAATTTTTTCCACAGGAGAGCCGGGGTGACTGATGGAAATCCCCAGCCTTGGCACCCGCCTTTTGGGGCAATTTCGGCTCAAGACCGGACCAACAGCTGCGCCCTGTTCAGTGATGCGCCCGATCGGTCATGGGCATCGAGCACTGAATTGAATAGTTGAACGCGCGCAGACCCCCTCCCCGGGGGCCTGCGGCGCAATTCTGTCAGTGACCCTTAGTGGCTGGCAGGCTGCTTCGGAGCCGAGGTAGCGGGTCTCGTCGGCCTCGGTGCGGCTTGCGCGCCTGGCGCTGCCTGCTCGCCCGCAGGAGGCGCCGGTACGCCCGACTTCACGTTGTAGGCGTCAATCACGGACTTGGTGATATTCGTCCCCTGGCTGGCATAAAGCACGGGCGATTGCTGCTGCGAAATATCAAGGATCAGCGTGAATCCCTGCTGCTCGGCATAGGTCTGCATCACGTCGTACACCTTTGAAGCCAGGTTGGTGTAGAGATCCTGCATGTCCTGCTGGCCATCGCTGCGCAGATCCTGGGTCTCGCGGTCCAGTTGCTTCTTCTTGTCGTCAATGGCCTTGGCGCGCGTGCTGCGATCTGCTTCTGACAGCGTTGTGCCCTGGGTCTGCAACTGCTTGGTCATGCCGTCGATCTCATCGCTGAGTGACTTGAGAGCGGCTTCTTTCGGCGCGTACTTCTTCTGCAGATCGGCGAAGGCGCGCTGGCCTTCGTTGGTCTGGGCCACGGCCGGTTGGAACGCGATCACGGCAATCTTTGCCGAGCTTGGAACAGCGGTCGGTGCAGCCGATGCTGCAGGCGCGGCTGGGGTTTGGGCGGAGGCGCTCAGGACCAAGCCCGAGGCCAGCATGACAACTAGTACGAACGAACGCTTCATGTGTATCGAAAACTCCTTCAGAATCCCGCGCGGCGCTTCACTGCGGCTTTTCCTTAGACGCAAAAGCAGGCCGCTCTCTTCTGACAAACTTCACGACTTTTCTACGGATACTCTGCGCCGGACGGCGCAAGGGCGGAAAAGGACGCGAATCGAGACGTCAGCAGGAACTAAGGGGATTATACCGTGATCGGTGGGCACTGAACAGTGACCGGTAAACCAGGGGCGGCATGGCGCCGCCTCATGGTTTCGGTCAAAGACGATCAGTGAGTAGGCGCAGCTTGCGGTTGCGGCGCATCGACTGCTGGCCCGGACGAAGGCTGGTTCGCTCCTTGAGCTGGCGGCGGTGGGATGCCCGACTTCTCATTGTAGGCGTCAATAATCTGCTTGGTGATGTTGGTGGTGTCGACGGCATAAAGGACTGTGGGACTCTGCTGGTCGCTCGCGTCGAGAACCAGCGTAAAGCCGTGCTTCTCGGCGTAGTCCGTCATCACCGCGCCCACTTTTCCCGCGACCCGGTTCATCAGGTCCTGCATATCCGACTGAAAATCGCTTTGCGCATCCTGCGTGTCCCGGTCCAACTGTCGTTTCTTTTCGTCAATGGCGCGGGAACGCGCGACCTTCTCATCGTCAGTCAGCTTCGCGTCGTCCGCCTGCAGTTGCTTTGTCAGCGTGTCGATCTCGTCGCTCAGCGCCTTGATCTGCTGCCGCCGCGGATCGTACTTCTTCTGCAGATCGCCGAAGGCGCGCTGAAACTCGTTGGTTTGGGTGACGGCAGCCTGAAATGCGATCACAGCCACCTTGGCGGGAGTGGCGGTTGCGGTTGCAGCAGGCCTTTGCGTGGAGGATGATGAAGTTCCCTGGGCGGCGGCCGGAATGATGGAAACCGCGGCCAGCAAAGGAACGAACAGCGTCAGACGCTTCATGCGAATCAATAACTCCTTCGAGGTTCCCGCATGCCGCGCCTCTTGGCGCCGCGGCTTGAGCATGGCGCTTGGTGACATGCGATCGAGCCTCGGTTCGGCTCGAAATCCGCAATGAAGCACGCGCACCGAAGCATAGCCGGGAACTAGTGGCGATTATACGGCATTTTCCCTCAACCTGTGGATGAACCGGAATCCAGGCGCCTCGCGCCAAGCGAACCTGTTCCCTATTCCCTATTCCCTGCCTTTAAAACGTCGTCGAAACCGTCAACCGGAATGTCTTGCGCGGTTCGCGGAACACGTATTGCGCGCCATAGGCCTGGATGGCTTCCTGGTAGGTGTAATCGCCCGCGCCGCCCGGCGGGAACATGGCGCGAGTAATCAGCTCAGCCGAACAACTGTACTGCTTCACTCCGAGAAACACATCGTTGCAATAAGGCCGTTCGTAAAGCCGCAGCGGATTGTAGGCATAGTAGAGCCGGAACGGTGCGTTGATGATCGGCATCAGCACGCCGAGCTCGGCGCCCAGGTCCATGCGCGGAACAAAGTTCGTGCCTTGAACCGGGCGAATATCCCGGCGGAATCCCACCTGCGAGCCCGGTATGCCCCCTTGGCAGGAGCCGTTGTTATACACCGGGCACCCGTAGAGTGGCGCCGTCAGAGAAGCAAAGCCCTGGGGACTCTGCTCCAATTGCCCGTGGTTGGTCGCGGAGTCGATGCCAAAGTCGTCAAAGAACGAGAATGTGAATGGCCCAACAATCGGAATCCGGTACTCGACGTTGGTGGTCAGTTGGCTGTCGCCGCCGATCGAGGCCACGCCGTAAATCGGCAGCGGCACCTGGATGCACTGATTGTCTTCAGGGTTCGTCGGATCGCGCGGCACGCACTGCCCGTCAGGATTCGTGAGTTGGAAGTTCACGCGCGTGGGCACATAGCCATATGGCGTCGCCGAGCGCTCATCAAATCCGCGCAATTCCGTTTCGCCGCCGGCATAAAAGCGATTCTGCGGCGGAGCCACATCGCCGCCCCAGCCCTGGATGTACCCCAGCTGCGCTCTGATCCCCAGCACATTGTGCCCCGTTTGCGACGGGATCAGATAATGCATCGGGATGAAGCGCTTGTACGCAATCACCGGGTTCACATAACGCACGCTGCCCCAGATGCCCGCCGCCTGCACGTACGCGTCGATCTCCTTGCCCTCCCGCGGCCGCAGCGGATTGCTGATGGTGTTATACGAATAACTCAATCCGATCGCGCTGCTGATAATCCCGGAGAGTGGATTCGATCCTTGCACTCCGGAACGGAAGGAGATGGTCTGGAAGAACGTCTGCGAGGCCGTGCTGAACGCCGAAACCGTGGACTTTGTCCATGAATACGTCGCGCCCAAACGCTGAAACGCATGCCGTTTCAATGGATAGCTGAGCGAGAAATTGAAGCCGTCAGAACCCACGTTGTAGTTCTGTGTCAGCGACTTCTCCGCTTCCGACAGGTTCAGTGACGCGCCCGTTGTCGCCTGGTAGCTCTTGGCCGCGTTGTAATCCTGCTTGTTGTTGAAAATCTGGAATCCCATGTTGATGGGCCGGTTGCGGATATACGGCTGCGTGAATCCGAACAGGAACTGGCGGCTGATGCTGCCCAGGTTCGCCTGCAGGCTCAGCGTTTCGCCCAGCCCCAGGAAGTTATTGGTCTGGTAGTTCACCCCGAGAAAAGCGCCCGAGTATCCGCTCACGCCGCCATTCATGCCGATCGAGTTCTTCCCCTTTTCCTTCACCTTCAACAGCAGTTCCACGGTGCCGTTATCCGGATCCTGGTGCGCCTCGGAGTCCTGGTCGACCTTCAGCGGATCAAAGTACTCCAACTGGTTCAGCCGCAGCAGGCTGTACTCCCACAGTTGGGAGTTGTACACCGAGCCTTCGTCGAGCAGCAGCTCGCGGCGGATAACGCGGTCACGCGTGATCGTGTTGCCCTGGAACTCGATGCGTGAGACAAAGAACTGCTTGCCTTCGTCGATGTCCACGTTAAGCGAAACCGTCTTCTTCGCGTCGTCGTAGGTCGGCCTCGGAATGGCGCCGAAGTTGATGTAGCCGTTGGCGCCGAACGCCTTCTTCAGATTGTCCAGCCCCTTCGCGATCATCGTCGCACTGAACCAATCCCCGTCCTTGATGGGGAAGGTGGAGCGCAGCGCCTTCAGGTTTCTTCCCGCTGTGCTGCCCGTGAAGGTGATGGCGCCGAGCCGGTACCGGCTCCCTTCTTCGATCGTCATCTGGATGTCAATGCGCTTGCCCTTGCGCGGCCTGAACGTGAACCAGTTCAACCCTCCCTCGTCGCGAATCTGCGTCTTGGGCTGCTCCACGGCGGCGTTGGCATAGCCCTTGTCACGGTAGGCCTGCCGCACGCGCTCGGTGTCCTCTTCGAGCTTCGAGGCGTCGTAGGTCTGGGCGAATAGATTCTCAAAGATGACGGAATAGGGAATTCCGATCGGCTTCAGGTTCTTCATCGAGCGGCGCAAATCAAGCGCGCTGATATGCCGATTGCCCTCGAAGGCGATCTTGCCCACCTTCACCACCGGGCCTTCCTTGATGTTGAAATTGATCTGCACGTTCGCCGGCGGAATCGTCTTCACATCGGTTTTCACGGTGGCGAACTGGTGGCCATGCTCCGCCAATAGCTGCTTGATCACCGTTTCCGCCTTCTTGATTTTGGTCGGATCGTATTGCCCCTCGACCGAGAGCCCTACCTTTTCTTTCTTGAAGCGGTCGAGAATATCCGACGTGGTCACCGAGTTGTTGCCCTTGTAATTGATGTCGCGAATATAGGGTTTTTCGCGGACAAAAACGTCCAGAATGACGCCCTTCTCCGAGTCCTCTTTCTCGATGCGCAGGTCCTCGAAGTAACCGGTGTTCCACAGCGAGTTGAAATCGCGCTCGATCGAGATGGGGTCGTAGGTGTCACCCTCGTGGGTGAACATGCGGGCGACGATCGTTTCCTTGGGGATGCGCCGCTGCCCGATCACGCGAATCGAATAGATGGTGTCGGGCGTTTGTCCCAGGGCCGCCAGGCCCCCTGAAACCATCATCAGCAACAGCGCGATGCGCGCCAGTTGCTTGACCATCCACATCGAACGGCCGATGGAAGTGTGCTTGTTCTTCACCGGGTTGAAGCCCTGCGACGAGCACAAATACTCTTTCGTTCCATAATTCGGCTTCACAGGAAGAATATGCACACCCTCGTTGCTCAGAATCTGGCCTTGCCTCAAGGAAAAGTCGATTATATGGGACCGCGGCCACCTCGCCCAAACTCGCCGCCGCGTTCGCTGCAGCAATCGGGCTGGAATCGTTCCTTGAATCCAATCTTCAGTTTACCGGACTCAGGCGGCCTGCAATGCCTGCGACCGATCTGCACTTCGCAGTATGCCGGTTAGACGTGCCTCGGCGTCTCACGGCACCGCGCGTCCGTACGGATTTTGGCGGCAAAAAAGACGAAATTCGGGGGTGCATTTCCATGCAGCGGCGGGCAGTCAGTCTTCAGGGCGCGCGCGCCAGGCCCGGATGCTTCTCGATCCGGCCGCGGCGCTCCAAAATGCCCTGTGCCAGATTGCAGGATTCACGGCCACAGAGGCCGAATCCTTTTCCATTTTCCGGGCGTCACTAACAAAGTGAGCGCCGCCTCGGCTGATCCTTTTACCGTGCGCGCGCTCTTGAGCATCCTCTTTCGACTAACATAGTACTTTCAACGGAATCTCGGTCCGCCCTTGTGTGCAATCGCAGGACGGTCCGGAACCCGAGGAGCCGGCGCAAACCGGACCGGATCTGCAATCGCTTTCAATTTTTTGGCAGTCGATTTCAGGCCGAGACCAGGGCTCAGCACGATTAAGACGCCGGCCATGGAGCGAATAGCAGCCCTATGATGTGGATTGTCCGGCTTGCGCTGCGACGGCCTTATACCTTCGTCGTCTTCGCGCTGCTGATTCTGATCCTTGGCGTGCTCAGCATCGAGACCATGCCGGTGGATATCTTTCCCAACATTGATATCCCCGTGGTCACCGTCGTGTGGCAGTTCTCGGGCCTCTCCGCCGATCAGATCGCCAACCGCATCGTGACCAACGCCGAGCGGGGCATGACCACCACCGTCAACGACATTGACCACATCGAGTCGCAGTCGCTGGTCGGCGTCGGCATCATCAAGATCTTCTTCCATCCCAAGGTGAACATCGCCCAGGCAGTTGCCCAGGTCTCCGCCATCAGCCAGGTGCAGTTGCGATCGCTGCCTCCGGGTACCAATCCACCTTTCGTCATCCAGTACAACGCTTCCAGCGTTCCCGTGCTGCAACTGGGGCTTTCCGGGCCCGGTCTCAACGAGCAGCAGCTGAATGATATTGCAACGCAGACCATTCGCATTCAACTGGCCACCGTCGAGGGAGCTCAATCGCCCTTCCCCTACGGCGGCAAACAACGCGAGATCATGGTCGATCTCGACCTGAACGCGCTCCAGGCCAAGGGACTTTCACCCGCCGACGTCGTGAATGCCATTGCCGCGCAAAACGTCATCGCGCCCTCTGGCACCATCAAGCTCGACCGTTTCGAATATGAGGTCGAAACCAACTCCGCGCCCACCCTCCTTGATACTCTGAACAACCTGCCCATCAAGACCGTGAACGGAGCGGTTGTCTATATCCGCGACGTGGCCCACGTGCGCGATGGCAATCCCCCGCAAACCAATATTGTCCGCGTCGATGGCCATCGCGCCCTCATGATGAACATCCTCAAGATCGGCTCGACGTCCACGCTCGACATCATCAAGGGCGTGCGCGACATCCTCTCCAAACCCGGCTTCAAGGGCCAGCTGCCTCCGACGCTTAAGATCGCGGCTCTTTCCGATCAGTCGATCTTCGTGCGCGGCGCCATTAGCGGCGTGGTGCGTGAGGCCATCATTGCGGCTTGCCTCACGGCGACCATGATCCTCATCTTCCTGGGCAGCTGGCGCTCCACCATCATCATCGCCGTTTCCATTCCGCTCTCGATTCTCTCTTCGCTCATCCTGCTCGATGCCCTGCACGAAACCATCAACATCATGACCCTCGGCGGCATGGCGCTCGCCGTGGGCATCCTCGTCGACGATGCCACCGTCGCCATCGAAAACATCAATCGTTATCTCGAGACCGGCAGGGAACTGGAACAGGCCATCATCGACGGCTCTGCGCAGATTGCCACGCCCGCTCTCGTGTCAACCCTCGCCATCTGCATCGTGTTTGTGCCCATGTTCTTTTTGAGCGGCGTGGCGCACTACCTTTTCGTGCCCCTCGCGGAGGCCGTCGTATTCGCCATGCTCGCCAGCTACTTCCTCTCGCGGACGCTGGTGCCCACCATGGCCAAGTACATGCTCCGCGAGCATGACGACGCCGACGTACATCGAAAGCGCGCGAGCCGCAACCCCTTCACGCGCTTTCAGCTCGGCTTCGAATCCGGATTCGAGCGTTTTCGCCGCGGTTACCTGGGCCTGCTCACGTTTTGTGTCGATCACTCCGGCGCTTTTCTGCTCGTGTTCTTGGCGCTTGTCGTGGCATCGTTCGGGCTGACGCCATGGCTCGGGCAGGACTTCTTCCCGTCGGTCGACTCCGGCCAGTTCATGATTCATGTGCGCGCTCACACCGGCACGCGCATCGAAGAGACGGCGTCTATTTGCGACCATGTTGAGCAGACAATTCGCCAGCAGATTCCGGCCAGCGAACTCGTCACCATCCTTGACAACATTGGCCTTCCCTATTCTTCGCTGAACCTGTCCTACTCCGTCTCCGCGCCCGTCGGCCCTTCCGACGCAGACATCCAGGTGCAGTTGAGCCGCAACCACCATCCCACCGACGCTTATGTTCAGCGCCTGCGCGCCGTGCTGGCCCGCGATTACCCCGGCGTCACGTTCTACGAAGTGCCGGTCGATATCGTCACCCAGATTCTCGACTTCGGTCTCGCCGCCCCCATCGATATCCAGATCATCGGCCCCAATCTCTACGCCAACCGCGCACTTGCTGACCGCATGTTGAACGAGGTCCGATACGTGCCTGGCGCAACCGACGTGCGGATTCAACAGCCCTTCAATTACCCGAATTTCACCGTGAACGTTGACCGCACGCGCGCCGAGAACACAGGCCTGACGCAGCAGAATGTGGCGCAAAGCCTGCTCGTAGCGCTCAGCGGCAGTTTCCAGACCAGCCCCAACTTCTATCTCGATCCGCGCAACGGCGTATCCTATAGCATCGCCATCCAATCTCCGCAGTACCGCATGGACAACTTGGCTGCGCTCGAGGGCCTGCCGGTCACCAGTTCCGCCACCATTGCCGCAAGTACGCAACCCTCCACGAGCACTTCAACTGGCGCTCCTGGCGCCGCGCCGCTCGGCAGCGTTTCGTCTGCTCAAACTTCAGGCGCCGCAACAGCCGCGCCGGGCGCGGGCAAACCGGTGCAGGTGCTGGCCAATCTCGCCACCATCGTCCCCGGAGCCGAGCAGGGCGAAATCAGCCACTACGACATCCAGCCGGTCGTCGATATCTACACAAATGTTGAAGGAACCGATCTGGGCAGCGTCACCCGCGACATGCAGAAGATCGTTGCCCGCCATCAGAACGATCTGCCCCGAGGTTCCAGTTTCATCCTCCGCGGCCAGAGCGAAACCATGCACTCGTCCTACGTTGGACTGCTCAGCGGCCTCGCCTTCTCCATCTTGCTCGTTTATCTGCTCATCGTGGTCAACTTCCAGTCGTGGCTCGACCCGTTTCTCATCATCTCCGCGCTGCCGGCGGCGCTGGCCGGGATCGTGTGGTTCCTTTTCCTCACCGGAACCCGCCTCAGCGTGCCCGCGCTTACCGGCGCCATCATGTGCATGGGCGTCGCCACGGCCAATTCCATCCTGGTGGTGAGCTTCGCGCGCGAGGAGCTCGAAGTCCTGGTAGGCGACGCCCGGAACGCCGCGCTGAATGCGGGCTTTGTCCGTCTCCGCCCAGTCCTCATGACGGCGCTCGCCATGATCATCGGCATGGTGCCCATGGCCCTGGGCCTGGGCGACGGCGGCGAGCAGAATGCTCCGCTGGGCCGCGCCGTCATCGGCGGCCTGCTGCTGGCCACGGTGGCTACGCTGTTCTTTGTGCCCGCTTTCTTCAGCTTCATTCACGGCCGTCTCGAGCGCACGCGTGAGCGTGAGCGCGATACCGCTTCCGAGGGCCTCGACGAATTCGACGGAAGACCGGAGTAAATGCATATGAATCAGGAATCCAATCCGAATCCCCAGCACGCTGCGGCAAGCCGCGAAACGCCGGAAGAGAGCCCTATGTCGCCCCGTAAAATTCTCTTCGGCCTTGCCGTCGTTCTGCTCATCTTCGTCGTGATCGCGGTCGCCGGCATCGTTCGGCGCTCGCATGCCGATTCGGTTCTGGCGCAGCGCACGGATGAGCTGGCTCCCCCGACGGTTACGGTCGCCGCGGCGCAGTCCGGCTCGCCCAGTGAAACCATCGTGCTGCCGGGCAACGTGACCGCTTACACTGATTCGCCCATTTACGCCCGCACCGACGGATATCTCGAACACTGGTACTACGACATCGGCGCCAAGGTGAAAAAAGGCGACCTGCTCGCCGTCATTCAAACACCCGAGCTTGACAATCAGGTGGCGCAGGCGCAATCCGACCTCACTACGGCTGAGGCCAATGCCAACATCGCCCGCATCCAGGCCGAGCGCTATACGAACCTGGTGAAATCCGATGCCGTCTCGCAGCAGGACACCGATACCTTCGTGAGCCAGGCCGCCGCCACAGCTGCAGCCGTCAAATCGTCGCAGGCCAACTTGCAGCGCTTGCTTGAACTGCAATCGTTCGAGAAGGTCTACGCGCCTTTTGACGGAGTCGTGACTGCACGCGCTGTCGACACCGGCCAGCTCATCAGCTCAGGCTCCGGTCAAGGCTCCGGCACTGAGCTCTTCCACATGCAGGCGCTGCAGACGCTCCGCGTCTACACCAACATGCCGCAGCTTTACTCACAAACGCTCAAGCGCGGCATGAAGGTCGGCCTCACCTTCCCCGAGTATCCGGAAAAGACCTTTGAGGGCACGCTGGTGCGCACCGCCGATGCCATCGACCCCGTCAGCCGCACCCTGCTTGTCGAAATCGACATCGATAACCACTCGGGTCAACTGATGCCCGGCGCGCTGGCTCAAGTCCACTTCAAGACCCCGCCCATCGGCTCCACGTTCATTGTGCCCACTACCGCGCTCATCTTCCGCCGCGCCGGATTGCAGGTGGGCCTCGTCATTCACGGCGACATGGCTCATCTCGTGCCTGTCGTGATTGGCGAGGACGATGGCGCCTCCGTGCAGATCGTCAGCGGTCTCCAAACCGGCGACCAGGTCATTCAGGACCCGCCTGACTCGCTCATCGAAGGCCAGAAGGTAACCGTCGTCAAACCCGGCAGGGCCGCCTCCAATGAGGGAGGCCTGTAACATGAGCGCAGTTCCGCACCCGGCCCAAGGAATTGCGCACCAAAACCAGGACTGTCCTCCTGAGCGCTCCTTCGCTCCCTTGCTCACTGCCGGGGTTCCCGGCAAGCGTTTCTTGCTTGCTGGGGTGGCTTGCCCCCTGCTTCTCCTCTCCGCCTGCAAGCCGGTAGGCCCCAACTACAATCGCCCCGGCTACACCGCGCCGCCCGCCTACAAGGAAACCGGCGCAACCTCCGTTGTCCCTCCGCCCAATCCGCAAGGTGGCGCATGGCAGCCCGCGAATCCATCCGACGGCATGTTGAAGGGCAAGTGGTGGGAGATCTATCAGGATCCGCGGCTCAACCAGTTCGAGGAGCGCGTCGATTCCACCAACGTGCAGCTTCGCCAGGCCATGGAAACCTACCTTGCCGCGCAGGATCAAGTGCGCTCCGTTCGCGCCAACCTGTACCCCACGCTCTCGGCAGGCCCCTCCATCAGTCGCGAACGCGCCTCGGCCAACCGTCCGCTGGCCTCCTCCTCCGGTTCCAGCGCCTACGGCGACTTTGTCATCGCCGGTCAGGCCAGTTGGGAGCCCGATTTTTGGGGCCGCATCCGCCGCAGCATCGAGCAGGCCCACGCCAACGCGCAGGCCACCGCCGCCGATGCCGCCAATGTCGCCCTCACGCTCCACGCGGAGATGGCTACCGACTACTTTGCCCTTCGCGGCCTCGACTCCCAGATCAAGCTGCTCACTTCCACAGTCTCCGACCTCCAGCACCAGCTTGACCTCACGCAGCGCCGCTTCTCCGGCGGAGTGGCCACGGCAGTCGACGTCGCGCAGGCCCAAACCCAGCTTGAGACCGTGCGCGCCCAGCTCGTCGATCTCGGCGTGACACGCGCGCAATATGAGCACGCCATCGGCACCATCGCCAACTACAACTTGTCCAGCTTCAGCATTCCGCCGTCGCCGCTCGATCTCGCGCTGCCCAATATCCCCACCGGCGTGCCGTCGCAGTTGCTCGAGCGCCGCCCCGACATCGCCGAGTCCGAGCGCCTCGCCGCAGCAGCCAACGCGCAAATCGGCATCGCCGTCAGTGCTTTTTATCCCACCATCACGCTCAGCGGCACCGGCGGATTTGAAAGCACCAACCCCGGCACCTGGATTCAGGGTCCGAGTTCGCTCTGGAGCCTCGGAGCCCAGGCCACCGAGCTGCTCTTTGACGCCGGCCAGCGCCACGCACTCACCGCCCAGGCCCGCCACACCTACGACGCGCAGGCCGACGGCTATCGCAACGCTGTCTTTCAGGCGTTCAATGACGTCGAAGACCAGCTCTCCAGCCTGCGCATCCTCGAGCAGGAGTCAAACGTCGAGCAGCGCGCCGTCGACGCCGCGCATCACTCCTTCAATCTGTCCAACGCCCGCTACAAAGGCGGCGTCACCAGCTATCTTGAAGTCCTCACCGCCGAGCAGACCCTCCTCCAGGACCAGGTCACCGCCATCGACATCGAAAGCCGCCAGTTCTCTGCCAGCGTCAGCCTCGTGCGCGCCCTCGGCGGCGGCTGGGACGTCACGCAATTGCCGTAAATCTCGTTTCAACCCCCGTCATTGCGACCGCGGTCGAACGATCTTCCGTTCCTTTAGTAACGTTCGCATTTCGCAAAAATCCGGCCTCCCAATTCGCCGGAAATGGCGAACTGCGCCACACCCCCGAGATCACGTTTCGCCGTCATTTTCCTGATGAATATAGCGGTTGCGAAAGTGAGCTGAATCACGCGAGCCACCGCCTCATGCCCTCAGCTGATCGGCAGATCATCGATCAGCCGCAAAGAGATTCTCAATCCAGACCGAGCAACCCTTCGCAAAGGTGCTAACATTTCCGGCGGAGAAGAAACGTATGTACAAACGAATCCTGCAATCTGCTTTGGTGCTTCCTCTGTTCAGCTTGGCCTTCTTGCCGGTGGGTTGCAAGAAGCCCCCACCCATCACACTGTCGTGCAACGCAAGCGCCCCTGCCGTCGCCCCTGCCGTCTTCCCGGGCGATCCCCTCACCGTAACCGCCGCTGCCGCATCGGTAAACCCCAAGAAGAACACGAATGTGCTCTACAGTTGGAGCGGCACCGGCGTCACGGGCAACGAAACTACCGCAACTGTGGCTACCGCTTCACTCGACCCCGGCAACTACACAGTCAAGGGCCAGGTGAAGGAAGGCAAGAAGGGCAAGGAAGGCCTCAAGCCGGGTGAAAGCGCCGAATGCGAGGCGAACTAC
>OKRB01000016.1 GCA_900290245.1 Candidatus Sulfuritelmatomonas gaucii | reverse complement strand
TGTTCAGTCTCATGACATCCTTTACAAAATGTCTCCAGACATCCTTTACACTCCGGCGCAAGCGCAGCGAGCGCGGGAGCATACCTTGCGATGCCATGGAAGACGATGGATGTCCGAGAACAGCGAGTGAGCTTTGTGGTAACCGCGAATCGGGGCGAGAAGTCATTGGCGGCCTTGTGCCAGGAGTTTGGCATCTCGCGTCCCACAGGATATTTGTGGCTGTCCCGCTATCGGCAGGAGGGTCTGGTCGGGATTGCCGAACGCAGCCGGCGGCCGGCGAGGAGTCCGGATCGAACGGCGGCGGAAGTGGAAGAAGCGGCGGTAGCGCTGCGGCAGAGGTATCCGGATTGGGGAGCGCGCAAGCTGAAGGTGCTGCTGCGGCAGCGGGGCATCGAGTTGGCGCGGAGCACGATCCATCGCATGCTGCAGCGGCATGGCATGATCCAGGAGCCGGGGCATCCCGGCCTGGCGCCGCAGCGGTTTGAGCGCAGCGCGCCCAACGAACTCTGGCAGATGGACTTCAAAGGTCGGTTGTGTCCAGCCGAGGGCGTGGGGCCGCTGTCGGTGCTGGACGATCACAGCCGATATCTGCTGGTTTTGCAAAGGGTGGCCCACCCGAGCGGCGAACTGGTGCGCGAGCATTTGCAAGGAGCCTTCCGGGACTGCGGGGTGCCGGAGGGGATGCTGATGGATCACGGGACTCCGTGGTGGAGTGCGCAATCGCCGCAGGGTTTTACCCGGTTATCGTTGTGGCTGATGAAGCAAGGGATCGCCTTGCACTGGGGGCGGATTCGCCATCCGCAGACGCAAGGCAAGGTGGAGCGGTTTCATGGCGAACTGCAGCGGGCGTTGCGCTGTCGGCCCCCGCGAGCGGACCTACAGGAGTGGCTGGATGAGTTTCGCTGGGAACACAACCATGTGCGGCCCCACGAAGCGCTGGGCATGCAAACCCCGGTCAGCCACTGGTGGCGGAGTGAACGCAGTTACGATCCCAACCCGCCGGCGTGGGAGTATCCGTGTGGGTCGTGGGTGCTCAAGGTGGACAGTGACGGGAAGATCAAGCTGAAGGGAAAACACTGGCTGATCAGCCGGGCTTTGAGTGGCGAACGGATCCGGCTGGTGACGATGGAACCCCGGGTTCTGGTGTATTACTGCCGCAGCCTGGTGCGGGAACTCGACCTCGGCGAATCTTCCCAACCGAAACTGTAAAGGATGTCCCGGGACACTTTGTAAACCATGTCGTGGGACTAGACAGCTCTGGGCAGAAATCGAGAATCAGCAAGTTTCCTAGACGGGGGTTTGTGGTTCGAGCCACTGATTCCAAGGCGCTTTCAATTCATGGGATTACATTCGCCCTAACGCCGAATTCCTCATCAACATTTGGATAAACTTCAGGCGCCACGCCCGCTCAGAAGCTTTGTACTATTTTCATGGGGCCGCCCCAAACCATACCGCGGATGAGGAACAATCGCTTTTCCCTCGGCTTAGACACAGTCCGCAAGCTGAAGTTCAATCAGCGCTCCGGGAACTGGAGCGCTTGGAGAGTGACCACCAACGCGCCACTCCTATGCACGCTGAAGTCGAACTGCTTGGTCAGCGCTGGCTGGCGGACGGACATTTGACGCCCGAGCAGCGATGCCGCTTTCGAGAGTTAGAGCGGTTCTCGCGATGGTGTAGAGCACGTGACATCAGCGGCCAAAGCCGGAACCCGTTGCAGCCTTGGCGGCACGGCTGAAGTGGTTGCGGAAA
>OKRB01000007.1:1669-11483 GCA_900290245.1 Candidatus Sulfuritelmatomonas gaucii | reverse complement strand
AGGTACTGAACTTCGACCAGCCGCTTGCGCACGAAAACAATTTGGGCGACTTCGTTGATGCCGGTCATCCACGAATAGCAGACCAGTTGCGGATCCAGTGCGGAAATGCCGGCCGGTTCTTCTGGATATCGCGCGGAGCTAGTCTTCCATTCCAGAACGCAGCGCGTACCGTCCAGTTCACCAATGGCATCGACGTAGGAGACGAAATGGTTGCCAGAAGCGAGCATGCGAGTGAACTGAATCTGCTGGCTTGAACGAGGGCGCCGAATACGAACGCGGTCGTCCTGAGCCAAGCGCTCCAGCAACTGGACGCCTTGTTGCAACATCCGGTCCCAGGTGTCGTTGCCGGGGTAGGTCAGGCCCATGTCCTTGCACAGGCTCCACTGCTCGCACAACACAGCTGCCGGGTCTTCACGACGAAAAAGGGCGGCGACGGCTTGCTCGAAGGCTCGACCAAAGAGCATGGCGGCACGAGTGTCTTTCTCTTGCCATCCATCGAGGTAGCGGTGCCGGTAACGGCGCGGGCAGCTCAGGTACTGGCTGATCTGGGTGTAGGAATAGGTCATCAGGACGCCTCCGCATGGTTGGAGCGAGAAGCACTCGATACCGGGGCCGTGGATAGTTCTTCCCATTGACTGGCCGGAGCGAAGCCGTCGAGGTTGACGAGCGAAATGCCGTTGATCACGGTGTGGCTGATCTTGACGACGCCGCGGAGTCCGGGCAACGCCTTCTCATCGACCTCTTCGTGGGCCAGGAATTCCGGATCATAAAGAAAATCCCGCAGGAACCAGCCCAGCTTCCACATCGCCTTCTGGGTACAGTAGAGCCGGCCGACAATGGGCTGCCCGGCCACCGCGAGGGGTTCGATCACGGAGAGTCGGAGGACATAGAACGGCTTGCGGGCATGCCAGTGGAACCGGGCGCCATCGACGCGAACGAGGAAGACGCCGTCGGGAATCTCCGGACGAGCATCGCGAGCCGTTTCGGCGAGCCCTGGGACTTTGCGCTTCATGCGGCCCCCTCCTGCTTGGGTTGCGAGTAGCTGTCGAGCTGGATGAGCAGAGCATTGCGGTCCTTTTTGGCCCAGTCGGCCAGTTGCAGGACGAAGTTCTCAACTCGTTCCCTACTGGCCTCTCGGAGCGTCTTCGAGCCGCAGAAGTCGACGGCGTAGGCCTTGACCAGTTCGGGGGCAAGCTTGTGTTGGCGGATGATCTGGCACAGGCGGTCGCGGACCTTCGGGCCCGTGCCATTCCCGTTCCCATTTGCATTTTGTGGAGAAAACTTCTCGACCGGATTCGGAATCGTTCCCATTTCCTCGACGGAGCAGAGGCCGATGCCGTAGGCCTTGCGCAGGGCGCGGTTGACGGCTCGGGTCTCGGCCACGCGCATCTCGGCACCTCGCACAAGAGAGGAAACGTTGGACGGATCGGCGTCACCGTAGCCGGCGAATCCGGAGGAGTTCTTAGATGGATAGACGGTTGCCTTGACGACAAACCGACTCGCCGCGGAATCACAAAGGGAATCGACAGCCTCGACGTGGATGCCGCTACATTTTTTGCGACGCGCCAGCCGCAGCAGTCCCGTGTGGGTTACGTACCAATTGCCGTTAATGACCTGGAGTTCGCCCGCCTTAAGGGAAAATTGGAATTCTCTCGTAATAGCGGCGAGAAGATCAATGGCACGGGATGAGAAGAGCCGAGTTTTCCTGGCAAGTCGAACATTTTCCCGAAGTAACCTCTTAAAGTTTGGAACCGGCCTGGTTTCCGATTCACGTGTGGGAAGTTTCATTAAGCCCCCCTTGTGTTATCTTTAGATAACATATATTACATTGTTAACTTTGTCAAATGGTGTTGCTCGGCGATTACGCAAACAACTATACTTCGGGTGTGGCCAAGACCGAATTCATAGCCTTTCGTGTTGCTCCGGAACTCAAGCGGGAGCTACAGCGCATAGCGGACGACGAACAGAGAGCTCTTTCCCAGGTTTGCGAGATGTTCCTGTACGAAGGTGTTGAGGGCTCCAAAAAGGACGGGCCCAAGTTCATGCAGCGCCTGGTTGCCAAACAGAAGGCCAGGGGCAAAGACGCCTGACCCGGGTGGGTAAAGAGGTGGCCGTTGACGGCTCGGATTTCGGCCACGCGCATCTCGGCGCCGCGGACAAGAGAGGAAACATTCGACGGATCGGCATCGCCGTAGCCGACAAAGCCCGACTACCCCTTGGACGGGAAGACCGTTGCCTTGAGGACGAAGCGATTTACCCCCGAATCACACAGCGAGTCGACGGCTTCAACATGGATCCCGCAGCATCTCTTGCGGCGCGCCAGCCCAAGTAGACCCGTGTGGGTGACGTACCAACCATTATTTAAGTAGGTTAGGTCACCTGCACCCACTGAGAAGTTGTCCTGGGTTGCAATCTCCCTGAGCCGATTGAGAGCTTCCCGCGAAAGGTTGGTCCAAAGCCTTCGAGCCGTGCGAATGCTCGTCTGGCCTGCAGTCTTTTTCCTTTTCATGAATGGCCTCTTGTCATACTCAGCGCTTAGTATACTCAGCGCTGAGTATGACTGTCAATATCAAATTTGCTTTTTTTATAGAAGTACGGCTAAGTTTGAACTTGTCCAATGTCCGACAAGAGAGAGAAGAATCCTAACGCCGTAGCCCTCGGTCGCCTCGGTGCAAAAGCGCGACAGGAGAAGCTAACACCGGAACGGCGGCGAGAGATTGCCCAGAAAGCGATTCGTGCCCGTTGGGCGAAGGCAAGAAAGAAGAAGACTTCACGTTAATTGAGCGTGCGATGGCGAAAGAACACGCTGGTCAGGAGAGAATTGCGGATCCAATCCGCACCGTTTTCCACCGCGTGGGCCAAAGCCAGGAAGAAAGCCCAGCAGAAGGACCTGCAAGACAAGCCTGACCGCCGTAAAGACCTCCAAGATTGGTTTGGGACAGACCGTGGCGGGCGTGGATCAACCTCGTTGACTCAGCCGGATTCATGTGCGTCATGTGAGCAGCAATAAAAGGACTTGATAGAGCGCGAATGCACAACCGTGCGCAATAACAGTCATGTCGTGCTCCGATTGACCCATCTACCAGCTTCCCGTACACTAAGGTTTGCGAGGGATACGCCTCGAAAGGCTGCTCAACCGCATCATTTTCCCTGAAAAACCAGGTTCGCACCTGCCGCAAATTCAGGGCCGGAGATCGAAGGAAAACCATGGCAAATCACGTATCGGCGCTGAAGCGCGCCCGCCAGACCGTAACCCGCACCGAAGTGAACCGCGCCAACCGCAGCCGCGTGCGCTCGAGCCTGCGGGCCTTGCGCGAGGCGCTCGCAAAAGGCGACGCCAAGGCCGCCAATGCGCAGTACCGAGCCACCGTCGCAACGCTCGACAAAGGCGTGCAAAAGGGCGTTCTCCACTCCAACACTGTTTCCCGTTACAAGAGCCGCCTCAATGCGCGCCTCAAAGCGCTGTCCACTGCCAAGCCGAAGTAAGCATGGCACCAGCAAATCAAGCCGATAGACGGGAGCAGCCGGGATCAATTCCGGCTCTTCGTTTTTGCTCTCAGGAGTTCGTCGCCACGTGCGCCATCGCGACGTGGTAGAAATCGTAGACCTTCATCCTTGCGCCACGCAGGCCAAAGCACTCCAACCGGTACTCGCGAGCATTTGCATCGCAGAAGATAGTTAACCTGCGCAGAGTCGCCTCGATATCTGCATCCCTTAATAAAATGGACCAAGTTATTGGGCAATATCGCTTGCCCGAACGATTTTGCGCCGGACTGAAGATGCGCTGCTCCTCAGCCTTTGAGAACGCCCGCAGAGAGCTCTCGCGCATGTCCCGCAACGCCCAAAACGCGTCGAAGTTCCCGCCCATCCCGCAACCCTATTTCGCCCACAGCGTCGTCTTTTCTCGCACCACCGCGGGTTTGACCCGCCTTCTGCCGCCCGGTATACTCGGACTTGCGTCAAGCGGGAGTAGCTCAGTGGTAGAGCATCGCCTTGCCAAGGCGAGGGTCGCGAGTTCAAGTCTCGTCTCCCGCTCCATTCCGCAATGTGCCTTTGCAATCGATTCAGGCCGAATGCGGGATGGGACGATCCGCGACCGGTGACGCGGACAGCCCGAGGCGCGGTACCCAAGTGGTAAGGGAGAGGTCTGCAAAACCTTTATGCGCCGGTTCGATCCCGGCCCGCGCCTCCAATCTTCTCAACAACTTACACCTGAGGAAATAGCCTTCTGGCTGCCGTGTGGCTGCCAATAAGGAATTAAACCCCCATGATGCAGCCTGATACGCACCCTCCAACCTCACCGAACGACCGCCAAGACCACCGCTAAGGGTGGTCGCGGCCATCTCCGCCGAGGCGTCGAGGACATGTGCGTAGTGCTTAAGAAGAATGTCGGGACGGGAGTGACCGAGCCGTTCCGACAGTCTTTACTCGACGTAGCAGCGGTTCGCCAGACAAATTTGGGGCAGAGCACCAAGATGGGGATGGTCTACGAATACCTGACCGGACATAGATTCCGCGCTTACGTCGAGTCCATCGTCGAGAAGTTTACGGAGATGGAGGCTGACCTCGCCAGGGAACGGAAGACGATGACTCGGCTGTGAGCGAAGCGCGAGGAGCAGATACGCGGGGTGATTGACTCCACCGCCGGCATGTATGGCGACCTGCAAGGCATTGCCGGCAGGAGCCTCAACGAGATCGCGGGACTCGAGATCGCGATGCTTCCGGCTGGAGAGGGCGGCGAAGAGAATTGATGCGTTCGGTACCGTTGCCCCGTGGCGCGTGCACGGCCTGTCTGAGGTGGTGAGCGGGCGAGTCTGACTGAATCCATATCAGTCGCACTCCGGCTCGAAACCCGCAGAAGACGGGCAGATTCGCGACGCTGGTGTGCCAGTTGTGTGCAGCAATTGCGCCTTAGAGCATGAGGAGGAAGCTTTTTGTCAGCGAAAGTTCGCCGGCACCGCAGCTTTCTTTCTGAGCTCGGCCGCTTGGGTTCCGCCGCTTTGGGCGGCGTTGGTGTCGTTTCTGGGGTCTCATTCGGCACAATCCGCGCGTCCGATCCGAACAGGTGATACTGCGTAAAGCTCACATCGTTCAACTGCGTCTGCACAATCGCAGCCGAGTTCTGCACGGCCTGCTCGGAATCCCCAACCGGGACCCTCGAGTAAGCCACCCCGTGTACTGGACAAATATAGGTGCGATCTCCAATCGCCACCGATGCATACTCCACCAGGATCGCGTCCTCGATCGGCTGGTGCGGAGGCGCCATCTCCGCCACCGCGCTCAGGCGCAGAATGCTCCCTGTAGCCGGCCCAATTGCAATCTCGCCATGATATCTGGGATGCACCATTTCCAGTTTTGTCCCATTCGGAATCCCCACCATCCAGTTCGAACGATCTTCAGGTACCGAATAATGGAAGACCGCCACCGTCTCGTTTTCCTCCTGTTCCCAATGGCTCCAGGTCACCTGGCCGCGACTCGCATCCTCTAGCACTGCTCCTAACATCGGGCCAAATTCGCCGTAGGTAGTTAAGCCGGCCGGCGACGCTTCGTTCTTCGAGCCTTTGCCCGCCGCATCGTGCACTTCCGAGCCGTCTCGAAAGGCCACCGTCACGCTGTACTTGCCCGTGACATGCAGGGGCTTGGCTTCGGGCCCGCCCAACGACATACCGAACGGCCGCATGTTATGGCCTGGCAGGCTTTGCGCATTTGTCACGGCCTGTTCCGCCGACGGCATATCTTCAAAATGCGTCGTCGCGCGCGTCGCAAAGAAATTCGGCAGCCGCGAAAACGTCTTCCTCACGTACTCCATAGCAAGATCAAACATTCTTGTCTGCGTTTCGCTATCGGGAGCGGGGTCGCGGATCACGTCCTCCGCGGGAGGCTTGAGAAAGGCAGCACTATCGGCCAGCTTCATTAGTTCCTCGGCTGTCTTCCTTCCATTGAAGTTCTTCTCCCATCGGGCGAGCCGCGCAAGGCTTACGCGCTCCGTCAACTCCACCGCAGAAAGCTTATGCGCAATATTGCCATCGGATTTGCCCTTATTCGCGGCCAGCAACTGCTCCAACTCTGCCACCGAAAGGCTCCTGGCCGCCATTGCCGGCAATGCCGTTCCCGCAAAAAGAAGCAGCGTCGCCCATTTGATCATCCCGCACCCACCTTTATGACCACGGCAAAAGTCACGATCAAATCATCACAGGCAACCTCAACAAGATCGTCCTTACCCGTGCCTTCAGAAGCGAGAGGAGGGAGCGGCGTCGATTCCCCGCCTTCGGCAAGTTGTCGGGGTTGGCTTTCTGACGGTTGCCCGGTCTGCCCCGCAACTTCCAGTTCTTTGGCGGAGACCTTTGCCGTTCCAGAACCAACGGAGAATAGCGTCGTGGCGCCTGCTGCATCAACATCTTTGAGGAGCTTCCGCCGCGTGATCGGATTGCTTATGGCTCCCTGCCTGTTCAGAAAATACCCGGGTCCTCAACTTTCTTGAGATATTGTCCATCGAAGAGGACCTACTATTCGGGCAACACGATGGACCCTTTCACCTCGAAGGTCCCCTCGACCGTCGGAGCACCGGTGTTCGGCTGTCCGCCGCCAACTGAGACGGAATACTTCCCTTCTGCGACGATTGGCTCGCCGGCTTCAGTCACCATGCTTATATCCCGCGGCGTTAAATGGAATTGCAATCTTGTAGACTGCCCGGGATCGAGATGAATGCGTTGGAAACCACGAAGTGCGCGGATCGGCGCGCCTGCGACATTTGGGAAGCTGAGATAGAATTGCGCCACTTCATCTCCCGCGAGCGAGCCTGTGTTCGTGACGGTGGCTTCGGCAGTCACTTGCTGTCCGGCAGCAACCGGGCTGGATGGCAGTGCGAGATCGCTGTAGGAGAACGTGGTGTAACTCAGACCATAGCCGAAGGGATATAGCGGCGCGCCTTCGAAGTAGCGGTATGTCCGGCCCTTCATCGAATAGTCCTCGAAGGGCGGAAGTTGATCGACACCCATGTAGAAGGTTACTGGCAATCGGCCGCCAGGATTGTTATTTCCGGAAAGCGTCTCAGCTACGGCTGTTCCGCCCTCCTCGCCGGGATACCACGCATCGAGAATGGCGTTGACGTGATCTTTCGCCCAATGGACCGCGAGCGCGCTGCCATTGGTGAGCACGAGCACGACGGGCTTGCCCCCCGACACGACTGCTCCGAGCAAATCCTCCTCCGGCTCGGGCAGATCCAGGCTAGTACGATCGCCACCCTTGAAACCGGGTTCGCTCACTTCCATCTCTTCACCCTCGAGCTCGCTGGTGATGCCGAGTACGGCAATCACGACGTCGGCATTCTTTGCTGCTTCGATCGCTTCAGGTCGGGGCTTGACATCGATCTTCGACCAGACGAGCCGTGCGTTCGGAGCGCTGTTCTCTGGCGGCGTATACACCACATGGAGCGCAACCGGCTTGCCCGCCTCGAGATGAACGCGGCCCAACTTTGGTTCGGTGGGATCAGCACCGTAAGCCGACGTGACATCCTTGCCGTCGAGATTGACGCGGAAGATTCCATCGGCCTTAAGGCCAACATTGTAATCGCCAGATTCAGGCGCAATCAGTGAGCCATCCCAGCTAAGAGTGAGAGGACGCAAGTGAGCAGCCTTCAGCGGTACCGGCTCTGCCGCCGCATCGAGGGTCGGATCAATCCGTTGCGCGACCGGCGCCATGGCCTTGAGATGATTGATGTCCGTTGTGTCGAGCCCAGAGAAGCCAATTCTGATGCCGGGCTTGCCATCAACCATTAAAGCGGAGGCAGGGACATGGTCTGCGGCGTGGCTCAGGAACTGTGTTCCTGGTAGGTACTGAATCGCAGCGCCCGCAAACTCCTTCCGCAAGCCTTCGAGAATCGTAACCGTATTGGTCGGAGTGCCATTGTAGTTGCCGAGCAGAACCTTGGTTTGATTCGCCAACGGTCCGATGACGGCGATCCTGATTCCGCTCGTCTTGAGGGGAAGAGTTCCGTCATTCTTTAGAAGGACCATAGACTCATCGGCGATTTTGCGTGCCAGATCGCGGTTCTCGGGGCTGTTGAGCTCGCTCTCATCGATTTTGGTGTATGGCACCATACCTGGTGGGTCGAAAATTCCAAGCTTCATACGCGCGGTAAAAAGGCGGATGAGCGCCCGATTGATGTCACTCTCCTTCAAATAGCCTTCTTTGACCGCATTGAGATATGCCTTGTAGTCACGGTCATCTTTCACCTTGAAGCCGCCGTCGGCGCACTCGTTGTCCATGCCGCGCTTGAGACTGATCGCCGAGGCCTGCGCCTGGGTTGGCTCGTAGTGATGGCCTTGATAAATATCGATCACAGCGCCGCAGTCTGAAACGACGTACCCTTTGAAACCCCAATGCCGCCGCAGTTGATCCTGAAGCAGAAACTCGTTGGCACAGGCGGGTTCGCCATTGACATCGTTGTAGGCGCACATGACGGAGCCAGCTTTGCCATCCGTAACAGTCGCACGGAATGCAAAGAGATATGTGTCGAGTTCATCGTGCTTCGAGACTGTCACGTCTTCGGTATGGCGTGCTGCCTCTGGCCCGGAGTGCACGGCAAAGTGTTTGGGCGTGGAGATCACACGATAATACTTCGGATCGTCGCCCTGCATTCCTGTCACAAATGCAACTCCCATACGCGCCGCCAGGTACGGGTCTTCTCCGTAAGTCTCCTGCCCGCGGCCCCACCGCGGGTCGCGGAAGATATTGATGTTAGGAGCCCAGAAATCCAGACCGTGAAAGAGATCGCTGGACCCGCCACTCGATTGCACAGCCCTTTCATGAATAATGCGTCCCTCAGTGCCGATGACAGTGGCCATCCGGTGGATGGCGACGGTATCGAAAGTGGCGGCCAGGCCGATCGGTTCAGGGAACTCCGTCGTGCCATCCCGCATCACTCCGTGGAGCGCCTCGCTCCACCAGTCGTATGCAGGGACATTCAAGCGCGGAATCGCACGCGCCTGATTCACCAACTGGCTGGCTTTCTCCTCCAGAGTCATGCGGCGCACCAGATCAGCGGCACGCTGCTCGGGCGGTAGGGAAGGGTCAAGATACGCAATCTTCTGCTGCGCAGGGAGCGTACCAGCTACGGATCCGAGGGTGACTCCTAAGAAGAGCCTTACGATTCTACTCATCGGTTTGCTCATTGGGAACTGAAATAAGCCCAACATATTCACACAGAAATTTGCGAATCACTTGTATCACTGCCGACGATCGGTCCTGAGAGGCCACAAAGCGGAATCGGCTTATCTGCCCGGCAGTGCCTCGGGCCTGCAGGCTTTCAGACAACGCATTATGGCGCAGTCGGCCGTTCATGCCGGCCAAGGTCAGCGGAGACGGCCCCGCCGTCGTAATTCAAAGTGCGATCGAAAGCTGGTCCTTCTTCAACTCCGACACCCCGATTTTGGCGAACAACAACGAGATTAAAGGCAAGTTTTGTTTGCATGCCAGGAAATTTGCCCGATCTGCTTCCGACGGAGAAGATTTTCCTGCGATCATCCCAGTGCATGTGAATCGTGGCCCGATCGCCATGTTCGTATGCGTAGCCATCGCCATTGTCTTCATACAGCTCGAAGTCGGCGTCCTTCCCGCCATAAATACGGATCTCGAGCGGATCCGAAGTCTCCGCGGTTGACTGAACAGCAGGTCCCAAAGGAACAATACTGCCTGCTTTGACCAGGATGGGAATCCTGTCAAGCGGGGCATCCGCAACGATCGCCTGGCCGCCACGGTATGTCTGTCCCGTCCAGAAATCGATCCAGTTGCCGCTCGCTGGCAGGACCACACT
>OKRB01000007.1:0-1659 GCA_900290245.1 Candidatus Sulfuritelmatomonas gaucii | reverse complement strand
TGCGAGATCATTCGGGTAGACAAACGGCAGCGCCTGCATGATTGTTCCGCCACGGCTGGTGACCTGCCACGCACCGGAGTAGATGTAAGGCATCAGACGATACCGCAACTCGTCGTATGCCGTTAGGATTTTCTCGACCTCGGGGCCGTAGTTCCACATTTCGGTCCGAGAACGGTAGCCGTGAATCCGGAAGATCGGGCAAAACGTGCCGAATTCGAACCAGCGAATGAGCAGCTCGTGGTAATCAGTCGAGGTGTATTGATCTTCCGGGCGGAAGAAACCGCCGATATCGGTTGTCCAATAAGGAAAGCCAGACATCGCGAAATTCAGACCGGCCGGGATCTGGCGCCGCAGCGTCTCCCAATTGGCCGAGATGTCGCCTGACCACGATATAGACCCGTTGCGCTGCTGCCCGGCATAGGCCGATCGCGACAGAATCACTACCCGTTTGTTCTCGGCTGCCGCCCTTTGACCGTCGTAAACAGCCGACGTTTCAAACAGGGGATATGCATTGCGAACGAACTTGCCCGGTCCAAGGTAAGTGTCGTCGTTCTTGAGCGGATCGCCTTCTGGTTCAGAAGCGTCCAGCCACCATCCATCCAGACCCAGTGTGAACAGATTCCGGTCTATTTCAGACCAATAGAGTTTCTGCGCCTTCGGATCGAACAGATCGGCCCAATTCTCCTTATCCTTCGCTTCGCCGGGCTCTCCTGTGCTCGCATTGTTCGTCAGAACCAGATGGGCATTCACAAAATCGTGATCTACTTGGGTTTCTGATCCAAACTTCGCCCAAACCGAGATCACCATATGAATATCCTGGAGATGCAGTTCGGTCATCATCCTCGCTGGATCCGGATACTCGCTCTCATCAAACTTCGTGGCGTTCCAACCGTATTTCCCCCAGTACTGCCAGTCTTGAACGAGCACGTCCACGGGAATCTTCCGGGCGCGAAACTCGGCCGCAGTATCGAGAATCTCTTGCTGGCTCGAGTAACGCTCGCGGCATTGCCAAAAGCCGTAGGCCCATCGAGGCATCAACGGAGCAGCACCTGTAAACTCACGGTATTGAGCGATAACCTGACTCAGCTCCGGCCCAAAAATGAAGTAATAGTCCACTGCTTGGCTTGCTTCGGATTGGAAAGCCATTGTGTCCGATGGAGTACGCACCGACAGTTCGGTGTTTCCACCTGTGTCCGCTTTCACCCTGTAGGTTGTATTTGCCGCCAAATGTATCTTTCCGCTCGCAGACCAAGGTACCCACATATTGTGAAGGTCGATGACTTTCTCGTCATTGACGCTGAGTTGAAGTTTGCCTCTACTGTTGCCAGACAGCAAAAAGCCGTATTCCCCTTCAGGGCCTGTCCGGAAGTTCCCCGCTCCGTTTGCGTCCAGTTGTACCGCCTGCGTTGCCGGATCAAAATCTGTCAGCGCGGCGTTATTCCAGAGCAAGCCGTATCCTTTGGTCGAAATAAGAAATGGGATCGCAATACTGGTATTTGCCTGCAGCAACCGGATCGGAATGTCACGCAGGTTTAGAAATCCCTCTTGATGTTGCCCCAGTCCATAAAGCGCTTCGCCCGGCGTTAAACGAAAATCCTGGCGGACCTGATACTCATGGAGCCCATCGACGGCTACCGGCAAAATCCTTCGTCCGCCGTC
>OKRB01000008.1 GCA_900290245.1 Candidatus Sulfuritelmatomonas gaucii | reverse complement strand
TTCTTGACAAGCTTCTATGTCCCGGCGCCTTGTCCCTTCAGCGCCGTTTCAATACACTCGATTAAGCGGTCTTCCTCGAAAGGCTTGTGCAAATAGCCGACCGCCCCGCTCTCAAGCACCTTTTGTTGCACTCTTTCATCCGAAAACGCGGAAATGAATACTGTAGGCAAACTGCGGCCATCGGCAATCAGGCGGTCCTGCAGCTCGACTCCGCTCATGCCGGGCATCCGCACGTCGGTAATTAGGCAGGCCGCGGTCTTTAACTGCGATGATCCAAGGAACTCTTCGGCCGAACAAAATGTCGCAGCTTCGTAGCCGAGTGATCGGACCAGAGATTTCGTAGCTTTTCTTACGGACTCGTCGTCGTCAATGATCGCGATCATCGTCGTGACCTGCTGCAATTTTATGCTCCCGGGATTCGTTTGAACGCCGACAGCAGAGGTTTAAAACGGCCCCATGCACATGTCCAGATGAATGAGGCATTTTCGAGCACAACATGGCACTTAGCCCCTATACGAAGGTTTAGAGTGGACAGGGCATACTTGGTCAGCTCAAAATCACCGCAAGGCCACAAACGCGACGTGTCTATCTCGGACCTAACGCTCCGGAATCAGCGAACTTCAAAGCCGAAGCGCGTCGCAAACTGGTTGACCTTGCTTGCTTTGACGACTAGCCCATTGCGCTCAGCGCCGCCTCTCGAGAGTCCAGAGTCATCGACTCGAGCACTGAAGCCGACCAAAACGACCCCGATCGCAGCAGCAAGTGCAAGCGCTGCGACCTTGAGATGAGTGTTCCGGTCGGCGGTCAAGATCGAATGGCTCATTGAACATCTCGCGCATCTAGCTGCGACGCCGGTCATTGCAATTGATGCGATCATCGGCGTTCGGATATAGTTAGACCGCGCCTGATCAAAGTTTCAACTGAACGTTGGGAAGACCTAGCGGCCGGAACTGGTAAGACAGCTTATACCAAGGTTTCGGAGTTGCTACCGTCTTGCACGCTTGATCCCGAGTGCGTCAGCCATTCGTACAAGGTCAGCCAACGACCGCGCGCCCATCTTCTTCATGACACTGCCGCGATGCACCTTCACAGTGATTTCGCTTACGCCGAGTTCGGCTGCGATTTGCTTGTTCATCAACCCCGCTGTGACCAAGCTGATCACCTGCCGTTCGCGAGAGGTCAACGCCTCGTAGTGATGGCGCAATTCGTGAACGGTTTTGTCCTGGGCGCGTCGCGTACGATCGCGCTCCAGCGCAATCTGAACTGCGTCAAGGAGATCTTGATCACGGAAGGGCTTAGTGAGGAATTCTACCGCTCCGGCCTTCATAGCGCGCACGGTCATCGGAATATCACCGTGGCCGGTGATGAAAATGATCGGAATGTGAATGTTCGCCGCGGCGAGTTCTACTTGAAAATCAAGCCCACTGACCCCGGGTAATCGGATATCGAGTATCAGGCAGGCCGTTACATCGGGCGATTTGTTCTTAAGAAACTCGGCGGCCGTTCCGAACACCTCGACTTGCAGGCCCACCGATCGCAACAGGCTCCCAATCGCTTCGCGCACGGAGGCGTCATCGTCGACCACGAAAACGATCGATCGTGCCTCCGGCTGCTCCTTCACGACACACCTATCGGTTTATTACTCGCCACAAAAGCCCGAAGCCGCGATCCAATCCGATCACCAATGCGACCAGCACCTCTATACCAATGTATAGGATTCACCGTCGTTTCGATAACCAAATATTAACCAACGTGCAATGGAGCGGCGTACTCCAACCATCCTAGTCTCCCGCCGAGAAGAAGCATAAAACGGGGGAGTCGGAGATGGACTGGAGCCTTACAAGTCCGCGATTTTTGACCACTGACTCTCTTGTCGGCTGCGCCGGAATGGCGCTCGTGTTGGTCGGCGCTGCTGTGTGGACTACTGACGCACAGGCGCAAGTTGTGGCCATGACGTGGGAGCACAGCAGGGTTAGCTCAATCACTCAGGGCGCCACGCCCGATGTCGTACCCGAAGAGGATTCGGCGGCTCCGACCGAGATCGCGACAGACATTCCCGCCCGCCTGCGCCGCCAACAGGTCAATTATTCGACAATTGAGTCGCCCGGCACAATCGTCATCGATACCCCCAACACGTATCTTTATTTGGTGCTAGGTGACGGTAAGGCCATCCGCTACGGCATTGGCGTCGGGCGCGACGGCTTTACCTGGTCGGGCGTAAAGACAATAGAGCGCAAGTCAGAATGGCCGGATTGGCTGCCGCCCACGGATATGCTGCAGCGGCAACCGTATCTCCCGCGCTTCATGGCCGGCGGCCCTGGCAATCCGCTGGGCGCGCGTGCGATGTACTTGAGCGGCTCGGCGTACCGCATTCACGGCACCAACAAACCCTCCAGCATCGGCCAGCATGTGTCGAGCGGTTGCATCCGCTTGCTGAACGAGGATGTCATCGACCTCTACGGCCGCACCCACATCGGCACCAAGGTCGTGGTGCTGCCAATGGATCATCACAACGTCGCGCAGGCGGACTTGGCACCAAAACCGGTCGCGCTGACGCGGAGAGCGATCTTCGCACCGAGCCTTCACTGAATACGCTTGGCGCAATGACTTGAAAGTGACGCTTCGGGGGAGTCGATCATGATCAAGAAAATACTGGCCATTGTCGCGGCCGCAGCGTGCGCAGGAGCGATCATAGAATTTATTCCTGAGGCTGCTCCCGCCGTAGCAGCCGGCGTGTCGGCAGCTGCTCAGTCCCACGGGACGAGCGTCTCCGATCGCGCCAAGCCTGCAGTCCTTGATGCGGCGCGCGTTGCTGACCGTCGCAAGGCGGTCTGCGCGCAGGCTTGGCCGTATTACGAACCGACCTGCCTGCGCGACGGCCGACGGTCGGACGGCGAGGTGCGCGTTGTACGCGTCATCATGACCGACGGTTCGGTTACCGGCCGTACCTTGCAGACGCGACGTTAGCACCTCGGAGCAGATTGATGCGTGTTGTTGCTTTTGCGTCCTTCAAGGAAATCATTGTCATCGCTGGCCTAGCTTATGTGATCGCCGGCTTTCTCGCCGTGGCGACGACCCCCGTTGGCGCCAGGGGCGAACAGGCGGTTTCGGTCTCCGTCGATCGGGCCAACAAGGGCGATCGATTGCCATATGCCTCGAGATCGAAAACGCACGTCAATAGCCCGTTCTTGGCCACGACACCGCAAGTGTTGCCGAAACGGCCTCCGCTCGGTTGTGACCCGGCTTTCAGCTCGGTTGCTGACCCGGCGCAGGCTCGCATTTATCGGCGCTGCCTGGCTTGAGCGGCAACCGCAATGTCAGGACGTAATTGCCAGAAGCTAGCCGAACCCAAACGAGGAAACAGCCGGAGCACCCCATGAATCATTTGATATACAGCGCCAACCGTAGAACCCATTTGAAGATTGTGGTCGTCGGGCTCTTGGGCGCGATCTTTGTCGCAGTCGTCGGCACATTCGCACACGTCAACGACATCGATCTCGGCACTGCGCCGCTGGTCAAGGCTAGCCAGACTACAACGGTAAGCGGGCGGTTACCGGCCATTCGATAACGGCAGTAATCGCCTGAAATCCGCCGCTCGCACCATGCGATCAGTGAAGATGCAGAAGCGAAGAAAAACCAACGTTTGTTGCAAATAGAAAGCACCGGTCATGCGTAAGCAAATCAAACAGCATCTCAGCAACTACGTGACGTACTTTGACGCCATCGAAATCCTGACGCTTGCAGCCGGCGTCGTATTTGTGGCCGCCATCGCAACAGTGTTCTGACACCGTCGCAGTTAAGGGGGCCCCGATCGCCCCGCCGAGTACCAAGGCATCGGGCCTCCAGTTCTTTCAGATATTAAGAGTCTACCGCACAATGCACGATAGCGAGATAACAATCTAAGCTTCCTCGAAAATATTTGAAATCGACATGATCAACAAGCTGAGAGTTCTTATAGGAGCAGCCGCTTGCACCGGCCTTGCTGTCATCTTCGTTCCCGGATTCGCTCGTGAGATCGACGCCGGCGTTGTACCGTTCAGCACAATACATTTGGGAAATGAAGGTGGCGGTTCGGTTATCAATTCGCCGAACGCCGGCTGCCCGCACTACTCGTGGCCATATGGATGTGACTGGCGGCCTCCAATCGGGCAAGAACAAATTTTAAAAAATGTCCGGACTCGGCATCACCGCTTCGCGGCGATTAAAGGGTTGGAGAAACTGCAGGAAACTCGTGGGAGTGCGGCGGCGACTCGAGGCTCTGGGTCACGTGTGGACGGCGCCCTGGCAAGAACTTTCTGACGTTTCTGCAGCATTGGTCGGGTGCGGTCACGTGTCCGGCCTGTTGATGCGGCGGGTGTGGCCGCTGGCCCTAATGCTCTGCGCGGATCAGGTCCCAATCGAAAGCACGTACTTTAAGGTACGTTGACCCAAACGGGTTCTCCCGATCCCCGGAACGACCGTATCTGCATTACGTCGTCATGCCCTCGCCAATTGGTGTTGCCGATCTATCTGCTGGCGTATCTCATGCCGCCAGCAACAGCTTCGGCTCCTTATATCTCTCGCCGTGCACCATGATGGCCCAGGCCATCCGCGCAATCTTGTTGGCCAGCGCGACTGCCACCACCTTGGTCGGTCGGCGCTCCATTAATCGTGCGAGCCACGGCCGGTTCTTCGTCCCGTGCTTCTTTGCGTAGCGGATAACGGCCATCGCGCCGACGACCAGCAACCACCGCAAGTATCGATTACCCTGCTTGGTGATGCTGCCGAGCCTGTCCTTGCCGCCGGTCGTGTGCTGCTTCGGCACTAAACCGATCCAGGCAGCAAGACTGCGCCCCGATGAGAATGTCTTCCAGTCGCCGATCTCGGCAACCATGGCGGTGGCGCCGATCGGGCCGATACCTGGAATCTCCGCCAACCGCCGGCTCGCCTCGCACGAGCGATGCAAGGCCAGGATGCTCTTGTCGATGGATCCGATCTCGGCTCCGATCGCGCTGTACTGCCGTGCCAGCACATCGAGAATGCCGTGGACGGCTGGGGGAACCCGGTTATCCGCACCATCCGCGATGATCCTGAGCAACTCTCCCATTCCGTTGCGGCCTTTGGCCGACACAACGCCGAGTTCAGCCAGGTGCCCGCGTAGCGCATTGCTCAACATTGTGCGCTGACGCACCAGCAATTGCCGGGTCCGGTGCAGCATCAAGGCAGTCTGCTGCTCCTTCGTCTTGATTGGAACAAACCGCATCGATGGCCGCGTGACCGCCTCACAGATTGCTGCCGCATCGTTCGCATCATTCTTGCTGCGTTTAAGATACGCCTTCACGTAGCTCGGCGGCATCAGCTTCACGGTATGGCCGAGCGCCTGCAGTTCGCGGCCCCAATGATGTGCTGACGGGCAGGCTTCGATCCCGATCAGGCATGGCGGCAGGTCGGCGAAGAACTCCAGCACCTTTGTGCGGCTGACACGCTTGCGGATCACGACCGCACCCGCGTCATCGACCCCGTGCACCTGGAACACTGCCTTCGCAATATCGAGACCGATTGTGCTAACCTCATCCATGGACGGCTCCCCTCAATGTGGTTTGCTTTGACGCAACCACCCTATGGCACTTCGATGCCGCAGAGCGGGCGCCGTCCACAGCATCAA
>OKRB01000141.1 GCA_900290245.1 Candidatus Sulfuritelmatomonas gaucii | reverse complement strand
GGCCTTTCGTTTTGGGCGAGCAGGAAGTGACGGGACAGGGCGGCGAGTTGCCGGGGCCTCACTTGGCGAGGGGGCTCTCGTTGGCGAGGATGCGATAGAGAGTGGACCGGCTGATGTCGAGCTGGCGGGCGCTGCGGAGCTTGTTGCCGCGATTGAGGTCGAGGACATATTGGACGTGATGGCGAATGACGGCGTCAAGGGAGAGATCGGCAGGGCGCGTGGCGGGATGGGAACCAAAACCAGCGTCGAATGGCGGATCGAAGCTCTGTTGGGGACCATCGGGCAGGGTGAGATCGGCTGGACGGATGAGGCCGTTTGCGGCTTCGAGCAGTGCGTTTTCGAGCACGCTCGAGAGTTCCCGGACGTTGCCGGGCCAGGAATGCTGCAGCAGGCGCGCGAGGGTACCGGGCGCGAAGACGAAGGGGCGCTGGTGATAGCGGGCGCAGAGACGTTCGAGTAGGAACTGGGCGAGCGGAGCGATGTCTTCACGGCGCTGGCGCAGCGGTGGGATTCCGAAGCGGATGGCCGTGAGGCGAAAAGCGAGATCCGGGAGGAGAAGTCCCTGGCCTGCCATCTGTCGCAGCGAGGTCTGCGAAGAAGTGAGGACCACCGCGCGCCCGGGAGGGCGATCCTGAAGCGTTTTGAGAGCGCCGAGGAGCAGGCCCTGGCCGGGAGGGGCGAGGAGATCGACGCGATCGAGATAGGTGAATCCTGCGAGCGTGGTGGGATCGCCGTCGGTTGCCAGCCATTCGCGCGCGTCACGGCGCTGGAAGCTGGAGCCGGAAAGCGGAGAGCGGCTGAAGAGATAGCGCGCCAGCGTGGTTTTGCCGCTGCCGTGCTCGCCTTCAATGGCGGCAACCTGTAGGTGCGGCGCAGCCATTTCAGCTTGCGTGAGCAGCTTGCGCCACGCCGCGCTGACACCAACGAGGTGAACCGCCGGGGGCGTGGCGTCGAGTTCGACGAGCGCGAGGCCAGACGCGGAGGGATGCGTTTGAGATTGAGTGGAACTTTGCATGGAACTCAACGTGCCTCGCCTCCAAGCCGAGTTGCGCCAAAGCTACACACGTTTCATCGGCGTTTGGTCGCAAAACATGAACGAGGTTACGGACAGGTTTTCCACGGCAAGACAGGGAGCAGGGGCACGAGGGAACAAAGGAACGAGGGAACGAGGAACACGGCGCGCTCCGCGCCGCGCCCGTGTAAAGTTGCCTCGCAAGTTGGTGAAATTTTGGGCGCGCGCCCGCACCGCACATCGGTGGGCCTGACGCTGGAATTTTTGGCCCGTGACAGCAGTCACTCGACAGCCGTGTATCCGGATGATAGCCTTCCCGGTGGCCATTCCCCCGGTGGGGCGAGGTCTGTTCCGAGGTGTCTTCCGGATGAAGGCGGGCATTCCCGATGCGGATCCGGAAGGTGCCGTGGGGCCGTGGATCATGCGGCTCTAAAACTTAAACCATGGAGGGTGTGTGACTGTACTGGGTTGGGTGTACTTTTCTGTGGGCGTGAGCATGCTCTCGCTTTTTGTGGCTGCGTTCTTTACGCGGCAGGTCATGGGTTCCGAATTTGGCAAGGCTGAGATGCAGCCGATTTCCGCCGGAAGCCGGCGAGAGGGCATAGGAGAAAGTATGAAAAGCAATTTATTTTCGTGGCGCCGCGGGAGGCAGGCCGGTGTCATGGCCGCACTCGTTCTGCTTGGGAAAGGCGCGGCTTTTGCAGCGCCTGTTGAGGCGGCCGGAGGCGAGGCCAATCTGAAGCTTCCCGATTTGACCCAGGTCCAGTTTCTGGGCATGAACGGCCATAGCCTGCTCATGTACGGGCCGCTGTTTTGCATCCTGGGCATGATCTTCGGCCTCTTCATGTATGTCCACCTTAAGGGCCTGCCCGTCCATCGGTCCATGAAAGAAGTGTCGCAACTGATCTGGGAGACCTGCAAAACCTATCTCTTCAACCAGGGAAAATTCCTGCTGCTTCTCTGGTCGTTCATTGCAGTCGTCATCCTTGTATATTTCGCTGTTCTGCTTCAGTTCAGCGCGGCCCGAGTGATCATCATCCTCGCGTTCAGCGTGCTGGGAATGGCGGGCAGCTATTTTGTCGCGTGGTTTGGCATCCGGTTGAACACGCTTGCAAATTCGCGCACAGCGTATGCAGCGCTGAGCGGTAATGCGTATCGCACATTCAGCGTGCCGCTGAAGTCGGGCATGAGCATCGGCATGATGCTGATCTCGATCGAGCTGCTGATGATGTTCAGCATCATTCTCTTCGTACCGGGAGACTATGCCGGTCCGTGTTTCATCGGTTTTGCCATCGGCGAATCGCTCGGCGCGGCTGTGCTGCGGCTGGCCGGCGGCATCTTCACCAAGATTGCCGACATCGGCGCTGACCTGATGAAGATCGTGTTCCATGTGAAAGAGGACGATGCCCGCAACCCGGGCGTGATTGCCGACTGCACCGGAGACAATGCCGGCGACTCGGTGGGTCCCACTGCCGACGGTTTTGAGACATACGGCGTGGTCCAGGTCGCTCTGATCGCGTTCATCATGCTGGGCGCGAAGGATGCGGTCGTTGGAGTGCAACTGCTGGTCTGGCTGTTTGCGGTTCGCGTGGCCATGCTGGTGGCCGCAGTTGCGGGTTATTACATCAATGAGGTGATCGCCAGGGCGAAGTATGGCAAAGCGCGCGAATTCAACTTCGAGTCGCCGCTCACCTCGCTGGTGTGGATCACTTCCGTTGTGACGATCGCGGTTACATATCCGGTCACCTATATCCTGATTCCGAATTTGGGAGGAGACCCGACACTCTGGTGGAAATTGGCCACGATCACGTCTTGCGGAACCGTGGCGGGCGCACTCATTCCTGAGCTCGTAAAAGTGTTCACATCCACCAAGGCGCGGCACGTGCAAGAGGTGGTGGCATCGGCAAGGGAGGGTGGAGCTGCTCTCGGCCTCCTGTCGGGGTTCGTCGCCGGGAATTTTTCCGCCTACTACCTGGGAGGCGCGGTCATCGTTTTAATGGCCCTTGGCTATGCGGTGAGCACCGCGGGGTTCGCTGCTGTAATTCTGGCGGCGCCGATGTTCGCCTTTGGCCTGGTCGCTTTCGGCTTCCTGGGCATGGGACCGGTGACCATCGCAGTCGATTCTTTTGGACCGGTGACGGACAACGCGCAATCCATCTACGAGCTGTCGCTCATTGAGAACGAGCCGGGAGTGCGCGAAGAAGTGAAAAAGCAGTTTGGCGTGAATGTGGATTTCGATCACGCCAAGAAGATGCTGGAAGCGGGCGACGGTGCGGGCAATACATTCAAAGCCAGCGCCAAGCCGGTGCTGATTGGCACCGCCGTGGTGGGGGCCACTACCCTGATCTTCGCCACCATTATGGCGCTGACCAACTCGCTGACGACAAATCTTGACAAGCTCTCGATTCTCAACGCGCCATTCCTGCTCGGCCTCGTTACTGGCGGCGCGGTGATCTACTGGTTTACCGGCGCAGCCACGCAGGCGGTGACCACTGGCGCCTATCGCGCCGTGGAGTTCATCAAGAGGAACATCCACATTGAAGGAAGCACAAAGGCTTCAACCGAAGA
Organism: Candidatus Sulfuritelmatomonas gaucii; assembly: GCA_900290245.1. Taxonomy (GTDB): domain Bacteria; phylum Acidobacteriota; class Terriglobia; order Terriglobales; family Acidobacteriaceae; genus Telmatobacter; species Telmatobacter gaucii. The sequence continues at coordinate 102,550 of OKRB01000141.1, read as the reverse complement.
CAGCAAGAAGGTGGTGGCCATCTGCACGCGTTACGCGCAAAGCGGAATGCTGACCATCTTCATCTCGCTGTTTTTTGCCGCATTAGCTTTTGCCTTCCTTGATCCTTTCTTCTTCGTCGGCTACCTGATCTCGATCGCGATCTTCGGCTTGTACCAGGCCATCTTTATGGCCAATGCCGGCGGCGCATGGGATAACGCCAAGAAGATCGTCGAAGTGGATCTGCACGAAAAAGGAACGCCGCTGCATGAGGCGACGGTGGTTGGCGACCTGGTCGGCGATCCATTCAAGGACACAGCCGCCGTGGCGCTCAATCCGGTCATCAAGTTCACTACACTTTTTGGCTTGCTCGCCGTCGAGCTGGCGGTGCAAATGTCTGCCACCCACGGCGAGATGTGGACGCACATTCTTGCTGCGGTCTTCTTCCTTATCTCCTTCTTCTTCGTGTACCGCTCGTTTTACGGCATGCGCATCAAGAACGACTAGCCTCCATCGGATTGGTGATGGCGTCGTTGATCTTGCGGGTCTGATTGTGGTGTTTCGAATGCGGCCATCTCTGTCCGCCCGGACAGAGATGGCCGAAGCGTTCTTAGGCCGCGAGATTTTGCTACGGGTTCGGAACCGCGTCGTTGGGCGCCACGGTGACGGAGCCGCCGGTCGAGCCTGCCGTGACGAAGCTGTAGTCGTTCCAGCCACGCACGGATGGCGCTGCTGAAGTGTTGGTCAGCTCGAGGCGGAGTGCGTCGTCCTCATCGCCTTGTGGCTGGCTCACGCCGATGGTGAGCACGTTGTTTTCGCCTGCGGGATTGAGTGCGCTCGCCGGCCACTGGAAGGCCATCCACTGCGTGTAGCCGGAGAAGCCGCTGCGCACCGCGGCGTCGCTCTTGTTGACGTTTGACCAGATGAGCTGTTGCCCATTCAGAGTAGCGATGTAGCTGGCTTCTGTGGCCGCGAGCGAAACCGAAATCACCACGTAGCCGTTGGCGTAGTTCGTCACATCGGAGGGCGTAGCGAAGTTGACTGTCCACGGCGGAAGTGGCGTGCCCACGCCGTTCTTCCCCGTGGCGCCGGTGAGTGATGCCACGTAGCTGGGAATAATGCACGTGTAGCCATCTGTCGTGTCGTCAGCAGCATTGCAGAAATAGCCGCCAAAGAGGCTGGGATCGAATGACTTCCAGTGGTTGTAATTCCACTTTGTCAGGTCGTTGGTCGCCGGGCCGGCGGGGCCGCTGGTGGCGTTGTAGACCACGGCGCCCTGGTTGGCCGCAAAGTCGGCCCAATAATTCCAATTGCCCCAGAACTGGCGGTCGTCGTGGCCTTGCGCGTCCTGCCCATGGAGGAACTCATGCGAGGAGCGGTCGGGAATTCCGATGTTCCATACACTTTCGCCGAAGTCCTCGTGTACGAAGCTCATGGTCGGAACCACCGTGACCTGATCCGCATTCACCACGACATTCTCCTGCCGCAGCTCGCCCCAATGGCCGAGATCGTAAACGGACAGGCGATAGGTGCCGGGAATCACGCCGCGAAATCGTCCCGCGCCGCCGCGGCTGATGTCGATCCAGTATTGAGCGCCAGTGGAGTATTGGAAGTTCCTGCCCGGATCGCTCAGAACAGCCCAGGCGGTTTTTGGAGGGCCAGCGACGCCATTGACTTGAACATCGACGTCGCCACGGGCCGTGGAAGGAACGTAGCCGGATGCGAGCAGGTCGTTCTCGTGATCGTAGAGGAGCCCGGAAAGCTCACCGAAGAGGACGGCGTCCCAATACATGGCAGTTGGAGTTCGAAGAAACCCGCCAAGTTTGTTGAAGCGGACATAGAAGGGGCCGAACAGGCGATGCGAAGCCGTGCCCGACGGCGTGATGTCGCTGATGTTGTTGTCGAGGTGGTTTGAGAAGGCCTCAATCATGTTGAGGTTGCCGGTGAAGAGCAGGTTCTGCTTGGTTGGGCCTCCGACGAGAGATTCATTCGATGGGAAGACCACCCACGCGCCGTATTGCGAACCGTACACGCCATGGCAGAGGTTCAGGTAGCTGTAGCCGGAGTAGTCGTACTTGTCGCCGAACTGGCGGCCGAACCCGGGCGCGATGGGCGGAAAGGCGGACCAGGGCCCAGTGCCGTAACCGTGCATGTCTGCGGTGGCGTCCTGCACCGCGCGGCCGGGATCGGCTGCGCCCAGGCCGTCAGGATTCACAGTGCCGAAGTACTCGGCGTAGGTGGGCATGGGGCCGAGCTGAACGGGGCCAGGATTGCTGAGGTCTTCGTTGGCCATGTACAGGTTGTTGAACTTGTTCTGGTCGAGGCGAAAGACCCATTGCACCTGGCCGATGGAGCCGGTGGCGTCGGTGGTAGCGTGGTCGGCGACGAAGTAGACGTGAACGCCGGGGTCATAGGGAGTCACGATCCAGTGTTCGCTGTAGGTGTAGCTGTTGCCCGTGCCCGAGGGATAGGTGACCCACCAGTCAAGGTAAAAGTCAGTGAGGTCATAGCCGGGGACGCCGGGAGGGTTGCCGAAGCCGGCGTTATCCATGTAAAAGCCCTTGGGAACGCCGCCGCCGGTCTGGGTCTGGTCGACGAGATTGTCAGAGGTGCCATTGGGAGTCATGTCGATGATGCTGGCGTGCGCAGGGTAGAAGCAGATATCGAGAGCGCCGTTGTTGATCTCCCAGACCGTTCCGGCTGTTCGGCCGCCGCAGGTTGAGGTGGTGGTGTTGATGGTGAGAGGGGTAGCTGCAAAGGCCGGAACCGCCGCAAGTGCCAGCGCGAGCACGACCGCAAGGGGGAGGAATTGTTTGTTCAAGAGGGAGCTCCTGATAAGTGATTTCGCGAGCAAAAGATACCGGGCGAACGGATGAATAGAGAACTTTTCGAGCCAGGTTCTTGCAAAGGAGAGACAGTGCTGCGAATGGGAAATAATTCTAGCGGCGGAATTATGCGCCAGTGCGACAACGGCCGTCAAGGGCTTTGTTTATGAATTCTCGCGATGGCAGGAGTGTGTGTTCGGGACGGGCTTTAGGCGTTATTTGCGGTGCGTGGCGACTTCAACCGGCCCGCCGGCGCCCAAGAAAGCATGGCGGGCTGATTTGCCGGAGGCCTGCCAGCATCGCACTACTTCGTAGACGATGACGGTCATGTAGGTGACCGCAATCCAGACAAAGACAGCTTCGACGGGAAGATTATCCCAGGCGCGGATATAGATGCCGACCATGGCGGTGCGCTGATAGTTCCACCAGCCATAGGGGACGGCCAGCGTGGCTTCCCATTGCAGGCTGGCGAGCACCACGATGAAAAGAGTGAGGCTGAGGGCGCGCCAGTTGATGACGTTTTTGGCTTTGGGAAAGAGGGCGACGGAGGGAAGCAGTGAGCCGAGGACGAGGAAGGTGAGGTAGCCGGGAAAGCCCGGCGTGCGCGTGGGCGCGAAGTCCTTGTAGACAATTGCTGTGCCGAGGAAAATGATCGCGAGAATCAGCGAATCGAGATGAAAACCGAGAAGGCGGCGGAAAGTTGTGCGGCGGAGGTCCTGCTCCGGGACGCTGTAGGCGTGCAGCCAGTAGCCGTCGAGCCAGATGTAGAAGAGGAGCACAGCGAGGAACCCGGTGAGGTAGAAGAGATATTCCTCAACGGGCACAGGTTTGCCCGAAGCCGGCGCGAGGATTCCCAGCACTGCGTTGCGATTGGGGAAGCAAAAGAAGTATCGGGCAAAGAAGAAGTCGAGGAGGACACCGAGGGGAAACAGAATTCCGATCGTCCACCAGAACGCTCGGCGAGAGATGCGGACGCGGTCATTGGGGAGAAACCAGAAAGCGATGAGAACGATGGGAACGACGAAGATGAGGAGGCTGGTCGTGTAGCCGTGAGGAGAAGGATTTTGGGCGATGATTTCCGCCAGTGGGCGGAAGGCGACGAGCTTCACGGTGCAGAGGGTGATTGCGACCGGCGCGGCAACCATGGCGATCATCGCCAGGAGATACCAGAAGGCGAGGCGGCTGGATGGGAGGATCTTTGGCAGCTTCATCACCAATCCCTTGGAGCGCTTGAAGAAATTGAGATCTGCTGAAGGCAATATAGTCCGGGCCCACCGGGCGATCAACGCCGGCGCCGGAGGCGCCGCAGAGGAGTCACTCCGAGCGGAGTGCTTTCGTCTTCGATTGCCTAAGGAGTACTACTCTCGGCCCATCCATTTGCCACTTTGGTAACACAAGAACGATTATCGGAGACTTAAGAATCGCCCTATACTTGATCCGAGGTAACCATGCCGACCCGCCTGATCAAACTCACCGCCGAACAGGACCGCTTCGTGGCTTCATGCGTGAACAGCGGCCACTATGCCAGCGCCAGCGAGGTAATGTCCGCGGCCCTACGGCTGCAGGAGCAACACGAGCACGAGTACGCCGAACGGATGGACCTGCTGCGCACGGCGATCGAGGAAGGGCTTGCCAAGGGATCGGAGGACGCGGGATTGTTCGAGCGCCTGCGGGATGCGATCGGCAGGCCGGCGGCCCAGTCGGCTGAGCAACGCCAGGCCAGCGCCGGGTAATTCAACCAGCGCGGCCTTTCCAATCAAAATTTGACAGGAACGAGACTGGACCTGAATTCTCGCGCCCGCGCACGCGGGCTGCGCGCAAAAACGCCCAAAAACGCGTCAAAATGAGGCTCAAAACCGCGTTTTAGAGCCCAAGAAATTGCATTCAAGGCCTCTTTTGGGTAATTACATGGTGCGCTTTGCTTTAATTCGCAACCTGCGAGGGTGTCATTTGCATTTATTCGACACCTGAGAGGGTCATTGCGTCGTAAATTCGCAACCTCGCAGGGTTACATTTTGGCCCAAAATGTAACCACTTAAGCGAACATTTGGCGGGGTCAACGCACCACTTTCACGAACATTCTCCCTGATTCCAGGCACGTTACAGCCCCAGCACTCAAAAGCTGCACTGAACGAAGTGCATTCCTGCCCAACCCGGGCCGAGCTTTGATGGTGCACCCTCCACGCAGACCGAGCCCCATTTGTCCACATCTGCACAGCCGTACACAGCAAATTGCACCGATCCTGCGCCTTGTTTCGCCTCCGCCATAGGGCTAGCCTTTGTGTTGCGGGTGACGATTGCCCTGCTTTCACGCCATTTGAAGCGCGCAACTCCGCATCGCACAAGGCTGCGCGAAGCTTTCCACAGGCAAAGCGCAGTGTTTAGAGGGCAGATGCGCCAAATGTGAACAAAATACAAGATGTTGTGGTTTTGTGTTGACACGTACCATGGACAGCGGTATTTTTTCATCTGCGGCTGTAAACGAACTGTAACGAAGAAGCGGCGTACATCGAGCGATTTCAGAGTCCAATTGCTCTTGCCCGCGTCTCAGGGGTGGGTGTTTTTAAGAGGGCAAGATCCCGGGCGCAGGCAGCATTAGAGTAGAGAGACGAGGAGCGCGCAGAGCACGCTAAAAGCTGTTGAGGGTACTGAAACTCGCAGCGAACATTATTCCCGTTCTCCGTTCGTTTTAGCGATGTTGTGATGGTTTTCCCATTCCGGCGCCATCGCCGGTTGGAGGGAGCTTTTCACCAATTTTTCCCGATGGAGAGGATTCCGATGAACGAGTCTCAGGTTCAGACCTCGAGTGCAGCCTTCCAATCCAGCCCACGCGCCAAGCAGGGACTGACATTCGCGCGCCGGTTCTCAAGGGACGGCGTTTCACCTTACGAAGAGGTCCAGTGGGAACGCCGGACCGCGTCGATCACCGACACCAAGGGCAATACGATCTTCGAGCAGAAGGATGTGGAGGTGCCTGCGGACTGGTCAATGACGGCCACGAATATCGTGGCTTCGAAGTATCTCCACGGGCAGTTGGACACACCGGAACGCGAGACGGGAGTGCGGCAACTGGTGGGACGCGTGGCGGAGACGGTGCGCGACTGGGGCATGGTGGGCGGCTATTTCGCCACCCCCATCGATGCCGCGATCTTCCACGACGAGCTTGTGCACATGTTGCTCACGCAAAAGGCGGCGTTCAACTCGCCGGTTTGGTTCAACGTGGGCTGTGACCGGCTGGAGCCGGATGCGGACGGCCAAAACTGGCACTGGGATCCGGTGACAGGCGGGGTGCAGTATGCGGCGACGGGATACAGGAATCCGCAGTGCTCAGCGTGTTTCATCAACGCGGTCGACGACTCGCTGGACTCGATTCTGACGCTCGCCAAGACCGAGGGCATGCTCTTCAAGTGGGGTTCCGGAACTGGCACGAATCTCTCATCTCTTCGCGGGTCGATGGAGCTGCTTTCGGGCGGCGGGCAGGCGAGCGGGCCGCTGAGCTTCATGCGCGGTTTCGATGCATTCGCGGGAGTGATCAAGAGCGGCGGCAAGACGCGCCGGGCAGCGAAGATGGTGATCCTGAATGTGGATCACCCGGACATCGTGGAGTTTATCGAGTGCAAGTCCAAGGAAGAAGCCAAGGCGTTCACGCTGATCAAGGCGGGGTACGACGGATCGGGGCCGGATTCGGAGGCGTTTTCGTCGATCTTCTTTCAGAACGCTAACAATTCAGTACGGGTCAGTGACGAATTCATGCGCGCGTACGAGGCGGACGGCGACTTCACCACGTATACGGTGAAGGGTCACGAGCCGGTGAAGACCCGCAAAGCGCGCGAGATCATGTATAAGATCGCCGAGTCAACATGGCAGTGCGGCGATCCGGGAATGCAGTTCGACACTACGATCAACAAGTGGCACACAAGCAAGAACACAGCGCGGATCAATGCGTCGAATCCGTGCTCAGAGTACATGTTCCTTGACAACTCGGCGTGCAACCTGGCGAGCCTGAACCTGCTGCGGTTCATGACGCCGGCAGGAACGTTTGATATTCCGGCATACCGGCATGCGATCAGCGTGTTGATAACGGCGATGGAGATTCTCGTCGACAATTCGGGATATCCGACCGAGGCCATCGCGCGAAACTCGCACGACTACCGGCCCCTGGGACTGGGATACGCAAACCTGGGCGCCCTGCTGATGGCCCTCGGTCTGCCGTACGATTCCGAGGCCGGGCGCGACCTGGCAGCGGCGATGACGGCGATCATGACCGGGCAGGCGTATCTGCAGTCGGCGATTATCGCTGCGCAGTGCGAGCCGCTGAGCTCGGCGACGCCACTGACCGCGTCGGTTGAGCACCAGGGCGGAGCGTGCCCGGGGTTCTACGTGAACCGCGAGCCGTTTCTCGACGTGATCCGCATGCACCGGGCAGAAGTGAACAACATCGGCAAATCGCGGGGCGCGGGCGAGCCGTTTATTGTGCCACAACTGCAGGCGCTGATCGACGCCAGCCGCGAGAGCTGGGATATGGCCTTGCTTTACGGCGAGCGCTACGGTTATCGCAACTCGCAGACCACGGTGCTGGCACCCACGGGAACGATCGGCTTCATGATGGATTGCGACACGACGGGAATCGAGCCCGACCTGGCGCTGGTGAAATACAAGAAGCTGGTGGGCGGCGGGATGATCAAGATTGTGAACAACACGGTACCCGCAGCGCTGTTCAAGCTTGGCTACTCCAGCGATGAAGTGAATGCGATTGTGAGCTACATTGATGCGACGGGCACGATTGAAGGAGCGCCCGGCGTGAAGCCGGAGCATTTGGCGGTGTTCGATTGCAGCTTCAAGCCGGCCAAGGGAACGCGGTCGATCCACTACATGGGGCACATCAAGATGATGTCGGCGGCGCAGCCATTCCTTTCGGGCGCGATTTCGAAGACGGTGAACCTGCCGCAAGAGGCAACCGTGGACGATGTGGCCGAGGCGTACGCGGCGAGCTGGGGGCTGGGCATCAAGGCCGTGGCCATTTATCGCGACGGTTCGAAAGGCACGCAGCCGCTGAATACGAGCATTGACGCCAGGAAGGAGCCGTCGGCGCTGGACACGGTGGGCGGCCGGTTGCTGGGCCATCTTGCAGCATCGCAGCCTGCAGCGGAAGCCGATCTGAAGGCGCTGGAAACGCATGCAAGCGACAAGGTTGAGGTGAGCGCGAAGCAACTGCACTCCGTCGCGCAGGCGTTCCAGAAGGCGCTGGATGAAATTGCCACGGCGGCTGCAGTGCCGGTGCTGACGACGGCGCCGTCGCTCGACGCGATGGATCTTGCCAAGGGCGACGAGCAGGATCTGAATGCTCCGCCGCGCGCGATACGCCACCGTCTGCAGGAGGAGCGCGCGTCGATTACGCACAAGTTCTCGATCGCTGGGCACGAAGGCTACATCACGGTGGGCCTCTATCCCAACGGGCAGCCGGGCGAGATCTTCATCCGCATGGCCAAGGAGGGATCGACGGTTTCGGGGTTGATGGATGCATTCGCAACCTCGGTCTCGCTGGCGTTGCAGCATGGTGTACCGCTTAAGGTGCTGTGCGAGAAGTTTGCGCACACGCGGTTTGAGCCTTCGGGCTGGACGGGCAACGAGCAGATCGGCTACGCGAAGAGCCTCATGGATTACATGTTCCGCTGGCTCAGTCTGCGGTTCCTTTCGGGCCAGCAGTTGACGCTCTTTGCGGGACTGGCTCTGCAGACGCCGCAACTTCCACCCTCCCCCAGCCTGCTTGAAGAGAACGAACCGGAACGGGACGCAGGCGCTGCCGCGACTCAGCAGCATATCGCGCGCCTGGCAGAAGAAGTGGCCAAGCGGTTGAGCCAGGTGACTTCGAGCGGCGGGCACACGGGCGGAGTGGTTGCAGGCGGTGGCATCGCGCCCGAGGTGAAGCCGAGGCAAGCACCGCAAGCGCCACCGACGCACGCGCCGACAATGCAGGATCGCGGGCTGTACCATGCGGCCGACGCCATGCGCTACATGTACGACATGGGCGACGCGCCGAGCTGCAATGTGTGCGGCGCGATCATGGTGCGAAATGGAAGCTGCTACCGCTGCATGAGCTGCGGATCGACAAGCGGATGCAGTTGAAAAATTGAGGGACAATTAAGCTGGGAGCGCCAGAAGCAGTGAAGGCCAGGAGAACTTCTCCTGGCCTTTTTTAATGTGTCGGCGCCACCCGACCCTAGCGAGCCAGGACGGACACCCCGGTTGAGTGACAACAATACGAAGCGAAATCGATCGTGTCGAGAAGAAGCCCGCCAGGGCCTCATTCGTTACGATGGGCGTTCTCACATACGGGTTCATATTGGTATTGCGGGTCCCCGTCATCCTCGATTGCTTGATTCTCCGCTCCGTGTTCATCGGTACCGTAATCGCGAAGATCGAGTCGCAGCAGAAACAAATTGTCACGGTCCTCCGGGTCAAAAAGCAGACAGTGCTGGCGAACTAATTCACGGTGGCGCAGCTCGATCAGCCAGTGCGCCGCCATCAGACCGGCGAGAATTGCCAGGTAGCGCCAGTCACGGGCCTCGATCCCCGGTGTGGACACCACCGCAACCCCGATCACAATCGGGGAAAAAGTGAGATACCTTGCAATCGACATTGCCGCATTCGCCGATTGGCCGGTTTGTTCGCCCGTAAAGGCAACCGTGGTGACATGCAGAAAGAAGAGGTCAGTCAAAATCAGGCAAAAGCCGATCGCGACAAGCAGCTCCGCAACGACATTGCGCGAAGTGCGAAGTTCCGGGGGCGCGATTGCAAAGGCGAGGATCGCGACAGTGCCGGTGATTGCGGCCACAAAAAGGAGAGCCCAGGTTTTTACGGCACGCAGCTGCTCGAGTGCCATAGGTAATTCCGGCGGCCTGCCGTGGATGAAATGGAAGATCCAGCTTCCCTGCTGGTTGCCCGGTGAGAGAAAAGCGATGCGAAGTCCGGCAACGGCCCAAAAGGCTGCAATGCCGATGGAGGCGCGCAGGCCGTCGACTGAGACCGCCATGCGAACCTGATTGTGAGTGACGGAAAAGCGCAGGACGCTGGCAATGACGATCGATAGGCCCACCCCTCCATAAAGAACAAGATAGACGCGGTAGCGTGGAACACGAAGAAGAGTTTGCGTGACGTAATGAAAGATGGCGCGACGTTCTGGCGGACGAACCAATATTGCAGTGATGAGGCCGGAGATGACTGCGGTCAGCCAGTTGCGATGCGGACGGGCAGCGCCACCTTCAACGAGCTGGCGCGTGCGACGGAGATAGGCAAGGGGGTAGGTGAAGATTACGATTGAGGTCACCAGGAGCGTAGCCAAAAAGGCGGTTCGGGCAAGCTGGCCGTAGATGGGGAGCGCGGCCGGCCCCTCCATGAGCCGCTGATAGACGCCGAGAAACCAAAACGGAGGAATGCAGCGAACGGACCAATGGCCGGATTGCAGCAGGTTGGGCACCACGCCCGAGAACACCGGAAACAATAGCAAGATCATGAGCAGCACGGAAATCAGGAAGCCCTGCATGAACAGAGAGACACGACGAAACCACCGCTCGCCCAGAACCGAGAGCACCAAGCATTCGAAGGCCAACACCGAAGCGGCGGCGAACAGTCCACTACCGGCAGCGGCCAGAAGATGACCGGCAAGAAAGCGCGGCAAATTGGGCGGGTCGGTGGCCGGGACGAGAACAATCGTTGCAAAGACATTCACATCGAACAGAAATCCGGCGACAAAGATGGCGATCGCCGACACACGCGCTAGAAACTGCCGCAAGCCTGGAACCGGCAGGGTTTTGAGCACAAACAGGTCGAGGAGATCGGGAAAGAAAAGGTCCCACTCGAAAACCGTCGCGATGCCGACGGCGACGAATGAGTAGATCACGAAAAAGAAGTGGTGATTCACCTGCAGCCAATACGGGGGAGGGCCGGGCAGCGCACGGCGCCGCATCGTGGATTCGATGAACGGGTGATACACAGGCCACAGGTAGATTGCGATCACGAACGGCGGCAGCCCGGCGGCGAAGGCAACCTGAACAAGGCGCGTTTTGGCGTCACCATCCGGGGAGGCGGTTTCGTGGTTGAAGAAACGCTCCAGAAAATGGCGCAGCAGATGGGCGAACTGGCTCCGCTCCGGCTCGCGGACCGCTCCACGGGCTGCCTGCGCGCGCAGAGGCAGAATGTCGGGTTCCGACATCAGCAGGATGCGTTCAAAGTATTCACGCATGGCCGATGCGCATGACCTCAACAATCTGCCGCGCAACGGCTGATGTGTCCTGCTGTTGAACCAACTGCGCAAAGACACTTTCGAGATTGGGCAGCTTCATCAATTGCGTCAACTGGGACGGCGGCGCGTCGGCCAGGATCTTCCCCTTGGCGATAACGACAACACGGCTGCATACCTGCTCCACCACCTCCAGCACGTGCGAAATGTACAGAACGGCTTTGCCTTCTGCCGCAAGCATCTCAAGCAGGTCCTTGAGGAGGCGCGCGGAGATGACATCGAGTCCCGAAAGGGGTTCATCAAGGATGAGCAGGCGTGGATCATGCAGCACGGCGGCGGCAATGAGCACACGCTGGCGCATTCCTTTCGAGTAGGTGGAGATGGGCGAGTATTGAGACGATTCGAGATGAAGAAGCTTGAGCAGCCTGGCAGCCTTGATCTCGATGAGGGCTTCGGAAAACCCGCGCAGCCGTCCAATCAGTTGAAGATATTCGAACCCCGACATGTAGCCGTAGAGATGCGCCTCTTCAGGGACGTAGCCGATGGCGCGGCGGAAGGCAACCAGATCCTTACGAATATCGCGACCTTCAAAGAGCACGCGCCCAGCGTTCGGCCGCAGCATGCCGGTCATGATTTTGACGGTTGTCGATTTTCCAGCACCGTTCGGTCCTAAAAATCCGACAATCTCACCGCTCGCGATGCTGAATGAAACGTCTTCGACAGCGGGGATGCCACGGAAGGATTTGTAAAGGCCTTTGAGCTCAAGCATCATGGAACCACTACCGACCCCTATGTAGTATTCTTCATCAATTGGGTTTCGTTGTCAAGTAGCCTTCTACATAGCTATAATGCGTCATGGCTTCCGTGGCGAAACTCTCGCACACAGCGGCGATGATCTTGCAGGCGATCGACGCCGGCTTGATCTATGGGTTCAGCATCATGGAGATGACGGGGCTGCCGAGCGGAACCGTCTATCCAGCAATGCGGCGCCTGGAACGCGACAAACTCATCTGCTCGCGCTGGGAACGGCAATCCATCGCCGACGCCGATCAGAGACCGCCGCGCAAGTACTACAAACTGACTACGACCGGCGCGGAGGCGCTCAAGGCATCCCGGAATCGCTATCCTCTGCTGGAACGCATGATCCCAACTGTAGAGGAGAAGTCGTTATGACACCCCACTCCGAACCGTTGTTTCATGCGATCGATCGCGGGCTTTTGTGTTGCGCGTCTTACCTGGTGCCGGAAAGGCAACGGGCGGAGTGGCGCCTGGAGTGGGAGTCGGAACTATGGCATGCGCGGCGATCCAATGGCGCCTCCTGCGCAGCTTCGTGGCAAACTGAACGAGAAATTGCCGGCTTTTGTTTCGGAGCGTTTCAGGACGCGGCATGTCTTCGACGTTTTTGGTGGCAGAATCGACCGCGATTTGGAGCACTTCAAGGTTCGCCCGCGATCTGCATTTTCTGGCTCGGGTGCCTCCTGCTGCTGGGCTATGCTGGCTCGCTTCTGTTGCCCGGCGTTCGCGTAGAGCAGAATTTCTCGAGCGCCCAGGTACGGCCGGGGACGATATTGATCCAGGATGAAGGGGCCAAGAATAGCTCAGTCCCAAGCATGGTGATTGATCAGGTCAGAATCTGGGAGCGAAGCAGGCAGCGTTACGCTGACGGGTTTGCGTTCTATCGTGTCGCAAGAGAGACCGTAGAGCTTGGCCCTCATGCCGGTGGCACGTGGCAGATCGCTCGGGCCAGCTTGAATCTCTTCACCCTCGCGGGTTGGCCTCTGCACTACATGGTTCCGAAGGAGCAAGCCCGAAGCGATGTGCCGCGCCTGGTTCTCAGCGAACGAGTGTGGAGACAGCAGCTCGGAGCGAATCCAGAGGTCGTCGGCACCGTGCTGCTCGTTGGGTCGCGGCCGGCGCGAGTTGTCGGAATCGCGCCAGGCGATGCCTGGAGGCTGCCAGGAAACTCTGACGCATGGTTACTGGAATCCGACTCCGAAATCAATTCCGGCGGCCGAGGATATGTTGTGGCCCATTTGACACGAATCGGAAGGTCAGAAGTGTGGGGCGGGCTGGTCCGTATCACTTCCTTTGATTCACGAAGGACGGAGCACGATTTTTTGGGCAAGTCCCTTGACGAACAAATGCCGGGACCGGCGAACATCTATTGGTTTGGAATTTTTCTCGCCTTCCTTGCGTTGCCCGCTATTGTCTCGGTATCGCTTGCAGAGTACAGCTTCAGCTCGCACAAGCCTTCCTGGATGCGGAGAGCAGTTCGGCTTGGCTTCCTTGGCTTGAAGATTATTTTGATCATGCTGATCGCCTACTTTTCGTCAGTTGACCTGGCGTACTGGCATTTTCCGGTGTTCTCGCCCGATGGAGTTTATATACAGCTGGTTATCTCCTTGACTATTTGTCTGTTTGGAATGCGATGGGCGCTATTGGATCAACGCCAGCGTTGCCCTGTCTGCCTCAGGCGCGTGACGCATCCCGCACAAGTCGGACTGGTTTCGAGAATGTTCCTGGCCTGGAGCGGAACCGAACTCATTTGCGCGGGCGGTCATACGTTACTTCATGTGCCGGGACTGCCGACAAGCTGGTTCAGCACACAGCGCTGGATGTTCCTGGACTCGTCGTGGGATTTTCTGTTTGCGGGCTAGAGTCCGGCTATTCTGAATGATCTCCGATCCGGTTTGCTCAGAATCTTAAGGACGCGGCCGATTCCAAAAGACTACTCGATCGGGCAGCGCCTGCTGCGTCGCCGCGTTGTCGTGCACCGCATTCGCACTAAAGGCTGTATAGCACTAACCTCAGCATCAACCCAACCAACCCGTAGCTGATTGATGTGGCCACGAACACAACTGCCAGGGGAAGGCGTGGACTACGATATGTTGATGATCCGAGGCGCGGTGATAGGCCGATGATTGTGAAACGGACGTAGCAGTCAGCCTATACGAGAGCTTCGGCTGCGCAGCAGTGGCGCGAAAGATTTCCAGGGAGCAATGCCGGAACTCCTCCTGATTACCGCATCGTCAGCGGAAATTCGAAGAGCGCGTAGATCACGCTTCCTAAATTTCCAGCAGATCACCATGCCGTATCTGGCCGCGAGGGTTCCTGCGGATTGGCAGGTTGCTCACGTCGATGAAGAGGCCGAAGAGATCGACTGGAGCGTCGACCCGGACGTTGTGGGCATCACGTTTCACACGCCAAGCGCCTATCACGCCTTCAATCTTGCCTCCCGATTCAGATCGCGCGGAACTTGCGTCGCCATGGGCGGTCCTCACGTCACTTTGCTCCCCGAAGAAGCCGGCAGGCATGCCGACGTGATCTTCGTTGGAGAAGCAGAAGGCCTGTGGGAGGAGTTCCTGCATGATTTTGCCACGGGAGTTTATCGCCGCGTGTACCGGCGCGACGGCCCGGCCTCTCTGACGGACATCCCCAAGGCGCGCAAGTCGCTCTATCATCGGAGAGACTTCACAAACGGCGTTCTGTTTGCCACCAGGGGATGCCCCAACCGCTGCGATTTCTGCACGATTCCACTCATGTACCGGCATGGCTTTCGGAAGCGGCCCATTGCGGAGGTTGCGTCAGAATACGGCTCCTTTTCAGGCAAGCGAATCATCTTCTGGGATGAGAACATCGCCGCCGACAAGGAGTATGCGAAGGAATTGTTTCGCGCAATTGCGCCATATCGCAAATGGTGGAGCAGCCAGGCGACCATTCAAGTGTCCTGCGACGACGAACTTCTGGCGGCGGCAGCTGGCAGCGGCTGCAAACAGCTGTTCCTGGGGCTGGAATCCGTTTCGCAATCGAGCATGGACGAGGTACACAAGGGATTTAACCGTGTTGGAGATTACGCTCAAGCGATCAGACGGGTCCACGCTCGCGGAATTGCCGTCCAAGCCGGGATTGTTTTTGGCTTTGACCATGACACACCAGCGGTTTTCAGAGAAACCGTCGATTTCCTCGAAGACGCGGGGATTCAAAACGCGACATTCAACATCCTGACGCCCTATCCGGGCACGCCGCTCTTTCAGCGACTCGAGGCCCAGGGGCGCATATTGACTCGCGACTGGCGAAAATACAACGGACGCACCGATGTGGTATTTCAACCGCAACAGATGCGCCCGGAAGAGTTGCTGGCGGGATTTCGATATGCGAATCAGCGCTTTTATTCTCTTTCGAGTGTGGTGAAGCGGCTAGGGGCTTCACCCACGCAGCTATGGTGGACACTTCCATTGAACCTGGCGTACAGGGCCTCATGGGCCGAATCGGAATGGAGATCCTCTCCCGCTGCGGCCAGCATCTGAGGCCGATGATCGGCGGACAACACCGCGGCGGGACTCAGGGGCAAAGCGGTCAACAACTTTCATCGCGTGTGATGAATCACGGGCCATTTTTACGTTTCCCAGGCAATTCGAGCGTAAGTCTACCTGAGGATAGAGTTTGCATGAGTTCGCGTTCTCGAAGTGGGCTCCCCTCTGCCGGACCTCGCGAAGCGTACGCATACAAATCGTTGTTTTGATAAAACGAGAAAAGAGCGAGCAACCCGCTACGGAATCTGTGCTTCTGATGGAGGAAGTATCTTCGACCACCCTTGACTTTCATTGAGAGGGCGATCGCCTTATAGTTGCACGTAAATCGACAATAGAATAGAGGAGCAGATAATGAAAAGGAGCAATCACCCTGGAGAGGCGCTCGCGCTGATTTTGGCGGCGGCCCTCTTCGCTTTCACCCCCGGCTTGGCTGCGCAAAGCGGCGACAACGCTCAGCAGCAGGGGCAGCAGCAACAAACCCAGCAGGAAAGCAAGTCATTCACGGGCAAGATTGTGAAGCTCCAGAGCGGGCAATATGCCCTGGTGACAGGCCAATCGCCAGAAGGCAAATTAGCCGGACACTTCCTCGACGATCAGGACAATGCGAAGAAGTACGAGGGCAAACAAGTGACGGTTACCGGGACGCTTGACGAAGCAAGCAACACGATTCACGTAACCAATATTCAAGCCGCGTAGTCAGCGGCGCGTTGCAGGCGGAACGAGAGGGCTGCCGTTTATGGCAGTCCCCTTGTTTCTGAGGGTCAAAAAATTGGCCAGGATGACCTGGCAGAAGAGTACTGTGTTGCGTTCGCTGCACCCAAGTGTGGCCGAAGTGCGCACGTTCATTCGGCACGCGTGAATCGAAACCACGTGATATTGAACAGGCGCCGCTGCGCCGGGCTCGAGTCGCCGCGCGCGACAAAGCAAAGATCGTGAACACCGTGGACCTTTGCCAGTAAAGGAACTGTCAAAAGCCTGTAGTTTGTTGGTCCGCCGGTGTACGCCACTTTCGCGACCGCGATCAATTCGCCGGCAGGATGATCCAACCGGACTTCGAGCGTGCCGTTCGACAGAGACGGATTCTCCGAGCTCACTTCCACCTGGAACTCAGCGGCGCCGGCGGCAAAGTCGACGTTGTGAAAGCGCAGATAGCCTCCGTCTCCCATCTTGAGCTGGTACTCACCCCGCAGGCCCTTTTCGGCTTCGGCATTCATCCGCGCATGAAACTCGGCAGATTCGCGGCGCGGCGCGAATGCGTCCAGAGTGAGTTCGCTAACGCCGGGAGTGCCTGCACCCGGATCGCGACCGGGAATGATCGGTTGCAGAGTACCGTCGGCGAGAAACTGCAATCGGGTGACGGCGACCTGGCGGTGGTGGTCGTGTTCGCCGACTATGTTTTCGTATGGCACGTGATAGGCGAGATACATTTGCCCACGATAGGAGCAGAAACCCTGCTGGATGGATTCCTCGCTGTCTCCGGCCGGAAAGACCAAATGATGGACGGGACCGGTGAATGGGCCGAACATATTGTCGCCTTCAATGTAGTTCACATACGACCCCTTGGCATCACATCCCGGGCCCTTGTCGTTCTTGTATGCGACGTAGGTGAAGTACCATTTCGACCCATGATGCAGCAGCATGGGGCTTTCAAAGTACTCGAAGTTGCCGCAGGCATCCTGCTTTGGGACTTCGATGGTTCGCGGCGCCTCAGCCAGTTGCGTCATATCGGGTTTCAGCCGTGCAATCTGGACTTCGTGCAGGCGAGTGTCTCCCGATCCCCAGATCAAGTAGGGCGAACCGTCCGGCGCCCAGGTAATCGTGGGGCTCAATCCGACAAGCGGCGATCCATCCGGCAATTTCATTGGGCCGCCGAACACATCCTTGTAAGGTCCGAGTGGATTCTTCGCGGTGAAGACACCAATTTCGTAGGTGCCGTAGTCCTGGTCCAGGGCAGAACTGGTTCGGAAGGGTGCGTAGGCGTAGTACTGGCCATTCGCGGCAATCGCGGTATCACCATCCCATAGCGCAAAACCGGTATTCCACGTGACATCGCGACCGCGAAGGATGGATCCGTGATCCACCCAGTGATCAAAATCTTCGGTGGTCAGCGCCCGGTACGCATACATCCCTTTGTAGAAATCATTCGGGACTTCGAGATGAGTGGTGAAGGGATCCTGCGTGGTGATCAGGTAGAATTTGCCATTGATTTCGTGACAGGTTGGATCGGAATTGAAAAGATACCCTGGCGTTACGAGCTTTTGTGAAGAAGCTGCAGCCAACAGGATGAAACAAGCTCCGAAACCGAGCGATCGAGAGAGAGCTGCAATCCGAAACTCTCGTGGTAGCCGCATGCATCCACCTTACGCCAAGTGATAGAAAGCGTTGTGCGGATTCGGTAGTTCCGCTTCGAACGGTTACATCACATTCAGCCATTACCGAAGACGGGAATCGCTGCGCCATGGATGACGCGGGCTTCGTCACTTGCGAGGAAGAGGATGACGTTGGCGATGTCATCGGGCTTGGGCCACTTGGAAAAGTCGGCCTTAGGCATATCGCGGCGGTTGGCTTCAGTATCAATGATGCTGGGAAGGATGGAGTTGACGCGGACGCCGGTACCCGAGAGGTCGGCGGCGAGCGAGTCGATGAGGGCCAGAGCTGCGGCCTTGGATGCGGCGTAGGCGGAGGCTCCGGCGGCATGATCCCAGGCGGCTTTGGCTGCGACGTTGACGATGGAGCCGGATTTGCGGGCGACCATGAGGGGCGCGACAGCTTTGGCCAACGCAAAGGACGCGCGCAGATTCAGGTCGATCATGCGCTCGAAGACGTCCGGTTCGAGTTGCCACAGGGGAATGCCGCCCGCGTAGCCACCTACAGTGTTGACCAGCACGTCGAGGTGATTGAAGCGGGAGAGAATCTGGCTGACGAGGTCGGCGGATGCTTTTGGATCGGTGACGTCGGCGTTGAATCCCGTAAGCCGGCTCGCGCCATTACCGGCCGCGTTGCGCAGGGTGTCGAATTCTTGCTCATGGCGCCAGGTGACGGCGACGGTTGCGCCATGCTGAAGAAATGCGCTGCTGACAGACCGGCCGAGCCCACCAGTGCCGCCGGCCACGAGAACAACCTTCCCGGAGAAATCTGTGCTCATTGGATATGCTCCTTGAACTGTTCGCAATGGAGGCATTGGCATGAACCTCGACGGGGACGGCGCGTAGCGAGTTACCGTCACTCCGCCAACCAAGTTTCCTTCAAGCTCGGAAAACTGTCCATCCGCACCTCATGTTATACCGCTGGTCTTCAGTTTCCGATTCGTATCGTCCTCAGTTTGATCCATCCAGGCGCAGTCCATTCGCAATGACTGCAGCCGATGCCGCTAACAGCTACGACAGGCCGAGGCCAGCGGGCCGCTACTGCTCGACCAGCTTTGCAACTGGCGGCAAGAGCGGGTCCGCTTAATGCGGCCCCGCGGGGATTTAGCTTCGGATGAATGCCAGGAGGTCCGCATTGATCACGTCGGCATGGGTGGTCATCAAGCCGTGAGGGTAGCCAGGGTAAATCTTGAGCTTGCCATGCTTGAGCAACTTAGCCTGCAGCAGCGAAGCGTCTTTGTAGGGGACAACTTGATCATCGTCGCCCTGCATCACGAGGGTCGGCACCGTGATCGCCTTCAAATCGTCGGTTTGGTCTACCTCGGAGAAAGCCTTGATGCCCTGGTAGTGAGCGAGCGCGCTGCCCATCATCCCCTGGCGCCACCAGTTCTGGATCACTCCCTGCAAGGCCTTCGCGCCGGGCCTGTTGAAACCGTAAAACGGCCCCGAAGCGAAATCGAGAAAAAACTGCGCCCGGTTCTCGGCCACTACCTTGCGGAATCCGTCGAACACTTCGATCGGAGTGCCGCCCGGGTTCTTTTCGGTCTTGAGCATGAGCGGGGGAACGGAGGCGAGCAGCACGGCCTTGGCAACGCGGCCTTGAGGCTCGCCGTATTTGGCGACATAGCGCGCCACCTCGCCACCGCCCGTGGAATGGCCGATATGGACCGCATTCCTCAGGTCGAGATGCTCGGCTACCGCCGAGGCGTCTGATGCGTAATGGTCCATGTCGTGGCCAGTGTCCACCTGCGAGGAGCGGCCGTGACCTCGCCTGTCATGCGCAACGACGCGATAGCCGTTGGCAAGGAAGAACAGCATCTGATTGTCCCAGTCATCCGACGAAAGAGGCCAGCCGTGGTGGAACACGATGGGCTGTGCGCTTTTCGGGCCCCAGTCCTTGTAGAAAATCTGCGTACCGTCTTTGGTCGTAATCTTTGGCATACCGTTCCCTCCTGTGTTTGTGAGTGAAGTAGTTGAAGCCGTCATGCCATGCAAATATGAAGCCGGTTCCGCGATCGCTGTTGCAGCATCCAGTGCACCAAATGTTATCAAGACAAAGCGCCGGTCAAGGTTAAAGCATTGTGCGAATTTTTTGCTCGCGCTGGCAGGCTCTTCTGCGGGTGTGCGCCTATACTTCGCCAAAGATCGCCAGGTTTGCTGTAGAATCCGGGACAGCAAGTTTCCCCCTTCTTCAATTCAGGTGCAATTCAGCGTGTGGCGGCAAGACGATGCCGCATTGGGATAGCAGTATTCGCGCCCGTAGTTGAGACGACGGCCTGTTGCATGGGAGCGCTTATGCGAAACCGATGGAAGTGGATTGCAGGGCTGGCGTTTGCCGCGCTCATCAGCGGCGGAGCGAGGCCGTGGCTGGGATGGGCGCAGACGACTCTGAAGGGCGGCGTCTCGCAGACCGAGTACACCGACGAGTATGCGAAGAACTGCGAGAAGGAAAACGCGAACAATCCGTACACCGGGATGGATCCGCTGACCTGCTACGGCGTGATGGCGCCGACAGATTCGCGCGGGCAATGCAGCCTGGCCGGTATGCAGGTGTGGAAGAAGCAGGGAAACACCTGCTACTGCCAGGCGATCAACCCGCCGATTCAGGGCTTCATTGTGCCGCTGGACGATATTGCCGCGGCGGAGCGGGAGGGCTTCCGTTGCGGCGTGGATCAGGCCGATGCATGCATGGCAGTGTGCATGGGGGGCGGAGCATTCACGCCACCGCCGGGAACGGTGGAAGTCGGCGGCGGCGGTACACCGCAGCCGCAGCCGAATCCGCCAACCTATTCGGCGCCGCAGCCGGGCCCGCCGTTGTCAGGACAGGTGGGAACGGGGAGCAATCCGTGCCTGCCGTTCGGGCCGGGCGGGTACGACTACTGCGCGAATCCGACGCAGCCGCCGGGATGCGTGTGCAAGAAGCCGCAGCCGCGGCCTCCACTGCAAGGGGACACTTTAAACAACTCACCACCTTCGAATCCCGTGGCCGATGCGGGCCAGTACCTGCAGGGAGTGGTTGGGGGGTTCGGCAATTGCTTCAAGGGTTTCGGCGACCTGGCTGCGGGCGCGGGCTTCTTTGCCAAGGGCGATTTTGTCGATGCTGCGAAGGCATGGGGGCTCTCACCGGGGCAGTCGGTGACGTTGAAGACGATGTACGCCGAGCTGACCACGCCTTCAGTCGGCCAGGGCGTAACGCCGTACCAGGCCGGGATGACCGCGGGGCGCCGGCTGTGCGCATACGCCGTTGTGCCGGGAGCGGCAAAGGCCGCGGGAACGGTGCTGAAGGGCGCGATCTCTCCCGGATCGACATTCACCAATCCCATCAAGGGCAGCGCACTGCAGGACGCGATCAACGGCGACCCCAAAGTCCCCACGTCGCCCAACCCCACCAATCTGGCGAACAAATGGGTGCAGACCGGGAACGGACCAGTGCAGCTTGGCGGCTACGCGGGACAGGGAAGTTTTGCGAGCGTATTTCGATATGGGACCAGCAAGGCAATCAAGCTGAGCAGAAGCAATCCGCAAACGCTCGGGTACGGACCGCAGTCGATTGAAGGCCAGTACACAGGCGCGGGGCGCGTGCAGGCGGCAGGAGAGTGGAGACTCCCGGTGTATCGAATCTGGAGCCGGGCGGAGCGGGCGAGCCAGCGTCGCTGGTGGCGGATGATGTGGCGCAGAAATATCCAGGATCGTTTCAGCTATCGAATACGAAGTACCACGGCCTGAGTCCAGCTGAGCAGGGTCCGGCCCTGAATGCGGTCACGAACGCGGCCAACCAGATCGCTAAAGGAGGCTGGGTGCTGCTCGATGTGAACCCTGGGAATTTTTCGCTGCAGGGGCTTGGGAACGCGTTCAAGGCAATCCTACACGACCCGGACATGGTGTTGAGCCCGAGTGAGATTGAGAACCTTGCGCCCAATTCGGTGCCGCGGGGCGTGCTGAACTATGCACTGGACGTTGCCGGTCAGCCGAACTTCCTGAACCAGCCCTTTACGGCGGAATCGCTGACCAATGTTCTGAATATTGCACGCGAACGGTTAATTACGGGGATCACCAATGTGCCGGGATCTACCGTTGCGCCGCCGGCGCAGTGATTCCGGCCGGCGCGACGGGATTGGGGGCGCCCTTGCGTGATAGGATGGCTGCGCCGTTCGGATCGCCGCTAGAAAATGCAAACGGGCGGCGCGAGCGGCGGAAGAAATTCCGCGAGGTGAAGTGTTTATGCGTCATATAACTGCGCTGGTTGGAGCGGCGGCGCTGTGGATGGCGGCGGGGTCGCTTTTCGCAGCGACGACGGAGGTTTTGAAGAACGAGAAGATCGCGGTGAGCGAGGTGACGCTCAAGCCCGGCGAGCAGGCGCCGCTTCCGGCGGATCACGCGAGCGTGGTGGTGTACCTGGCAGGCGATGACGCACAGGTGAAGCTGGCCGATGGCACAGAACAGAACTTGACAGTTGAGCGCGGCGAGACAGTGGACGAGATGGCGCGTGCCGGTGTGCTGATCAACACGGGACACCAGCCTTTGCGGCTGGTGCGCGTGGAGTTTCTGACCGCCGGCGCGCACGAGATGTGGGGCATGACGGGGCTGCCGCGGAATTACCAGATGCTCTTTGAGGACGCCCACAGCCGCACGTACAACATCAGGATTGCAGCACACGAGTGGGAGCCGCAGCACACCCATCGCGATCGCGTCGTGGTTTGCCTGAGCGGCGCGCAGCTGGAGCATGTTCTGCCGGATGGCAGAATACAACCCTCCACGTTGAAGACCGATGAAGTGGACTGGCGGCTGGCGCAGACGCATAGGGGACACAACCTGGGCGACACCGACTTGTGGGTTGTGGCCATCGAGCCGAAATGAGCGGTCCGGATGAAGCGCGTCGAACCCGAATGAAAGCAAAACTGCGGCAAGCGATGATGGCCGCCCTGGCGGTGGCTGCGATGCCGGTGTGTGGCATGGCGCAGGAGAACACAGGCCGGCCGGTTTTCAATGTGGTGGATTACGGCGCGAAGAACGATGGGTCGGCGAATGCGGCCGATGCATTTAAGGCAGCGATTGCGGCGGCTAAGGCGGCAGGCGGAGGAACGGTGTTTGTGCCGGCGGGGCATTATGTGAGCGGGCCAATTGAGATGGTGAGCAACCTGACGTTGTATCTTGATGCAGGCGCCACCGTTGAATTTCCGGCCACGACCCTGCCGTTTACGCCGGGACGCCATCAGGGCGTGGAGACGCTGACGCCAGTTCCGTTGATTGGCGGGCACGACCTGGAGAATGTCGCGGTGATGGGCCGAGGCGTGCTGATGAGCAGCAACGCGGATTGGATGAAGCTGCACAGCAGGGAACAGCGGGAGGGCAACAATCCCGGAAGCGCCAACGGGCCGCAGTGGGAGCAATTCCTGAACGACCTGAATGCGGACAAGACGATTCCGGAAGAGGAATACAAAGAAGCGGCGGCGGAGCTGAGGCCGTCGTTTGTGCGCTTCATGAACAGCAAGAACATTCTTGTGTCGGGGCTGCGATTTGTCGGTTCGCCGATGTGGACGGTGCATCTTCTCTACAGCGAAAACGCGACGGTGGAGAACCTGGTGATCGAGACGTATCCCGGCGTGCACACGGATGGGATCGTTGTGGACTCGAGCCGGTTCGTGCGGATTGCCAACGACTATATCGATACGGGCGACGATGGGATTGTGATCAAGTCGGGCAAGGATGCGGACGGCCTGCGTGTGAACTGGCCGACAGAGGATGTGACGATTACAAACTGCACAGTGCACCACGCGCACGGCGCGGTAACGATCGGGAGCGAAACGTCAGGAAGCGTTCGCAACATTGTTGCGAGCAACATGACTGCGGTTGGCACGGAGAACGGCGCGCGAATCAAAAGCGCGCGCGGGCGCGGCGGCGTGGTAGAGGACGTGCGCTTTGACAACTGGACGATGGAGAACGTGGGCGAAGCGATCGTGGTGACGAACTACTACCTGATGGAAGGCGAGACGCGCAGGGGTGAGGAGACGGTATCGAAGACGACTCCAGTGTTTCGCAACATTGCCATGAGCCACATGACGATTGATGGAGCGAAGACGCTGATCGATGTTGAGGGACTGCCGGAGATGCCGATTCAGGGCCTGCACATCAGCGATGTGATGGGAACGGGCGCGACGGGAATGAAGGCGACCTACACTGACGATCTGGAACTGCACAATGTGGAGTTGAATCCGGAGGCGGGACCGGCGTTCCGCGTGGAGCACGCGAGCAATCTGGAGCTGGACGATGTGACGGAGAGCCAACCGTTGGCCCAGACGCCAGTGATCCGGCTGGATGATGCGGCAGGCGCGATCGTGCGCGACTCAAGAGCGTTCAAGGGGACCGGAGTTTTTCTTTCCACCGGGAAAGACGAGTTGAAAAAGATTGTGCTCGAGGGGAATGCGCTGGGTGAGGCGGCGGTGGCGACGGAGGAGTCGGAGAGCAGCGGCGGTAAGGAATGAATGGCGCGCGTGATAGGATTTGCGGAGATTGCCGAGGGTGAAGATTCAATACAGCGATGCCTGACGCTTCTTCGATCCCTGTGAAAATGACACGCCGCGAATGGATCGTTGTGGCGCTGCTCGTGGCTTCGGTAGTGATCAATTACGTGGACCGCAGCAACCTCTCACTGGCGGTGCCGACCCTGGAGAAGCAATTTGGAATCTCGTCGCTGCAGGCGGGGGAGCTGCTTTCGGCATTTTTCTGGACCTATGCGCTGGTGCAGGTGTTCGGGCTGGCAGGCTGGCTGGCCGATCGCTTTCATGCAGGATGGGTGCTGTTTGGCGGGTACCTGCTCTGGTCGCTGGCTACGGCATTCACGGGACTGACGGCAGGTTTTGTCACCTTCTTCGCGCTGCGCCTCGCTTTGGGAGTTGGCGAGTCGGTTGCATATCCGTGCTATTCGCGCATCTTCGCGGCGATGCCCCAGGAGCATCGCGGGCGCGCGAACGCCCTGATTGACGCGGGCACCAAGCTTGGACCGGCCGCGGGTGCATTTGTGGGCGGCCTGGTGCTGGTGCATTTTGGCTGGAGGATGCTGTTCGTCTTTTTCGGACTGGGCGCGCTGATCTGGCTGCCGTTCTGGTACAAGGTAATGCCGCCGGGAGAAGGGAACGGGGACAAGCGGCAAGAGGTGGAAAAGCCCGCGGACGAACAGCGCAGCGAACCGGGCAATGCCGAGAGCCCGTCCATTGCGAAGATGTTGCGACTCCAATGTGCGTGGGGATCGTTTCTGGGGCACTTCTGCGGGAATTATTTCTATTATTTTTTGCTGACCTGGCTGCCTACGTACCTGGTGCAGGAGGAGCATCTCTCGATTGGGGCGATGTCGAGACTCACGTCCGCGGTGTTCTTCCTGATCGCCTGCTCCACGCTGGTGGCGGGATTCCTCTCTGACCGGCTGATTGCGGGTGGAGCTTCGCCGACCATCGTGCGGCGGTCCGTGACATCAGGCGGGTTGGTGCTCGCGTCATGCCTCATCCCGTTCTCGCTGGTTCACGGGAACCCGGCGCTGGCGCTGGGGCTGCTGGCGATCGCCTGCACCGGCCAGGGCGCGTACGCGTCGAATCACTGGGCGATTACCCAGACGCTTGCCGGCCCGGTGATGGCGGGGCGATGGTCGAGTCTGCAGAATGGAATTGCCAATTTTTCCGGGATCGTAGCGCCGTGGCTGACGGGATTGATTGTGCAAACGCAAGGGAGCGCCCGACTGGCATTTACCGTAACGGGGGTGGTGGCGCTCATTGGCGGATTGTCGTGGGGATTGCTCGTGCGGCGGGTGGAGCCGGTGAGGTGGGAAGAGATCGGGCCGAAGCCGCTGGTTGCTTAGCGGTCCGATTTAGCGCGCGGTGGCGCGGGTTTCGAGCTTGTGGATGGAGTGGAGCATTTCGGCGAGCGTGGTTTTGCCGATTTCGCTTTCAAAGTCCTTTTGCAAGCGGTCGAGCGCGGCAATAACGCGCAGGGCGCAGCGGCGGCCTTGGGGCTTGAGCGTGAGAAGATATGCGCGCGCGTCGCCAGGGTCAATTTTTCTTTGAAGAAAACCTTTAGCTTCGAGTGAAGAGATACAGTGGCTGAGGTTGCCGCGGGTGGTGGAGAAGGTTTCGGCTAGTTGCGAGGGCTTGACCTGGCGTGGCGCTTCAAAGAAGAGCGCGGCCAGCACCAGAGCTTCAATGAAGCCGAGGCCGTCGGCGGCAAGCACCCGCGCGGTAAGCGACTCAAAGCGGCGGGCCGCGCGGTTGACGACGAACATGGGGCTTTCGCGAAGAAAGGCGTCGATGCGCATGAGAAAGCGGAGTTAGCTGCGCTAGCGGGGCTAACAGAAGTAGTTTAACAGCTCAATTATTCAAAACAATACAAAATTGTGATTGGGAAGCCTGGCTCCGGCGGAGATGATGGTGCTGGCCTTTATGTTTCGAGCGCAACTCATCATCGGGACTGGATGTTTGTTGCTAGCAGGCGCGCAAGACGCGGTGCTGGCGCAGGATGCCGCGCAGAAGGCGCCTGCAAAGGTGACGGGGAAAGCGGAGACGATGGTGGTGCTGGGCTCGGCAACGCCCGTCCCGTTGGCTGAGTCGCCACGATCGGTCGAGATTCTGTCGGTGAAAGGAGAATCGCTGGCAGCTGAGTCGCCGCAGGATTTTCTGCGAGAGGACTCGTCGGTTTTTCTCGAGGGGCGCGAAGCTGGTGGCGGGCAGGCGGACCTGGTGCTGCATGGCGGCAGCTTTGAGCAGACGCTGGTGCTGCTGGACGGATTCCGGATCAACGACGCACAGACTTCGCATCACAATCTCGATTTGCCGGTTCCGATGGAAGCGATGGATTCGATCCAGGTGCTGGAGGGCGCGGGATCCACTTTGCACGGAGTAGACGCGCTCAGCGGGGTGGTGGATTTTTTGACCGCGGCGCCCGATCACGACTCGCTGTTTGTGCGCGCGGGCGAGGGTGGCTTCGAGTCGAACGAGGAGACGCTGATGGGCGGCGCGACGCGTGGGCGATGGAGCGGACGCGTGACGGCGGAGCGGAACTTCTCAACAGGATTCATGGCCGACCGCGACTACCGCAATGAGGACGCGTCGGCGGAGAACTGGATCGGATCGCGGCTTGGGGTCAGCGATCTGCTGTTTGCCACGAGCGACCGCTCGTTTGGCGCGAACCAGTTTTACGGCAACTTCCCATCGTGGGAGCGGACGAAGGGATGGTTCGCCGGCGTGCGGCAGGAGTTGGGCAGCCGGACCGAGGCGGCGTTTGCGTACCGGCGGCACACAGACGATTTCGTGCTGTTCCGCGACGATCCGGCAATTTATGAGAACAACCATATCGATGGATCGTGGCAGGGTTCGTTGCGGCGTACGGAGAATCTGCCTGCGGGAGCAGTGTTGCTGATGGGGCTGGAGGCGGACGGCGACAGCATCAACAGCTACAATTTCTCGGGCGGCGCGCGCTCGTTCGCGCTGGGGATTCACGCGCGCAATCGCGGAGCGGGTTACGTGGACGTGGATCTGCATCCGGCGAAGCGGCGCTGGAGCTTGTCGGCCGGGGCGCGGGAGGAGATTTTTTCGGGCGGCGCGCAAGCGGTGTTTTCGCCGGAACTGGCGGGCAGCTTCCGCCTCGCGAACAGCCTGAAACTGCGCGCCAGCGCAGGGTACGGGTTCAGGATCCCGACTTACACCGATTTGTACTATTCCGACCCGGCGACACTGGGCAACGCGAAACTGAAGCCGGAGTCGGCGTGGTCAGCCGATGCGGGCGCGGACTGGGCGCCTTCGAGCAAGGTAACACTGTCGGTGACGGGATTTTATTCGCGGCAGCACGACACGATTGATTATGTGAAGAGCGCGACGGTCCCGAACATGTATCTTCCGCCGGGGTGCCCGGCGAACATCTGGTGCGCCGACAACCTGAACGGTCTGCAGTTTACGGGCGTTGAAGCAACACTTACGTGGATCCCGAAGAATTCGCAGACGGTGCGCATCGGGTGGACGGGGCTGCATGGGGCGCAAAACGCGCTGCATGGGCTTGAGTCGGAGTATGTGTTCAATTACCCGGTCGAGAACATTCACGCAGAGTGGCGCTGGGCGCTTGGGCACGATTTTGCGATCGACAACGCGGTGCAGATCGCACAGCGGTACCAGCAGACGGTGTACCCGGTGTGGAACGTTGAGGCGACGCACGCAGCCGGACGCATCCAGCCTTATCTGCGGTTCACCAACTTGAGCAACACGGGATACCAGGAGATCACTGGCGTGAATATGCCATCGCGGACGATTGTGGGGGGGGTGGCAGTGGTGCTCGGAAAGAGTGACTAGGGAACAGGGAATTGAAAGAGACGGACCGCTCTTCGAAATCGGAGCGAATGTGCGCTCAAGCCAGCTGCTTTTTGAAAAAGGCTACGGTGCGCTCCCGGGCGAGGTGCGCGGCGGCGGCGTTGTAGCTTGCGCGGGCATCGCAGTTGAAGGCGTGACCGGCGTCGAACCAATGGATTTCGACGTCGGGGTGCGCCGCGTGAACCGCTTCGGCAACCGTGGGAGGAATGTGGGCATCCTGGCGGCCGAAGTGCAGCATGACCGGGCAATTGGGTGTTTCGGCAGCGTATTTGCCGATTTGGCCGCCGTAGTAACCGACGGCGGCGGCGGGATGAAGGCGTGTCGCGGCAAGCCAGGCGACGCTGCCTCCGAAGCAGTAACCGACGACGCCAACTTTCTTGCCCGTCGCTTTGGCTGCGTAGTCGATAGCGGCCGCCACGTCGATGACGGCTTTCTCGACGTCGATTTTGGGGATCAGGCTCATGGCGGTCTGCACGTCGGCGCCTTCGTAGCCGAGCTCAATGCCGGGCTTGATGCGATCAAAGAGCGCGGGTGCGACGCCCAGGAAGCCGTCGTTCGCGAAGCCGTCGGCAACGGAGCGAATGTGAGCATTGACGCCGAAGATTTCCTGAATGATCACGAGCCCGGCGATGGGTTGGCTCGCAGGGCGCGCGACGTAGGCGCTCAGAGAGTGGCCGTCAGACGCGTGCAGAATGATGGATGCGCTCATTGGGTGGCCTCCGGTGGCGAATCTAGTATCTGCGGTGCGCCGAATGCTCATCAAGTGGATCCGGCGACGCCGACACCCAGTTCGAAGCGGACGTCATCCCATCCTTTCGCAAAATGCGCGAAAAGGGTGGAGTAACCCATGACGAGTGGTCAGTTCACCCTTGGCGGCGGAGTGGGCAATTTGCGTGCGGCGAACTCTTCGCGGACGAGGGTGAGGCCGAGGATGCAGCGCTCGAAGCCGTCAGAGAGGCGCGCGAACAGCGCCGCTTCCTGCGCGTACTCGAAGAGATCGAACTGGCTGACGATGTAATAGCTTTCCTTGCCGGCACGGATGAGCTCTTCGAGCGTGGGCTGGTGATGGCGGCGCCCGCGGCCAGGAGCCGAGGCCTCCGGGTACATGCCGCCGACGAACAGCGAATAGTCGCCGATGTATTTGCGCAGCGCGCGCTCGGCATCGAATGAAGACGCGGAGCCGTTTACCGGATCGGAGGCGCGCAGCATTTCTTCCAGCTCTTCGATGGGCCGGCCGGTTTCGTCGCACACCTTGTAGAGATTGCGCGCGTCAGAGAATTCGCAAAGAAGACGTGCTACGTAACCGGTCACTTCGGGATCGTGCAATCCCAGCTTGCCCTCGTAACTATTGCGGACCACTTGCTGAAAGAAAGGTTCGAGCGGATGAGCTTGAGCTGACATACACACCTCCCGTGAACGGAGCCCGAGCAAGTGTGCCTGTGCAGGAATCCTCCAAAAGAGCGTCCCGCGAAGGCGACTACTTACTCAGATGCCGTAATGGCTGCGCGCGAACAGTCGCTGACTTCTGGGCTCCGGCTGTTCCTTGTCGTGCTGCGCGGGAAAGTGCCAGCCGCGGCCCGATTTAAGTAGCTTTAACACTGAGATTACCGGAATTGTTGCGTTTGGCAAGAGGGAGGGGAAACATTGTTGGCAGTGTAAGAACCTGATTGCAAAAGGGGCTCACACGAAAGTAGCAGGCAGGTTGCCGTCGAGGTGCACGGTAATGCAATTGAGGCATCCCACCCTTTCGTTCGCCGCCGGCGAACGAAAGGGTGGGATGCCTCTATTGACGGGCAACCTTTTCAGATTGGACGTGGCTCGCGATGGCACGCCAGAAGGGCTCGACTGCGAGGCCTACGAGGGCGTAAGTAGCAGCGTTCATCAGAATCGACTCGTAATACGACACAGGAATGCTGCGCACGCGGCCGATCGATGAAAGTGGAACGGTTATAGCGACGAGAATGGAGTGGTTGAAGTCGTAGCGAGGCCCGACAGTCGCCGCAATGAACGCCCAGCAGACGCCCACACTGAATCCAGCAAACGCCCAAAGACCAATTCGTTTCATCATAGCGTCTGAAATCTCCTTTGGGCCGGCGCGCAAACGTCCTGGCTTTGCACCTGCGGCGCACTACGTTTGTGATCAGACCGCAGCGGGCGCGCGCGATTCGAGCTCAGCGAGGCGCTTGGCGAGCAGCTTTTCGAGATTGACCAGAGCGGACGTGAAGCCCTCGATGCCTTCCTTCAATTTGTCGGTGGCCATGCGGTCGGCGGCGTGCATGCGATCGAATGTCGCCTTGTCGACGTTGAGCTTTTCGATCTTCATGGCCCGGGCGGCTTCCGGCGAAAGCTTGCGCGGCAGATCGCCCTCGGTTTTTTCGAGCTCGCCCAAAAACTGCGGCGAGATGGTGAGCAGGTCGCAGCCGGCCAGTTCACGAATTTCGCCGATATTGCGGAAGCTGGCACCCATGACGACGGTTTTGTAACCGAATTTTTTGAAGTAGTTGTAGATGCGCGTGACGGACTGAACGCCGGGGTCGTCGGCGCCCTGGTAGTCCTTGCCCGTGTCCTTCTTGTACCAGTCGAGAATGCGGCCGACGAAAGGAGAGATGAGAGTTGCACGCGCATCGGCTGCGGCGATGGCCTGGTGCAGGCCGAAGAGCAGCGTCATGTTAATGTGGATGCCTTCCTTTTCGAGAACTTCGGCGGCGCGAATCCCTTCCCAGGTGGAGGCAATCTTAATGAGGATGCGATCGGGATTGACGTTTTCCTTTTTGTAACGGCCAATGATCTCTCGCGCCTGGGCAATGGTTTTCTCGGTGTCGTAGGAGAGACGGGCATCGACCTCGGTGGAGACGCGGCCGGGAATGATCTCGAGAATCTTCTTGCCGAAGGCAATGGCAAGGCGTTTAAAGGCCAGGTTGGCCACGTCCTTGTCGCTGGCGCGGTCTCCCAGTTCTTTGTGCGCATCGGTCAGCACGCCGTCCACAATCGGCTGATATTGCGGCATCTGCGCCACAGTGGTGATCAGCGACGGGTTGGTGGTGGCATCCTGGGGATGAAACTTCTCCATCGCTTCCATGTCGCCGGTGTCGGCAACGACCACGGTGTATTTGCGCAACTGTTCCAAAAGATTCTGCGACATGATTCCTCCTCGGGCAGGGGTACCCGGCTGGCGTGCTCCGCACCAGTGTACCCCTTCTTTAGGATGCGGCGTGTGAAAGCCGGTTGCATTTTGGATGGGCTACGGCGTCTCTGCCTCGACGGTATTTTTCAGCACGCCAAGGCCGGCAATGGAGACTTCAACGCGGTCGCCGGCGGAAAGCGGAGCGACGCCGGAGGGAGTTCCGGTGAGGATGAGGTCGCCGGGCTCGAGCGTAAACGCGGCAGTGATGAAACTGAGAAGGTCTGAAACGGGAAAGATGAAATCGAGCGTGGACGCGTGCTGGCGAACCTCGCCATTGAGGCGTGTCTCGATGGTGAGGCCGGCGTCGAGGTCGAGTTCATCGCTGACAAGCGGGCCGACGGGGCAAAATGTGTCGAAGCCCTTGGCGCGGGTCCACTGCGTGTCCTTTTTCTGCAAATCACGAGCGGAGATGTCGTTGGCGAGGGTGAATCCGCGAATGACATCGCGCCAGTGAGCGCCGGGGTTGATGTGGTGCACACGGCGGCCGATGACCAGAGCGAGCTCGCCTTCAAAGTCGACGCGCTCAGAGACGGTTGGAAGACGTACGGCGCCGCTGGGAGCGAGAAGCGAGGAGGGCGGCTTGAAGAAGAGCAGTGGTTCAGCGGGCATTTCGTTGCCCAGCTCTCGCACGTGTTCGCGGTAATTGCGGCCGACGCAGATGATCTTGGAAGGCGTGACGGGCGGAAGCAGCGCAGCGGAATTGAGCGGCATGGGGGCAAAGTCGAAGCCTCCGGGAGTGGCTTCGTCGAGAGCGATCCGGTAGGCGAGGTCCTCGGCGGGCGCGGGAGATGGCCCGGTGATCCACAGTTCATCGTTGCGGTCTTCAACGAAGCCGTAACGGATGTGGCCGTGGAGAAGAAAGCGGCAGTATTTCATGAGGGAGTTCCTCCTTCCGGCGCGCTACTGCGCGGGGACGGTTTCTTCGGCTTCGGCGGAGCGGGCGCTCTCACGTCCATTCTGACCGATGGCGCTGACAGCGTACTGGTAGTTGTGGCCAGGCTGAACATCGGCATCGTGATATGCAGGGCCGATAACAGGCTGAGTGGGGGAGATGTGACGCCAGGTTTCAGCACCTTCGGCCTGCGTAACGTCGCGGCGGTAAACGATGTAGCCGGCAAGGTTGACGCCGGAATCGGGCAGCCAGTTGAGGTCGATGAAAGGACCTGCGCCGTTTGCCGCAGGCGTGGCCACTGCAGCGAGGCCTGTTGGCACGGACGGCGGAAAGATGTCTTCGGCGGCGATGCGGACGGGGGAAGAAAACGGCGAGTCGAGCTCGAGCGTTTTTCCGTCGACGGTGAGGCGGGCGACACGCTGCACGCGATACTCGTAGGTTTCGCCAAAGCGGATGTCTTTTTCGAGTGCGCGATCGGCTTGCGCGCCGGGCTCAACCAGAAAGTTTTGCTCGAGCGGTTCGTCGGGCTCGGCGAGCGAGCCCGACGAAGGCTTTTTTGTGGGAAGTGTAAGCAATTTGCGTTCGAGGCGAATGGCCACGGGCGACGAGCCGGGCGGTGCTGGAGTCCAGCTCAGCAGTACACCGCCAGGGCGCATGGCGGCGGTGAGACCAGAGATCGCGGGGGGAGCTTCGCCGGCCAGCACGCTGGCGCCGTTGGAGAGTCCGGCTGAGCGGCCCTTGCGGTTGTCGAGTTCGACAAAGTAAGTGAGCAGGTGCGGCGGACCTGCGGCCAGCGGCGGCGGAAGCACGTCAGTGAATGTGCCATCGGAGTCAGGGGCGAGCTGCAGAGTGGCGACGGCAGCGCAAGGCGCGACCACGACCTGGTTGCGGCAGATGCGCGCCGTGATGTTGGCAGTGAGAAGCATCTTGTCGGTGTTTCGTTTGGGCATCGACCAGGTGAGGGCGACCTGGTCACCGGTGCGGACAGCGGAGAGGTCGGTAACGCGATTGGGGAGATTCAGCGAAGGTGGTTGAGGCGCTCCGGGCATACCGCAGCCGGCGAGTGCGGAGAAGCCAAATGTGGCAAACAGGATCGCCGCTGTGATATCTCGTAATCCGGGCTTCCCCACCCTAGCCGCAAAAACAAAGACGCGGCGGGGATGGGGCACCCGGCCGTTAGCAGATTGCATCGCGCTTTCAGTCTAAAGGAGCGGCAACGGGTCGAACGTGTAAGGCGTGTTTCACGGCGCGGCGGGAAACGGTAGCGACGGCGGTTTTGGGCTCGCCGAGTCCTAAAGTGAGCGCGTCAAAGCTTGCGCAGATTGGCGAATTTCTCCATCAGCTTCTTCATGCCGTGGCGGGCGAAAAGGACAGTCAGCTTGGCATCTTCGCCGTCGCCTTCGCGCATGAGCACGGTGCCCTCACCATACTTGGCATGGAATACGCGCTGGCCTTTTTTGAGGCCGGAAGCGCCGTTGGTTTCGGGAATGTTCATTGTGGGGCGGCCAAAGGGGCCTGGACCAGCGGCGCCGGATTTCGATCCGAAGAAGCGGGCGATGTTGTCGAGGCTGCGCTCCGGCGGTTGCGCGCCTTTCCCTTTTCCGCGAGAGCCTTGACTCGACGAGAAATCCCTGACATTCGCGCGGGGAGCTTCCTGGCTTTCGTCTTCGTAGTTGAAGTGATGGCTTTCAGAGCCGGTGTGATGGCGGCGGCCCGCACCGTAAGCGGGAGTGGACCAGGCCCGGCTGTCACTCCGTGGACTGAGACCTGCTCGCAAGGATCCTGCGCTGCTGACGCCCAAGTTTTCGATGAGCTGCGCGGGAACTTCTTCAAGGAAGCGCGAGGGGACGCTGGCTTCGGGCACGTCTGCGCCATAACGACGGCGGTAGTGCGCGCGAGTCAGGATGAGCGTGTTCATGGCGCGAGTCATGCCGACATAGCAGAGGCGGCGCTCCTCTTCGAGCTCTTCGGGGCTGGATAGCGTGCGCGAGTGCGGGAAAAGGCCCTCTTCAAGGCCGGCGAGAAAGACGAGCGGGAATTCGAGTCCCTTGGCAGCGTGGAGGGTCATGAGCGTGACGCGCGCGTTGGGATCGAACTGATCGGTATCGGAGGCGAGGGCGGCGTGGTCGAGAAAGTCGGCGAGGGTTTCGCCGCGCTCCTCAGCGTCGTGCGCGGCGTTGGCGAGCTCCTTCAGGTTCTCAATGCGAGTGAAGGCCTCAGGAGTGCCTTCGGCTTCAAGGGCCTTGATGTAGCCGGTGCGATCGATGAGGAAGCGGATCAGCTCGGGAAGCGTGGCGGAGTCGCCAGGAGAGCGGAACCCTTCGGGTCGTTCTGGTTCCCCTTCGGGCCGCTCTGGTTTTGGATCGGCTTTGCTGTCGGTCTGCGGCGGTACGACCAGGAACGGCCTGTTCGGTGCTTCGGCGGCATCAGGGAAGTGCGATGCGTCGAGGAGCGGAATCTGATTTTCGTCGCCGCCGAAGTGCGCTTCGGCACTTTCGAGCTCAGGGGATTCGGGTTCGATTCCTGCTGCACCAAAGCCGAAGCCGGTGTCGGCTTCGCTTGCTGAGGATTCGGCAACATCGGCAGTGAGCTTGCCGGCGAAGTCGGGATCCATCATGGCTTGCGCGTCGAGAATGAGCTGGCGGAAGGATTCGAGCGCCATGAGCGCGCGGGCGGGAATGAGGCGGCCGGCAATAGCGGCAGCGACCGCATCCCAGGTGGAGCGGCCGGTTTCGAGAGCCAGGCGCTCGACGGTTTCGAGCGTAGTTTTGCCGATGCCGCGAGCCGGCGTGTTGATGACGCGCTGCAGCGCCATGGAATCGTGCGGGTTCTTCACCAGGCGCAGGTAGGCGAGCATGTCTTTGATTTCCGCGCGCTCGTAGAAGCTGAAGCCGCCAACCATGGTGTAGCTGATGTTGTAGCGGCGCATGGCTTCTTCAACGAGCCGCGACTGGGAGTTGGTGCGATAGAGGACGGCCGCCGCGCGGTTTTGGGTTTCGGACGCGTTTGGCGCATTCAGGAACGCCTGGATCTTGTCGGCGATGAAGAGCGCTTCGTTTTCGCCGTCGGGGGCTTCGTAGTAGCCAATGAGTGAGCCACCCTGGCGGTCGGTCCAGAGCCTCTTGCCCTTGCGGCGAATGTTGTTGGCGACG
The DNA here is from genome assembly GCA_900290245.1 of Candidatus Sulfuritelmatomonas gaucii. Taxonomy (GTDB): domain Bacteria; phylum Acidobacteriota; class Terriglobia; order Terriglobales; family Acidobacteriaceae; genus Telmatobacter; species Telmatobacter gaucii. The sequence goes on along the minus strand of OKRB01000141.1, from coordinate 67,259 downwards.
ACGGCGCCGGCGGCTTCGAGAATGATCTGCGTCGACCGGTAGTTCTGCTCGAGGCGAATGATCTGGGCGTTGGGAAAGTCCTGCTCGAATTCCAGGATGTTGCGAATGTCAGCGCCGCGCCAGGAGTAAATGCTCTGGTCCTCGTCGCCGACCGCGCAGACGTTCTTGTGCTCGCCGGCCAGGAGCTTCATAAGCTCGTACTGCGGGCGGTTGGTGTCCTGGTACTCGTCGACCAATACATATTGATAGCGACGCTGGTATCGCTCGCGGGCTTCGCCGGAAGCCTTAAGCAGATGTACGGCCTCAAGCAGCAGGTCGTCGAAGTCCACGGCATTGTTTTTGCGCAACTCGGATTGATAAGCCTGAAAGATGTGGGCGATGCGCTCGCTGGTGGGATCTTTGGAGCTGAGAAAGTAGTCCTGGGGGTCGACCATATGATTTTTGGCCCAGGAGATGCGGCCCTGCACGGTGCGCGGCGTGAGCTGCTTGGTGTCGAGGCCCATGCGCTTCATGATCTGCTTGAGCAGCCCCAACTGATCGTTCTCGTCGAAGATAGTGAAGGCGCGGGTGAGGCCGCCGCCTGCAGTCTTCAAAGCTTCAATGTCGCGGCGCAGGATGCGCACGCAAAGTGAGTGAAAGGTGGAGATGAGGGGCTTCGAGAGCGACGAGTGGCCGAGGAGGTGATTGACGCGCTCGGCCATTTCGCCGGCGGCCTTGTTGGTGAAGGTGACGGCGAGAACGGCGTCGGGCGCGACGTTCTTTTCCTGGATGAGCCAGGCGATGCGATGGGTGATGACGCGGGTTTTGCCCGATCCGGCGCCGGCCAGGATGAGCAACGGCCCCTCAGCAGCTTCAACCGCGGCACGTTGTTCGGGATTGAGATGGGCGAGGAGCGGGTGCAATGCGTGAGTCCTGGGACAGGGTCCTGACTCTAGTTTATCGTTTGTCAGGCTCTGCTGCAGGAGACGCTACGCGCTGCGTTTTTGCGCGTCGAAGTATGTTCTGAGGACTGCGCGGCATGCCGCGCGCCGTAGGCGCAACGGTTGTTAGCCCCGCGCCTCGGCGTGGGGGATAGCTGTGCTTGCGGTGGTGCTGCTCCTGGTCCTGGATGTACGCCTTTACCACGGCAACCTGCGACGGACTCACACTGAATGCGCCGTAGCCTTCCTGCCAGGAGAAGCCCTTTCCCATCCAATGAGAAGAACTGCCTTTAAGCTTCTGCACGGTCGTGGCGAGGGATTGCGTCGGCGGCAGGATAAATAAAAGGTGAACGTGGTCGACCGTTCCGCCGGCAGCGACGAGGGAGAAGCCTTCGTTCCGCGCGATGCCGCCGATATATGCATACAGGTCCGTTTTGCGGTTCGCCGCAATCAGAGGCTTGCGTTCTTTGGTGCTGAAGATGCAGTGAATGAAATTGCTCGCGTACGTGTGAGCCATGGTTACGCCGTCCCTACGGGACTCCAATTCTAGATTGGTCTGGCCTTCCCCACGCCGGAGGCGCAAGCAATCGTAGTTACTGAGCACAGGGGAAGCGCCGTAGGCGCAAGGGTTGTTAGCCCCTTGCTTGAGCATGGGGACGCATGGCCGTAGTTTGTGTTTTAGTCCCGTAGGGACGGCGGAAATCCGCATCGGCCGATGACAAAATGCGCATTCCATTCGATATTTTTTCTGTCGTCCCTACCGGACTCGCGATCGCTAAGGCATTCAGCACCCCACGCCGAGGCGCGGGGCTAACGACCGTTGCGGCTACGGCGCGAGCCTCGGCATCAACACGGCGCTTTCGGCGCGGGGCCGGGCATCTTCGAGGGGCTTGCCAGAAACGGTCTCTCGGTTTGCAATCCGGGGACCAATTCGCTATCATCAATCAATGTGCGCAGGGGTATCCCTGTGCCTGTCAATTGCACCACGGCTTTTGGTCCTTGCCGGACGGGCAACGTTTTGGACGAGTGCCCCGCCCGGTGAATGGATTCCGCGAGAGCGGGCTGGCAAAAGCGGTGGGAGACGAGGGAAGCATGGCCCACGCGGGTAAGAATATTGCGAAGGCGCGCGCCGCTGTCAACAAGCCGGCGTATCCGCTGCCTGAAGCAGTGAGTCTCCTGAAGCAAGTAAAGTACGCAAAGTTCGACGAGACCGTCGACCTGACGATGCGTTTGGGTGTGGATACACGCCACGCCGACCAGATGGTGCGCGGAACAGTGGTGCTGCCGCACGGGCTGGGCAAGACCAAGACGGTGGCCGTGATTGCGACCGGCGACCGGCAGAAGGAAGCTCAGGCGGCGGGCGCGGATTTTGTGGGCGGCGAGGAGATGGTGGAGAAGATCCAGAAAGAAAACTGGACCGCCTTCGATGCGTTGATCGCCACTCCGGACATGATGAAGGTGGTGGGACGGCTGGGCAAGGTGCTCGGCCCGAAAGGTCTGATGCCCAATCCCAAGACCGGGACCGTGACCATGGACGTGGCCGCGGCGGTGAAAGAGATCAAGGCCGGCAAGGTGGAGTTCCGCGCCGATAAGACGAGCCTGGTGCACGTGCCGGTGGGCAAGCTGAGTTTTGACCCGCAAAAGCTGATCGACAATGCGACGACGGTGATTACGTCGATCGTGCGCGCCAAGCCCGCAGCGGCGAAGGGCAAGTACATCAGGAGCACCACGCTGAGCTCGACAATGGGCCCGGGCGTGCCGCTGGATTCGCAGGTTGCGGATGCTGCGGGAAAGAAGTAAGGGCAGGGAATAGGGACTAGGGAACAGGGACTGGAAGGCACGGCGCGGATCATTGTGCACTGATCCCTGGCGAAGCGGAGCGAAGGCAATGGCAATTTCGAAGGCGAAGAAGACAGAGAAGGTGAAGGGGCTGGCAGCTGAGCTGGCTTCGTCGACCACCGCGATTGTGGGTACCTTCAGCAAGCTGACCGTGGCGAAGGACTATGAGCTGCGCAAGGTGATTCGCGAGGCGGGCGGCAAGTACCGCGTGGTCAAGAACAAGCTGGCTGCGATCTCGGGCTCAGGAACGCAGGTTGAAGCGGCGCTGAAGGGCCTCAAGGGCGTAAATTCGGTCGCGTTCACGGCGGGCGATCCCGTGGCGCTGGCCAAGGTCTTCGCCAAGTGGGCCGGAGAGAACGCGGCGGAGTTCCATTTCAAGCTGGGCATCGTGGATGGCAAGCTGCTTTCCGTCGACGACGTGAAGTCGCTGGCGACGATGCCGGGCAAGGATGAGATCTTCTCGAAGCTGCTCTTCCTCATCAATGCTCCGGCGCAGCGGCTGGCTACGGTAATCAATGCCACGGGCCGTGACTTGGCGGTCGTGTTGAACCAGGGTGTGGAGAAGGATAAGTTTGCAGCGGCCTGATGGCCGCGAGCTTTCAGCCATCAGCTCTCAGCCTTCAGCAAAGGCTTGGAAGCTGAGAACTGAAAGCTGCTTTTAAAGGTTTTGGCTGCAGGTTAGAGGAAAGGGCGCGGGTCTGGCGCATCGGAAACTTTCCACTGCGTAGGGCAGCCTCCTGGACGGGCATTGTGGCTCGGCCACCAAATTCAAACGATTTTGATTGGAGAAAAACATGGCGGACATAGCGCAGTTGGAAGAACAGATTGTGAGCCTGAGCCTGCTGGAAGCTGCGGCCCTGGTCAAGAAGCTGGAAGAGAGGTTGGGTGTTTCGGCGGCAGCCGCGGCGCCCGTAGCGGTGGCAGGCGGCGCAGCCGGCGCGGCGGCTCCGGTGGTGGAAGAGAAGACCGAGTTCCAGGTCATTCTGAAGGATGCTGGAGCCAATAAGATCAATACCATCAAGGCGGTACGGGAAGTGACGTCGCTGGGTCTTAAGGAAGCCAAGGACCTGGTGGATGGGGCTCCCAAGCCGATCAAGGAAAACGCCACCAAGGATGAGGCCGAGGCCATTCGGAAGAAGTTCGAAGGGGTCGCGACCGTCGAGATCAAGTAAATGGCACGAGACTTGCATGGGACGCCGGGACGCGCTACGATATAAAGTGCGCGTTCCAGCGGCTCCGATCGGCGATCATGCTGAGCGGAAACGCAGGACGGCGCGAAAGGCAAAGCGTGGCGTTCACGCGAACGTCTGAGTCCAAAGGCAGCTTGAAGTTCTTTGGAGAGAGCGTCGAGAGTTGTTAAAGTTCTTTGGGTCAACGGTTTGTCCCTGGGGTCAGGCAAGGCAACCGTTGATGAAGGTCGGGTAACTGGCATTTCGCGGCAGAAGCGGGATTTGCGATCGGCGAGGGCAATGGGAAGAAAATTCGGAAGGGAGCACAGGCGATAAGCCGCGCTCGTGAGGCATTGCGTCCTTACGAGCTTTTCGTGTCTTCCGGGTGCGTCAAACAAGGCATTTGTTCATCTAATTGAATGAGCGCACACCACCTGCTTTTGCGGATTCGCCCTCGATATCAAGGTCTTTCCGATGGACCTGCTTCGCTCAGTTGTGCGCAGTCTAGCGCAGGTGCCCGATCAACGGCAATATCCACCACGCGTTTTTGACGCGGCTCTCACAGAACCCGCCTGACCTGGGTTCTTTCCGGCACTGCGGGATGAATGTTCCGGACTGCCGGCAGTAACAGGAGCGGGACCGAATCTCGGTTTCGCTTGTCCGTATCTTCGATTTCTTTCGGTTCATTGCCGACGCCAATGAGACTCAGGCGCCGGCCCGGCGCGGCCCGATGGAAAGGGCGAAGCGCCGGAGCTACGAGACTCAGGAGTGATCATGCCCAACGAGAAGCGCGCGATTCGCAGCCGGCTCGATTTTTCAAAGATTCCCACAGCAACCCAGATTCCCAACTTGATCGAAGTGCAGCGCCGCAGCTACGAGCGGTTCCTGCAGATGGACAAACTGCCCAACGAGCGCGACGACTCGGGCCTGCAGTCTGTGTTTGTTTCAGTATTTCCGATCACCGACTTCCGCGGCATCTCGCAGCTCGATTTTGTGGACTTCTCGATCGGCAACTGGGAGTGCAAGTGCGGACACCTGAAGGGACTGCACCACCTGCGCACGGCCTGCGTGCATTGCGGGGCCATGGTGATCACAGATCCCTTCCTGCCCAGCGACGTGCTTTGCCAGAAGTGCGGAACCTACAACAAGAACACGCCGGACTTCTGCAATAAGTGCGGCGACCCGGTGAGCCTGCAGTTGAAGTACGACCAGCAGGAGTGCGAAGAGCGGGGCATGACGTTCAGCGCGCCGTTGAAGGTGACAGTACGCCTGACCATCTATGACAAGGATGCCGAGACGGGCAACAAGACCATCCGGGACATTAAAGAGCAGGAGGTGTTTTTCGGCGACATTCCGCTGATGACGCCGAACGGGACGTTCATTGTGAACGGCACCGAGCGCGTGATCGTGTCGCAGCTGCACCGTTCGCCTGGTGTGTTTTTCGAGACGGCCAACAACCGCACGTACTTCCTGGGCAAGATCATTCCTTACCGCGGATCGTGGGTGGAGTTCGAATACGACCAGAAGAACACGCTGTATGTGCGCATCGACCGCAAGCGCAAGTTCCTGGGAACGATCTTCCTGCGCGCGCTGGGACTGCGGTCGGACGAAGAGATTCTGAAAACTTTTTATACGGTCGACCGGGTGCAAATCGACGACGGCAAGATCTTCTGGGAGGTGCTGCAGGACACCGCAAAGGGCACGCACCTCGTGGGCATAAAGCCGGCGCATGCCATCAAGCACGGCGGCGAAGAAATCGCTCACTCCGGACGCAAGATCACTCCGCACGCTCTCAAAGCGATGCGGGGAGCGGGCATCAGCAAGGTGGAAGTGGAAGCCGCCGAGCTGGACGGCGCGCTGACGGCGTCGGACGTGGTGGACACGAAGACCGGCGAGGTGATTGTCGAGGCCAACGTGGAGCTGACGGCCGACCGGCTGCATAAGGTGCTGGCCGCGGGCGTCGCCACCTTCGAAGTATTCTTCCCGGACCGCGATGACGTGGGCAACATCATTTCGAATACGCTGAAGCGGGATTCGGTACACAAGCCGGAAGAAGCGTTGATTGAGATTTACCGCAAGCTGCGGCCGGGCGATCCACCCACTCTGGATACGGCGACGGCGCTGTTCGAGGGCATGTTTTTCGATGCGCGCAAGTACGACTTCTCGCGCGTGGGCCGGCTCAAGTTCAACATCAAGCTTTACGAGAACCAGGATGCCACGCCGCTGGATCACAGGACGCTGACGCCCGAGGATTTCTACGCGACCATCCGCTACCTGTTGAAGCTGCGCAAAAACATCGGAGTGGTGGATGACATCGATCACCTGGGCAACCGGCGCGTGCGCGCGGTCGGCGAGCTGATGGAAAACCAGTTCCGCATCGGACTGGTGCGCATGGAACGCGCCATCAAGGAAAAGATGAGCGTGTATCAGGAGCTGAACACGGCCATGCCGCACGACCTCATCAACGCCAAGCCGGTGATGGCGGCGATTCGCGAGTTCTTCGGATCATCGCAGTTGTCGCAGTTCATGGACCAGACCAATCCGCTGTCGGAGATTACCCACAAGCGCCGGCTTTCAGCGCTGGGGCCGGGCGGACTGAGCCGCGAGCGCGCCGGGTTCGAAGTGCGCGACGTGCATCCGACGCACTACGGGCGAATCTGCCCGATCGAGACGCCGGAAGGGCCGAACATCGGACTGATCAGCTCGCTGAGCTGCTTTGCACGCATCAACGAGTACGGATTCATCGAGTCGCCTTACCGCAAGGTAAAGGACTCGAAGATTCTCGAGTTTGTGGAGATTGTGAACGCCGGCGAAAGCGGGCTCCGCGTGGGCGATCACATCGAGAAGGATGAGATGCTGCGCCTGAACGGGCAGTTGAAGAAAGCGGGCAAGCGCACCATCGAATCGCTGCCGTTCAGCTTTTACCTTTCGGCCTGGGAAGAGGACCGGCACACCATCGCGCAAGCTAACATCGACTTCAACGACAAGGGCGAGATCACAGAAGACCTGGTAAACGCGCGCCGGCAGGGGAACTTCGTGCTGGTAAACAGGACAGAAGTCGACTACATCGACGTCAGTCCCAAGCAGCTTGTGTCGGTGGCGGCATCGCTGGTGCCGTTCCTGGAGCATGACGACGCGAACCGCGCATTGATGGGCGCCAACATGCAGCGGCAAAGCGTTCCGTTGCTGGCGGCCGAGGCGCCGCTGGTGGGCACTGGCATGGAGGGCGTGACGGCGCGCGACTCCGGGGCCGTGATCCTGGCCAAGCGCAACGGCATCGTGGACTCGGTGGACTCCGAGCGCATCATCGTGCGCGTGGAGGGCGAGCACCATCCCACGCAGATGTCGCGCGAGGTGGGGTCGGATATTTATCAGCTCATCAAGTTCAAGCGCTCGAACCAGAACACCTGCATCAACCAGAAGCCGGTGGTGCGAGAGGGCGAGCGCGTGGCGAAGGGCCAGGTGATCGCCGACGGCCCGTGCACCGAGCAGGGCGAGCTGGCGCTGGGCCGCAACGTGCTGGTGGCTTTCATGCCGTGGCGCGGCTACAACTTTGAGGATGCGATCCTCATCAGCGAGCAACTGGTGAAAGAGGACTACTACACCAGCGTGCACATCGAGGAGTTCGAGATCGAAGCGCGCGACACGAAGTTGGGTCCGGAAGAGATCACGCGCGACATTCCCAACGTGAGCGAGCACGCGCTGCGCGACCTGGACGAAAGCGGAGTGATCCGCATCGGCGCCCAGATCGGGCACGGCGACATCCTGGTGGGGAAGGTAACGCCGAAGGGCGAGACCCAGCTTACTCCTGAAGAGAAGCTGCTCCGCGCAATCTTCGGCGAAAAGGCCGGCGACGTGCGTGATGCGTCGCTTACCTGCCCGCCGGGCATCGAAGGCACGGTGGTGGATGTGAGAATCTTCAGCCGCAAGGGACAGGAGAAGGACGAGCGCGCCAAGCAGATCGAGTCCGAGTACGTGGCCAAGCTCGAAAAGAACCTTGGCGACGAGATCCGGATTCTGACCGACGAGCGGTTGAAGCGGCTTGAGGCGATCCTGGGCAGTAAGGAGGTGCTGGCCGACCTGCACGACGAGCGCACCAACAAGCGCCTGCTGACCAAGGGCGCGATTCTTGACCGCGACACCATCGAGCGTATCTCGACGAAGAACCTGAAGCGCATTCGCTATAACGATAAGGACCCGCGGGTGAACGAGCAGATCGACGAGATCGAGGAGATGACCTCGCGGCAAATTGAAGTGCTGCGCAAGATCACGAATGAGAAGGTGGCCAAGCTGCAGAAGGGCGACGAGCTGCCTCCGGGCGTGATCAAACTGGTGAAGGTGTACGTGGCCATGAAGCGCAAGCTGAGCGTGGGCGACAAGATGGCCGGCCGCCACGGCAACAAGGGCGTGATCGCGCGCATCCTTCCCGAGGAAGACATGCCGTATCTGCCCGATGGAACGCCGGTGGAGATCGTGCTGAACCCGCTGGGCGTGCCTAGCCGTATGAATGTGGGCCAGATTCTGGAGACGCACCTCGGCTGGGCCGCGCACGAACTGGGCGAGAAGATTGCCGCGCTCGTGAAGGCCAACTCCGATGCAGCGTATATACGCGAGCTGGTGAAGAAGGAATTCGCCGGAACGGCCACGCTGCGGCAGTTGCTGGAGCTGGACGACGAAATGCTGGTGCGCGTCGCCGCAGGCATGAAGAAGGGCATCTGGTTTGGGACCGCGGTTTTCGACGGCGCGCGAGAGGACGAGATCAAGTCGTTGCTCGGCGCGGCCGGGCTGCCGTCTTCAGGCAAGACCACGCTCTTTGACGGCCTGACCGGCGAACAGTTTGAGCAGCCGGTCACGGTTGGCTACATCTACATGCTCAAGCTGTCGCACCTGGTCGACGACAAGATTCACGCGCGGTCGATCGGGCCCTACTCGCTGATCACGCAGCAGCCGCTGGGCGGCAAGGCGCAGTTCGGCGGACAGCGTTTTGGCGAGATGGAAGTGTGGGCGCTGGAAGCGTACGGTGCTGCGTACATCCTGCAGGAACTGCTCACCGCCAAGTCCGACGACGTGTATGGCCGCACCAAGATCTACGAGGCCATCGTGAAGGGCGAGGCGGCGATCGAGCCGGGTGTGCCGGAGTCGTTCAACGTGTTGATTCGCGAGTTGCAGTCGCTGTGCCTGGACGTGGAGCTGATTAAGCGCGCTGACCTCGTGAAAAAGGCGCCGGCGCCGGAAGTGGCGGCGGTGGCGGACTAAAAGCAGCTATCAGCTGTCAGTCTTCCGCTCGATTGAGGTTGAACTGACAGTCGGAGCAAAGTGGAATTTGTTGTTAGCTGGAAGTTGTAACAGCGGCTCAGGCACGGATGTAGCTGAGAGCTGAAGACTGAAAGCTAATAGCTGGTTTTCAGGGTTCTTCTTGAAAGCGGTAAACGCCGCTACCCGGGAAGGAAGGACCCCTAAAGAGAATCCCGGGACACACCGCGGCGGGCTTGAGAGAGCCTGCCAAGGAGGGTCGCCTTGTTCCGTTCGAACCCGTTTGAGCTTACGAGCCCCATTACCGACTTCGATGCCATCCGTATCATGCTGGCTTCTCCGGAAAAGATCCGGAGCTGGTCGCATGGCGAGGTCACCAAGCCGGAGACCATCAATTACCGCACGTTCAAGCCGGAGCGCGACGGCCTGTTCTGCGCGCGCATCTTCGGTCCCGTGACCGATTGGGAATGCTTGTGCGGAAAGTACAAGCGGATGAAGCACCGCGGCGTGATCTGCGACAAGTGCGGCGTGGAAGTGACGGTCAGCAAGGTGCGCCGCGAGCGCATGGGTCACATTGAGCTGGCGTCTCCTTGTTCTCATGTGTGGTTCTTCAAGGGACTGCCTTCGAGGATCGGGCACCTGCTCGACATTTCGCTGCGCGACCTGGAGAGCATTCTCTACTTCGAATCGTATGTCGTGGTCGACCCGGGCGACGCGCCGGTGCGCGAGCGCGAGATCATCAAGGACGAAACGCGCTTCCGCGAGCTCGACCAGCAATTCCGGCCCTCCGGCTTCAAGGCCATGATGGGCGCCGAGGCGATCAAGGAATTGCTGAAGCGCGTGAATGTGGACGAGCTGGGGATGGAGCTGCGCGAGCGGATGAAGAACGAGAACTCGGCGCAGAAGAAGCTGAAGTATGCCAAACGGCTGAAGGTGGTTGAGGCGTTCCGCAAGAGCGCCAACAAGCCACAGTGGATGATTCTGGATGTGCTGCCGGTCATTCCCCCAGAGCTGCGCCCCCTGGTGCCGCTCGATGGCGGCCGGTTCGCAACGTCTGATCTAAATGACCTCTATCGCCGCGTGATCAACCGCAACAACCGATTGAAGAAGCTAATGGACCTGCACGCGCCCGAAGTGATTGTGCGCAACGAGAAGCGCATGTTGCAGGAAGCGGTGGACGCGCTGTTTGACAACGGACGCCGCGGCCGCGTGCTGCGCGGCGCCAACAACCGTCCGCTGAAGTCGCTTTCGGACACGCTGAAGGGCAAGCAGGGTCGCTTCCGCCAGAATCTGCTGGGCAAGCGCGTGGACTATTCGGGCCGCTCGGTGATCGTGGTGGGACCGGAGCTGAAGCTGCACCAGTGCGGATTGCCGAAGAAGATGGCGCTCGAGTTGTTCAAGCCGTTTATCTATCACCGGCTGGAGCAGACCGGGCAGTGCACCACCATCAAGCAGGCAAAGGAAATGGTGGAGATGCAGGAGCCGGTCGTGTGGGACATCCTGGAAGAAGTGATCAAGGATCACCCGGTTCTGCTGAACCGCGCTCCCACCCTGCACCGCCTGGGCATTCAGGCTTTTGAGCCGGTGCTGGTGGAAGGCAAGGCAATCAAGATTCACCCGCTGGTGCCAGCGGCCAGCCGATTACCGTGCCCACGCAGGACATGGTGCTGGGGCTCTACTACCTGACCAAGGCCAAGAAGGGCGCGAAGGGCGAGGGACGCGTGTTTGCCAACACCGAAGAGATCCTGATGGCCCTGGAGGCAGCCGAAGTGGAGACGCTTTCGCCGATCCGGCTGCGCTACTCAGGCAAAGTGCTGGACATGACGACGGCGTATGACGACCAGGACCTGACGCATACCGAACCGGTGGACTTCGACAAGGAGTATCTGTCGACGACCGTCGGCCGCGTGATCCTGAACGACGCGCTGCCTGGCGGCATGCCGTACATTAACGGCCTGCTGAAGAAAAAGGGCATCGGGCAGCTGGTGAACTACTGCAACCAGAACCTCGGCCTCGAGGTGACGGTGGGTATGCTCGATCGCATCAAGTCGCTGGGCTTCCAATATGCGACGCGGTCGGGGCTTTCCGTGGGCCTGGACGATATGGTGATCCCGGAAAGCAAATACAAGGTGGTGGACGAGGCTGACAAGAAGGTGATCGACGTCCAGAAGCAGTATATGGATGGCGCCATCACCAACGGCGAGCGCTCGAACAAGGTCATCCAGATGTGGTCGGCGGTGACGGACCAGGTTGCTGACGAGATGTTCTCGAACATGAAGCGAGCGGACGACGAGGGCGCCATGAACCCGATCTACATCATGGCCGACTCGGGCGCCCGCGGATCGAAGCAGCAGATTCGCCAGCTCAGCGGTATGCGCGGGTTGATGGCGAAGCCCAGCGGCGAGGTCATCGAGACACCGATCACGGCGAACTTCCGCGAAGGGTTGACGGTGCTCGAATACTTCATCTCGACGCACGGTGCGCGCAAGGGCCTGGCCGACACGGCGCTCAAGACGGCCGATTCCGGCTACCTGACGCGGCGGCTTGTCGACGTGGCGCAGGACGTGATCGTAACCGAACAGGATTGCGGCACGCTGGAAGGGATCTACGTCGGCTCGATCGTTGAGTCCGGCGAGATCATCGAGCCGCTGCGCGATCGCATTATCGGCCGCGTGTCGCTCGAGCGCATCAAGGACTACGACGGAAACGTGGTGGTCGAAGTGAACCAGCCCATCGACGAAGACATCGCATCGGCGATCCAGGGCGCGGGCGTGGAGAAGGTGAAGATTCGCTCGGTGCTCACCTGCGAGTCGCGGCGCGGGGTATGCGCGCTGTGCTACGGGCGCAACCTGGGATCGGGCCGCATGGTGGAGCTGGGCGAAACCTGCGGTGTGATTGCCGCGCAATCGATCGGCGAACCGGGAACGCAGCTCACTATGCGTACCTTCCACGTGGGCGGCACGGCAAGCCGCGTGGCCGACCGGTCCCGGCTCGACGCCAAGAACAACGGCTTCGTGCGTTTCATCAACCTGAACACGGTGGAAAGCAAGGAAGGCGAGCTGGTGGCGATGAACCGCTCGGGCTCGCTGGCCATTGTGGACGAGCGCGGCCGTGAGAAGGAGCGTTACCAGGTGGTTTACGGCGCCCGCCTCCGCGTTCGCGAGGGAGCGCAAGTGAAACTCGGCGAGGTGCTGGCGGAATGGGATCCTTACACTTACGCCATTCTGACGGAGATCGGCGGCCCGGTGCAGTTCAAGGATCTGCAGGAAGGCATCACGCTAAACGAGGAAGTGGACGAAGTAACCGGTCTTTCGCGCTGGGTGGTGGCTGACTCGCCCGACGAAAAGCGCCAGCCGGCGATTGCCATCAAGGGCGCGAAGACCAGCAAGCGCTACCTGCTGCCTCGCGGCGCTCACCTCATGGTGCAGGACGGCGACAACGTGGGTCCGGGCGACGTGCTGGCCAAGATTCCCAAGGAGAGCACGCGCACCAAGGACATTACCGGCGGTCTGCCGCGCGTGGTGGAGCTGTTTGAAGCACGCAAGCCGCGTGAAACCGCGATCATTTCTGAGATCGACGGCGTAGTGCGGTTTGGCGAGGTTTCAAAGGGCCAGCGCAAGATTTACGTGACTGCCGACAACGGCGACGAGAAGGAATACTCGGTGCCGCGCGGCATTCACGTGAACGTGCAGGAGGGTGAACGCCTGCGCGCCGGCGATCCGCTGATGGATGGTCCGTTGAACCCGCACGACATTCTGGCCGTGCTCGGCGAGAAGGAACTGCAGGCGTACTTGGTGAACGAAATCCAGGAGGTCTACCGGCTTCAGGGCGTGGCCATCAGCGACAAGCACATCGAAGTGATCGTGCGGCAGATGCTGCGCTGGGTGAGGATCGACGAAGTGGGCGACACCAACTTCCTGCTCGAGCAGCAAGTGGACCGCTTCCGCTTCAGGGAAGAGAACGAGCGCGTGCTGGCCAACGGCGGCCGTCCGGCAATCGGGCGTCCACTGCTGCTGGGCATCACCAAGGCATCGCTCTCGACCGACAGCTTCATCTCGGCGGCAAGCTTCCAGGAGACGACGCGCGTGCTCACCGAGGCCAGCATCAACGGCGCGGTGGACAACCTGCGCGGTTTGAAGGAGAACGTGATCGTCGGGCGGCTGATTCCGGCGGGCACAGGCCTGGAGTACTACCGCAACGTGCAGCTCTCGCCTGAGTTGGAAGAGGCCGCGGCTCGTGTGCAGCAGGAAGTGCACGCCGAGATCGAGGCCGCGGAGCGCGAGCTGGAATTGATGCGGCAAGAGGGCGAAGCGGAAGAGATGGCCGCGGAGTAGGAAAAGTGGTCAGTGGTAGTGATCAGACAAGGCCCGGCGCAAGCCGGGCCTTTTTCTTATGCGCAGTGCGCGAGATCCTGGGCGGAGTCCTCTGCAGGCATTTGCCCGCCGCGGTGCCGGGATTGCTTGACTGCGTACATGGCAGCATCGGCCCTGCTCAGCAGCTCATCTGCAGTGCCGGCGTCATCAGGATAGAGCGCGATGCCCACGCTGGCTGAGCCATGCAACTCGCGGCCTTCGATCGAGAACGGCTCGTCGAAGGAGCGTTCGAGCCGCAGGGCAATCTCCTCAACATCATCACGATTGCGCACGGCGGGAACCACGACCGCGAACTCATCGCCGCCCAGCCGCGCCAGGGTATCGGCAGGACGCAGCTGCCGTTTCATGTGCAGCGCGGCTTGCTGCAGGTACAGGTCGCCAACCTGGTGTCCAAATTGATCGTTGACCTGCTTGAACCGGTCGAGGTCGATGAAGATCAGGCCGAAGATTCCTGCGAACTGCCCGCAATCATGAATCAGGGCTTCCAGATTCCTTTCGAGTGAAAAGCGATTGGGTACGTCGGTGAGCAGATCGAACTCGGAGCGATGGACAAGGTCGGAGTAGAGGCGCGAGGTTTCAATGGCGAGTGAGGCAAGATTCGTGCCCAGCGAAAGCGCCTCAGACTCTTCGGGGCGCGGCCTGTTCAGGCGATGAATTGCGGCATAGATGGTTCCCAAAGATGCTCCTGACCGGCCGGGGATCTCGTGCTGGATGATGCGCTGTGAAGTAATCCTCAGGGGCGGTTTGCCCAGGCGCGCGCCATCGGCGATCTCGCACCAGCAAGCTGCGCCATGCAGCCGGAAAGAAACCACTTCGGTAATCTGTTCGATGATCTCGCTCAGCGGGCGGGAGCCGTTGATGGCTTCGAGAATGCGGCTACGCCGCCTTTCAAGATATGCCAACGCCGCTGTTCTATGTCGAACTCTGCGTTCCAGGAACCAGCTTCTGATACCGATTGCAATGACCACGCTCAACAGCAGACCGACGAGAAGCATGAGATGACGCACATTCAGCCAAGGTGGACGGGCAACGACGGCGATATCGTCGAAGTTACGAATCAAGATGTTGAATGGCACATCTCCATTGAAGGGATTCGCGTCGGCCAGCATGCAGATGCCGGTAACGCGGATGCGTGAGCCCAAAGGGACCTGCTTCATGGGCAGGAGGGGAATACGGCTCAGTGATCCGGGATGACGAAGGATGGCCGAGAACAGGTGCCCGCCGGCCTCCAGGACATACTCATCCTGCGTCGCCTGTCGCACCTCGGTAACCACCTGACCTTCGATGGATACGAGATCAAAGATATGACTGGCGGACAGATTACCGCCGCTCGCGAGATCCCGCCAGGCAAATAAAGATGGAGCGATTGGCGCGGGTAGAGAACTGTCACGTACTTCACTGCGCGTGAGTGTGAGAAAGCCATTCTCTATATCTGGAAATCCGATGGCGGTGGCGCGATCACCGATCCGCAGAGGCCTGTAGTCGTCGGTTTGGATCCACAGGCTCTTCGAACCTTCCTGCAAAACCAGCGCGGCCCCCGGCTGATAGTAAGTAATGGTTCCCTCCAGGCGCATGCGTTGCGTGAGGTCGCGCACGCGGTAGCCCGTGAACATGCGGTCCATGGGCGTCACGGGCAGCGACCAGGGGTCGAAGCCTGGCCGCTCGAGGATCTTTACGTCTGCCAGCGACTGAACGTGAAAGAGGATGCCGGTCTGCTGCATTTTGTTATCGAAATGTCCAGAAACCACGCCGGTGATCTGGACTTCGGCATCAAGAAGGTCTTTCAGAGTGTTTTCATCACTACTGTCGACGTTTGCGTCCACCTGTTGCCCGTCGACAATCATGCGCAGGTAGATCGCGGGCACAAAGGAGCGCGAGTCGGGCACAATGTCGGCGGAGCGGATGAAAGCGCGAACGGTGACCAGCCTGCAATCGGTCTCAGCCCGGACCATTTGCGCGATACTAGCCCGCTCGGGTCTGGGGAGGGGGCCGTGGCCGAGGCGGAAAACTTCTTTGCCATCCACGAAGGGGCGGAAGCTCTCATGTGTTGTTCCGCGAACCAGAACCTGATCTCCTGGAACCAGCTTGAGCCCTGTTGCCGTGTGCACATAGATCGCGGTGTCGGCTTCCTGAACAAACAGGTCGGCGTCATACCCGCGAAAATAGGTGACGGTCGCCTCGAACGATACGGGAACATGCCGGCTCGCCTGGGCGTTGGTGAGCGCTGCAATAGCGCGCAGCGTGGTCAACGGCGCGGGCGAGGCTGCGCACACACCCGGCATGCAGCCTGCAAGCATCGCAAATAAGGCAACCGCTCTTTTCATGGACGCAGCACACACCGACGGGACGCCGAAGCATCATCCGTTGAGAGTTCTTATCGGCCGGAAAAGGGAAAAGAATTAGTTTGCGGGCGAAGATCCGCCGCCTGCCGGGAATGGTGGATGGGAGCTTCAGATATCGATATCTCAGTTCCAGGGAGAGAGGTCAGCCGCCAGAGACTCGCGGGCCGCGGGATCTTCCCGGCCTCGTGTACTTGGCGGCGTACATGGCGGCGTCGGCTGCGCGCAACAGGCTGTCGGCGGAGTTGGCATCTTCAGGATAGAGAGCAATGCCGATGCTGGCCGAGCCGCGCAGTTCATATCCGTCGCCCTTGAACGGCTCATCGAAGCAGCGCTCGAGGCGAGCCGCGATTTCCTCCACCGCGGGACGATTGCGCACACGGGAAACCAGGATGGCGAACTCGTCGCCGCCGAGCCGCGCCAGCGTATCGCCGGGCCGCAACTGACCTTTCAAGCGCCGGGTAACTTCCTGGAGATACTGGTCTCCGGCCTGATGCCCATAGACGTCATTCACCTGTTTGAATTCGTTCAGGTCGATGTAGATGAGGCCGAAGATGCCGGCCGATTGGCGCGCGGCGTGAATGTGCGAGCGCAGGGTCTTTTCCATGGCGAAGCGATTCTGCACCTCGGTCAGCAGATCGAATTCAGAGCGGTGCACGAGATCGGAATAGAGCCGCGAGGTCTCGATGGCCAGCGTAGCCAATTCAGCGGCCATGGCCAGGGCCTCATCCTCTGCGGCGCCGGGCTTGGTGCGTGCGTCAAAGGCGGCAAAGATCGTGCCGTGCGCTGCGCCGGAGCGGGCGGCAATCACATGCTCGACGGTGCGCAGCGAAGAATCAAGTTGTGGAGGGCGATTGCCGAGCGTGGCGCCGTCTGCAACCCGGCACCAGCAAGGCGCGCCATTGAGCCGCACCGAAACCAGTTCAGTTATTCGCTCCAGAATCCCGGCGAGCGGCTTGGAGTGATTCATGTCTTCGAGGATCCGGGCGCGGCGCTTTTCGACGTAGGCGAGCGATCCGATCTGGCGGCGATTCTTGTGCTCCAGGTACCATCCCCGCATGCCGACCACAAGGACCAGGATGATTAGCCAGGTGACAAGCAGGACGGCGTTATGAGTGTTCAGCCAGGATGGACGGGCGAGAACGACGATGTCGTTCTCGGAGCGCATCAAGATGTTGAATGGGACTTCGCCGTGGAACGGGTCTGCGCTGAGCAGCATGCAGATGCCGGTGACGCGGACTCGCGAACCCAGCGAAATCTCTTTCATGGGAAGAAGCGGAGCCTGGCCGGGTGAGTCGGGATGGCGAAGGACGGCCGAGAACAGGTGCCCGCCGGCGTTGAGCACATATTCGTCCTCGGTGGATTGCCGCACCTCGGCGACGACCGTGCCATCGGTGGAAACTAGGTCGAGCGCCCTGCCGCGCATCACGTTACCGCCCCGGGAGAGGTCCTGCCATGTGAGGATCGGTGGCTGAACGGACGACTGGATGGAACTGTCGCGCACTTCACTGCGAATGAGGAAGAGAAAACCGTTCTGGACGTCGGGGAAGCCAATGGCTTCAGCGCGATCGCCAATGCGCATCGGGCTGTAACTCTTGGTGCCAATCCAAAGACTGTGTGAGCCGTCCTGCAGCACCAGCGCTGAGCCCGGCTGGTAATAGGTGATGGTTCCCTGAACGCGCATGCGCTGCGACTGGTCGATGTCCTTGTAGCCGGTGATCACGCGATCCATCGGCATCACGGGCAGCAACCATGGGTCAGAGCCGGCGCGTTTCAAAATCCTGACTCCATCGAGCGACTGGATATGGAACAAAATGCCGGTTTGCTGCATTTTGTTGTCGAAGTGGCCAGACACTGTGCCGGTGATCTCAACCTCGGCGTCGAGGAGGTCGTTGATGGCTTGCTGATTGTCGCTGTCGACGTTGGCATCTGCCGGCGCGCCGTCGACGAGCATCTTCAGATAAATTGTGGGCACTGGCGAACGAGGATCAGGCGTGGTGTCGGCTGAACGGATGATTGCGCGCACCGTGACGTATTGGCAATCTGTTTCGCCCCGGATCATTTGTTCGAAGGTGGGGTGCTTCGGCGTGGGCAAAGCGCCGTGGTCAACGCGCGTGATGTCGGCGCTTTCGACAAATGGCCGGAAGCTTTCGCGGGTTGTGCCGCGCACAAGAACACGATCGCCGGGAACGAGCCTGAGGCTCGTGGTGGCATGGACGTAAACGGCGGCGTCGCCATCCTGGACGAACAGGTCCTGGTCGAACCAGCGAAAATAGGTGACGTTTGCCTCAAACGAAACCGGCAGATGCTGACTGGCCTGTTTGTTGGTAAGGCCGTGGATGTCCGCAACCTTGGTTAAGGCGGCTGGAGAGGCTGCTTCCACCCACGGGACCGCAGAAATAAAAAGCGCGGCCCCGAAGAGAAGGCTATTGATCCGATCGAACCTTACCACAGCTGCGATCTCTCCACTTGGACAAACGTCCCAGGCGGCGGCCCGGATCCCTCATCCTGATGTGTCGGGACTTCCGGGCTGCCCTTGGGCAGAAACGTTACGGGGAAGTATCTCCCAATCATCTTACTCTCACTAAAATCTGTTGTAATAGCACTTTCGGGGCGAGTACCGTTTGCTTTTTCGGTTCCGGGCCCGCGGCCAAAATGGCGCCAAGGCAGCGACGATCCGCGCCCCGGCGGGTTTCGCAAGAGGGAGGGTTTGCTGATGCCGCTGAACCGTGAAGCGTCGAATATTCCCGCCCGAACGGCGGGGCAAACATCGGGCGGCGCCCCGGAACTGCCGGGCAGGCGGATTCGCGTCATCGGCGTACCGCTGGACCTGGGTGCAAGCCGCCGCGGTGTGGACATGGGGCCTTCGGCAGTGCGCGTGGCCGGGCTTGAAGCGCGGCTTGAAGCGCTTGGTCACCATGTGGCGGATTCGGGCAACATCCGCGTGGAGATCGCCGAAACGCAGGCGCCGGGAAGCAAAAATGCCCACTACCTGAAGGAGATTGCGGGAACGTGCACCCGCACCGCCAAGGCGGTGCTGGCGGCGCTGGAGGCGGGAACGACTCCGCTGCTGCTGGGAGGCGACCATTCACTGGCGGCCGGCTCCGTTTCAGGGGTCGCGGAGTTTTATCGCCAGCAGCAGAAGAAGATCGGACTGCTTTGGATCGACGCCCACTCCGACATCAATACGCCGGAAAGTTCGCCTTCAGGCAATGTGCACGGCATGCCCCTGGCAGCGCTGCTGGGCCTGGGGCCGGAGCCGCTGGCAACCATCTTCGGATACGCGCCGAAGGTTGCCGCGGAAAATGTGGTCCTCATCGGCTTGCGCGATGTGGATCCCGCGGAACGCGAGAACCTGCGCCGCGCCGGCATCACCGAGGTCTACACCATGCGCGACATCGATGAGCGCGGCATGAGAGCGGTGATGGAAGAGGCGCTGCGCGCGGCAGGGCGGGGAACCGCGGGCTATCATGTGTCGCTCGACATGGACTGGATCGACCCCGTCGATGCGCCCGGCGTGGGCACGCCCGTTCGCGGCGGCGCAACCTATCGCGAAGCGCACCTGGCGATGGAAATTGTTGCCGATCATGGGCGGATGCTGAGCTTCGAAGTGGTTGAGGTAAACCCGGTGATAGACGAGCACAACCGCACCGCTGATCTTGCGGTGGAGCTGGCGTGCTCGGCGTTTGGGAAGAAGATTTTGTAGAAGCAGAGCAAGGGAACAGGGAGACAGGGAGCGAGGCGGCGAGGCTTTGTTGTTGAACTGGATGCGAACCTGGTGTCGTCGGAAACTTTGACGGGAGTTGGCGCTCCTACAATCAACCCATGGGGAAAAAACTTCGCGTAGGCATTCTTTTTGGCGGGCGGAGCGGCGAGCACGAGGTTTCGCTGCTCTCCGCCGCGTCGGTTCTGGGCGCGATTGATCGCGAAAAATTCGACGTCACACCGATCGGCATTACGAAGGAGGGCCGCTGGCTGGCGGCAGCGGATGCGCATGGGCTGCTGAGCGGCGACATGAGCGCGGTGGCACGGCGGCTGCGGGCCGGCGATCCCGACGCCACGCCGGGAGCGAAGCTGCTGCACGAGGGCATTCCGACACTGCTGGCACCCATGCCCGGCCCGCAAGGCCCCGAGGGGAGCGCCATCGACGTCGTCTTTCCTGTCCTGCACGGCACCTTCGGCGAAGACGGTACCATCCAGGGATTGTTTGAGCTGGCGGGGATCGCTTACGTCGGATCGGGTGTGCTGGGATCGGCTGCGGGCATGGACAAGGACGTGATGAAGCGCTTGTTTGTCCAGGCTCGTTTGCCCATCGTGAAGCACGTGACGCTGCTGCGCGCGGATTGGGAGAAGTCGCCGCGCAAAGCCGTCACAATCATTGAACGCGCGATCCCGTATCCCGTGTTTGTGAAGCCCGCGAACCTGGGTTCCTCGGTAGGGATCACGAAGGCGCACAACCGCAAGGAGCTCGGGCCCGCGCTAGATCTGGCCGCGAAGTACGACCGCAAGCTGATCGTGGAGCAGGGGGTGGGCGGCAGAAAGAGCCGCGGCGGGCAGGCGGCGCGCGCGCGTGAGTTTGAAGTGGCCGTGCTGGGCAATGATGATCCCAAGGCGAGCGTGGTGGGCGAGATTATTCCGGGCAAGGAGTTCTACGACTACGAGGCGAAGTATCTTTCAGAAGGCTCGGTGCCTATCATCCCTGCCAAATTAAGCCGGTCCGAAACCAGGAAAATACGCGAGATGGCAGTTGCGGCGTTCAAGGCATGCGACCTGGCGGGCCTCGCGCGTGTGGATTTCCTGATGGAGCCGGATGGAAAGCGGCGGATCTTTGTAAACGAGGTGAACACCATGCCCGGGTTTACGCGAATCAGCATGTATCCGAAGCTTTGGGAGGCGACGGGAGTGAGCTACAAGGAACTAATCACGCGGTTGATCGAGCTGGCGCTGGAGCGGCAAGACGAGAAGAACAAGACGACGTACAGCCGGGAAGAGTGAAAAAGCAGGGAACAAGGGAACAGGGAACAGGGAACAGGAGGAGCCTCGCTGGTGTCTAAGTTACCAGGCTGACTAATAAGTCCAGGGGCAGACTGCGAACTGTGAACGATCAACTGCGAACTGATCACTGACCCCTGATTACTGACCCCTGTTCTGTGCCGTATGCTTGATGCGAAGGAATTGATCCGATGACTTTGATGGATGCTCCAAAGTTCGACCCGACCCGCGAAAAGCGCAGGACTATGATCGTTCGCCTCTCGGCGGCTGGCGTAGTTGTGCTGATCGTCGCGTGGTGGCTGGTGGCAGGACGGCCGGTGGACTGGCCCTGGAACTGGGACCACTACTGGTTCGGTCGCATTGAGGCTAACCAGTTCCTGTCGGCGATTGAAGCCAACGATCTTCAGAAGGCCTACGGCGTGTGGCTTCACGACAAGAATTGGCAGCAGCATCCGCAGAAATACGGTACTTATCCTTTCAACCGGTTCACGGGCGACTGGGGTCCCACGAGCCCCGACAATGAATACGGGCCGATCCGCAGCCACCACATCGCGCTGATCGGGCACTACGGAAACGGTGTGCTCATCGCCATTCTGATTAATGGCCGCAAGAGCGACGCGCTCAACCTGGCATACGATCCCAAGACCGGACAACTCAGTTTCGCGCCGCCCGGCGTGAGCCTGTATTTGGGGCCGTGAAAAGCAGCTCTTAGCCTTCAGCTCTCAGCATGTCATCGAGGGGAGGGCTGCGTCGTCGAGTGGGACCGTCCCGGATTTGATTCATCCCATTTTGAAGAAACAGGTATTGCAAGGTGGAATATCGTATGTTACAGTACGTAACACTATGGAGTGTAACACATACTTGGCTTCCCTTGAGCGTGCCCTGCGGTGGCGGATTGAGCGAGCTGCGGCGGGCGGCTCGCGCTATCGATTGTTAAAACGCACGGATAACGCAATCGCCGCCGGCCGGTCTATTGAGCAAGCACTCCGCGCGCGAGCGGCGTCTTTCATTCGAGCAGTACCCATTCTCAAAGCGAACAGGCGATGGATGATGAAGAAGCTGTGGCTCCTGAGCCCAATCACAGTCCTGTTGTTGTCTTTGGTGTTCGCACGGCATGGCGCGGCGCAGCAGACTGCCACGCTGCGCGGCGTGGTGGTGGACCCAAGTGGCGCGATGGTTCCCAGTGCGGCCATTACGCTGACCTCAGAGAAGCAAACTCTGCACACGAAATCGGGAAAAGATGGGAGCTACACATTCTCTCAGCTGGAGCCGGGAAGCTACACGGTTGCTGTGACGGCGAAGGGATTTGCGGCGCTTACGATCGCGGATCTTGTGCTCGGCGTCGGCTCGGCGAAGGAGTTGAAGCTGGCCTTGAGCCTCCCGGTGGAAAAGCAGGAGGTGAGGGTCAACGACGAGAGCCAGAGCGTCGGCCTGAGCCCCGATCAAAACTCGAATGCGCTGGTGATCAAAGGCAGCGATCTCGATGCGCTTTCAGACGATCCGGACGAGCTGCAAAACGAACTGCAGGCGCTGGCTGGGCCCGCAGCCGGGCCGAACGGCGGGCAGATTTTCATTGACGGATTCGAAGGCGGGCAGATTCCGCCAAAGTCGTCGATCCTGGAGATACGGGTGAACCAGAACCCGTTTTCCGCGGAGTTCGATCGCATCGGCTACGGGCGGGTGGAGATTATCACCAAGCCGGGCTCGCAGAAATTCAACGGCATGGCTGCAGGATTCGAAAGCACATCGGGCCTGAACACGGGAAATCCGATTGTGGCCCAGCAGCCGAGCTACGACTTCTTCGCCGGCTTCGGAAACGTGACCGGACCACTCGGCAAGAAGGCGGCATATTTCTTCAACGCATTCGGGATGAGCCGGCAGACGCAGACCATCATTGATGCGCTGAATCCGGCAAACACCTCGTCGAACTTCATCGAGGCTTATCCGAATCCCTCGAGCGTTCTGTCGCTGAATCCACGGGTGGACTTTCAACTGGGATCGATGAACACGATCACGGTGAGAGATTCATTCTTCCGTTCGGCGGCGACGGGCAGCGGGGTGGGCACACTGAATTTGCCGCCCCAGGCGTTGAGTTCGAACGACAAGGAAAACACGCTCCAGGTTGGCGATACGATGCTGATCAACACGAAGCTGGTGAATGAAACTCATTTCCAGTGGCGCCGCGTTCGCGGCGTGCAGAATTCAGTAAACGCAACGCCAGCCGTGACAGTGCAGGGCGCATTCACCGAAGGCGGAAACAGTACGGGCACAGTCGAGGACCATCAAGACAATTTCGAATTGCAGAATTATTCGACGGCAACAGCGGGCAGTCATGTGCTTCGCTTCGGCACGCGGCTGCGGACATACCGCGATGCGAATTACTCGACCGGCGGTGCCAACGGAACATATACGTTCGGCTCGCTGGCCGCATTTGAGGCAACTACGCCGACGCCTTCGCTGTATTCGCAAACAGTGATCAACAATCCGTTGGCGCGGGTCATATTGTTTGACGGAGCGCTTTTTTTGCAGGATGACTGGAAAACCAGTAGGGGTCTGGTGGTGAGCCTGGGTCTCAGGTGGGAGGGGCAAAACCGGATTCACGACCACTCCGACTGGGCTCCGCGAGTGGCGTTTGCCTGGAGTCCGGGATATACGGGCAAAGGGCCGGCGAAGACGGTGATTCGCGCAGGGTACGGCTGGTTTTATAACCGCTTCACTGTGCCCAATTCATTCGGCTCGGCGGCATCGCCTTACCTGGTTGAGGCGATTCACGACAACGGCTTCAACCAGAAGAGTTACGTTGTCAAGAATCCGGGTTTCTACAATCCGAATGAGGCACAGACGGAAAGCCAGTTGGAGGCCGCTGGATCAACGGTTCCCACGTATCACAGCATCGATCCGCACTTTCACGCGGCACTGGATATGCAAGGCGGAATCGGCGTGGACCGGCAGATTTTGAAGGGGCTGACGGGAAACGTCACCTATTTGTATACGCAGGGAGTGCATCAGTACCTGACAGACAACGTGACTGCGCCGGATTTTGACCCGGCGACTTACACCGTCACGGGATCGGCTCCGGCTGCTTATGACTACGAGTTTCAGTCAGGCGGATTCTATCGCCAGCAGCAGCTGATTATGACGGCGAATGCGCATTTCAAACACGCGAGCTTCACCTCGAATTACACGCTGAACAGCGCCAGGAGCGATACGCAGGGAGCGACGTCGGTTCCGACGGTGGAGCGGGATCCGGGATTCGACTATGGGCGCGCGAGTTTCGGCATTCGCAATCGCTTCTTTCTGTTGCTGACTTATACGGGGCCGTGGGGCATCATCTTTGCGCCGCTGCTCACGGCGCAGTCGGGCACGCCGTACAACTTCACCATCGGCAACGATCTGACGGGGAACAATCAATTCAATGCGCGCCCGACTTTCGGAGATTGCGGCGCCCCTGATGTGGTTTCAACCAGGTATGGCTGCTTCGATACGAATCCTGCGGGGAAAGATGAAACGATCGTTCCGTACAACCTGGGGACGGGTCCGGCGAACGTGGTGTTTCATATGCGTGCGAGCAAGACCATCGGCGTGGGACCGCATATCAAGGAGGAAGGCGACGCGGGAGGACAGAACGGGAACAACAGCGTGAGCGGGCGCGGATTGAGCGGGAATGGCGGAAACGTGAAATTGGATGAGAAGCTCCCGCGCAGATTCAACGTCACTTTCGTGGCCATCGCCTTGAATTGTCTGAACATCGCGAATTTCGGGCCTCCAAACGGCGTGATGGAGTCTCCGTTGTTCAATAAGACGCAGACGCTGGCATCCGGGCCGTACTCCGGTCCGACGCCGGGGAATCGGACCATTCTGTTTTTCACACAATTCTCGTTCTAGGAACGGTTTGCGCTTTACCGCGCGGCTTCAGTGAGAATTTCGGTGCTCTTGCTCATCTTGGCGGTGCGCTGGATCTTGTCCCAGTTAAAGGGTTTGCCGTCAATGGCGCGCTTGAGCGTCTTGGCCAGCACCACTGAGAAGAGCTGGCGATAGGCGAAGCGCTGCAGCCAGATGTGGAAGAGCAGCCAGCCGTCGCCTTTATTGGCAGGATGGCGGCGCTCCAGGCTGAAGGCGGCAGCCGAAGTGATGAAGTCAATCACCAGGAAGCCAAGGAAGTACACCACCAGCTTTTCAAAGCTGGCCGCCGAGGCTGCTTCAGGATGATAGTGGCGATTGATGAGGTAGTTGACGATGCCCCAGGCGAAGAGCAAGTCAATGAAAGGCGAAACCAGCGGCAGGAGCATCTGGAAGATGAGAATGTTGGGCAGCGCGAAAAGTCCCATCGCCTTATTGCGCACGAAGGCGGCGCGATGCTTCCAGACCGCCTGAAGAGTTCCGAAGGACCAGCGGAAGCGCTGGCGCATGAGCCCCCTGGCGTTGATGGGCGCTTCGGTGTAGGCCAGAGCGCGGTCCTCGTAGTCGACCTTGAATCCCTGCTCAAGCAGACTCATGGTGAGGTCAGCATCCTCGGCCACGGTGTTGAGCGGATAGCCGCCGGCAGCTTTGACCGGCGCAGTGCGCCATGCGCCGATTGCGCCCGGCACGACAGTGATGACATGGAAGAGATCGAGCGCGCGGCGCTCGAAGTTCTGGCTGGTGATGTATTCGAGGGCTTGCCAGCGCGTCCACAAATTCACGCGGTTGCCCACCTTGGCATTGCCGGCGATGGCGCCGATCGCGGGATCCTGGAAGTGCGGAATCAGCTTGGAGATCGCGTCGGCGGCGACCAGGGTGTCGGCATCAATGCCGACGAAGATCCCTTCATCCATGCGGTCGAGCGCATAGTTGAGCGCGGCAGCCTTGCCTTCGTTGCGCTTGGTAAAGACGCGCACGCGCCCGGCGGCAATCTCGCCCGCATAGGCTGACATAGCCACTTCTGCGGTGCGATCCTGCGAACCGTCGTCTATGACAATGACGTGAAGATTCTTGTAGTCAGAGTTGAGCACGGAGCGGATGGTGCGGACGATGACGGCCTCTTCGTTATATGCAGGGATGAGAACGGCCACGCGCGGACAATAGGATGCAGTCGCCTGGCGGCGCGGCCTGAAGAGGCGGTCAATGACGGCGAACAGGCCGACGATGACGAGCCGCGCGCTCATGAGAATATCGCCGACGAAGAAGACCAAGACGATGAAGTTGCCGATGATGCCGAGCGCTGAGAAAGCGATGGAGTCGGGGATGGTGCGCGCACGCTGCCAGAAGGTGAGCGGCGGCATCACCTGCGCAGTGGCTTTGCCCATAAGCGCGGAGACAGGCACGATTTGGATGCCGTGAGCGCGCAGCGCGTCGATCAGCAATGGGAGAGTGGCCACCGTCACGGAGCGGTTGCCGCCGCCATCGTGCATGAGGATGATGGAGCCGCGGAACTGCGGCTTGGTCTTCATGGTTTCGAGCTGGGCGAAAACCGACTGAATAATTTCCTGGGGGGTCTTGCGAGGATGTTCGTCCCAGTCGTCGGTATCGATTTTGCTGCCGATGATGATGAAACCTTTCTGTTGGACGCGCCACGCCGGCGCGGCTTCGTCGTCAGTGTCGGGTTCCTCGTCGATGTCGTAGGGCGGGCGGAAGTAGAGCGGCTGCACGCCGAGTTTGCTTTCGAAAAGCCGCTCAGTGAGATTGATCTCGAGATCGGCCTGGCGGTTGGAGATTTCGCTGATGTCAGGATGCGTCCACGTGTGATTACCGATCTCGTTGCCTTCGCGGACGATGCGCTGCATGAGGCCCACGTGCTCGGCAGCCTCAGAGCCAATGGCCATGAAGGCGCCTTTGACGTGCTTGGCTTTGAGAATGTCGAGGATCTTCGGAGTCCATGTGGGATCGGGGCTATCGTCGAATGTTAAGGCAACTTCGTTGGGATGGTAGCCGTACTGTTCGACAGTGTAGGTGCGTGGATACACATCCATGTGTTCGTCGACGATGAGCTTCTTGCGTGGGTCGGGCTCGTCATCATCCACCTGGACCGTGCGTTTGCCCGGTTGCGGCAGGCCGGTAATGCGCAGGATGTCCCCATCTCCCTCGGTATCAACGTCGTGGCCGGGCTGTACGGTGCCCAGCGCCTGCAGGGATGCCGAATCGCTGGGATGATCCCAGACATTCCACAAAGAGCTGTCTTCCTTGCCGAGGCGCCAAAGAGCAAAGGTCTGCAGGCCAAGCTCGCGGGCAGCGCGCATCTCGTTTAGCACCGTGACACCGTCGAGAAACCAGACGACGTGGCGCTGGTTGTTGTCCTCGTCGATGTACTCGAAGTGAGGATTCAATGTGTCGTAATCGAGATCGAGATCGGCGTCGGCGTCGGAGGCGCGCTCCCACGCATCAGAGACGGAAAGGTCATCTGTGCTGAGGACCTGAGGTTTGCGGTGCCGGCGATCTTTCGGATTGGGGATGGAGAGTGTCCAATCGTAGCCGTAGTTGCCGAGGCCGCAGATGAGCTTTTTCTTGGGCACGATCTTGAGCACGCGTTGCAGGTTCGCGACGAACCAGGACTCGGCCGCTATGGGGCCAGGATCGCTGGTGGTCTGATGCTGGTCGTAATTCATCAGCACGATGCCGTCGGAGTTGGCGGCGATAGTTTCCAGGTCGTTGTTGCTTGCACTGGCGGCCACGTTGACCCAAAGGCGAAGATTGCGCGTGTGCATTTGTGCGTAGAGAGCTTGAATGAAGCTCAAGTAAGCGGGATCGTCCTTGTCGGGGATGCTCTCAATGTCGAAGGACAGTCCACGGTAGGCTGGATAGGCAGCGAGGAACCGCATCAACTGGTCAAGAAAACGGGCGCTTTTGTCGGGGTCGTTGAGCACGTCGCCCACGCCGGTATCCCAGTCCTGGGTGTGGGGATTGTAGTTGTTGATGGCTGGATAGACTTCAGTTTCTTCCCTGGCTGTCTGGATGACGTGCTTGATTTTATTCAGGTAATCGGGGTCGTGGATGGTCGTGCCCTGGATGACGGGGAACTCGCGCAGGTTGTCGCCGCTCATCATCATAAGCGTGCCGTTTGGCGAATCGACATGAAGCCACTGCGGGAACAGCATGTCGATCTGGTGAACATGTTCCTTGAACGAGGAGTAGCTTGCCGCGTCGTCCTGAACGTAGTAGGCCGCTCGCAAACCCTCACCGGTGTTCAAGGTAACGTCGGAGGGTTTGCGCTTGGTTTTGCGGTGCTCGAGGCGCTGGTTTTTGATGCGCAGCAGGTTCGATTGATCAGGTAGCGCCCGGTAATTATGCCTGGGGATCGGCAGCAGCAACTCAGGCAAACGCTGATTGCGCAGCACGTTGAAGATGAACCCGGCCAGAACCAGCGTCGAGACGACGGCGGCCGCATCAAGAAAGCGGCGCAGGCGCTTCCAGCGCTTGCGTTCGGGGTCGAAAAAGATTTGTCGATCTGGCATGGCCTGTGGTTTAGACGCGAGCGCAATATCTGCGCCAGCAGGCGACCGCACGCCAAGAATGCAACCGCCCGTGCACAAAATCGACAAGGGCGCGGAATTCTCTGGGATGCCGTACGCTGTACATTAAAAATCGTATGGAAGCAGCGCAAGAGAGTCAATCGACACCCTGGCGACGCACGGCCAACGGAACCGGGAAAGCAGGCGTTGCGCTGCCTGTGGCTCTGGCTCTTGCCGCAGGCCTCATTTTACGGGTTTGGATGCTGAAATTGCTCTTTGAGGTCAACGGGGACTCGCTCATCTACGGGGGCCTGGCAAAAAACCTGCTGCTTCATGGGCGATTTGCGCTCACCCTGCCCAACGGGGAGATGTATCCCACGCTGATCCGGCTGCCCGGCTACCCGCTGTTTCTCGCCGCGTGCTTCAGGATTTTCGGGATGGAGGACTATTTTGCCGCGGCGTCTGTGCAGATCGGGCCTCAATTGCTGGGCTGCCTGTTGCTGGCCGATTTTGCGCGGCGCATGGCTCCGCAGCGACTGAAGCGTGGCGCAGCGCTCGCGACGCTCTGGCTGGCGGCGCTGTGCCCCTTCACCGCGTCCTATGCCGTGGTTCCGATGACGGAGGCGGCAACGCTGTTTGCCCTGTCACTGGCGATGTGGGCGATGGCGCGATTCTGCGAGAGGCCGGGGTGGGCAAATGCGCTCTGGTTCACGTTTGCGGTCACCTGGGGTGCGCTGTTGCGCCCCGATGGGGCGCTGGCCGCGATCGCTTTCGCGCCGGCATTGTTGGGCGGGCTGAGGCGCGGAGACGGGCCGGGAGAGATTTCGCTGCGCAAGCTGACGCGCATGGCGGCGGTCTGCGCGGTACTGACTCTGGCTCCCTTTGCCGCGTGGACGGCGCGCAACTGGCGGGTCTTTCACGTCTTTCAGCCGCTGGCGCCGCGGCTGGCGACCGATCCCGACGAGAGTTCCAATCCTGGGTGGGAGCGCTGGGTCAAAAGCTGGTGCCTCGACTTCGTATCGACTTATGAGATTTATTGGAACGTGCCCTGGGACAAGCTGGATGTGGATGAGCTCCCGACCCGCGCTTTTGACTCGCCTGCGCAGCGGGTTGAGACGGTTGCGCTGGCCAACGACTACAACCACAACGGCATGGAGATTACGCCTGAGATTGATGCGCGATTTGAAGGGCTTGCCAAGGAGAGGATCACCGCGAATCCGCTGCGTTATTACGTGTGGCTGCCGCTGAGCCGCGTGGCAGACATGTGGCTGCGGCCGCGCGTGGAGAACCTGAATATCGATCTGGACTGGTGGGTTTATGCGCATCATCACGCGGAAACCCGCTTCAGTTGGGGATATGTGGCGTTGAATGCGATGTATCTGTTGCTGGGCATTGCCGGGTTATGGACGCGGCCGCGATTCTGGGTAGCTATGCTGGCTTACATTTTGTTACGCAGCGCGCTGCTGCTCACGATCGAAGCGCCAGAGGCGCGCTATACGCTGGAGTGCTTCCCCATGCTGTTTGCGTTGGGCGGGGTGGCGATCGCCCGCGCTATGGAGCGGCTCTATTTGCCGGCATTGAAAGTGAAAGCGTCGCCGGGAACGCCCTGATTGACCTTGATGTCGGCGTAGTGGCAGATGTAGGCCTGCCCTTCGCCTTCGTCGAATCTCTGCTTCAGGCTGACGGCGCGCGCGGTATCGAGCCAGATAGTCACCTTCGGTACGTTCTTGCGGAATGCCGGATCCTTGGCCACGAGTTCGAGCTTATCGGTCATGACGCCGTCGATCTTCTCGGTGCCGAGATACGTCATGTCCCATTTTTCCTGAAGTTCCTTGCCGCTCGCGCCAAAACCGAGCATCAGATAACCCTGATACTTGCTGAAATTACTGTAGGTCTTGGCATCGCTTGCTTTGCCGGTGTCGGAGATGCGAAGAACCCCGCCGGAGAAAATTAGGGTCTTTTGCGATGGCCCGTTGTTGTGCGTGTGGATGTGTGAGGCCATTTCGAAGCTGTTGCCCTTGCGCTCGTAGTAAGCGATGCCTGTTTGCACATCTGTGTCGGGGATAGGGTCGGTCTGAATGGTATCGAACTCGACGTCTGCCGTGGTGGTGTGAAAGTTCTTTGCGGCCACATCCAGCTTCTGCAGAACGGACTTGAGATCGTCGGCGAAGGCTGACCTGGCCGGCATGAAAACCATGAAAAAAATGCCGAGAAAAAGAAATTTCGCCCGTAAATTCATCAGATTCCTTCTGATATTTGATTCGGAATGGACTGAGACGATTCGCGAATGCGAGCGCGGATTACCGGTGCGCCCAGACCTTCCATACGAGATGGCCCTGGGCGTCGGTTGAGGTATCCCAGCGCTCCACAAAGACGTCATCCCCGGTAACCGGCTCGATGGCTTTGCGTAACGCATTTTTGACCTCGCGGTCCGAAGCGCCCGGAGCGACTCGAACGTCTGAAGCCTGGACGGAGATGACGACACCGCGGCCATTTGCGACAACCTGAAACGGATGCGTGAAACCGGCGGCCGACGGCGGCTTGGCGCCGTAGTCCCACAGGCGCGGCGTGACGAAGATGAACACCAGAATCAGCGTCACCATGATGTCGTAGTGGAACGATCCACGCGAGTAGGTCCAGTAGAAGTAGCTCTTGAGAATCTGCCCGAAGGTCCGTTTTGATGGGCCGGTCGCCGTCGAAGTTGGTCCGCCTTGCGCGGTTCCGCTGGATGTGGTCGATGCCATCATGGCTCCCTGACAATTCTATCGAGGCCGCCCATATAAGGATGCAGGATTTCCGGAATAAGTACGGAGCCGTCGGCCTGCTGGTAGTTTTCCAGGATGGCCAGCCAGGTGCGGCCCACGGCCAGGCCGCTGCCGTTGAGCGTGTGGACGAACTCCGGCTTGGCCTTGGGGCCCGATGGCCGGTAGCGGATGTTGGCCCTCCGCGCCTGGAAAGCGTCGAAGTTGGAGCAGGAGGAGATTTCCCGGTAGAGGTTCTGGCCCGGCAGCCAGACCTCGAGGTCGTAGGTTTTGGCCGAGGAGAAGCCGGTGTCGCCGGTTGACAGCAAGACTCGCCGGTAAGGCAATTCCAAAGCCTCCAAAATCTCCTCGGCGTCGCGCGTAAGCTGCTCGTGCTGCGCGTCCGACTCTTCCGGCCGCGTGAACTTCACCAGCTCAACCTTCTGGAACTGGTGCTGGCGAATAATGCCGCGCGTATCTTTGCCCGCCGCTCCGGCTTCGGCGCGGAAGCAGGGCGTGTAGGCGGTCAGCGAGATAGGCAGGCGCGCTTCGTCCAGAATCTCGTCGCGATAGAGATTGGTGACAGGAACCTCGGCGGTCGGTATCAGCCAATGATCGCTGTCTTTGTATTCGCCGCGCGCAGCGCCTTCGGCATCGGCATCGGAGCTGCGAAAGAGGTCGTCGGCGAACTTGGGCAACTGCCCCGTGCCGAAGAGAGATTTGGAATTCACCATGAACGGCGGCAGCACCTCGGTGTAGCCGTGCTTGCGCGTGTGCAGGTCGAGCATGAAGCTGATGAGTGCCCGTTCGAGCCGTGCGCCTGCGCCCATGTAAACGGCAAAGCGCGCGCCGCTGAGCTTGGCCGCGCGTTCCAGATCGAGAATGCCGAGCGCTTCGCCAAGCTCCCAGTGCGGCTTGGGTGCAAAATCGAATCTCGGAATTTCGCCCCAGGTCTTTACGGTCTTGTTGTCGGCCTCCGATGTTCCGACAGGAACTTCATCACGAGTGAGGTTGGGAACGCGTGCCAGCGCCAGGCGCAACTCGTCGTCGAGCGAGGCTGCGGCGCGGTCCAGCTCGTCTAGTTTGTCCTTGAGCGCGCGCGTCTCTTCCATTACGGCCGCGGATTCATCGTGCTTGCCGGCTTTTTTGAGCGCTCCAACCTCCTGCGAGAGCTCGTTGCGGCGGGCTTTCAGCTGCTCGGCCTGGGTGATGGCTTCGCGGCGGCTCTTGTCGAGAGCGAGAAAATCACCCAGCAGCGCATCCGGATCGGCGCCGCGAGCACGCAATTTTGCCTTCACCAACTCCAGGTTGGCGCGAACGAATGATAGATCAAGCATTGCACTCTTAGTTTACGCGAAAGGGGGCAGCTTTTAGCCGTTAGCCTACAGCCAGAAGCGGCTGTTGCTTCGTTTCCCGCGAACGAGCATCACGAACCCTATTCGACGTAGGCCTTGAGCCAGCCAACGATCTGCGGCCAGCCGCGATGGCTTTCGCGCGACGCCTCAGTGATCAGGCCCGAATGCGTGAGGCGGACGGTGGTGACGCCGTTTTGTTCATCGAGATCCCAGCGCACGAGGGATTCGGTTGCATTCTCGTACCAATCGGGAAGCCAGGTGAAGACCAGCAGGCGCGGGCGAATGATTTCGCGATATTCGCCGCGGATGGTGACGAGTCTGCCGGAGGATTCGGCATGCATAATCCATTTGCCGCCGGAGCGCAGGTCTGACTCGAAGTCTGTGAGCTTGAATCGAGCGCCGGGGCCACCCCACCACTTCAGGCGCTCTTCCGGATTCGTCAATGCTTGAAAGATCCGTTCTGCGGTGCCATCGATCGTGATTTCCTGCATGATCGTGTCGTTGGCTGCTACGGGGTTCATCGATTTTTCTCCACATAAGATTTGAGGCTTTCGAGCGATTCCGTCCAGAAGATTTCGTAGTCGCGGAGCCAGTCGTTGACGGCGCGCAGAGGCCTGGCGTTCAGGCTGCAACGGCTTGTAGTCCCTTGGCGGCGGGAGACAACGAGGTGGGCAGAGCGGAGCAGGCGAAGGTGCTTGGAGACGGCCGGCCGACTCATGGCGAAGTTCGAGGCAATTTCGCCGACGGTTTGGTGACGAGTGCGCAGCAAGGCGAGAATCCGGCGGCGCGTGGGGTCGGCGATGGCCCGGAAAATGATGTCGCGTTTGCGCTTGACGGAAACCATACGGTTACCAATCATCGTAACCAAATGGTTTCCGATTGTCAAGGGCAAAAAGCTAATGGCTAGGAGCTAGCAGCTAGAAGCTGTCTTTTTCAATCCGCGGCTTTGGCGCCGGGAGGGGATTTTGCCGGTTGCTCTTTCCAGCCGGGAAGGGTCTGGTCGCCGGTGATGAGGCGCGCGCCGCGGCTGAAGGTGAAGTAGGTCCAGGCCCAGCTAAGGAGCACAGAGATCCGGTTGCGGAAGCCGATGAGAAAGAAGATGTGGATGGTGACCCATGTGAACCAGGCGGGAAAGCCGCTCATATGCGCTTTGAACGGCCACTCGACCTTGGCGACAGCAGACATGCGGCCGATGGTGGCCATGTCGCCCTTGTCGAAGTAGCGGAAGGCGGGGCGAGATCTTCCGGCCAGGTCGGCGGCGATGATTTTTCCGATGTGGTCGCCCATCTGCATGGCAGGCTGGGCAACACCGGGGACCTGGTGGCCATCCTGCTCGAAGTGGGCGAGATCGCCGATGACGAAGACTTCAGGCAAGCCCGGCGGATTGAGGCGATCGTCGACCATAACGCAGCCGCGCTTGTCGAGGGGCGCGCCAAGTAGTCGGCCCAGCGGCGAGGCTTGTACACCCGCGGCCCAAAGAGTGACGACCGCCTCAATGCGCTGGCCGTTAGCCTCGACCCATCCCGGACCGACGCCGGTGACTTGCATCTTAGTGTGGACTTCGACGCGGAGCCGCTTGAGCTCGGCCTCAGCCTTGGCAGAGAGATCCGGTGGATACGCGGCGAGGATGCGGCTGCCGCCATCCAGGAGAAGGACGCGGCTCTTGGAGGGATCGATGTGGCGAAAATCGTGGCGCATGTAAAGCTGCGCGATGTCGCTGATGGCGCCCGCAAGCTCCACGCCCGTTGGCCCGCCGCCAACGACGACGAAGTTGAGCGTCGGATGCGATCCGGTCTCGACCATCTGCCGCTCGGCCAACTCGAAGGCGAGCAGCACGCGGCGGCGAATCTCGATGGCGTCTTCAATGTTTTTCAGGCCGGGCGCAAGGGGCTCCCACTGGTCGTTGCCGAAGTAGGAGTGCGTGGCCCCGGTTGCCACGGCGAGGTAGTCGTAGTTGAGGCGGGAACCGCTGGCCAGCGCCACCTGCCTTGCCGAGACGTCGATGGCGACGACCTCGTCCATCAACACCTCGGCGTTGGATTGGTGGCGCAGGATGGTGCGGATGGGTTGAGCAATATCGGCCGGCGACAGCACGGCGAGCGCCACCTGGTAGAGCAGGGGCTGGAACAAATGATGGTTGCGCCGGTCGACGACGGTGACGTCGACGGGCACGTGCGCAAGACTGCGGGCCGCGTTGAGCCCGCCAAAGCCGCCGCCGATGATCACGACGCGCGGGCGGCCGGTTGTGGCCTGCGATCTTCCGGTAGTCAGCCGTTCAGTCAGTTCGCTCACGTGGCCATCCTCATGATGGGAAGCTGCAAAAGACCTCTATTGAAGAGATGCACAAAGGGGGTGAGAAGTGGCAGGGCGCGGCTGCGAGTAGGACAGGCGAGGGGGCGGTTCCTGTAGCATCCACCTATGATCGCAGGCGTTTCGTGGGCCTGGTGGGCGGGGTTTCACGCAGTGGTGGCGGCCTTGCTGGTGGCGGATTCCTGGCTGCCGGGCCACCGGCGCGAGTCGCGGCACGCGCAGGCGTTCATCTGGATCGGAACGGCGGGGGTGGCGCTGGCCGCGGTGGCGTTCGCCTGCTGGATCGCCGTGGCGATGGGCAGGCAAACGGCGCTGGAGTTTGTGGCCGGCTACACCATTGAGGCCTCGCTCAGTGTCGATAATCTCTTCGTCTTCCTGATTCTGTTTGAAGGATTCCGGATCGGCCGGCAGCGCCAGCACACAGCGTTGCTGTGGGGAATCTGGGGCGCATTTGTGCTTCGCGCCGTATTCATTGCCGCGGGCGTCACGCTGCTGCGGCGCTTCGAATGGGTGGCTTGGATTTTCGGACTACTGCTGCTGTATGCCGCGTGGCGGCTGGTGCGCAGCGGTTCGCCAAGGTCGGCGATTCCTGCGTGGATCGGGCGATTTCAGCCGGCGAAGGGCTCACTGATTCCGGTGATTATTGCCGTGGAGATCACCGACGTGCTTTTTGCGACGGATTCCATTCCCGCGGTGCTTTCAGTGACACACAATCCGTTTGTG
The DNA here is from genome assembly GCA_900290245.1 of Candidatus Sulfuritelmatomonas gaucii. GTDB lineage: Bacteria > Acidobacteriota > Terriglobia > Terriglobales > Acidobacteriaceae > Telmatobacter > Telmatobacter gaucii. The sequence continues at coordinate 31,821 of OKRB01000141.1, read as the reverse complement.
GCGTACACGTCGAACGTGGCCGCGATTCTGGGGCTGCGGTCGCTTTATTTCGGGCTGGCGGTGATGCTGGAACGGTTTCGTGGATTGCACTACGGATTGGCCGCGATTCTTGCCTTTGCAGCGCTGAAGATGCTCGCTGCTCGATGGGTCGCGGTGCCCGTCACGCTATCGCTGGCGGTGATTGGCGGGATTCTGGCGGTATGCGCGGCGGTGACAGCGGTGAGCGAGCGGATGAGCAAGCCAGAGAACTAGCGAGTGGGCATGCGGACCGACCTCGGCGGCAAAGAACAAAATCGCCGCATGCGTTCCACCTCATAGACCAAGACCTGTCTGCAGGGACCCCGGAGGATGGGGCGATCGACCGAATCGCGAACGAGTGAGTTTGCAGATCAGCGCCCGGGTTGCCCAACGGACTCGAAGACCTGCTCGTCGATGTCGATCTTGCGCGATAGAAGAATCCAGCCATCAAGAGTTTTGTAGACAACGAACTTGACGATTTTCGGCTGCTTTTCGAAATTGAGAGCGAGGTAAATGACGCGCAGGCGCGGCGTGAGGTCCTGCACACTGACGAGATCGAAGTTTTGATATTTGCCGCAGCTTTCAAGAATGGAGCGAAGCTCGCCGGAGACGGACTGACCTTCAAAGGGACTGCCGCGGAACCACGCCTTCTCGGCGTCTTCAGGTTTTTGATCGCCAAGCTGATGAAGGCCTTCGAAGATGATGGGCGGGATCTTGGCGATGTCCTGCTCGTGCGAGGCGGGGAGTTGCGCCGCAGATGACAAAGGCATGATGGCAAAAAGACACAGGCACAGGATGATTGCGGGATTTCTCATGAGAGCCTTTCCTGCTTGCGGTTGATTCTGATTGCTGTCCACCAGAATAGACGCTGCGGCGAAAGCGAGCGCTCTTTCGCCGGGAGTGCATGCAATCTTGAGCGCAGATTGAGGGCCGACTTACCACGCTTCAAAGCGGACCTGGCCTTCGCCGCCGAGGGCCGAGTGCTTGAGGAAATTCGCGTCGTCGCGGCGGGGAAAATCGTTGCGGAAATGCGCTCCGCGGCTTTCAGTGCGGGCGAGGGCAGCGACGAGGATGGCGCGAGCGATGAAACAGAGGGATTGCGCTTCGCTGAGACGCCGGCTGGAGCGGCGCTGAGCGGCAATTTCGGCTAGAGCGGATTGGCAGGCTTGCTGATCGGCGAGTCCCTGGCGCATTAGAGTCTCTTCGCGCAGCAGCCCGGCGTGCGCCCACATGGAAGCTTGCAGCCCGGTGATTAATTCCTGAACGCGGCGCGTTTCCCTGGCGGCGAGGGTTGGCGGAGCAGGACCGGGCGGCTCGACGGGAACGAGTGGGAGAGAATCAGAGAGCATGGAGCGGGCGGCGCGCGCGCCGAAGACGAGGCCCTCAAGCAGCGAGTTGGAGGCCAGCCGATTGGCTCCATGCAGACCGGTGCATGCGGCTTCGCCCGCAGCGTAAAGGCCTTTCACCGCGGTGCGCCCGACGAGATCGGTGCGAATTCCGCCCATGAGGTAGTGCGCGGCGGGACGGACAGGAATGAGATCGTGGCGAAGGTCGAGGCCGTAATTGGCGAGGAAAGCGCTGATGCCGGGAAAACGCGCAGGGACGTCGATGTTGCGCACCTGGCGCATGTCGAGGTAGACGGGGCGGGGCGGCGATTGCGCGTCAGTGGGGTCAGCCATGCTTTCGTGGGCAATGGCGCGGGCGACAACATCGCGCGGAGCGAGCTCCAGCAGGGGATGGTAGCGCTCCATGAAGCGCTCGCCGCGATCATTGCGCAGCCAGGCTCCCTCGCCGCGCAGCGCTTCAGAGATGAGGAAACGCGGCGCGCCTTCGAGAGCGAACGCGGTGGGGTGGAACTGGTAGAACTCCATGTCGGCGAGTTCGGCGCCGACAGTTGCAGCCAGAGCAATGCCGTCGCCAGTGGCAACGGAGGGATTCGTGGTGTCAGAGAAGACCTGGCCCGCGCCGCCTGAGGCGATAAGCACCGACCGCGCGGCAACGCGAACGTGGCTGCGATGGGGAGCTTGACCAGCCGGTCCAGACTTGGAGCGGGGTGGCTCGGCACCAGCTAGATCGGCGCCGATCACGCGGCCATCGGCGACAACGAGACCGGATACCCGGGTCCACTCGGAGAAGCGGATGCGCTTGTGCACACGGGCAAAAGTAAGCAGCGCGCGGCTGATCTCAGCACCGGTGGCATCGCCCCTGGCGTGCAGGATGCGAGCGAGAGAATGCGCGCCCTCGCGCGTGCGCAGGAAGTGGCCGATGCCTGCTTCGCCTTCCGAGCCGGCTTCGCGATCGAAATTGGCGCCCCACTCGATGAGCTCGGCCACACGCAGCGGGCCTTCGCTGACGAGGGCTTCAGCAGCGCGGCGATCAACGAGGCCGTCGCCGGCTTTCACTGTGTCGTCGAGATGCAGAGCGATGTCTTGGTCGCCGTCCATGGCGACGGCGATGCCGCCCTGCGCATAGTGCGTATTCGATTCGCCGAGCGATTCCTTGGTAACGACGAGAACGTCGCCGAAACGTGCAAGTTCGACGGCGGTGCGCAGGCCGGCAACGCCTGCGCCTACGACGAGGAAATCCACCTGGGGGCCCTTTGCCATCACTCTTCAGGCTATCAAGAGCAGGGGAAAAGGGAACAAGGGAACGAGGGACCAAGGGAGCGAGACCGGCAGGTCAGCCGGTCAGCGAGTCGGCGAAGGACAACCGCGCCGCAGGCGCAACGCTGCTTATGAGAAATTGCATAAGTGATCTTCCGGCAAGCGCGCCGTAGGCGCAACGGATGTTAGCCCCGCGCTTCAGCGTGGGGAGGCGTGCGTAATTCACCTCGCCAGTCCCGTAGGGACGGCGCCTCTGCCTGCCGCGAGCCGCAGGTCGGAGATCATGCTCCCTCGCTCCCCTGTTCCGAAGTGTATGCTGTGGTGCAGGCCAAACACAGACGCAACGAAGGTTGGATCGCATGAATATCTACCATGATTTGCCGCCGGAGGCGGTGAAGATTGTCCTGGTGCTGTTCCTGTCGTTCCTGATCGGGCTCGAGCGCGAGGAGCACAAGGCCGCGGGAGGCAGTTACGCTTTCGGAGGCGTGCGCACGTTCCCGCTGATCGGGCTCATCGGCTACTCGATGGCGCTGATTTCGGGGACGCAGTTATTGCCGCTGACGATCGGGTTCCTGGTGGTTGCCGGCTTTCTGATGTTGTCGTACTGGCATAAGCTTTCGCAGGCCACGGTAGCCGGCGCAACAACAGAGTTTTCGGGGCTGACGACATTTCTGGTGGGCGCGCTGGTGTGCTACGGGCATTTCTGGATCGCCATGACGCTGGGCGTGGCCAGCCTGCTGCTGCTCGATCTGAAAGTGGCACTGGAGAAACTGGCGGCGACGATCGGGCAGCGCGAGATTCTCACCTTCGCCAAGTTCCTGTTCCTGAGCGGTGTGATTCTGCCGGTGCTGCCCAACCAGGAGTTCGGCCCGTTCCACATCAATCCCTTCAAGACGTGGCTGGTGGTGGTGGCCATCAGCGCCATCAGCTACGCGAGCTACGTGTTGCAAAAGCTGACCAAGGGGCAGGGCGGGATTGTGCTGGCTGCCCTGCTGGGCGGAGCGTATTCGTCGACGGTGACGACTGTGGTGCTGGCGCGACAGGGGAAGGTGGAGAATCATCCGCACCTGTTCTCCGGTGGAATCTTGATGGCATCGGGCGTGATGTACCTGCGGCTGGTGATCCTGCTGGCGCTCTTCAACCGGCAACTAATGGCGGCGCTATGGCTGCCGTTTGTGGTGCTGGCCGTGCTGGCGGCGGGCTTCGGGTGGGTATGGACGCGGCGCGCCGACCAAGGCGCGCAGGCTGTTCAACGCGATCTGGGCGCGAAGAATCCGCTGGAGCTGACGACGGCATTTCTGTTTGCGCTCCTTTTTCTGGTGATGCTGGTGGCGACGCAATTGGCCGTGAAGTACCTGGGCAAGGGCGGAGTGGACACGCTGGCCGCAATCATGGGAGTGAGCGACGTAGATCCATTCATCATGGGGTTGACGCAGGCGGCAGGTACGTTGACGCCAGTGAATGTGGCGGCGGGTGCGATCCTGATTGCCGCAGCGAGCAACAACATCGTGAAGGGAATTTACGCATACAGTTTGGGCGGCAAGAAGACGGGCGTGCTGAGCCTGATCTTTCTTGTTGCGCTGGCGGTGGGCGGACTGGTTCCGCTGATCTGGCTGGGGTGGTAGCCGGCGCCGATGAACGCTGGGCGCAAAGCCCGCTTCGGCGGGCGATATACGGTAGCCCCACGGCGCGAGCCTGGGGAAAGGATCGAAAACCGAGGCGATGGCCCCCGGCAGGGGGCGTAAGAAACGCGCGTGCCTTCCAGAACATAATCGACGAAACCAACGACGCACTCCGCTAAAATGGGCACAACCTCCGTGGAGAGCAAAGCATGAGCAGCATCAAGATCATCATCACCGGAATTGTGTCGGTCGTCATTCAATTCGCGCTGGCGATTGCGGGCTGGGGCGGATGGACTCCGTTCTGGGCGCATCCGGCGTTCAAGGGGCTGGCGTGCGTCACCGCGGTGCTTATGGTCGTCGCGGTCCCTTCGGGCGGCGGCATGAACACGGGCGAGAAAGAAGACCGCGGCAACCGCTGGGTGCTGGGCGCGTTCAGCGTGATCGCGATCATGATGACGTTCTTCTCTTCGTATACCGACCGCATCGGGTTCTGGACGCTGGACGGTGACATTCTGCGCTGGGTGGGCGTGACCGTGTGCTTTCTGGGCGGCGTGCTGCGCATCATTCCGGTGTACGTGCTCAAGAACCGCTTCAGCGGGCTGGTGGCGATTCAGCCGGGTCACAAGCTGGAGACGCGCGGGATTTACAGGGTGATCCGCAACCCGAGTTACCTGGGCATGCTCATCACTTCGCTGGGCTGGGTGCTCACGTTCCGCTCCGGTGTGGGCGTGTTGCTGGCGCTGAGCCTGTTGATCCCGCTGGTGGCGCGCATGCACGCCGAGGAGCGGCTGTTGCGAGAACAATTCGGCGCGGAGTACGAAGCGTACTTCAGGCGCACGTGGCGGCGGCGGCCGTTTGTCTATTGAGCAGGGAACCGCCAGGAATTCCAGCTTTCGTCCTCGCCTCCCCTCGCCACACTAGAATGAATTCACTGTGCAAACGATACGGGTAGAGACGCCATCGGCGAAGTATGACGTTGTAACGGGAAGTGGGCTGCTTGCGGAGTTGGCTCCGCGGATTGAACGAGTGGTCAGGCGATTGCCGCGGCGCGTCTTCGTCGTCACATCGCCGGAGATCTGGGCGCTGTGGTCGAAGGCGTTTCTGCGGTCGTTCGCCGAGCCGCCGGTGACGCTGTTTCTGCCGGCCGGCGAGGAACACAAAACCGTCAAGAGTGTCGAACGGCAGCTGCGCGAGATGGTGCGCGCAGGCGGCGACCGGGGATCGTTGCTGATCGCTTTTGGCGGCGGGATCGTGGGCGACGTGGGCGGATTTGTGGCGGCGACGTTCATGCGCGGCATTCCCTATGTGCAGGTGCCAACGACGTTCCTGGCACAGGTGGACTCGAGCGTGGGCGGCAAAGTGGGCGTGAACCTGCCCGAGGGCAAGAATCTCGTCGGGAATTTTCTCCAGCCCCGCGCCGTATTCGCCGATACCAGCGTGCTGGGCACTCTGCCCGATCGCGAGCTGCGCGCCGGACTGATGGAGAGCGTGAAGGCAGGAATCATCCGCGACCGGTCGCTCGTCCGCTTTATGGAAGAGCACGCGGATCAGGTGCTGGAGCGGGAGCCGAAGGCACTGGAGCGCGTGATTGCGGCGTCGATCCGGATGAAAGCGGACGTGGTGCGCCAGGACGAGCGCGAGAGCGGGCTGAGAATGATTTTGAACTTCGGCCACACTGTTGGCCACGCGCTGGAGCAGGCGACGCGTTACAAGGCAATGCTGCATGGCGAGGCGGTGGGGTGGGGCATGGTGGCGGCGCTTGCTTTGGCGCGCCGGCGCGGCACCATTACAGGCGCGCAAATGGAGCGGATGGAAAAGCTGATCTACCGCTACGGACCGCTTCCCAGGCTGAAGGTGCCGGCAGGCAGAGTGATGGCGGCGACCGGCCGCGACAAGAAGAACGTAGGCGGAGTCAGGCGGTTTGTGCTTCCGCTGGGGATCGGCGACGCCGGCATCGTCGATGATGTTTCGCCGCAGGAACTCGAGGCGGCCGTGAAGTACATGCTGGTGCGATCAAGAACAGCTTCCGGCTGCTGGAACTGATTGCATGAATGGCTTTGTATCAGGGCACGACAAAAGGCAGGATTGAAAACAAATTAGTTATTGATTCTTCAATAGGCAGAATGGGCAAGATAGGAGCGATCAATGAAGAATTTGCGCCATCCGGCAGCGCGGAGCTGATGGTTGTCGCTTTCTTTGGGCGACGCGGGTTGGGAGACGTGTAGCGAGCGATGCCCGTGCGGGCGCGACTCCATCGAGTGCGATCCGCAGATCCTCCTGATCGTGCCAGAGGTGAACGCCGTTGTTTGGCCACCAGACGTGGAGTTGGGTCGGCCTGCATGCCAGCGACTGCGAAACCTGGCATAGAAACCTGTAGCGCAACTTTGGTCTGGATGCGGGGTTTAAGCCGGGGAATCGGATTTGGGCGTTGGAAAGCGATGCCAATTCCCCCTTGGCCGTTTTCAACGATCTGGCGGTAGGGTGCGGCAGGGCACAGCCGTGAAACTCTTTGCAACTCGCTTGCGAAGGCTGTTCGGCCATCGTGAGAAGTGGGTCTGTCATCTATAGGTTGCGATTGGACCCCTGTGTCACGCAAGCTGCATCCTGTGTTACGGGGGGGATTTGTGCTTCTGAACAAGCTTGAATCTGGCTTCTTGCTGTTCCAAACGCAGCGAGGATTAGTTGCCGTTGAACCCTCCTTTTGGCAACGCGTTTATCTGCTTTGGACCTTCCGCAACTTTCGACAGCTCTCGCTTGAACTTTGTGCCTCCGGCGATCGAGATCGGCGCTACGCTGGCCGCGAAAACTGACGCTTCGCCGGCGGAAATTGCGCCCAAGAAGGCTCTGGACCGTTCTTTTGCGCCGATAATCTCTTGGTTGAGACTTGCATCGTCGAATCTTGCAGCGTCCAAGCCGGCAGCGTCTCGACCTCAAGTGTCGAGAATTGTAATTTCCAGGTTTGCAGCCGCGATCGGCGCGCTGTCGCTGTGCGTGTGTTTCATCATTGCATTTCATCGAATCGGGGCCGTACCTGGCTCCCAGGCGCACAGTTCGCCCTCGCAGCTCAACTCGCCGGCTTCTCCTTCTGCGCCCGGACCAACTTCCGTCGCCGAGAATCCCGTCACCGTGCCTGAAGTGACTCCTCAGGCCGGCGCTGGCCCGGACGCTGCGGTCAAGCCGGCATCGGCGAAGGTAGCATCGTCGATCACTACGACGCACCGGATGATGATACCGGAACGTGCATCTCGCGGAGCTACTGCACGTGTTGCGTCGAGGTCAAGCGGAGGGTCGCGTGCTGCGGCGTTTTCGAGGGTTCCGACGTCGACATCGACTCGCCGAATGACCTTGGCGCCTGGGTCCCGTGGAGCTATGGCACGTTCCGCGCAGAGTTATTTCGATTTGGCCAACCAACAGATGCACAAGGGCAATTACGCGGCAGCAGCAGCTAACTATAAACGGGCCTGGCGAATCGAGGAGAATAGCGCCGCCGCCAAGGGCCGCCTGGTGCGCGCTCGCCGGGCGATGCAAGCGGAGGAGGAGAGCATTGCCAATCTGAGATAAAAATGCGCCAACTCAGGGATTGTGGTAGCCCGCAACGCGGGCGCCGGACGGTTGGCCCCAGTCGCAAGACTGGCGACAAGTCTTGGGTCACTCGCGGGTTATGGTTGAATCTGGCGCAAAGCCCGCGTAGCGGGCAAAAGAACTTACCCCATGTCGTGAGACTGGGGGCAGATGTGGCATCTCCGCGCCCAGCCCGCTTCAGCGGGCGTAAGAACCGATTACCGATCTCTGTTCTCTGATCTCTGTTCTCTCGCGCTTTGGCGTGCAAAAACGCGTCAAAATGAGGCTCAAAACCCCGTTTTAAATGCCAAAAAAATGCATTTAAGCCCTCTTTCGCGAAATTGTTTGGTGCGCTTTGCTCCAATTCGTAACCTCAGGTGGTTACAAATCGCACAAAACGGCACCTGGGAAGGTCAATGCGTCGTAAATTCGCAACCTCTCGTGGTTACATTTTGGCCCAAGATGTAACCATTTCATTGAACATTTGAGGGGGTCAACGCACCATATTCGCGAACATTCCGCATGATTCCGGGCATGTTACAGCCCCTGCGCCGAAAAGCTGCACAAAAAGTAGTGCGACGATGCTTAGGCAGCCGCCTCCGCAGTGCGTTCGATCCAGAAGCTGCAGGGCCACACATTGTTTCCATCCAGCGAGGGTGAGAACAACTTCAATGCCGTGGGCATGCGACGAAAACTGCCTTCCCAGCCGGGGAATGCCTTGCGGAGCACGTCGGGGTGGAACCGCTGCATGGCGCTGGACGACCACATCACCTTGAAAGCGGAGTTGAACGAGAGGAAGGCTTCGAGCATGTACTGCTCGCCCCAGAAACAGAGGCTTCTCTTCACGAATTTCTCCGGGTAGTCGAGCGGGGCGAAGATGTCGTGGAAGTGGATGAGGACCCCTGGTGCGATTCGCGGCAGAATGCGCAGCAATTCATACAAGACATCGCTGTCAATAGAGACCACGTGGCTGGAGTCGATGAACAGGATGTCGTTGGCCTTGAGGGAAAGGAAGAGTTCAAACGGCGCATCCTGCACCCGCGCGGAGATAAGCCGCGTAAGACCCGGAACGCCGTTCTTCAGGTACGGCGCAGGCGTAGGCTCAACAGCCACGAACTCGCCGGGAAACCCCGCGTCGGCGTTCTTCTTCATGGCCGCCGCCATCACCAGGGTTGAGTTTCCGCTGCCGACTTCGACGATCCGTTCGGGCTTGCGCTGCCGTACGAAGGAATAGGCGACTTCGGCATCGACGCGCTCAAAATAACCGTTGTTAAAGTGAAAGCCGCCGTGCCCGTTGTTCGAGGCGTCTTCAGGAAAGTTACATTCGGCCGCGAAGGGAAGAATGTCGCTCTCGAGGCGCTCAATCTGCTCGTCGAGGCGAAAATCGAAGGCGGCACACGGGCGACAGGCGTTCCAGTCCTTGCCATCGAAGGACTTGAGACTGGGAACGGGAAAGTAGAAGTGGCTCGGTACCACGCTAACGCCAAAACCATCCTGTACAAACTGAAACAGGTAGGAGAGCGTCATGCGGACAGAGGGTCTTCGCATCAAGCTCGTCACAACAAGTACCTCGGATCTAATGAGTTATGCAGAACTCACACCTTTCTCGCAGTAATTCTCTCCGCGGCCTAGGGAGTAAGATGCGGGCGGGTCGCAAAAGGCTTGCACGCGAAGAAAAGTCATTGGGCAGTTTATTTCGGGCGCGATAAGAGACGAGCGAGTCCGCGGTCCTCGGGAAAAATACCGGGAAATGAAACCGGCCCGTCACGGGAAACATCGATAATTGGTTGGGGTGGACGGCTTCCCAGTTTCGTATCGTTGACGCCAATCGGCCAGAAAACAATCGAGAGAGAGAATGAGCGATCAGCCCTTGTACCGGTGGCTTGAGCAGGAGGGCGAGGCGTTTGGGGCGCCCGGCCTGGAGCCGCGCTGGACTTCGAGCGTGAAGGATGCGGTGGTGACGGCGTACTCAGGGTCGAGCCGCATCTGGTTCACGTGTTCACACGGCATTCTGAACGAGGTGTATCACCCCACAATCGATCGGCCGCAGGTGCGGGACATGGAATTCCTGGTCACCGACGGAGAGACGTTTTTCCACGAGGAGAAGCGCGACCTGGTGACGACATTTGAATACATCGATCCCGAGGCGCTGGGGGTGCGGTATGTGAACCGCGACCCGGATGGCCGCTATAGCCTGACAAAAGAGATGATTTGCGATCCGCACCACGGGGTGGTGCTGCAGCATGTGCGCCTGGAGGGGCACGCAGACCTGGTGCCGCGGCTGAAGTTGTACGCGCTGCTGGCGCCGCACCTGGATGGCGGCGGTGCAGGGAACTCGGCGAGCGCGTTGGACATTGCCGGACACAAGGTGGTGATGGCATGGAAGAACGAGTGGTCGCTGATGATGGCGGCCAGTTGCAGCTTCAAGCGCGTGAGCTGCGGATTTGTGGGAGCGAGCGATGGTTGGCAGGACCTGATGGAGAACTTCAGGATGGACTGGCAGTTTGGATCGGCGACGAACGGCAACATCGCAGTGATGGGTGAGATCGACCTGGATTGCAGCGAGCGGCGGAACGGCAGGATCGGGAGCGACGCGCCGAACGAAGGCGAAGCGACGGTGCGCGAGTTCACGCTGGCCATCGGGATTGGCGAGGGGCATCACCCGGCAGCACAAAAGACGATGGGCTCGCTTGCGATGTCGTTCGAGGAACAGCGCAAGCGATTCATTGTGCAGTGGCAGCGCGCGGCAAATCCGGAGTGGTTAGCGATGAAGGCGCAGGATGGCGGCAAGCTGATGCGCGCGAGCCACAATGTGCTGCTGGCGCATGAGGACAAAATTTACTCGGGCGCGTTTGTGGCGTCGGCGTCGATTCCATGGGGGCAGGTGAAGAGCGACGATGACCTGGGCGGCTACCACCTGGTGTGGACGCGGGACATGGTGCAGACGGCGACGGCGCTGCTGGCTTGCGGCCGTGCCGAGACGGCGCGACGGGCCCTGGTGTACCTGGCGTGCACACAACAGCCCGACGGAGGATTCGCACAGAACTTCTGGATCGATGGAACACCTTACTGGAGCGGCAAGCAGCTCGACGAGGTGGCATTTCCGCTGATTCTGGCGTGGCGATTGTGGAAGGCGGGCGGACTGGGCAATCTGAGCATCTTTCCGTTTGTCGAGCGCGCGGCGGGATGTCTGGTGCGGCAGGCGCCCATTACGCACCAGGAGCGCTGGGAAGAGAATGCAGGCTATTCGCCTTCGACGCTGGCTGCGGTGATTGGCGGTTTGATTTGCGCAGCAGAGATGGCGCGCGCCCACGAGTCGGACGAGTTGGGCGAGTTTCTTGAGGAGTTCGCCGACTGGATCGAGGGACATCTCGAGGACTGGACGGTGACCAACAACGGGGTGCTGCTTCCCGAGGTGAAACGGCACTACATGCGCATTCGCCCGCCGGAGTGCGGCGAGGCCTATGCGCACGAGGGCTGCGGCAAGGAGACTTTGCACCTGGCGAACCGTCCACCGGGAACGCAGACAGAGTTTGAGGCGCGCGAGATTATCGACGGAGGCTTTCTGGAACTGGTGCGGTACGGCGTAAGGCGGGCGGATGATTCGCTGATTGTGGACTCGCTGAAGGTGGTGGATGCAGTGCTGAAGCGCGATCTTCCCCAGGGGCCCGGCTGGCTGCGCTACAACGGCGACGGCTATGGACAGCGGCCGGACGGGGGGCCGTACCAGGGATGGGGTCAGGGGCGCGTGTGGCCGTTGCTGACGGGGGAACGAGCACACTACGAACTTGCGGCCGGAAACGGCGTAGTGCCGCTAATCAGGACCTATGAAAAATTTGCGAGCTGCGGGCAGTTGCTTCCCGAGCAGGTGTGGGACGAAGAGGACAGGCCGAAATGCAGCCTGCGGAAGGGGCAGCCGGCGGGGTCGGCGGTGCCGCTGGTATGGGCGCATGCGGAGTATCTCAAGCTGCTGCGATCGGCGGTGGACGGCAAGGTGTTTGACCGGATCGATCCGGTGTATGAACGGTACTGCGATGCGGGAGGTCGCGGACGGCGGCGATGCAATGTGGAAATCTACGCACGGCACAGGCCCATCGAAAGAATGGACGCGGGAAAGACGCTGCGTATTCTCGATGACCGGTTATTTGAGATTGTGTGGACGGACGATGGATGGCAGACGAAACACAAGACGGATAGCCGCGCGTTGGGGAGCGCGGGATTCAGCGCCGATGTGACGCCGGCGGTCGGCCACGGTGAGTTGGAATGGACGATGCACTGGCCGGAGCAGGACGCCTGGCTTGGATACAATGTGAAGGTCAAGATTGACGCGCTGTAAGGAGGCCCGCAAGGTGCGGGATGTTCGAGTGGACCATGCCTCCGGGGGCTGAAGCCCCTGGTCATCCAGCGGCGGATACGGCAACCTTCGGCTGCGCTACAGGCAGGTTTTGAAGTCGTACCCTTTCAAGGCGCCATCCGCTCAGGGATCCCAGAAGCAAACCGTGCAGGCGCGACTTGCACTTCAAGGAAAGGAATTTTCTTAGTCCTATGGCATCCAGCACTGCTTCTCTTTCACTTGATCAGCTTTCGATTGACACGTTGCGCATGCTCGCCCTGGATGGGGTGGAAAAGGCGAAGAGCGGTCATCCCGGGGCGCCGCTGGGGTGCGCGCCCATTGCTTACGAGCTGTTTCACAAAGTGATGAAGCATAACCCGGCGCACTCCAAATGGGCCGACCGGGACCGCTTTGTGCTTTCAAACGGGCACGCGTCGATGCTGCTGTACGGGACGCTGTACCTGACCGGGTACAAGGTGACGCTGGACGATTTGAAGAGCTTTCGGCAGTGGGGATCGAAGACGCCAGGGCATCCCGAGTACGGGCATACCGACGGTGTGGAAGCGACAACAGGTCCGCTGGGCCAGGGATTCGCGATGGGCGTGGGCATGGCCATAGCGGAGCGACATCTGGCGGCGACTTACAATCGGCCGAATTTCAACGTGGTGGACCACCACACGTACGTGCTGTGCGGCGACGGCGACATGATGGAAGGCATGTCGCATGAGGCGGCTTCGCTGGCGGGAACGCTGGGCCTGGGCAAGCTGATCGTTTTCTATGACGATAACCTGATCTCCTTGGACGGGCCGACAAACTGGAGCTTTACCGAAGACGTCTACAAGCGGTTTGAGGCATACCACTGGCACGTGCAGCGGGTGATGGACGGGAACGACCTGGATGCGCTTGACGCGGCAGTTGCCGCGGCGAAGGCTGAAACCGGCAAGCCGTCGTTGATCGGCGTGCGCACGGTGATCGGCTACGGAAGTCCTCTGGCAGGCACGAACAAGGTGCACGGCGAAGCGATGAGCCCAGCGGATGCTGCGGCGACGAAAAAATTCTTTGGATTTCCTGAGGATCAGAGTTTTTATGTTCCTGAAGACGCGCTGAACAATTGGCGCCAGGCGGAGAAACGCGGCGCGGCGCAAGAGGCGGACTGGAACAAGCTGTTGGCGGGATACAAAGCAGCGTTTCCCGACGCGGCTGCGGAGTTCGAGCGCACGCAGGCGGGCAAATTGAAAGCGGGATGGGAGAAGTCGATTCCCAGCTTTCCAGCCGACAAGCCGATGGCCACGCGCAACGCGGGCCAGGCGGTGATGAACGCCATCTTCGATACGGTGCCGGAGTTGTTCGGCGGAGCAGCGGATCTGACCGCTTCGACAAAGACGATCTTCAAATCTAGCCCGCATTTCGCGGATAATCCGGCCGGGCGCAACGTGTTTTTCGGCGTGCGCGAGTTGGCGATGTGCGCGGAGGTGAACGGAATGGCGGCGCACGGCGGATTGAAGCCGTTCGGTTCGACGTTCTTCGTGTTTTCTGATTACGCCAAGCCTGCGCTGCGCATCGCGGCGCTCATGGAGGTGTGCTCACTATTCGTTTTCACGCACGATTCGATTGGCGTGGGCGAGGACGGGCCGACGCATGAGCCCATCGAGCACCTGATGGCGCTGCGGGCAGTGCCGCACATGACGGACTTTCGCCCGGCGGACGCGAACGAGACGGCGGCGGCGTGGCGGCTGGCACTGGAGCGCAGGGGGCCATGCTTCTTCGCGCTGACGCGGCAGGATTTGCCGGTGATCGACGCGGCAGGGCGCGACTTTTACGTGAACGTGAGCAAGGGAGCGTACGTGCTGGAAGACGCGGCAAATCCGCAGGTGATATTGATCGGGACGGGATCAGAGGTTTCGCTGGCGCAAGACGCGGCGAAACTTCTGGCGGGCGAGGGGATCAAGGCTCGCGTAGTGAGCATGCCGAGCTGGAAGATCTTTGAAGAGCAATCGGCGGAATACAAGGCCAGCGTGCTGCCGACAGGCGTTCCCAAGCTTGCGGTTGAGGCGGGCGCAACGCTGGGGTGGTGGAAGTACGTGGGCACGGGCGGCGACGTGGTGGGGCTGGATCGTTTTGGAGCCTCGGCTCCGGGAAAGATTGCCATGGCGGAGCTGGGATTTACGGCCGAGAATGTGGCGGCAAGGGCGAAGAAGATCGTAAAAGCAGCTTCTAGCCGCTAGCGTGTCGTTCAGGTTTCAGGTTGTTCTGCTGGTGAGCAGCGCCAGCGTTTCTCGCACACGGGGCCGTTGGCTAGGAGCAGCTAGTAGCTAGCAGCTAGAGGCTTACTCCGAAGGAGTATTTTGTGAAACTTGTGATTGCTTCGGATCATGCAGGGTTTGATTTGAAGGAACAAGTGCGCGCCAACCTGGCGACGGCCGGGCATGAAGTCGTCGACCTGGGGGCGTACAAATGCGATCCCGGGGACGACTATCCCGACTTTGCCGAGAAGGTAGGCGAGGCGATCAAGTCAGGCGTTGCACCGCGGGGAATTCTGATTTGCGGCTCGGGCGTGGGCGTTTGCGTGGCGGCGAACAAGATTCCCGGGATTCGCGCCGGAATCTGCCACGATACGTACTCGGCGCACCAGGGCGTGGAGCACGATGACATGAATGTACTCGTGCTCGGCGCGCGCATCATCGGTTCAGCGCTGGCTTTCGAGCTGGCTCACGCGTTCATCGGAGCGAAATTCCAGGCGCAGGAAGGACGATTCGAGAGGCGGTTCAAGAAGGTGCTGGCGATCGAGGCCAAGTACCAGGCCAGAGAGCGTTCGGCGAAACCGGCATAACAACGCAAACGAAGTTCTACGTTTTTCCACTCTCAATGAATTGAAACGAGCTTGAAAACAGCAAGAGTACACTTGTTCGTAATTTTGGGCCGGCGAAATGCAGGACATACCGCGCCAGGCCTTTGGTTCTCTCCAATGATTCTTTGAGCAAGAACGCGCCATGCGCGGGAAAGAGACGCCGATGTCCCCCTTCGACGTGATCCTGTTTGATGTAGGCGGAGTGTTGTTGACGAACGGATGGGACCACGCGGAACGCGCGGCAGCGGTGGAGCGATTTCAACTGGATGCGCAGGAGCTGGAGACCAGGCACGCAGAGGTAGCCGGGGCTTGGGAACGCGGAGAGATCGACCGCGATCAGTACCTGGATGTAGTCGTGTTCTATGAGCCACGGAGCTTTTCGCGCGACGAGTTTTTTGATTTTATCCTCGCGCAATCGCACGTGCTGCCAGATAGCGCGCTGCCCATTCTGGCGGTCCTGTCAGAGGCGAACCATACCATGCTGGGCGCGCTGAACAACGAGGCGCGAGAGACGAATGAGTTTCGATTTGGAAAGTTCGAGCTGCGGCGCTATTTCAAGGTCGCGTTGAGCTCGTGTTACCTGGGCCTTCGCAAGCCGGAGCCCGCAATATACAGGCGGGCACTGGATATTCTGGGTAGCCGGCCCCATCGGACATTGTTTATCGATGATCGCGAAGAGAATGTGGTGGGCGCAAAGGCCGAGGGGATCAAGGCGATCCGGTTTACGGGCGCGGACGCGCTCAAGAAAGAGCTACAGCAGTTGCGCGTACTGTGAAGACAGCCGATACCCTGTAGCCCGTAGCTTGTAGCTACAGCGTGCAGCTACTGGCTACCAGCTACGAGCTACTGGCTCCGTTTTTCCTTTCACTGCACGATTCACAATTCCCCTTCAACGAAAGAACATGCGGAGGTTTCTATGCAACTTGGACTGATTGGTCTGGGCAAAATGGGCGGCAACATGGCGGAACGGCTGAAGCAGGCCGGACACCAGGTGGTGGGGTTTGATTTCAACGCCGAAGCAGTGGCACGGCTGACCAAGGACGGAAATCTCGGGGTTTCGTCTCTTGAGGATCTGGCGAAGAATCTGGCAGGACGCAAAGCGATCTGGATCATGGTGCCGCAGGGCAACCCGGTGGACGAGACGATTGCCAAGCTGGAGCCATTGCTGAATCGCGGCGACATTCTGATTGATGGCGGCAACTCGTATTACAAGGATTCGATGCGGCGCTACAAAGAGGTAACGGCCAAGGGATACCAGTTTGTGGATGCGGGAACTTCAGGCGGCGTGTGGGGCTTGAAGGAGGGGTACAGCATGATGATCGGCGGCGACAAGGAGCCGGTTGATTATCTGCGGCCCATTTTTGAGGCGCTGGCTCCGGCGAAGGACAAGGGTTGGGGACACGTGGGTCCGGCGGGCGCGGGGCACTTTGTGAAGATGGTGCACAACGGCATCGAGTACGGCATGATGCAGGCGTATGCCGAGGGATTTACGGTGCTGGAAAAGAAAGAGGAGTTCAAGCTGAATCTGCCGCAAGTTGCGCAGATCTGGCGTTACGGCAGCGTAGTTCGGAGCTGGCTGTTGGATCTGACGGCAGACGCTCTCGCCGGAAATCCGACCCTCGATGGATTGCAAGCGTACGTAGTGGACTCCGGCGAGGGGCGCTGGACGGTGTTTGAGGCTATCGATCTGAACGTGTCGGCACCGGTGATTACGGAGTCGGTGATCCGGCGGATCCGTTCGCGCGAGGAGAACAACTTTACCGACCGCATGCTGGCGATCATGAGGAACGAGTTTGGCGGGCACGCGGTGAAGAAGAGCTAGGGACCAGGGATTAGGGACCAGGGAACAGTGAGAAGCGCGAACAGGCTGCAACACTTTCTTGAAATTGGTGTCTAAATTACAAAGGGGTCTCTAGAACCCGATGCGAACTTTGTGTGTTCTCCCGATTGCGGGATTGGCTGCCTTGAGTTTGGCCGCGATGCCGGTTGCCGGCGCGGCGCAGTCTGCGAGTTTTGAGATTGCGCAGAACGGCCACGCGGTGGGCACGGCAAGTTTCAATGTCACCGCCACAGCGGAGGGTTACGATTCGAGCTCGCTGGTGAAGGTGGCGATGCAGGGGCTGGACTACGCGCTCTCAAAAAACGAGCGGCTAAGCTCCGCCAATCAACTGGAACATGCGCAGCTGAACGCGACCGTGAACGGGGAAGCGGTGAACGTGATGGTGGCGCCCGACTCGGCGCAGATGCTCGTGAACATCTCAGCCAATGGAAAGAGCACGACGACGCGGCTGGACGCGCACGCCGGCGCGGTGTTGCTGGCGGACTTCGATCCCGGCGCGCTGGAGACGCTTTTGACTCTGGCGGTGACGCAGAACAACCGGGACTTGTGGGCGATTTTGCCGAAACAAACGGGGTCGATCGAGCCGGTACGGCTGGCGACTTATCCCGATCAGGAAGGGACGCTCGACGGCAAGCCCATCAACGTACACCATCTGGTAGCCACGATTGGCGGGGCGAACACCGATCTGTTCTCAGGGCCGGAAAATCAGTTATTGCAGGCCGAACTGCCGCAAGCGGGATTTGCACTGATTCGCAAGAGTTTTATTCTTAAGCCGCCGGCCAAGCCCGTGGTTCCAATGGGGAGCGAGCAAAATACGACGCCGGCGCCGTCAAGTTAGATCGAATGAGGTACTTCGGACGCGAACTAACCCAAAGAACCGGTATCGCGTCCAATTATCAGACAAGTCGGCATCCGCGAAGGTACTCGGACAAGACGGCGGGTCGACGTACACTGGAGACGCTCTCGATTGTCCGCAATCTCCCCCATGTGCCGGACCGCCATCATCATGATTGCGCTGGCGACGCTGACGGCAGCCGGCGCAAGCGGTACCGAAGTATCCGCCAAGACACACCGGAGAACACCGGCCAGGTCAGGGGTGCACGCAAACCAACGCCGCGCGATTGCGCACACGGCAAGTCACGCCGCGCCAGCGCGCAAAACGACAACAAGCAGACGTAAACAGACTCCTGAGGAAGCGGGCCATGCTGCGGGCCTTGCCATCCTGCGCGCGCGCGGTGGCCAACCAGAAGCGCGGCGATATGTCGCGTCAGGCGCACGGCGTCCGCGACCCGCTCTGCGCTCGGCAACCGCGCGATCGTCGCGCCGACACTTGCGAACCTATGCTGCGCCGCATATTCGAGAAGCCGCATTCGTCTCCCTGCGCCGCACTTCAAGCGCGATGGAAACTGACCGGGAAGAAACCACCGCATCCCCGACAGCGGGACGATTGCGCGTCGCGGATGTGAGCAGCGACGAGCGTGAAGGTGCGAGCGCGCCAGCGGAAGCGCCAGATGCAGGCGAGAGCGCAGTACCCTCGAGCCCCTCAGCTGCCAGCCCGGTGCAACGCGAGGTTGAGCCGGAACCGGACAGCGATGCGCAGGTGCCGAACAATGCAGAGGGCATGCAAGGCGGCGCAAACCCGGCGGCCGATTCGGCGGAGGACGAGACACCTGCAAGCTCCAGGAAGGAAGCGGAGCAGGCGTCGTTATATATTCCGAGGGCTGCGATGCCGGCGCCGTTGCGCGGCTCGCTCGAGTCACTGGAAAGGCAGAATCAGCGCCTTGAGGCAGAGGGGCTGGAACGGATTGAGGACGAAAGCGACCTTGAGGCGCGCATCGCGGATGGCGTGCTGGTACCCGTTCCGGAATCGGGCTCGCTTACCGTGAATGCGGAACTGCCATTGAACCATCGATACTGCCGGCCGTGGACTGCGCGGTTCCTGGCGGACCTGGCGCGGGGGCACGAAGCGGCGTTTCACAAGCCGATCGAAGTGAGTTCGGCGGTGCGGACGGTGGAGTATCAAATGCGCCTGATGGTGACGAACGGCAACGCGGCTCCCGCTGAAGGCGACATTGTGAGCCCGCACCTGACCGGGGCCACGGTGGATATTGCCAAGAAAGGCATGAGCCACGGCGAGCTCGCGTGGATGAGGCAGCGGCTGCTGACGCCTGAAGGCGCCGACAAGATCGACGTCGAAGAGGAGTTTCGCCAGGCTTGCTTCCACGTCACCGTCTACAAGAGCTATACACCGTTAGGAACGCTGCGCCCGCCTACGAAGGCGACCTCGCCGGCGAATCGGCCCAAGCCTCAGCCCGAGCCTTCGGAGGCAAGCTCCGAGTCTGCTGCGGGCGGTATGTAGATCGCCTGCCGATCGGCGCTACTTCATTGCAGAAAAATTGATTCGATCTATGGCGCTTGCTGAGAGTACAATCGCGGGGAAATGCATAACGCCCGGCGCGCAGAGATCTCCGCAGGAGTTTGCGCGCAGGCCGGACCGCGCGGGGAACGTTCTGCATGAATCCCGAATCGGTTTTCGAAAGGCACAACCATGAGCGAGATGGGAGTTCATCCTGTAACTGAGGCCACGCCAGAGGGCGCCGGCCTAACGCAGTGGCAGCGCGTCGCGGACACATTCACCGCGCCGTCTAAGACGTTTGAAGATATCAAGCGGGGGAACAAGAGCTGGTGGCTGCCGCTGATCATCGGCGCGTTGTGTGCGTACATCATGTTCGGAGCCATTGTTCAGAGAATCGGCATGCAGCAAGTGGTGGACAACCAGATTCGCCTGAATCCCAAATCGCAGGAGCGAATGGCAAATGCCACGCCGGAGCAGCGCGAGATGGGCAACAAGATCGCGCTGATTGCGACAGAGGTTGCCTTTGCCGCGGGGCCGGTGATCGGGATTATCGGGGCGCTCGTCGTTTCACTCGTGCTGTGGGGCACGATCAATTTCGGGTTTGGCGGGCGATCGAAGTTTGGGAGCATTTTTGCCGTTACGTATTATGCATGGCTCCCCATGAGCCTGAAGGCAATACTGGGGACGATTGTGATTTATTCGGGAATGGCGCCGGAGTCATTCAACATCAAAAACTTTTCGCCTACCAACCTGGGCGCGTTCCTGGATCCCGTAGACACAAACAAGGCGCTCTACGCGCTGGCGACGTCACTTGACATCGTTACCATCTGGGCGCTGGTGCTGATGGGCATGGGCATTGCGATTGTTGCGGGCGTGAAGAGGAGCTCGGGATACATTGCGGTATTCGGATGGTGGGCTATCATCGTGCTGATCGGCGCGGGCTGGGCGGCGGCAATGGGGTGAGTAAGGCAGCTTCTAGCTTCTAGCTACCAGCTTCTAGCTGGTTCTCGGAGGGTGCGGGTCGAACGATCCCACCCTGATGCTTCCCGCGATTCGGCGAGCTTTAGGATGGGGCAAACGCGGGTTCACGAACACTGCGCCTGGGGCGAGGGTTTCGGCATGAAGTCGCGCTGCTACAATCGAATTGGCCACGATCCGGAAAAACTTGACGCGATGAGCGAGGCAAAACACTAGCCGCGCGTTTACGAACCGGGTCAAGCACGGGCCGCATGAGCGATGACCCTCCGCCTGTTTAATACCCTCACGGGACAACTGGATCCGCTGACTCCTGCCGATGGCATGGCTCTGCGCATGTACGCGTGCGGGCCGACGGTTTACGACTACGGCCACATCGGCAACTTCCGTACATTTCTGCAAATCGATATTTTGCGGCGGGCTCTGCAACTGCTGGGGACGCCGGTACGCCACGTGATGAATATTACCGACGTGGACGACAAGATCATCCGCAATGCAGCCCAGGCGGGAATGCCGATCGGCGATTACACGCAGCCCTATATCGATGCATTCTTTGAGGACTTCGAATCGCTGCGGATGGAGCGGCCGGAGCAGATTGCGCGCGCAACGGAACACATTCCGCAGATGGTGGCGCTGGTGGAAAAGCTGGCCGCCGAAGGAGCGGCGTACAAAGCCGAGGATGGATCGTGGTATTTCCGGCTCAAGTCGTTTCCCGAGTACGGCAAGCTGAGCAAGAAGGATTTGAGCGGGATGGAAGACGGTGCGCGTGTGGACGTGGATGAGTATGAGAAGGATTCGGCGCGGGATTTTGCCTTATGGAAGGCGGCGAAGCCGGGCGAAACTTCGTGGGAGACAGCGATCGGGCGCGGTCGTCCGGGATGGCATATTGAATGCTCGGCGATGGCGATGGAATACCTGGGTGAGAGCTTCGATCTGCACGCCGGCGGCGAAGACCTGATGTTTCCGCATCACGAGAACGAGATTGCGCAGAGCGAGATGGCGACGCACAAGCAGTTTGCGCGGCATTGGATGCATGTGCGCTTCCTGCTGGTGGATGGGCGCAAGATGTCGAAGAGCGAGGGGAATTTTTATACGCTCCGCGATCTGCTGCTGAAGGGGTACAAGGCATCGGCAATCCGGCTGGCGCTGGTGAGCGTGCCTTACCGGCATCAGTTCAACTTTACTTTTGACGGGCTCGCCGAAGCGACGAGCGCCGTCGACAGGCTGAGAACATTTCACGAGCGGCTGAAGGCGGGGGGCTTTGCGCCCGGCGAAAGCAGCCAGATGCAGGAAGCGGCGCGGAAGGCGAAGGCCGAGTATCGTGAAGCGCTGGCGGACGATTTGAACACGGCTGAAGCGCGCGCTCCGATCTTTGAATTGATTCGCGCGGCGAATACGGCGATCGATCAGGGCGAATGTTTTGCGGCCGACAGCGAAGCGATTCTCGAGGTGCTGAAGGACTTCGACGCGGTGTTTGACGTACTGGAGGATCGCGATGCCGAACCGACGCGTCGCGCGCTCGCGTGGGCGGAGAAGTCCGGGCGGATGAACGAAGTGACGCCTGAACTGATTGCGGCGCAGTCGCTCACCGATGAGGGGATCGAGATGCTGGTAGCCGAGCGCTCCGCCGCGAAGAAGACGCGCAACTTTGCCCGCGCCGACCAGATTCGCAACGAACTGGCGGAAAAAGGCGTGATCCTCGAAGATTCGAAAGACGGCGTGCGCTGGAAACGAAAATAGCTCTCAGTCGTTAAAAGCGAACGCACCGTCCGGGGGCAGAGTCATGAACGAACCCGCACAACAGGCACAGCTCCGCTCGCAAGCGCGTGCGACAGGCGTGGTGTACCTGGGCTATTTTGCGACGGCGATTCTTGGGTTAATCCTGAGCAGGCTCAAGCCTCCGGCAGACGTGATGATGGCCTGTGCCGCGGACGCGCTGTACGCGACGTTGACGATTCTGCTATACCGGCTCTTTCGCCGCGCACAACTGCTACTGGCGCTGGCGGCAGCCCTGTGCAGCCTGGCCGGGTGCGTCACCGATGGGCTGCACCAGCTGCACGCCGGATTCGCTGGCCTCAGTCCACTGGTGTTCTTCGGGCCCTTCTGCGTGCTGCTGGGCATGCTGATCCTGCGGTCGCGGTTCCTGCCGCGCTGGCTCGGTTGGCCCCTGATCGCGGCCGGACTGGGATGGCTCGCGTACCTTAATCCAGAGGTCGCGCAGCATGCGAAGATAGTAATCTTTCCGGTCGGCTTTCTGGCGGAGTTCGAATTGATGCTCTGGCTATTGTGGCGAGGTGTGGACGAAGCGCGCTGGAGGGAGCAAGGGCATTGAGCGTAACGCTTCAGCGCTTCTTTCACAGCGCTGCTCAAACTCCAGCCCGTTAGAAGACCTTCCCTACGAAAATGTGTGGTGGAATTGCAGCGGGTGGTAGTAGGCTACTTGCACTGCATTACAAATCCCCTATGAGAAGAAGACATTTGCCTATGGAAGCGAACGAAGCGCAGGAATTGCAAGAGCATGCGGAACACGGAGCGCATGAAGAAACGCTGCGGCCGGTGGCATTCACCATGGCCGTTCTGGCGGTGCTGGTGGCCATTGCCACGGTGCTCGGCCATCGCACGCATACCGAAGCGGTACTCGAGCAGAACAGGGCCACCGACCAGTGGAACTACTACCAGGCGCACAAAATCCGGTCGAACAACACCGAGCTGGCCGCCGATCTGCTGGGTGTCGTGGCTCTTAACGACAAGGATGGCGCCGCAAAACTGGCCAAGACCTACGCCGACCACGAGAAGAAGTGGGCAGACGACTTGAAGGGAGAACAGGATCAAGCCGAGGCGACGGAAAAGAAGGTGGATCAAGCCGAGGCGCGTGCGTCCCATTTTGACCTGTCGGAGGCTTTACTCGAGATCGGCCTGGTCATCACCTCGGTCACTTTGCTCACACGCAGCCGCGTCTATTGGTACCTGGGGCTGGTCTTCTCGTTGTTTGGCATCGCGTCGGCGTTGTTGGCGTTCGCGGTGAAGTAGCGCCGCGTGATGTGCGATCGATTCCTTGTGACGGGAGGACGGCCTGCGGTAGACTGGCGGCCAGGTGTGACCTCACTTCATGCGATTTCCCCTCGCGGCCTCAATTTTTGTAGTTGCCTCAGCAACATGTTTCGGACAAGCGCCGGCGCCCGCGACGGCAAGCTCGACATCTGTTACCGCAGCCCCACAAACTGCGGTGCGCGAAGCGGAAGGAACACCGGCGCAATCGGCGCAAGTGCAACGCGACGACATCGGTTTCAGTTACAGCCTGCCCGCGGACTGGCAGATCGTCGCTGCATCGCCGGCTCCGAAGGTGGTGCTGCCTTATCCGGCAGCCGTGGCGCCCAAAAAAGGAGATGCCTGCATCGACGTAGCCATGACGGCCCGGCACGGAGAATCCGCGTCAGTGATGGTGGTGCTGGCGCTCCCTTTCGACTGCTATGGACAAACCCTGACGGCGAGCGACCTCGAGAATTTTGGGATCGGCGCCGCGGCGGGGCTCAAGCAATCTTTCGCCATCATGAGCCAGGCGCAGGGCAACTATTCGCTGGGCACCCATCCCGTGTGGATCGAACGCGCTGACGGAACGCCGAAGGGCCATCCTGAGAATCCATACACATTTGAAATAGCCTGTACCGTGCTCGAGAAGGGAGCAGCGTGCTGGACGGCGATGGCCGCCGACGCCGCGAGCCTGCGCGACTTTGAACAACAGGCGGTGACGCTGGAAGGGGACCGGTTCGGTGCGCTGGTTCCGGCGGGAGAGGCTCCGGCGGTGCCGGAAGGCCCTCTGAAGAGGGGAAGTTGAGCGAGCTGCGATGGAGGCCATAAGGGCAGGTTCGCCCGCGCTGCAGTGGGCGAAGGTGTCGCCGCCCATATGGGCTGCGTGCTATCCTCAATGGGAACGGGGCTTTCATGCAGACGCGCGCCAGTCGGGAATTGCTGTTTGCGCCGGCCAGAATGGGCTGGTCGCGGTCGCGCGCTCGCGGAATCTGTCCGCGAGGGCACTTGCGCGTGCTCCCCACCCGCACTCGACCTAGCCTCTTCGGCGGCGACTAGCAACCCTCCGCCGAAGATCCTCGCCCTTTTTGATGGACCCACTCCGTGGGTCCGCGAAAGTGAATGATCCCGCGCGCCGGGATCGGTGGCAGCGCTTCATCCGTCGACCCTGCACGGATGAAATTTGTGCAGCGCCACTTGACCGAAATCTGACGAGGAGATTGATCAATGACCAAGCAAGAGTTGCATGCGCAATATGGACCGAAACTAGTTGGCACGCTGCCGGGGCCGAAGGCGAGAGCAGTGGTTGAAGCTGACCGGCGATTCATATCACCGAGCTATACGCGCTCCTATCCGCTGGTGGCAAAGCGAGGCCGTGGCGCCCGCGTGGAAGATCCCGATGGCAACGAGTTTCTCGACTTTGCCGCGGGGATTGCTGTGGTTTCGACCGGCCATTGCCATCCCGAGGTAGTTGCCGCAATTCAGAAGCAGGCGGCGGAGCTGATTCACATCTCGGGCACGGATTTTTACTTTGAAGGGCTCACCGAGCTGGCAGCGAAAATGTCGGCCCTAGCGCCCATGCCCGGCCCGCACCGTTTTTTTTACGGGAACTCCGGCGCTGAGGCGATTGAGTGCGCGTTGAAGGTGGCGCGTTATCACACGGGACGGCAGCACATCATCTCGTTCCTGGGCGCGTTCCACGGGCGCACCATGGGCGCGCTGTCGCTCACCGGTTCCAAGCCGCAGCAGAAGCGGCGCTTTGCACCTCTCGTGCCCGGCGTGACGCATGTGCCTTATCCGTACGTTTATCGCGGATGCACGGGCGGGCAGCAGGAGCAGGACGCGTTCAGCCTCGGTTGCGCGCGGTACATCGAAGAGAAGCTTTTCAAGACTATTTTGCCGCCGGAAGAAGTGGCCGCGATTTTCGTCGAGCCTATCCAGGGTGAAGGCGGGTTTGTGGTGGCGCCGGACAATTTTCTGCGGGAGCTGCGCGCGATCTGCAACCGTCACGGGATTTTGCTGGTGGCGGATGAAGTGCAATGTGGATGCGGGCGCACGGGCAAGTGGTGGGCCATCGAGCACTCGGGGGTCGAGCCGGATATCGTGTGCACGGCCAAGGGGATTGCCAGCGGCATGCCGTTGGGCGTCTGCATGACGCGCGCGGAGATCATGGACTGGGCGCCCGGCTCGCATGCATCGACCTTTGGAGGGAATCCGGTTTCGATCGCGGCCGCGCTGAAGACCATCGAGATACTTGAGCGCGAGGCGATCGCGAATGCCGCGAGCGTGGGCGAGTTCATGCTGGAGCGCGTGCGTGGCTGGAAGAAGAGCCATGCGAACGTCGGCGACGTGCGCGGGCGCGGGCTGATGATCGGCATCGAGATCGTGAAGGACAAGGCGACGCGCGAGCCGGCGGTGGAGTTGCGCAACCGGGTCGAGACGCTGGCTTTTGAACGCGGCCTGATCGTGCTGGGCTGCGGCGAGACCACGCTGCGGATGTCGCCTCCGCTGATCGTCAGCAAGGAAGAAGCAACGGTCGCGCTCGATATTCTGGAAGACGTGCTGACACAGGCGGAGAAAGAATTTGAGCAAAACGCGGTTGCGGCGGCGGTGTGACACCGATCGCTGGCTGCAAGACCCCTCAAATGGCCGCATGGAGTGCAAGTCTCCTGCGGCCTCTTCATTTGCGCGATGGACATGAACGGCAGGACAATAGTCAGTAGTGAAAGCAATCGCACAGATGCGGGTTGGAATGCTGGAGGGCGTGGTCGCCGGCCTGGATAAGATTGCGGCGCGGCGCGGCCGGTTGCCGGCGCTGCCCACTCATTTGAAAACCGGGATTGACGGCGAAGAAGCCGTTTACTTTTACCTGCTGCGGAAGGGCTACACGGTGGTAGCGCGGCGGTGGTCGGCGGGAAATTTGCCGGGCGATCTGGACCTGATTGCCTGGCAGGGGCAGCTGCTGTGCTTTATCGAGGTGAAGGCCCGCACGGCGCGGGATTTGACGCCGGCCGAGACTGCGGTCGATGAACATAAACGCAGAATCCTTCGCCGCCTGGCTCGCCGGTATGTGCGCCAGCTACCCGGCCAGCGCGCGCCACAGACGCGCTTCGACGTGATCAGCGCATACCTGATACCGGGCCAGCCCGATGAGTTCACGCACTTTGAAAACGCTTTTGGGTGGGACGAACGGCGTCGGGATTAAGCCATTCCTGTAAGATCAATTCTGCGTGACAAATCGATTTTGATCGATGATTGGAACGTGGCTGGCCTGAGCCGCGGGAAGAGAGGATGTGCAGGAAATGGTCATGCAAGCGCCTGTCGGACGGCACCAGGTTCGTGAGGAAATCCAGCGCCGCATTTTGTCAGGTGAGAGCCAGCCTGGGGAACGGCTGACGCAGCAAAGCTTGGCCAAAGAGCTTGGCGTTGCCCAGGGAACGGTGAGAGAGTCGCTGCTTGAGCTGCAATGGCTTGGGCTCGTGGAGTCGATCGATCGTCTTGGCGTGTTTGTGCAGAAACTGGATGCCGCCCATATCTGCGAAGCGTACCAGGTGCGCGAATTTCTCGAAGGCCTGGCGGCGAGGCTGGCTTGCGAGCACACGTCACGGGCCGACGTCGCTTCACTGCGCAAGATGGCCAATCACATCTGGGAGCTCTCCAAAGAGAAGAAGGAAGAGGAGATGGGCGCCGCGGACCGGGCTTTCCATCTGCAGATCATGAATCTTTCGCGGAACAAGGTTCTGCTGCGCCTGGCAGAGGGCTACCGTGTGCTGGGTATGGCGGTGCGGGCGTCGCGCGACCCACAGGATGTGTACAACGAACATTTGCAAATTGTGGATGCGATTGACCAGAACAAGCCGGACGAGGCGGAGAGGCTCATGCGCCATCATGTGGTGGAAGCCAGACGAATGATCGAGCAGCAGGCGGCCAAGCATGAGTTCGCAGCCAAGTGGGTGCCGGACGCCAGGGAATAATTGGAAACGGGAGCGAGATTGAGGCCGCATCCCCTCTATCGGACATATAACTCATTGATTTATATGCTGGTTGCGAAACAGCAAAGCCCGAGCTCCGCGCACCAGTGGGACGGTACTCGAAGGCAGGAGCAACCAGAGGATTCAGTTCTGTCAGGACTGAAATGTGTATCATGGTTGCTACGGCTTAACTAGAGAGACCGCGATCAGTTCTGCAGGGTTCAAGGCTGCCTCTTCTTGTTGTTCCCCCAACGACAAGGGCTGTCGCCCCGCAATAACCATGGCTAATTGGGGAGTCATGGGTTTGGGATTGAGTTTCTCAGGTTTCGCGATAGTTTTTTGAACCACACATCGGGGTCTCTCTGCTCAAAAAAATGAAGGTTTTCGGCCCAAGATCGATGCATGATGCGCCGGCCAGGAAAAGAACGCGCTCGATGATTGGCCGGAGCGGAATGCTTGTTGAGCGCCAGAGATAGATTTCGATAAACGAGACAGGTGTGTGTGTAGAAGAGGTTTGTTGCCATGGTTGCACGGTCTTGCCTGGTTCCCTCCCATTTCCTCTCCACAACTCGACGTATGGCGCGATGCAGAAGCGCAATCGCAGGACTGATCTGGCTGGGGTCGGCCGCATGCGGGATTGCGTTTGCGCAGACCCCGGCGATGACCACAATCAGCGGAACAGTCTACGACCCGCGAACTACAAATGCGCTTCCGTTGCCGAATGTGCTGGTGTATGCGTCAACCACGCCGGTATCTCCGCCGCCTTCGGGCGTGCAGTGCCTCACGTATGCGAACCAAACGCCCACCGGCGCCAACGTGATCAGCTTCACGTACTCGGCCGGCGACGGCACATTTGCCCTCCAGAACATTCCGGAGAACGCGAGCTACACCGTCGTCATCGAGGCGGGCAAGTGGCAGCGCCAGTTCAGTGAGACGGTAGCAGCCGGACCGCTTGCCGGGCTGATTCTGAACATGCCGGCCAATCACACACAGGGCAACATACCCAGGATCGCGGTCGCGACGGGCTCAATTGACGGCGCGGAGTGCGTCTTGCGTGACATGGGCATCTCCGACTCGGAGTTTACCGATGACAACGGGACGGTCAATCCCGGCGGCTACATCCATCTGTACCAGGGCAGTTCCTCGCCCGGAGCGAGAATCAGCGCATCCACTCCTACCGAGACTGCGGTGATGGGGGGTACCTCGACCACGCCGCTGAACGCGTATGACGTGGTGATGTTTCCGTGCCAGGGAAACCCCAGCAACCAGGCCACGCCAACAGGCGCAACCAATCTGCTGAACTTCGCAGAGGCCGGCGGCCGCATTTTTGCCACGCATTACAGCTTCGCGTGGCTCGAACCAGTGGCGCCGTACAACGCCCAGTTCGGGTCGGTGGCGAACTGGTCGAGTGAAGTATCTCTCAATTCAGGCGTGGGAACGGTGCTGACCAATTTCAGCGATGGCGCGATCCTGGCGCAGTGGCTTCAGAACGCGGGGTCGACTGTGGCCGGAACGCCGAACCAGATCGACATCGCCAACCTGCGCACCGACGTGAGCAGCGTGATTCCGCCGACACAGTCGTGGGTGACTTTGAACAGCGGCTCATACGCCGGACAGACGGGCAACCCCGTGATGCAGATGACATTCAACGTGCCGGTGGGCGCAGCCGCGGCGAGCCAGTGCGGACGCGTGATGTACAACGACTATCACGTGATTTCCCCTGCGGGCGGCACTGTTTACCCCACGGAGTGCCCCAGCTATAACAACGCCTCCTACAAAATGAGCGCGCAGGAGGAGATGCTGGAATACGCGCTCTTCGATCTTTCCGCATTCGTGCAGCCCGTCGTCGTTCCCACGATCAATGCCACTTTCAATCCGAGCCCGCTTGTGGTGAAGTCGGGCGACACGGCAGATCAACTGACGGTGAACGTAATCAACACCAGCACGACAACCGAAACCGACAGCTCCGCGATTCTCACCTTCACGCTGCCCTCGCAGCTCACCGTTACCGCGATGAGCGACCCGACCGGCGGATGGATCTGCACGGTGGGCACGTTGTCGTGCTCGCGCAATTCCAGTCTTCCGGCCAACGCCACCGATTCCGTAGTGCTGACCATCAATGTGGCCTCGTACACCACGCTTGCGAGTTACACCGGCACCATCACGGCAACGGTATCGAGCGTGACCTTCTCCACCAATCCGTCGTTCAACGAAAACGTAATCTTCCAGCAAGCGCCGCAGATCAACTGGGCGACGCCGGCGCCGATTGTCTATGGCACGGCGCTGGGCGCAGCACAACTGGACGCGAGCTCGCCAGTGGCGGGGAGTTTCACGTATTCACCGGCGGCCGGCACGGTGCTGACGGTGGGACCACAGACACTGACGGCTACATTCACGCCGACCGATACCACCGATTACACGACGGCAACAGCGACCGTGACGCTGAACGTGATTCCGGCCACTCCGGTGGTGACGCTGACCAGCTCAGCGAATCCTGTGTTTATGACCTACGCCGTGTCGTTCACGGCCAGCCTTCCCTCGTATGCATCGACGCAGACCGGCACCATGACTTTCTACGACGGGTCAACGCAGATCGGCACGGCGACATTGTCGGGTGGATCGGCGACGTTTATGACGACGGCACTGTCGGCGGGGATGCATGCGATTACGGCTGCCTATTCCGGCGACACCAATTATGGGCCGGGGACCAGCAGTGCTGTACCGGAGACGATTCAGGACTTCACGCTGACATTTGCGGGCGGAGGATCAGGCACGGCCACAGCGCCGGCAGGGGGCCAGGCCGTCTACACCCTGGCGATCACGCCGATGAATGGCGCAACGCTGCCCGCGAGCGTGGGCCTGGCCGTCGTCGGCGCCCCGCTGGGGGCGACGGCGAGCTTTACTCCATCCACGGTTTCGGCAAGCTCCGGTGCAACCAATGTGACTCTCGAAGTGAAGCTGCCGGGCAACGCCGCGCTGGAACGGCCGCGCAGCCCATTTGGCGGCGGAGCGCTGCCGGTGGCGCTGGGGCTGGTGCTGCTGCCGTTTGTGGGACGGCTGCTCAGAGGACGCGCAAAGCTGGCGAGACTGGTTGTGCTGGCAGTGATCGGCGCAGCAATTGCGCTGGGCTTCACGGCGTGCGGAAGCGCAAAATTCTCGCCGCAAAACCTCTCGTTCACCGTGAAGGCGGCCTCGGGATCGCTAACACATTCGGTGACGGCGCAGCTGACGGTGAAGTAACGCTTCCGAGCGAGAGGCGCCGAGCAGGGGTTGCTGCAGTTTCGGAATTGCGCGTCCGCATGCAGAGCATTCAAGTCGTCGCGACCCAAGAAGCTGGTCAATCTGTCTCGAACGCATTCGCGGTCAGTTGGCCGTCGGCGGGTCGATGTGGTCGATGATGACGACGGGCAGCGGCGCCTTCTTTGAGACAAATTTGAAGCCGGCGTGTTCCGCTGCTGCGATGTAGTCGGTGCCGACCTCTTCCTCGGCGCCTCCATCTCCGGTGCCCTGAAGCGCTGCGGGAGGCAGGCTCAGCGTGATGTCGTAGGTGCCTGTGAGGCCGGTCTCGTCGACGATCTGCCTGTCGCGGTACCTGTCCATAAGGTCTTTGAGGAACTCCTGCATGTTGACACCGGAGAGATGGAGCTGCATTTCGCCGCCGTCCTGCCGCAGGAGCATACCGCCGCGAACGTTAAAGTCGGGGTCGCTGGGGACCGGGCGCGGGCCTTTGGGATCGAGCGTCATGACGAGCACAGGAAAGTCCTGCGTTCCGGTATGGCAGACCAGGTGGAACCGCTCGGTAAGAAGCTTGCGGATCATGATCCGGGTCTGGTCGTCGGTGGGCACTTCCGGAGTGTCGGGTTTGGCGGTGATGTCGAATTTGCTGTCTTCCACCCAGGGCGGCGCGTTCAGGATCTGGCGGCCGCGGATCTTGTAGACCATCTTGATGAGCTCTGCGGCGTTGGTGCCGGTGGCGTGGAACTCCGGAGTCCGCATGTTCCAGATGGGGTGTTGCTCCTCGGGCAACGCGGGCTTAATGACTGCGACCTCGTAGGAGGGATCCGCGTCGGATGCCATAGGCGGCGGGCCTGCCGGCTTCCAAAGGCTGGCTGCAGTGGCAAGCGTGAGGGTCAGGGGCAAGGTTCGGTCGCCCTGGGACCAGGTACCGATGATGGACTGGCCATCGGCGCTGAGCTTGCCGTGGTAGGCCATGCTGGTCATCGACTGCGTTACGGCCAGGTCCGGAGCCGAGAAGGTGATCGAAGAGAAGACGAGCCCGGCGTTGCTGTCGACATACCGGATGCCGCCGTGGAGCGAACCGTCAGGGTTTTTCGCGACGGAGAAGGCGACGCGGACCGAGTTGCCGTTGGGCAGCGCGAGCGCGCCCTGCCAGGTGCCCGCGATGGACTGAGCGTGGACGGGAACGGTCGTGGCCAGTGCAGATGAGATGAAGACGAATGCGGCCTTGACGAATGCGGCCCGGATAAACGTGGCCTGAATCAGCCTGGCGGAGGCGAGAAGAGCTCGTTTCATGGGACCTCAAGCACTAATACATTATGCTGCTGCCTGACGAAGCGCCGGAGGAGAATTTTTCTCGGCCGTTCAACACGGATCGGCATTACTTGGTTTTGACGGTAGGTCAATTGCCAACGCACTCGTCAATCCAC
>OKRB01000017.1 GCA_900290245.1 Candidatus Sulfuritelmatomonas gaucii | reverse complement strand
GGTATCAATGCCACTCTCTGCGCGAGTCTGTCCTGTACTTCAGCGATGTAGCGTTGCTCCAGAGCCGCCCGTTCCGCGAGCACAGGATCATTCGTCTCGGTTGCGGCCAGACTTTGGTTGATGACCCATGCGTAAGGCGTGATTCCTGCACGAAGGAGGTCGTCCTGCAACCGGGCTGCTTCGTGAACTGGAGTAGCCTCTGGCAGGGTAACGATGAGAATCCGCGTGAAGTTGGGGTTCCGCAATTGCGGGAGTAGCCTTCGCACGCTGTCAGGGATGTAGCTGAGGTTTCGCACCACGTCACGGTGATAAGCCTCCGCAGCGTCCAGCAGCAGCAACGTATGCCCGGTTGGGGCCGTGTCGATAACCACAAAGCCGTCATTCCCCTCGTCCACACATCGGGCAAAGGCGCGAAAGACAGCAATCTCTTCGGTGCATGGGGAGCGCAGGTCTTCTTCAAGCAGGGCGCGGCCTTTGTCGTCGAGATCGCGTCCGGCATCAGCCATCACTTCGGCAGTGTACGAAGCAGTCTCAGCTACAGGATCAATGCGACTGACCCGCAGGTTTGGAACGGAGTCGCGAACTGCCATTCGGACATGGGCTGCCGGATCGGTCGTGGTGAGATGTACGCTGTGACCCATGCTTGCCAAGGCGACAGCGATCTGAGCCGCAATCGTAGTTTTCCCCACACCGCCCTTGCCCATAGTCATGATGACACCGCTGCCCCGTGCAGCGAGATCAGTCAGCAATTCAACGAGATCAGCGGGCAGTTCCGGCTTGTCCCTTGGGATCACCTGCTCGCTGTTCCCATTTGCCTGCTTGGTTGTGAGCCTGCGAAGCGCATCGACGCCGATCAGCGACCGTGCAACGAGAGGGATTTCAATTCGTTGCAGCCCGCACAGACCTTCAGGCATCGACTGCAACGCACCCCGACCTCGTTCTTCAAGCGCACTTGCAACGGGGTCATTCTCGACGCTGGCACGGAAAATGCCGTTCAAGATGAGACGGTGGTTCGCGATTCCGAGGGCCTGAAGCTCGCGGCGGGTGCGTTCCGCCTCGGCGAGGGCAGAGACCTCGGGGCGACTGACCAGATACACGGTGGTCAGGGCAGGATTCGACAATGCTCCGAGCGTGTTTTCATACAGGGAGCGTTGCGCCTGCAAGCCAGCCAGTGGTCCCAGACAGGAAGTGCCGCCGACAGAGGAGTCGATGAAATTTGCCCATGCAGCGGGAAGTTGCAGAAGCCGCAGGGTATGCCCGGTCGGGGCAGTATCGAAGATGACGTGATCGAAACGGGAAGTTGTCGCCGCATCCCCGAGGAGCTTAGCAAATTCGTCGAAAGCCGCAATTTCGACCGTACAGGCTCCGGACAACTGCTCTTCGATGCTCTTGACGGCGGAATCTGGCAGGAGTTCGCGATAAGGAGCCACGACCCGCTCGCGATATTCCTTCGCCGCTTGTTCTGGGTCAACGTTCATGGCAAACAGTCCACCCACGGTCGGCACAGGGGTCGGTCGCATCCCCAAGGTCACGCCCAGAACTTCGTCAAGATTGGAAGCGGGATCGGTGCTGACCAGAAGAACCTGCTTCCCTCTGTCCGCAAGTGCAATCGCCGTAGCACAGGCAACCGAGGTCTTCCCCACGCCACCCTTGCCCGTGAAGAGCAGATTTCGAGTCACATCATGCAAGAGTTGCATGCGTCACCTTCCATCTTTCCGCTGCACACCGCCGAGAGTGACGAGCGACGATTGCTCCTTTACGCGAAGAATGGTGGGAGACTCCTCGTACGGGACTCCGGCGAAGCGGGCGAGGTCTCTGCGGGTCGGATAGGAGCCTTCAGCGACAATTGATCCATCGACAAGGATCAGGGGAAGGCACTCCGTACCCTTCGCGTTGAGCGTGCTCTTCACTGTGGCATTGCTCGTGAAGGCACCCACCTGCTGGGCGAGGTTGTAACGCTCGACCTCGACCCCTTTTGTTTTAAGCCACTCCACGTCAGCCGCAAAGCGCGGCAAGGACGGATCAACGCTGGGGCCACAGACCCCCGTCGAACAGCACATCGCAGGATCGAAAATCTGGAGTTTCGTCATGACTGCCAGTCCTTAATAACTATATTCGTATACCCGTATGAACCTATGATAGCATTCTCTGGTTCACGGGATGTGATCCGGGTCACCCCCTGTGTCTAGTTGGGGAGGCAAGAGCATGAAATCCTCGAAACCAAAGGTTCTGTTTCTTTGCACAGGCAATTCCGCTCGAAGCCAGATGGCTGAAGGATACCTTCGCCACGTTGCTGGCGATCAATTCGAGGCTCTCAGTGCCGGGATCGAGCCCAAGGGTCTGAACCCTCTCGCTGTGGAAGCCATGAGCGAGATCGGCATTGATATTTCAAATCAGAAATCGAAGGATGTCGTGAGCTTCTTGGGGCAATACATCCCCTACATTGTCACGGTCTGCGACAACGCCAGAGAACGTGCCCCATCTTTCCCCGCACCTACAAGTTTCTCCACTGGGGTTTCGACGACCCCGCTGCGGCTCAGGGAACACGTGAGGAGAAGCTGGCTGTTTTTCGTCGCGTGCGAGATGAGATAGCACGACGGATTGATGAAGAGTTGGTAAGTCCACGTGCAGAGCAACCAACAAGCGCGTCCCAGTGAACCATCGCAGAGCGGTGTCGCTTTCGCTGGCTGCTTGCTTATTTCTCGCCGCCTGTACGCACAGTCCGCTATTCAGATCACTTTTTGGGCCTGCCCCCTGGGGTGAGACAACCAGTTAAGACGCAGTTTGCCGTTCGATGAAAATT
>OKRB01000148.1:2713-19742 GCA_900290245.1 Candidatus Sulfuritelmatomonas gaucii | reverse complement strand
ACTTATGAAACCGGACACTTCATTTGCTACGAAAAGCGGACATTTTCACTTGCTAACGACACTCCGGGGTGGGCGACCAGCCGATCAGAACTTCACATTCATACCGAGACACCCAAGCTGCAGCGCACGTTATGGCGCTGAGAGGAATCGCACAATCTCTTGCATAACGCGAGCACTCTGGTCAGATTGAAAAAGAAACTGAGCGTGTGCAGAACCATCCAGTACGATCAGTTGCTTCGGTTGAGGGGCCTTTTCGTACTGCGCTCGAATACCAGGCAACCTCAGGCTGCTTCCGTCGCTGTCTTCGCGCGCGACGATAAACAGTGCTCGCGATTTCAAGCCGTCTGCTGGAAGATTCGGTGCTGCGCCGAGAAGTACGATCCGATCAATTTCGCCTGGCGCCGATTTGATCGAGGCATCGCCGGCAGCCGCGCCCCCGAAACTGCCTCCAACCACCGACACCGTTTTCGCGCCGTGCGCTTTCAGGTAACGAACCGCAGCGAGCACATCTTTCTCAAACGGAGCATTGTCGAGATTCTCCTGGCCCGGACCTTCCGAACAACCGTAACCTCTGAAGTCGATGGCTAATACTCGAAACCCTGCCGATGTGAGCGACAATGCCTGGTCACGCCAGCTCTCTTTGTTAAATCTGCCGCCGTGAGCCAGCACGACAGCATTACTGCCTTGACCATAGAGATCGGCACAGACCTGCCCTCCATCGTCAGTTGCAAACGAGACGGTCTGCCGTGCAAGCGCCACGATGGTAAGAGCCAAGGCGAAGTGAAGAATGCGAAGAGCCGACATGGGGAGATTATAGGGTCGTTCTGCACGCATTTTTGAACGGGTGTGGAGTCGAAAATCATTTCGAATGTATCGCCGGCTATCCGTCAATTACCTACTGATCAATAGAGCGCGGGTCATAGTGAACCAGATTCCCGCGGCACTCCCCGATACAATTCTGGGAGACAGGCAGGCCGTTGCCGTTTGGCAAAGGCTTGGTCGTTTTGACAGAATCGAGGAGTCATCTAAGTCCAAGAGGGTTCATGCGAATCGGGATCACTTGCTATCCCACTTACGGCGGTTCCGGCGTGGTGGCTACGGAACTTGGCATCGAGCTGGCCGCGCTCGGCCACGAAGTGCATTTCATCTCGTATTCGCAGCCGTTTCGCCTGAATGGCCGCGACGACGGCATTTTTTACCACGAAGTGCCGGTATCGAATTATCCGCTTTTCGAATTTCCGCCCTATGACCTGGCGCTGGCGTCGCGGATGGCGGAGGTGGCCGAGTATTATTCGCTCGATCTGCTGCATGTGCATTACGCGATTCCGCACTCGGTTTCGGCGCTGCTGGCGCGGCAGATACTGGCAACACGCGGCCGGCGCCTGCCCTTTGTGACCACTCTTCACGGGACCGACATCACGCTGGTCGGTCTTGACCGCAGCTATCTTCCCATCACCCGCCACGCCATTCAGGAAAGCGACGGGGTGACGAGCATCTCCGACTACCTTCGCGAGAAAACCATCGTCGACTTCGACGTGACGCGCCCCATCAAGACCATTTCGAACTTCGTGAATTGCGACGTGTACACGCCGTTCACCGATGAGGCGCAGAAGGCCGAAGCGCGCAGCCGCTTTGCGCAGCCCGACGAATTTCTGCTGATGCACCTGTCGAACTTCAGGCCAGTGAAGCGCGTGACGGACGTGGTGAAGATCTTCGCGCGCGTGGTTCGCGAAGTGCCCGCGCAACTGGTGCTGATCGGCGACGGCCCGGACCGCTCCACCGCCGAGTGGCTGGCGCACGACCTGGGCATCCACGCACGCATTCACTTTGTCGGCAAGCAGGAGCGGGTGAGCAATCTGCTCGGCCTCGCGGACCTGTTCCTGATGCCGAGCCAGCTCGAAAGCTTTGGACTGGCCGCGCTCGAAGCCATGGCCTGCAAGGTTCCGTCGATTGCCACGCGAGTGGGCGGCGTGCCCGAGCTGATTGAAGATGGCGTCACGGGGCTGCTCTTCCCTGCCGGCGACGTGGATGCGATGGCCGCGGGCGCGCTGAGCCTGCTGACCGATCCGCCACGGCTCAACGCCATGCGCGAAGCTGCTCGCAAAGACGCGAAGAAACGCTTCTGCGCGAATCTTGTCGTGCCGCAATACGTGCGGTTTTACGAGCAGGTGCTGGGCACGAACCCACCTTAAACGCAAAATGCGCGTTTAGGATGGGGCACCCAACGTTAAATTCCACTGAAAAAATCTTGGCAATTTCACAGGGTTACGGCATATTCTGCTTCCACTGGAGGTCGGTCATGCGGGTTTCAAGAGGGGTGTGTCTTATGGCGGTGTGCGCGCCGCTGGTGCTTTGGGCGGAGGCGGCGGGAGGGCGTTTCGACGGCAATTGGACCACGAACATGTCCTGCGAGGCGAGCACTCACATGCCGGCATACACATGGACGTTTCAGAGCGTCATCAAGGACGGAAACTATCACGGCCAGCATGGAGAAGAGAGCGGGCCGGGATACCTGGTCGTCGATGGGCCCATCAACGCGGACGGCAGCGCCAAGCTGCACGCCAAAGGCACGGTGCAGGCTGGAAAAGCAGGCCTCGTAACCCAGCTCAAGGGCAACAAGTACGACTACAACATCGAGGCCAAGTTCACCGATACTTCGGGCACCGGTTCGCGCGACGAGGGCGCGGGGATTCTGGGGCGGCCGTGTACGTTCGAGTTCACCAAGCAAACTGAATCGGGCGCGCCGGCAGCGGCTGCGCCGGCTGCGGCGACTCCGCCGTCTTCACAATAGGCGCTCTCACTGCGATGGAAACTACCCCACCCTAAACGCAAATTGCGCGTTTAGGATGGGGCAACCCGCGATTTTGAGTCGAAAGAATCGATTCCCAACTCTCAGGATCGAGATGTAGGAAACCCGTTGTCTTGATTACGCGGGATGGGTTCTTCGTTCCCTGGGTCCCTTGTTCCCTGCATTTACAACGTGCGCTTGAACAGCGGAGTCGCTATGAGCAGTGTCGCAATGCCGAAGATGGTAAGAAACGCCAGGTCGAAGCGGATCGCGATCCAGCCGCCATCTTTCAGAAGAATCGACTTGAAGCCGTGAATCGCGTACGTGAAGGGATCGATAACGCTCATCGCCTGCATCCACTTGGGGAACGACACAGTGGGATACATGGCGCCCGAGGGATATAACAGGAGGACATTGAGCACGCCGAACATGGCGCGCGGCACCAGCGGATCGTCGACCCTAACCATGAGCAGAAACATCATGCCGTTGAAGGCAATGGAGCCGGCAACGATGAGGCAGAACATCTGCAGCATGATCATGGGATGAAAGACAACGCCGAGCCCGGCGATGAGCGACCCGATGATCCCGATCGATAATCCGCTCAGCGTCGCCTTGATGGCGCCGGCGATATTCAGCCCAAAGACCAGTTCCAGTTTCGTAATCGGCGTCACCAGGTAGCCCTCATGCACGCCGCGCGCTTTATCGTCGATGTAGAGCATGCCGCCGCCGATCATCACGGAAATATACATCGCCAGCGCCACCGTCATAGGGAGCAGATACTTCAGATAATTCACGTACGGGTAAAGCTCGACGATTTCGAGAGCGATGGCCTTGTCGAGCCTGTCCTTGACCGTCGGATCGTTGAGCGCATCCACCAGCGACTGCATCTCCCCTTCCAGGCTGGCCGAGGTGAAGAGATCGGAGTTGTCCACCACAAAACCGAGCTTGGGCGCATTATCCGTATAGACGCGGCGGGAATACTGTTCCGGAATGATGACTGCCGCGTCGATCTTGCCCGTGCGCACGTCCTCGCGCGCCTGCACTTCGTTGCCGTAATCGACGGTGGTGAAGGTCTTGATGTTTACAGCAATCGCGTCGAAGGCTTCGCGGACTTTCAGCGCCTGCGGCCCGTGATCGTGGTCGACCACGGCCACGTGCGTGCCCACGATTTTGCCGCCAAACGCGTTGCCGATGATGATGAGCTGCAGAATCGGCAACATCAGCGACATGATCATGAGCGTGGGCGAGCGGAAAAACTTGCGCATTTCGCGCTCGATAATGGCATACATCCGGTTCATGGCTGCGCTCCCGGCCGCGGCGGCATCGTGAATACCGGCTTCACCTGCTCGTCGCGAAGCTGGCGGCCCGTGTAGTGAATAAAGACGTCGTCGAGGGTCGTATTCTGAACGCTGAGCGAAGTCAGCGATTCGCCGAGGCTCGCGGCCAGCTCCACAATCTGCATCGTGGTTTTGGAACCCGACTTGGTAATCACGCGATAGAAACCGGAACTCTCGGGCTGGACGCTGGTTACGCCTTCGAGTGCCTCGAGGCGGCCCTGCCATTCTTCGGTCTCGCGGTCAAAGTGCACTTCAACGACGTTTGCGCCGGCAACGCTATTCTTCAATTCCACGGGCGTGCCGAGCGCGACCAGCTTGCCGTGATCGACAATGGCGATGCGGTCACAGAGCTTGTCAGCTTCGTCCATGTAGTGCGTGGTGATGAGCATGGTGAGATGACGCGTGGTCTTCAGGTTGTTTAGCATCTCCCACACCGCAATGCGCGAGACTGGATCGAGGCCCGTGGTCGGCTCGTCCAGAAAAAAGATCTTGGGATTGTGTACCAGGCCACGCGCGATCTCCAAACGCCGTCGCATGCCGCCCGAGAGCGTCTTGGTCTGCGCATCTCGCCATTTCGTCAGATCCACCGCCTCCAGCACATCAGCAATGCTCTTTTCGCGTATCCCACGCGGCACGCCGTAGAGCTTGGCGTAGATCAGCAGGTTTTCTCCGACGGTGAGGTCCTGGTCGCTGGTCAGGGCCTGGGGAATGACCCCAATCATGCGGCGCACTTCGTCGGGCTCTTTGGCCACATTGTGACCGCCGACGATCGCTTTGCCGGCGGTGACGGGAATCAGCGTTGTCATCATGCGGATGAGCGTGCTCTTGCCGGCGCCGTTGGGGCCGAGCAGGCCGAAAATCTCGCCGTCATGCACGCAGAAATTCACATCCTTGACCGCTTCGAAGTCGCCGTAGCGCTTGACGATGTGCTGAACTTCGATGGCGATTGGGCGGTCGTCGCAGCCGCCGTTGATGGCCTGGCCCAAGTTGGGCGCGGCGCTCACTGCTTCACCAGCTTTGCCTTGGGAATGTACACATACGCTGTCATGCCCGGCACAAACTTCTCTCCCTGGTTGGGAATGAGCAGCTTCAACTGGATGGTTCGGATGTCGCGCTTCATGCTGTTAACATCGCGCTGCGTGGCAAAGTCTCCCTCCGCGGACTTGGCAATCACCTTTCCATACACGGTGTCGCCGCTGGGCATGACCACACGCAGCGAGTCGCCAAGCTGCACGCTGTCGGCCTGCGTCTCGGGCAGCGGCGCATAGACCCAGGTCTGCGTCAGGTCCATGATGGTGACGATGGGCGAACCTGCGGATACCACTTCGCCCTGCCGCGCGGCCCACACGTCCACTTTGCCATCGATCGGCGACACGACCTGCGCATAGCCCTCTTCCACGCGCGCCTCCTCGGCCAGCGCGCGCGCATTGGCTTCCGCGTCGCGGGATTCATCCACGCTGCGCGCGGAAACCTGCGCGAGCAATTCATGCGCCTGCGCCTGGCGCAGCGATGCCTGCGCGGCTGCCACGTTGCCCTTGGCCGTATTCACAGCCGCTTCGGCGGCCTGCAGGCTGGTCTCGGCCTCATCGCTCGCCTGTGCGCTCATAATTCCCTGCTTAGCCAGCGCCACGGTGCGGGTGGTGTCGGCACGCTGATGTTCAAGGTTGGCCTGCGCCTGCGCCAGCGTTGCCTGGGCCGCTCTCACTTGCGCCGCGGCGCTTACCGTCGCGTTCGACGTCTCGCCCTCGTTCTGGCGCTCCGTCTCGACGGCTTCGCTCAGCTTCCACTTGTCGCTTGCCGCAGTGGCCTCGGCTGCTTTCGCCGCTGCCTGCAAGTCATCACTCTCGATGGTCGCGATCAGCTCGCCGGCCTTCACTTGGTCGCCCTCCTGCACCGTCAGCGTCTGAATGCGCCCGGGGATCTTCGAGCTGACTTCGACCTCGTTGGCATCCACGGTGCCGATGATTTGCAAATCACCGGTGCGCTTGGTGGTCGCGAGATACCAAATCAGCGAGCCCACCAGAAGCAATCCGAGAATCAGAAAGACTCGATTTCGTGCGTTCACTTCTCTTTAACCTCCAGCCCCTTGAACTCTGCGAACTCGGGCATGGGCGTATCCTCGAGAACCCTCGCTGCCAGTTGCGCGCCATGCTGCCGGTCTTTGAAAATCGCCTGCCCCAAAAACTCAACCAGCGACACCCGTCTCGCCCGCAGAACTTCGGGAGCAAAAGGCTCCACGGGCACGACCAGCCGCCACACCGGCGCGCTCAAAAAGTAAAAAACGTTGCTTCCCAGCGCCGAAAGGATCATCTGCATCCAATCTGCTTCAATCAGTTCACCCGACGCGATTCCTTCGCGCACCATCGAGAAGAACATTGCCTGCAGCGGCGCAAAGATGCGCTTGACAAGGATGGGAAGTTCACCCTCTTCGCCCTTGTGCAGGCGCATCATCTCCTGCTGCATCAGGCTCTGAAATTCGCGCTGGGTGAGGATGCGGTCGAAGTGATCGAGCGCGGCGCGCACCAAACGCTCGCCGGGAGTCGCGGCGCGCAAAAAAACCGCCATGGAGCGGTCGCGCACACGTCCGGAAACCATCTCGAGCGTGGCAGTGTAGAGCTTTTCCTTGCTTTCAAAGTAGTAGTAGAGCAGAGCCTTGTTCACGCCGGCGGCGGAGGCAATGTGCTCGGTGCGGGCGCCAGCGAGGCCGTGTGCGGCAAACTCGCTCAACGAAGCGTCGAGGATGCGCGCACGGGTTTCGGCCGAGCGGTCCGCCTGGCTCTCGTGGGAATCGGGTGTGGAATGGGGCGTCATGAAAATTAACTAACTGGTTAGTAAAATACACGAAGTTGACTTCCGATTGCAAGTCCGGTTGATTTCTTTTCTCAATTGATTGGTCTAACCTATAGAC
Organism: Candidatus Sulfuritelmatomonas gaucii; assembly: GCA_900290245.1. Classification (GTDB taxonomy): domain Bacteria; phylum Acidobacteriota; class Terriglobia; order Terriglobales; family Acidobacteriaceae; genus Telmatobacter; species Telmatobacter gaucii. The sequence goes on along the minus strand of OKRB01000148.1, from coordinate 12,709 downwards.
AATGCTGTAGATAAATAGACTGACTGCGTCGAATCATGCTCATTTGCTGCGCGCCATGCACTGCCGGATCGGCTCATTGTCGGCACATACCTGCCACTCCGCCACCTTGCCTTCCTCGATGCGGGCGCGGAAAACGGCGGGGGAAAACGGCGGGCGTTCTCCAGCGGTTTTCCGGCTTCAATTTGCCGTCCGGCGCGTAGGTTCCTTTCGCCTCGCCCAGCATCACCACCACCTGCCCGGCGCCATAGCATTCGTCAATCGCGATCATGTAGTCGGGAACTATGCCGAAATATCCCTTCCAGGCCGCTCGCATCTTTTCGCGTCCGTCCACAACGTTGCCCATGGAATCGACGAAGCGGTGTTGCGACGTCATTAAATTGCAAAGCGCGTCAACGTCGCGCCGATTGATGGCCTCGGCAAACGCCCGCGCCACAGCCTCAGCTGATTCACTCATACTCACGCTGCTTTCTTGTTGCCTTGCTCCCTTGGTACCTCGTTCCCCGTCTTAGTCGAACACGACCGTCTTGTTGCCGTAGCAAAGGATGCGCCGATCGAGGTGCCAGCGCACCGCCCGGGAGAGGACCATACGCTCCAGATCGCGGCCCCGGGCGACGAGGTCCTCCACCTGGTCGCGATGGCTGATCCGCTCCACATCCTGCTCGATGATGGGCCCATCGTCGAGCACCTCCGTGACGTAATGGCTCTCGATGATGGGCCCATCGTCGAGCACCTCCGTGACGTAATGGCTCGTGGCCCCGATGAGCTTGACGCCGCGTGCGTGGGCCGCATGGTAGGGCCGGGCACCCGTGAACGCCGGCAGGAAGGAGTGGTGCACGTTGATGATCGCCGCAGGATAGCGCGCGACGAACTCCGGCGAAAGAATCTGCATGTACCGTGCCAGCACTACGAGCTCGATTTCGTGGCGGGCCAGCAGAGCGCGTTGGCGCGCTTCGGCTTCGGCTCGCGCTTGCGCTGTTACGGGCACATGCTCGAATGGGACGCCGTAAAAGGCCGCGAGCTTTTCTACTTCGCGGTGGTTCGAAATGATGACGGGAATCTCGCAGACCAGCTCGCCGGTACGCCAGCGGTGCAGCAGGTCGGCCATGCAGTGCAGATATTGCGAGCAGAAGAGCGCAACTCGGGGGCGGCGGGCGCTCGAGGTCAGCTTCCACGTCATGCCCAGTTCGGCGGCCATCGGCACGAATGCAGCCTTGAAGGCCTCAAGGTCGAAACCGTCCAGTTCCCACTCGACGCGCATGAAAAAGAGGCTCATGTCGCGATCGATGTGCTGATCGGCATGGAGAATGTTGGCGCCGCGCTCGTAGAGCAGCCCGGAGACGCGCGCCACTAACCCTTTGCGGTCGGGGCAATCGATGAGCAATACGGCGGAGTCCTTCATCGTGTTTTCAGATTACCCGATTGGCGCGTAGCTCCAGCTTCCAGGCCTGCTGCAGTCGAGGAGCCCATGCGGAGCGAAGCCAAAGGGTCCGCGCCAGTTTCGCTGTGTGGGCCGGGAGGCCCACACTACAGCCGACCAGGAGGTCGGCGCTACGGTGTTTCAGTCGTAATAGTCCAGTCCCAGGTGCGTGACCAGGTCTGCGCCCATAATGTGGCGCAGCGTGTTCTTCAGCTTCATGGACTGGATGAACAGATCATGCTCGGGGTAGAGGCCGGGCGGGGTCTGCGGCGACTTGAGATAGAAGCTGAGCCACTCCTGAATGCCGATGGAGCGCAGTTCCGGCGTGCGCTTGGCGAGATCGAGGAAGAGCACCAGGTCAAGCGCGATGGGCGCAGCAAGAATCGAATCGCGGCACAGGAAGTTGATTTTCAACTGCATGGGATAGCCCAGCCAGCCGAAGATGTCAATGTTATCCCACGCTTCTTTTTCGTCGCCGCGCGGCGGATAGTAATTGATGCGAATCTTGTGGTAGATGTCTTTGTAAAGCTCGGGGTAGAGATCGGGCTGAAAGATATATTCGAGCGAACCCAGCTTCGATTCTTCCTTGGTCTTGAACGATTGCGGTTCGTCGAGCACCTCGCCGTCGCGGTTGCCGAGAATGTTGGTGGAGAACCACCCCTTCACGCCGATCATGCGCGCCTTGAGCGCAGGCGCAAGCACGGTCTTCATAAAGGTCTGGCCGGTTTTGAAGTCCTTGCCGCAAATGGGCGCCGAGTTCTGCTTGGAAAGCTCGATCAGCGCGGGAATGTCGACGGTCAGATTCGGCGCACCATTGGCGAACGGAACGCCCTCTTTGAGCGCCGCGTACGCGTAAATCTGCGAGGGCGCAATGCCGATGTCGCTCTTCTCGAGTCCGCGCTCGAAAGCTGCGATCGTCTGATGCACCGCCGTCGGCTCCATGAAAATTTCGGTCGAGCCGCACCAGATCATCACTACGCGGTCGACGGTCTTCTTGAAGGCGCGGATGTCGGCGATCACCTGCTCGGCGAGATCGCGCTTATTCGTACCCTTTTTCACATGCGTGCCATGCAGCCGCTTGACGTAGTAGCGGTCAAAGACGGCGGGCATGGGCTTGATGGCTTCGAGATATGGCTTGAGCTCGGCAAGCGTTTCGCTCTTGAGCACCTGCGCGTGCGCGGCTGCTTCATACACGTTGTCTTCGAAGATGTCCCACCCGGCGAAGACCAGGTCGTTCAGATTCGCCAGCGGAACAAAGTCCTTGATCTTTGGCGAATTGCTGTCGGTTCTCTTCCCCAGGCGGATGGTTCCCATTTGCGTGAGCGAGCCGATGGGCTGCGCCAGGCCGCGGCGAACCGCTTCAACGCCGGCGATCATCGTGGTGGCTACCGCGCCCATGCCGACGACCATGATGCCCAATTTGCCCTTCGCGGGCTCCACTTTTGATGCGGCGGTTCCGGACCGCCGGGATGATGCTTTTTTCTGGGCGGCGCCAGTTGTCTGGCCGCTTTTCTCCTTCGTTGCCATTGCTTCTCCTAACCTCTCTTTGTTAAGAACTCCAAACTCTACGCTTCGTTCTCTGTGCGCCTGCGATTCAGGTGTGACCAAATGAACCAAACTGCTGCCGCCAGCAATGCCAGTTCGACAGCCAGATGAAAACGGTGAAACAACTGCTCGAGCCGTGGATCGCTGTTCCACTTTTCGCCCAGCTTCAAGCCGGCCCACGCGAGGCAAAAATACCAGATGCCGGAGCCCACGGACGTGTAAATGTGAAATCGCAGCCGTGGCATCTTCGCGATTCCCGCGGGAAAGGCGACAAAGGTTTGCACCACCGGCAGCATGCGGCCCACCAGGATCGCAATCGATCCGTAGCGATCGAAAAACCGGCTCATGCGGTCGAGATCGTACCGGCTCATCAGCACCCATTTGCCGTAACGCATCACGAGCGGCCGTCCGCCTCTGGCACCGATCCAATACGCGATTGCCGAGCCGATATTGCAGCCCACCATTCCCGCAGCCGCGACCCAATAGAGATTGAAGTGGCCCAGGTAGACGAGATAGCCCGAGAACGGCATGATGAGCTCGGAAGGAATCGGAATGCCGCCAGAATTCAGAGTGATGAGCGCGACAATGCCGCCATATCCGCCAACGTCGATGACATGGGTGATGAACTGAACCAGCAGGGCGAGAACTTTTTCGCTCATGAGCGTTTTCAGTATATAAGCCGCTGAAACGCTTTCCCGTGATCAACGAGTCACTTTGCGGCGAAAAGACTCATGCACACGTCTGCAATTCTCATTTGTTAGGATGAGGTGGGATCGCTCCCACAATGCAAGGAGGCTCCGTGCCCGATTTTCCCCCGGTTCCACTCACGCTTGAAGGCTCCAGCGTGCTGCACCAGTTCTTTCGCTTCGACTGGAAATCCTGGCGGTCGCGCGTGCAGGGCGAACGCAACGAGATTGCTGCGGACGCGATGGCTGTGCTGAAGAAACTGGAACGTGCCGAAGCAAATGCGCCATTTCACTCCGCGATTTATTCGCAGCTTGGGCACAAAGGCGACCTCATGCTGATCCACTTTCGCGATTCGCTTGAGACGCTGAATCGCATCGAGCTCCTGCTTGCGCAGACGCGGCTCTACGACTTTCTGGAGTTGCGGCACTCGTATGTTTCGGTGGTTGAGCTGGGGTTGTATGAATCGACGCGCAAGACGTATGAGGCTGCGGTGGCCAAGGGTTTCGAACCGCACTCGCCGCAGTGGAGCGCAGAAATTGAATCGTCGCTTGCGCGCGCCACGGATGCCATGGCGTCGCGGCTGTTCCCCGCGATTCCCGACGCGAAGTATCTGTGCTTTTATCCCATGGATCGCATGCGCGGCGAGGAAGCGAACTGGTATACCGTGCCCTTTGCTGAGCGCCAGCGCATGATGCACGAGCACGGACTGATCGGCAGAAGATACGGTGACCAGGTGAAGCAGATCATCACCGGCTCGATCGGAATGGATGACTGGGAGTGGGGCGTGGATCTCTTCGCCGACGATCCGGTCGTCTTCAAGAAGCTCATTTACGAGATGCGCTTCGACGAAGTGAGCGCGGTGTATGCGCTGTTTGGGCAGTTTTTTATCGGGCTGCGGCTGCAGCCAGAGAAGTTGCCGGACTGGCTTGAGGGGAAGCTGTAATTACGTAGGGAGCAGGGGCCTGAAGGCCCTGCTCCCTCCGGCGCTGTTCGTCACGCGTCGATGTGGTTGCGGAAAAACTCAGCCATCGCCGCCTTGTGCTCGTCGGCAATCGAGTCTGAGATGCGGCGCATCTCGGGTTCGGGCAGCGGCGCAAAGTTCCACGCCAGTTCCGCGTTCCGTCGTACGTACTCGCGTTTCGGCATCCCGATCACGGCCGCACTCACCGGCAGAGACATGGAGTAGTAGACCAGCTTCTCAGCCGGAGCTTTCCCGAGCAACCACTCCTGCCCGAAGACCTTCATGGCAATTACGCCGAGCTTTTTGCGGTTGGCCACGGGCAATGCGACATCTTCAAAATTGCCGTGCGGCATGGGAATCGCTGTCGTCTTCACCCCGAACTCCATGCGCGTCAATCCCGCGTTCAGAGCCATCTGCGTGCAATCGAAGTCGTGCCGCTCGAGCGCCGCTGCCAAAGTGTGCGGATCGCTGTGGCTGGTTACTCCCACAAAGCGCGTCATCTTCTGGTCGCGCGCCCAGTAGAGCGCTTTCAGCGCGCCATCCGGGGCTTCAATCTCAGCCAGTTCGTCAGCGCCACCCAAGCCGTGGATGTGCAGCACGTCCACGTGGTCAGTCTGCAAGCGCTGCAGGCTAGTCTCGATCATGCGCTTGGCCTCGTCGGCTTTGCGGCCGCTGAACTTGGTCGCCAGGAACACCTCTTTGCGCCGCGTCTTCATCACTTCGCCGATCCGCATCTCGCTCTCGCCGTGTTCGCCATACTCGTGCGCGGTATCGATATAGGTGATGCCGAGATCGATGGCTTGGTTCAGCACAGCGATTGCCTCATCTGCGTTCTGGTACATCAGGTAGCGGCTGCCTCCGCCGAAAGCGAGGATCGGAACCTTCTCGCCGGTCTTGCCGAACGTGCGCATCGGCATTTTCTTGGTTTCAGCGAAGGCCCCGCCGGGAAGAAGCGCCGTTGCGCAGCTCATTGCGGATGCCTCGACAAATTGACGACGCGAGATTTTCATGATTCCCTCCAGCGCATCTATCTTCGCACGATTGGCAACAAACCGGCGTGATTCCCATGCGGATGCAGTCTCCGCTTGCAGTCTCCTCAGTCGACGCCCGGCTCGGTTGCCGCATCCACAATGACCACCTTGACAGGAGCTTTGTCGGGCTTCAGCTCCAGCCCGAGCTGTTCCTGCAAAGCGGTGAAGAGGCCGGGGTACAGGGCGTTCTCGGGGATTCCACTTCCGTAGTCTCTGGTCCACTTCAATTCGAAATCGTATTGTCCTTCAAGGCCGGTGCGATCGACGACCAGGCGATTATCGCTTTCCGGCATCCGGGAAAGATGATCGGTAAACTCGACCATCGAGACTGTCGTCGCAGTCATCACGGTGGTTGCAAGCCTCGGGGAGCTGCGCACGGGAATGCCGTGAGCCGTCTCACCAACCGGCGAGTGTTTGAGTTTGACGCCGGATTTGGCGACAACGAGCGCATAGACAGGCAATTCCTGTTCGCCCACGCGAACTTTCAACCCGAATCGTTCAGTGAGCAGCGACTGCAACAAGTGATTCCATTCGATGTCTCGCTGATCGTCGGTCATCGCCCTCATTTTTGCCAATTCAGGATCGTCCGCTTTGGCTTCGATATCGAATTCCCGATCATCAACCCATTTGGGGCCACCGACCACTTGCAAATCAGATGTCAATCCGAAGGCAACCCGAATCATTTGCTGGAGCGAGTAGTTCTCGATCACAAACCGGCCCGGCAGGCGTTCCCATCGATGGTTGCTGTCGTCAGGGTTGCTGGGCTTGATGGTTGCGACTTCGAAGCGGGAGAGAGTGGCGGCTGGTGTGGCCGGCGCGGTCTGCTGCGCATTGGCGTGCAGGGCGAGCGAAAACCAAAAGATGAAAATGCTGGGCACAGCGCATTCAAGGAACGCAGCATGGAACCGGCGCAACTTCCACAACCAGGGCAGACGCAGACTAGTCGAGCATTCTTGTAACATGAGTCAGCAGTACCTCACGAAAAGAGTATGACCGGAACAAAGACAAGTAAGAAGAAGGCTCCAGGCAAGTCGCCAGCTTTGCGCAATTCGACGCGAAAGACGGCTGGCCCAAATGTAAAAAAGACGCCGTCGGCCCGCGGTCCGCTCGCAGCTGATCGAGTCGCGGCCATTCTCAAGGCGCTGGACGAGGCCTATCCCGATGCAGTATGCGCACTGCATCACCGCACGCCGTGGGAGTTGCTGGTGGCAACGATTCTTTCGGCGCAATGCACCGATGTGCGCGTGAACATGGTGACGCCGGAACTGTTCCGGCGCTTCCCTACCCCGGAGGCGATGGCCAAGGCGACGTTGCCCGAGCTCGAAGCGCTCATCAAGACGACAGGGTTCTTTCGCAATAAAGCCAAATCCATTCAGGGCGCGGCTCGCAAAATCATCGCCGACTTCGGTGGTAAGGTGCCGGAGACGCTGGCCGAGCTGACGACGATTCCCGGAGCGGCGCGCAAGACGGCCAACGTCGTTCTTGGAGTCTGCTTTGGCAAGGCCGAGGGCGTGGTGGTCGATACGCACGTCTTTCGCATCGCGCGACGGCTGGAGCTGGCCAAAGGCGACACGCCGCAAAAAGTGGAGCAGGAACTGATGCAGGTGCTACCGCCGGATCACTGGATTCGCTTCTCGCACCAGGTGATTCATCATGGGCGCAAGGTGTGCATCGCGCGCAACCCCAAATGCAACGTGTGCAACCTGGAGCCGCTGTGCCGGTCGAAGGACAAGACGTGGCAGAGCTAGAGCAGCAAGTCAGCGAGTCAGCAGGTCAGCCCCAGGCAGACGGCGAATCACTCAACGAGAAGATTTGGCGGAATCCACTGTAATTGTGACCGTCCGTGCGATCTTCATCCTGAACTCGCGCACGTGTGAGCGATATTCGGTGCTGGTCTTGCGCCAGCTTCCGGAGAACTGCATCCAGCCGTCGATCTCATCGCCATTGACCTTTAGCCATTTGAGCGGGATGCGCGGGCAGTAGGGATTCATGTCTTTCGACTCCCACATTGCCTCTTCATGTACCAGCGTGAATGGCCCCCATGGGTGCGGGGCGGCGTAAATCATCAGCTCGGTGCCGTCGCTATTTGAGAAATCCTTGTAGAGGCGCCAGGTGAGCAAAAGGTAGCGCTTGATAGTCCCGATGTAGATCATCTCCGGCAGGCTGATGCGGCGATCATCCGTAAGAACGGGAGTGGCGCGATTCAACTCGCTGCTCCAGCGCGGGCGTTTGTAGCTCTTCAATTCCGAAATCCATTGCCAGGCACCGACGTCCTGAATTCGATTGGCCGGCACGCGGCCCACTCGCAAATTGCTTCCGTTGTCCCATTGGTCTGTCGACACGGCATACACATACTTGTCCGGCGCGCCCGCATTGTCCCGGCCCGAATTTACAAATGCCGGTCCGCCAAAGATGTGCCCGGGAAACATGGGAGCTTTGATGTCGGCGCGCGCGGGAGTCCAGGTTTTGCCATGGTCGCGCGAACTGATGATCGTCGTATCGTCGCCGTGCTGGCTGCGCGTTCCGAATGCGGGTGGCTTCTTGCCGAGCACGTTCTGCACGGCAAGGTAGAGCACGCCATGCACCGAGATCATGCCGGTGGGCTTGGGACCGCCGCCGCCGCTGCCGCGACACTCCGGCATGGCGTTTACGCGCGTGATCGTGTAATGCGGCGGGATTCCGGAAAATCTCTCGACGTCGAGACCGTCCCACTTTGCGCCCCAGTTGGGATCTCCCGCCGATGCATAGATTTCGTCATCGTCGGCCCAGGTCATGGGGAAGGTGTCGCCAAATCGCACGCCGTAGGCCGGAACGCCGTGCGCCGACGCTGGATCGACGGGCGCCACGTCATCGCCAGCGCCGGGAGTAGGATACGCGCTCTCGTCGCCGACCCACTCAAAGCTGACCATCACGTCGCTCGATTTCGGCGGGAAGTTTTCCGAGATGATCTGCGCAGCTTTATCAGCAGTTTGGCCGAAAGCGCCTTGTGCAGACAGGAGGATTGCGAGAAGAAGAATACTCAGATGACTCCGAGAAAACCGCATGCAAGCACGATAGCAGGCGTCTGTATGTCCGCTCAGCGAAGAGCAGATTCAACCGCTGCCACCAGCCCGGGAATATCTAAGACTGCGGCCTCGGCGGCCGGCACCCAGCCTACATCGCGCAGCGTCCGGCTGGTGATGGGACCAATGGAAATGGCGCGGACCCCGGAGAACGGAAACTCAAGGCCAGCGGCACGCGCGGCTTCGGCAAGATGCGTCACGCTCGAGGAACTGGTAAATGTCGCGGCGTCAATTCCCTTCTTCAACGCATGGCGCAAAAGCTCCGGCGCTGCCTCGGGCATGACGTTCCGGTAAGCATCTACGACATCGACGGTGGCGCCGGCGGCGTGCAACGCATCAGGAATCACGTCGCGAGCGATTTCAGCGCGAGCCAGGAGGATCTTCTTTCCCGCCGCTTGACCTGCCAATGCATCGATCAGGGACTCTGCCACATACTCCTCAGGGGTGAGGGCAACGGTAAATCCGGAATCTCGCGCTGCTGAAGCGGTTGCCTCTCCAATGGCCGCAACCTGCGGCGTCGCGATCTTTTCAAACCAGAACCCCAGCGCCGCCGACCGCTCCACCAGCGCACGAACGGTGTTCGCGCTGGTAAAGATCAGCCAATCGTAAGAATCGAGCGAGCGCAGTGCACGGTTGAGCGGCGCGAAGTCCGCGGGCGGACGAATCTCCAGCACAGGAACCTCGACCGGCTCCGCACCGAGCTGACGAAGCGCATCGCTCAGTTTGCCAGCCTGGTGTGCGGCACGCGTCACCAGCACGCGGCGGCCTGCGAGCGTCAGCGACGTCATCAGGCTGCTCCGCCGGCAGCCTCTGCCCCAGCCGCCAGCAATGGGCCCGCGCCTTCGGCCATCAGCATCTCGGCAGCTTCGCGCCCGAAGGTGACGGGATCGCTGCTCTCGCGCGGAGCATGCAGGTGCACGCGCAACACGGTATCTGAGTTGGGCGAAGCGACAACGCCAAAGATTTCATCCCACGCGCCCGCTCCTCCGCTCGCCTGCGAGGCGCAGGGCCGGCAGTGAATACCGATCGGCACCTGGCAGCCACCACCGAGCGCAGCCAGCGCCGCGCGCTCCGCCGTCACAGCAAAACGGGTATCCGCGTGATCGAGAAACGCGATGGCCTCGATGGTTGCCGCATCGTCTTTGCGCGTCTCAATGCCGAGCGCGCCCTGCCCGGCAGCCGGACAAAAATCCCGGGGGTCGAGCCGCTCGCGAATCCAGTCGGTTCGGCCCAAACGGTCAAGGCCCGCGGCAGCGAGCAGAATGGCGTCCACCTGTTCTTCAGCCAGCTTGC
>OKRB01000148.1:0-2703 GCA_900290245.1 Candidatus Sulfuritelmatomonas gaucii | reverse complement strand
CGGCGTCGCGGCCAACGCGAACGGCTCCGGCAGTTCGGTGGGCAAATCTTTGAGCGAGTGGACGGCAAGGTCGACGTGCCCTTCGGCGAGAGCCTCTTCAATCTCCTTGGTGAACATTCCCTTCGAGCCCACCTCGGCGAAGGTCACTTCCTGGAGGCGGTCACCGGTTGTCTTGATGATTTTGAGTTCGACGTCGTGCCCCTGTACGCGCAGAAGGCCCGCAACGTGATTGGCCTGCCACAGGGCAAGCTGCGATCCGCGGCTGCCAATGCGCAGCTTCATCGAAGGGCCTCCAAGTTCAGTTTAGCGATTTCCGCGCGATCTTTCAGTTTGACGTCATGAAGCTCTGATTTTCTTCTCCGCTTCTTCTTTCTTCGGTTCGACAATCTCGCGCGGTACCTCGCCGGGCCCGTCAGGCGAAACCGCCCACTCTTCGCACAACGCGTCAAGCCGCGCCGAATCGCCTTCGCGCGCAGCCTGCTTGAGCGCCTGCATGGGCGGATGCAGAAACTTGTTCACCAGCCCGCGCGTGAGCGCCTCAACAGCCGCAAGCTGCTCCTCAGTGAGCGTTCCCAGGCGGCTGTGGATGCGGTGAATCTCGGCCATGCGAATCTCCTCGGCCTTCTTCTGCAATGCGACGATCGCCGGCGCGGCGGAAACGGTGCGCAGGCGTTGGTGGAATCGTTCCACCTCCGCGGCAATCAGCGCTTCGGCGTCAACCGCCTGCCGGCTGCGCTCCTGCATATGCGATGCCGCCACCTGCTGCAGGTCGTCGATGTCGTACACGAAGATGCCGTCGAGCTTGTTCATCTCCGGGTCTACATCGCGGGGCACAGCAATATCGATAAAGAACATCGGCCGGTTACGGCGGCGATGCAGAAATGCGTGCCCGTGTTCCGGCCGGAAGATGGGATGCGGAGCGCCGGTGGAGCTGATCACGATGTCGGCGCGGCTGGCTGCTTCATACAGGTGAGCAAAGTCGATGACCTCGGGAACCACCGCGCCCTGAATCTCTTCTGCCATGCGACGCGCGCGCTCGGCTGTCCGATTGCTCACCAGGATGGCTCCGGCGCCCTGCTGCACCAGGTGGCGCGCCGCCAGTTCGCTCATTTTGCCCGCGCCTACAAGGAAGACGGTTCGCCCTTGCAGCGATCCGAAGATTTTGCGCGCCAGGTCCACGGCTACTGAAGCGATCGACACCGAGTTCGATCCGATGCCCGTTTCGCTGCGTGCTTTTTTGGCCGCGGCAAACGCGCTTTGCAGCAGGTGTTCCAACTGCGTTGAGACCGTGCCCGCCGCGCGCGCAACGGCGAATGCCTCTTTCACCTGGCCCAGAATCTGCGGCTCGCCCACCACCATCGAATCCAGGCTCGCGGCCACATGGAACAGATGGTCGACCGCTTCATGATCGTGGTACTCGTACAGGTGGGGGCCAAGCACGGTTGCATCGATTCCAAATTGCCGCGACAGGAATCCCGCGACCGGAGTTTCATTATCTTCAACCACGGCCACGAGCTCCACCCGGTTGCAGGTGGAAACGATCATGCACTCCGTGATACCGGGCGTTGTCGCAAGGGCACGCGTCGTGTCGGCCAGTTCATCGCGACCGATGGCGATCTTTTCCCTGAGCGCGATGGGCGCCGTCTTGTGATTCACGCCAATGAGCTTGAGCGTCATTGGGGACCGAACCTGTGCACCTGGCTGAAGAAGTTCACGGCCCACACGGCCATCATCACCACGAGCGCCGCGCCTGAGACATAAGCCGCTTTGCGACCGCGGAGCCCGATGCCGCGGCGAAACAAAAGCAGCGTGACATAGACGATCCACATGGCAAACGAGGCAAGAATGTTGGGGTCGAGAAAATACGAAGCGCCCAGCGAGGTCTGCTGCACCAGTACAAAGCCGATGAGCAGGCCGACCGTCATGCACGGAAATCCGAATTCGAGAGTGGCAAGAGCGATCCGCTCCAGCGTATCGAGCGGCGGCAGCCAGTCGGCGGGCGACCACCCGGATGTTCCGGGCCTGACCTTGGACTTGATGCGCCGCTCCTGCAGCAGATAAAGCATCGACGCCAGCAGACTCAAAAACAGTGCTGCGTAGGCCAGCAGCAAGGCGATAATATGCACGACCAGCCAGCTCATCCACACGCGCTGCGAGGGGAAGCGGCGCGCGCTTTCTCCGAGAGCGGGGGCAAAGACAAGAAAGAAGGTCGCCGGCAGGGCAAAGATTCCCAGCGATATGGCGTCGTAAAGCCACCACAAAAGGAAGAAGAGGCCGGCCACGGCAAAGCCCAGCAGCGACTCGATCTCCCGCATGCCGACCGGCATCCACCGGTGCGCAACCACCAGCATCTCGACTACAGAGACGAAATGAAAGAAGAAGGCCAGGCCGCTGAGGTGGACGCAGGTCTTGCGCCAGCGCTCGGAGTTATAGAGCACCGCGGGGAAAGCGGCAACACATCCTGCCGCATAAAGAATGGCCGCAACTCGTAGCCAAAGCAGGTACATGGCAGCTTTTACCTTACGGCGTTACCCACTAGTATACTGTGATGCATATCACCTTTTGATTCCTGAGAATGGGCGGGGGGCACCGCAGTGGACCGCCCTGGGGACGCCGATCCAAAAAGTCTACCGGACAGTAACTGACGAGTTGCCGACAAACCAGGCACGATCCCGTTTCTGAACCCTACAGCGTTTTGTCAAT
>OKRB01000084.1:7811-20654 GCA_900290245.1 Candidatus Sulfuritelmatomonas gaucii | reverse complement strand
CCCGCCACAGACCGCCGACTACTTCTTTAGCGGCTTGCGCGCGAAATAATACAGCGAGTACGCCAGCAGCCCAAACGCCAGCACCGAGACCCATGGGTTGTAGAGAAACGTGCGTGGCCAGCCGATATAGTTGGGCCAGTCGAACTTCATTTGCAACCAGGCATTGATGACGCCGAGAAGGCCCATGATGCCGCCCGCGGCAATCAGGCCGGAGGCGAAGAGCGATCCGGAAGACGTGTCGCCTTCATCGGCCGCGCCGGCCTTCTTGGCGGCGGAATCGACGAGCGCGCGCACGACTCCTCCGGCGAAGATGGCCGCCGTAGTTCCTATCGAAAGGTAGGCGCCGACAGCGAAGGTAAGCGAGCGAATGCCGAGCAACTCCACGCCGACGACGAGGAAGACGCCAACCAGGACGAGACCCCAGGGAAGCTTGCGAGACAGGATGCCGTTGATGACCGTGGCCATGAGGCGCGCCTGTGGAGCGGCTGCCTTTTCACTGCCGATGCCGGGAATCCATTGGACCTCAATGCGATGTGTAGCGGGTGAGTAGAAATACTTTCCATCGGCCAGCTCCGATGAGCCGAGGGCATTGAGGACAATATACTCACCCTTGCTGTGCTCGGTGGTGGCGCCGCTCCGGGCCTTGACGGGGAAGCGGTCGATGAGGCCATGCGGGTTCTCGATGACGGAAACGCCTTCATGGGGGGCGCTGATGTCCCAGGCATGCGGCGCTTCACGAAACTCTTGCATGCCGGTGTTCATGATGTTAAGAGTCCCGCCGATGGCGACGGTGGAGACAGCGATGCCGATGAGGAAAGCGTAGCGTTGCTTGATGGGCGTGGCGCCGACCAAAAAACCTGTCTTTAAATCCTGCGAAGTGTCGCCTGCCTCAGCCGAGGCGATGCAGACTACGCCGCCAATGGTGATAGCCAGCGCGCCGAACGCGGGCGCCGTCCAGCCACTGACCAGAAAGATGGCTGAGGTGGCCATGAGGGTGGCAATGGTCATTCCGGAGATGGGATTGGCCGAACTGCCGATAAGGCCGACGATGCGAGAGCTGACAGTGACGAAAAGAAAACCGAAGATGATGACAAGGATTGCCGCGCCGAAGTTGGCGAGCAAGCCGACCTGCGCACCGGGGACAGGTTTGAGCCAGAGAAAGAAGAACATGAGGATGATGAGGGCGATGCAGCCGAGGACGGCGGTGCCCATAGGCATGTCGTGTTCCGTGCGGATGGGACGGGCGCCGTCAGCGGAGCCTCCTCGCATGTTTTTGAAGCCGGAACGGAGGGCGCCGACGATCGTCGGAAGGGTTTTGCAAAGGGTGATGAGGCCGGCTGCGGCAACGGCTCCGGCGCCGAGAGGGCGAATGTAGGTCGTCCAGAGATCGGAGGGAGACATCTGTGCGATGGGAACGGTGCCAGGGTAGACAGGGTTGGGAAGATTCTTTCCGAAGAAGTAAAGCAACGGCATGATGACAAGCCAGGAGACGACGCCGCCGGCGAACATGATGCCTGCCGTGCGCGCGCCGATGATGTAGCCCACGCCGAGATACTCAGACGTGGCGTCGGCCTTGATCGACGCGCCTTTGAGCACGTGTTGGGGGCCAAAGTCGGGCTGATATTCCGGCGAGCCTGGCCACGCGCCGAAGAGCCCGCCGTTTTGGAAGGCGGCGTAGAGGGCGCCGAGGCCGAGGCCGAAGAAAACGCGGGAGGCGGTCGACCCGCCGGTGGCGCCGGCCTTGATCACTTCAGCGCAGGCGGTGCCTTCCGGGTATTGGAGGAGGCCGTGCTCCTCTACGATGAGCGGCCGGCGCAACGGGACCATGAAGAGGACGCCGAGATAGCCGCCAATCAGGGCGAGCATAAAAATTCGGAAGTACTCGAGATCAAAACCGAGGAAGATGAGTGCGGGAAGGGTGAAGATGACGCCAGCGGCGATGGATTGGCCGGCATTACCGCAGGTCTGGACGATGATAGTTTCAAGGACCGACGGCTTGCCTTTGTATCGAAGGGTGCTGATGGTGATGACGGCGATCGGGATCGACGCGGCGACGGTGAGCCCCGCGCGCAGGCCGACATACACGGTGACCGCACCGAAGATGAGGCCGAAGAGCGCACCCAGCAATACAGCGCGAATGGTGAACTCCGGCGGTTGCTGAGTGGCAGGAACAAAAGGGTGAAACTCGGATGTCTTCTTCGACATAACGGCGGGTGTCGTCATACGGTGCTTTTCCCTTGAAGAGCGAGTGTACCAGTGTTGGCCGGTTCCATGACAGGAGCCTGATCGGGAGTTTGCGCCCGACCTTGACTCCGCAGCCAGGGGCAGCGCCTCGGCATCCCGGCGCCTTCTCTCACTTGACGTGCTGCGTGGTCTCACCATCGCCTTCATGATCATGGTGAACAACAATGGCGGTTCGGGCGCGTGGAAAGAGATGCACCACGCCGCGTGGAATGGATTCACAGCTACGGACCTGGTGTTCCCTACGTTTCTTTTTGTTGTGGGAGTGTCTTTGGTCTTTTCCACTGAGGCACGGTTGCGGCGCGGCGCGGCACCCCGCCATTTGGCCTGGCACATGCTCACCCGTGCGGTCGTTCTGTTTGTGTTTGGCATCGTGGTCAACAACTTTCCCTACTTTCATTGGGTCCACATGCGCTTCTACGGCGTGCTGCAGCGCATCGCCATCTGTTATCTGATCGTGGGGGTGTTCTACCTTTGGGACCGCCGCGTGTGGACGAAGGTTGTGCTGCTTTTTATTACGCTG
Source organism: Candidatus Sulfuritelmatomonas gaucii (assembly GCA_900290245.1). Lineage (GTDB taxonomy): Bacteria > Acidobacteriota > Terriglobia > Terriglobales > Acidobacteriaceae > Telmatobacter > Telmatobacter gaucii. The sequence goes on along the minus strand of OKRB01000084.1, from coordinate 17,890 downwards.
ATCGGTTACTGGATCCTTGTCCGTTGGGTCCCCGTTCCCGGGGCGGGGATGCCGGTCCGCGACGTCCATTTCCTCGACAAAGATCAAAACATGGTCGCCTGGGTCGACCGGCAGCTGATGCCCGGCCATCTTTATGAGGATTCACCCGCCCACGACGCGCGCGATCCCGAAGGGTTGCTCAGCGACATTCCCGCGATCGGAACCACGCTTCTCGGGCTGCTGGGCGGGCTTTGGCTCAGCGCGCAGCGATCGGTGAAGAGCAAAACCCTCGGGTTGGTTGCGGGTGCGGCAGCCTGTCTCGCCACCGGGTATCTCTGGTCCATCTGGTTTCCGCTCAACAAAAAGATGTGGACCAGTTCTTATGTGCTTGTTGCCGCGGGGTGGTCACTGGCGATTTTTGCGCTTGCTTACTGGGCGATGGAGCAACGTGGCTGGGGCAGAAAAGGCTGGAGCAAGGGTCTTGCCTGGCCGTGGCTGGTTTTCGGCTCGAATGCCATCACAGGCTACATGATCAGCGAGCTGCTGGCCGGAGGGTTCTTTGCCATCCACTTCGCCGACGGCGGCCGCCGCGTGAACCCGCTCTTCTATGCCAATCATCACTTTTTCACCTTCATCACCGACCCCGGCTGGAGAGCCTTCGCCTACTCGGTCTCGTATACATTCGTTTGCTTCCTGCCGGTGTGGGTGCTTTACCGCAGGAAGATCTTTATCAAGATTTGATTTGGCCGGGCGAATACGCCTGCGCATCCGCGTGACGTGTGCCGCCAACCTGCAGCGAGCGGCTAACCGCGAGGGAAATCGGAGACAAACATGAGAAAGCGTATCATTGCGTGGGTTCTCGCTCTATGCGGCAGCGTCTTTGGAGTGCACGCGCAGAGCTGCGACGTGAGGGACTGGAAGCCGATTTCCGGCGTGACCGTTACGGCGGCCCGTGATTCCGTCGAAGTGTCGTGGCCCGGCGAGGAGGGGCAGCAAAATCGCGCGCTGTTTGCGCTCCGCAACGGCCAGCCTGTCGTTGCTGAGCTCGATACGAAAAAGCCCGGCGGCGCTTGGATTGTCCTGGGTAGGGACCTGTCGCCCGATTTTCAAGTCACCACCGGCCTCCGACGCATCTCCACCACCGAACTCGACATCCTGAAGCGGCTCGGCGTGGACACTCCCGAAAACGAGAATGAATACAAATGGAATGTGTTCTGGGATGCGCCGCTGGAGATTCCCGGCCACGATTCGCATCTGGTGGGACCAGGCCGCACTGCCGATGAAGTGAAGCGCGCCGCGGTGAGCTACAACTCTGATAGCTGCCGCGTGAAGAGCGACGGCGACCAGGTGAGCGTTGTCTTCAACGGTCTCACGCTCGGACTTTTCGCCGGGGATTTGCAGTTCACGGCGTACAAGGGCTCGAACCTGTTGCGGCAGGAGGCGATGGCCAAGACCGACGCACCTGATGTGGCCTTCATCTACAAGGCCGGCCTGAAGGGCTTCCCGATCACTGCAGGCACGAAGCTCGAGTGGCGCGACGATGCGCAGGTGTGGCAGAAGTACGAGTTCGGCGGCGACATCAACGAGCAGCCAGTTCACCTGCAGGCGCGGAACAGGCTCGAGATTCTCGACGCGGGCTCGGGTTCACTTGCCATCTTTGTGCCGCCGCACAAATTCTTTTTCGCGCGCGAGAACGAAGTGAACCTGGGCTACGTGTACTATCGCAAAGACAGCGACTCGTCCTTTTCGCTGGGCGTGATGCAGCCCGAGCGTGGACGCGGCTACGCGCCGTGGGGCGTTACTGACGAAGTGTGGAACCGGCGCGTGCGAGTAGCGCGCCAGCAAATCTACAATTACGCACTTTACAACGCGCCGCCCGGTACCGTGCAGCGCATGGCCGTCTACTACTACCTCAGCGCGAATGGCTCCCACGCGACGCAGCAGCAGGTGATGGCGTACACGCATGATGACACCTACAAGCCCGTGCCCGGATTCAAGACAGTCACCGGCCACTTTCATCTCGACCTGAATGAGATGATCCGCGATCGCGGCACTTCGGACACCATGCCCACGTGGGTCCCGGTCTTCCGCGGTCTCGGCATTAACATCGTCTATCTCGGCGACTTCCACGACGATTCAGACATCAACGATCCCGGTCCGAAACGCTTTTACGAGCAGAAGCTTTACTTCGAAGGGGCGCGCAAACTCAGCGACAAAGACTTTCTTGTGATTCCGGCCGAGGAGGTAAACGCGTTTCTCGGTGGCCACTGGTACCTGCTGCTGCCCAAGCCGGTCTATTTCTCGCACGCCGTACCGCGGCCCGCGAACCAGACGTTCGAGGAAGTCGATCCTACGTATGGCCACGTGTATCATCTCGGCTCGGTCGAGGACGCGGTGAATTTCGTAAATCGCGAGCAGGGCATCATTTGGACGGCGCACCCGCGCACCAAAAGCTCCGCCATGTATCCCGACGAGTACAAGGACAAGGATTTCTTCCTGAGCGACCGCTTCATTGGCGCTTCGTGGGAGTCACTGCCCGTCGATCTCTCGCAGGCGCGGCTTTGCGAGGCGCGCTGCTTCGGCGTCAACGACGACATGAGCAACTGGGCGCCCAAGCCGAAGTTCATGCTCGCTGAGGGCGATACCTACATGAAAGTTCCCAGCGACGACACCTATCCGCTGCTGGCCATCAATTACCTCAAGCTCGACAAGGTTCCGGCGTACAACGAAAGCTGGGCGCCGGTTGTCGAAGGGATTCGCGCGGGTAATTTTTTCGGCACCACGGGGGAGATTCTTTTTCACAATTGGGGCATTGAAGGCTCGGGCGCAAAGAGCGTTTACACGGCCAGCATCGAGTACACCTTCCCGCTGGAATTTGCCGAGCTCGTTTGGAGTGACGGTTCGAAGGTTGATCGCCAGATCATCAAGCTGACTGACACCGAGCCCTTCGGCGCCAAGACGTTTCACATCCCATTCGACGCGCAGGGAAAGAAGTGGGTGCGATTCGATGTATGGGATTCAGCGGGCGACGGCGCGTGGCTGCAGCAGGTGCTGGTGAAGTGAAAAAAGCCGCGGCTAGCAGCTAGTCGCTGTCTTTCAGTACTTTGACTTGATCGCGTACGTCAGCCCCATCGTGAACTGAAACGAATTTTTCTTGGTTGGGGGCAACGAGACCGGCGGATCGTTCAGGTAGCTGTCCATCGTTCCAAGCGAAAAACTCAGATTCTTGTACGCGGGAAACGCAAAGGTATCAGTTTCGTTGGCGGAGTAAGCCGACGAATTATTGTAGGCAGGAATAAATGAGAGGCTTTGAGTAAGCGTGAGCAGCTTCATGTGCAACCCATACGCGGCCGAAAACGTGGAACCGACAAGGTTCTGATTCGTGCCTGCCGCGCCGGTGATGAACTCCTGCTTCTCATACTGCATTGTCGCCTTCAGGTCCATCTCCTGCTTCGGCGTCTTGATCGCGGTCCATCCGATGCCGCCACCATAGATCTGCTGCAAGTCGAGATCCTGCCCGAAGTTATGATCGAATGCTGTCTGACCAAGCCCAAAGAAACGAGGCGCAAAATACTCGTCGCGTTCTGCGTCGGCATGGTAGATCGCTGTTTTGGTGGAGGTGGCCGCGACGTAGGTTGCGGGCGTGCTGCCTGACGCCGGAACCACGTATCCAGGCTGCGTGATCTTTCCAAACGATCCGCTGAAATCCATGGAGGTGCGGTCATGTGGATCGAGCCAGCTCACGGTGGGCACAACGCGTACCAGGCCGATCGCTCCCGACACGGCGTACTGGTTCTGCGTTGCGGTCACCAGCGTTGCTCCGAAGGTCGCCGGGCCGCTCCATCCCGCAAAGAAATCCGGTTGGTGATAGATCTCGTTGTTCAGTGTGGCCTCGTCAATGATGAATTGCGCATCTTTTACCTGGATCGGCGCGGCTGGCGCGGCGTTCTCCGGGTGCACCGTCACGGCTTGATCCGCAACTTCCAGTGTCCCCACCGGAACCTGCTGCTGGCTCTTCTTGCCACGCAGCTTTACAGTCTTATCGAGCACGGCGAGTTTTTCGTTCACGTGCATTTCCTTGATCTTGTCCCAGGAGACGGAGATGTCGCCCAGCGGATCGCTGTGAAACGTGACCTTGCCCGCCGTTTCGCTGACAAACTTGCCGTGCAGCGTATCGCCGTTGCTCAGTACAAGCACGTCGGGCGCGGGGTTAGGTGCAGGTTTCTTATCCTGGTCTGCCTTGTCCTGCGCCGCGCAGATCGGGATCGTGCACAGCAGACCGATAACGATCGCTAAACAAAAGCCTCGATGAAGCACCGAACGGAAGGTACGACCGGGGAAGGTGTCCATTTTGCCTTTTCGCCTCTTTTCAATTGTGGCCCATAACAGCGTCACAACACGGCGCCTCTATAAAAACTACCATCGCCAGTACAGGTTACGCAGGCCCTGAATGCGACGTCCCAAGAGGCGGCAATAAACACTGAGCGACTACCTTCTCCATTTCCTGAACCGGCATGCCAGCCGGCCGTTACGCCGCCGGCTTGACGCTGATGGACCGGTTTGTGCTATTGCGCCACCAATACCTCCTTCTCCAACTCGATGGCCTTCGGGAAGAGCAGATTGTTTTCAAGATGCACGTGACGATGCAGGTCGCGCTCGAATGCGTCAAGACCGTGATAGAGGCCGACGGTTGTTGGGCAAGCTTCAGGCCATGGAGCAAAGCCATGCGTGATGGCGCGCATCTCGGCAAGTAGCGTTGCAGCGCCTTCATGCTCATGAATCATCGCCCGGATAGGATTCTCGACTGTGCCAAAGCATCCGCTGGGCGGCGCGGCATGATTTTCGCGGCTCTGCTGCAGCCCCTCGATGTACGGGAACAGGATGCGCTCCTCTTTGTCGAGGTGGAAGAGGATCTCATCGGCCAGTTGTGCCAGATTGCGCTGGATTAGTGTGGCTTCAGGATGCGCGGGACCATGCTTGGTTGCCACGCGCTCAGCCATCGCTTGCAGGTGAGGCAGCTCGCCGCGGACGTAGGCATGATGCCGCTCAACGATGTACCGGATGAGCTCAGTGGGTGTGGCCCGGCTCAAATCTTCCGCGGGTCGCGCTTTCCCCGTCGCCTCCGCCAGTGCGGCCAATACTTCGCTGGTGGCAATATCTTTTTCTGCACAGGACTCGCCCAGCGGCCGATTGCCGCCGCAACAATAATCCAGGTGAAAGCGTTCAAAGACGGGAATGGTGGCAGGCTGCTTCAAAGCGATTAACGCAGCGTGGAAGTGGAATTAATCATCGGTAGATCCTCCTGTTGAATCGAGACTAGCCAAATTTATTCCTGGGGTCAGGGACTTTTGTCACTCCGCGGAGGGGCGCGATCAAAGTCTTCTGGAACAGAGTTTGCCGCAGGCACCAGCAATCTGTACTATGGTTTGGAACTTTCAGGACAAAGATCGATGCGACCCAACTCCAAGCTCATCAAAGCCACATTGACAGGCGCGCTCGGTGGCCTGCTTTATGGATTCGACACCATTGTTATCTCCGGATTCATCGATACGGTCACCCGTCTTTATCACCTCAGCCCGCGCGGGATAGGCCTCACGGTGGCCGCTTCGCCCATCGGCAACATTCTCGGCTGCTTCGCCGCGGGCGTGATCGGGCAGCGCATCGGCACGCGTGCCACGCTCCGCGGCGCGGCTGTGCTGTACACGCTCGCCGCGCTGGCCGCGGCTTTTTCCGTCGGTTGGCCCATGCTGCTCGTAGCACGCTTCGTCGGCGGATTCGCCATCGGAGCAGCCTCTGTGGCGGGGCCGGTATACATCGCGGAGCTCGCACCAGCTCAATGGCGCGGCCGTCTTGTGGGCGCATTTCAGATTAATGTGGTTTCAGGGATTCTGATTGGCCTCATCTCAAACTACCTGGTGCGGCTGGCGAGCCTGGGCGCGCTGGAATGGCGCGTAATGGTGGGCGTTGCGGCGGCGCCGGCGCTTATTTTTCTCCTCCTGCTCTTCTTCATCCCGCGTTCGCCGCGCTGGTCGGTGTCGCGTAATGAGATTGACGAAGCTCTTCGAGTTCTCGGCCTGGTTGGCGCGCCCGATCCCAAGGCCGAGCTGGCCGATATTCAAGCTGCGCTCCAGGCCGAACATGCAACCGTGCACGAGCCAGTCTTCCAATGGAAGTATCGCTATCCGCTTTTCCTGGCCATTGCCATCGGCGCCTTCAATCAGTTGACGGGCATCAACGCCATTCTCAGCTACGTGCATACCATTTTTACCGCAGCGGGCTTCAACCAGCTTTCCAGCGACTCGCAGGCGATCGCCATTGGCGCCACAAATCTGATCTTCACGCTGGTGGGGATGGCAATGATCGACAAGTTTGGCCGCAAGACATTGCTCATCGTGGGGGCTATCGGTGACGCGGTTTGTCTTTCCGGCGTGGCGTGGATTTTCAACTCCAATAGCCACCAGGCAGCGCTGCTGCCCCTGCTGGTGTTGTTTATCGCTTTCTTTGCCCTTTCACAGGGTCTGGTCGTGTTCGTGTACATCGGCGAAGTGTTTCCCAACGCGGTTCGCGCGAAGGGCCAGGGCGTGGGTAATGCCAGTCTCTCCGCGATCAACATGGCGATTCTTTTCGCCTTTCCGATCCTGGCTCACAGCTTTAGCCAGGGAACCCCGTTCGTTTTCTTCGCCGCCGCCACGGTGGTGCAACTGATCGTCGTGGGTTTGTTCTTCCCTGAGACCAAGGGGCAGACGCTGGAGCAGTTGCAGCGCAAGCTGATGCGGGGCTAGCGAAAAAAGCGCCGGGCCGTGGCCGCGATTACGGTTCCGGCGCAGGTGCATCATGACAGGAGCATCTGTTCGCGCTGGCTCCATCATCGAGATCGTCTCCGCTTCTTTGACCCAGGGCATTTCCGTATCACGGCTTCCGAATTCCGGAGGACAGTAGCCGGTGCAGCTCAATTCCAACCTGATTCGAGCCGCGTTTTCGGGAGCGTTGGGAGGGTTGCTTTTCGGTTTTGATACGGTTGTCATCTCCGGCGCGATCGATGCCGTGGTTCGTCTTTACAGCTTGGACCCGCAACAAAAGGGGTTCACAGTGGCGATCGGGCTGGTTGGCACCGTGATCGGGGCACTGGGCGCAGGCCAGGCGGGTCAACAGTTCGGTACCCGCGAAACGCTGCGCATCACAGCTCTGCTTTATATCATCTCGGCACTCGGATGCGGCCTGGCTTGGGGTTGGCCGTCATTCCTGGTATTTCGTTTTGTCGGCGGACTGGGTATTGGCGCGTCGTCGGTGCTTGGCCCCGTGTATATTGCGGAGCTTTCCCCGGCGAAGTGGCGTGGCCGGCTCGTGGCGATCTTTCAGTTCAACGTTGCCTTCGGCATCATGCTTGCCTACATCTCGAACTATGCGATTCGCACCATGCATCTGGGCGGTGCGGAGTGGCGGTGGCAGGTGGGCATCGCGACGGCGCCGGCGGTTGTTTTCCTGGCATTGCTGTTCGGAATTCCACGCAGCCCACGCTGGCTGGTCTCGCGTGGCCGAAACGATGAGGCGTGGGTTGTTTTGCAATTGATTGGCGACCCAGATCCCGAAGCGGAGCTGGCCGACATCCGGGAGGCCCTGGTGCAGGAACACGTCACGACGCACGAGCGGGTATTCCAATGGAAGTACCGATATCCGCTTTTTCTTGCAATCTCAATCGGGGCATTCAACCAGCTCGCAGGAATCAACACGATTCTCTATTACCTCAATAACATCTTCGCGGCCGCCGGATTCAGCCAAATCTCGAGCGATCAGCAGGCAGTCGCGGTCGGAGTCACGTTCTTTGTGTTCACCATCGTGGGCATGTCGCTGATCGACAAGCTGGGCCGCAAGACGCTGCTGTTGATCGGCGCGGCGGGTTGTGCCGGTTGTCTGGGTGGCGTGGCGTGGGTGTTTGCCACACGATCGCACCCCGGCGCCCTACTGTGGCTTCTGGTGGTCTTCATCGTGTTCTTCAGCCTTTCGCAGGGTACGGTCATCTGGGTGTACATCGGTGAGGTCTTTCCCACGGCCGTGCGCGCAAAGGGCCAGGGTGTGGGCAGCGCGAGCCACTGGTTTATGAATGCAATCATCGCGCAATTGTTCCCGGTCATCGTGAGCATGATGAGCACGACCACGCCATTTGTGTTCTTTGCGGTAATGACGGCGGTGCAATTCCTTGTGGTATTGCTGATGTACCCCGAGACCAAGAACCAGACACTCGAGCAGTTGCAGCGCAAGTTGATGCGAGCCTAAGAGGCGAGCTCTCGCTCAACGGTCAAGATGCTGATGGAAAAATGCGGCGATACGTCGCCGCGCGTCGAAGGTGGCTGGCTCGTTGTAACCGTTGGCTTTGTAGCGAAGGAGCTTGAGCAGGAACGTTCCATGCTGGTTCATAAAGGAGTGGCCCGCATCCGGATATTCCTTCACGTCGTGCGGAACAAGGGCGCGCTCAAGCGCAATCTGAAGCTGATCAGCCACGCCCTGCTCCCACTTTGCCAGTCCGCCATAGCTGCCGACGACCGGACAAGCCAGCTTGAGGAAGGCGTCAAAATCTGGAGGCAGCTTTCCGCCATAGTTGACACTGGCGGCCGAGAAGCCGTGGCCAGAGATGAGCAGGAGTACGAACCCTCCGCCCATGCAGAAACCGATCACGCCGATCTTTCCGGTGCAGTTTGGTTGCGCGGCAAGCCAACTTCGCGCAGCTTCGATGTCATCGAATGCGGGGCCAGAGCGTTCAGTAAAATCGCGGATAATCGAGCGAAGGCACAGAAGCATCCCGCCTGGATAATAAAGATCGATTGCGAGCGATAAAAAGCCCGCCTGTGCTAGCCAGTCAGCCTGATTGCGATGATCGCGAGTCATGCCAAGGACATCGTGAATGACGACTACTCCTGGCGCCGCGCTTGTGTTGAGTGGGATGGCAAGCCACGCGGGCATCTGACCTCGCGGCGTTGGCACAAGAACGTTGGGCATGGCCGTTCCCCCAAAGTCTTGATGAAGGTTGTTTGTTGGTAGGAGATTATAGGCCCACTCGGGTCGCTGTTCGATGAATTCTCGAAGCGAAACGTAAATTGAATCGGATTTTGCAGAGGATGAGCGCGGGCCGCGATGATCTTTCGATTTGCGCACCCGATGCGGCGCGGAGCGCGGACAGCGAACCTATACCGACTCGATCGCGTGAATGCTCTCCTCGATCTGCCCGCGAAGCATCTCGGCATCGGCTCTGAAGAGCCAGCGTTCTCTTGCCGGCAACTGTTCCAAAAGATCGGCAAACGCGGTCGTTTCGCATGCTGAAAATGCGGCGTAACCCACCGCGCTGGCCATGGCACAGCTTACTTTCATCAATTCGGCCATGTCCCATGCGCCGTCGTTGCGCCGCGGCAGGTGGTGGTCGGCGACCACGGCTTCGAGGTTGTCAGGCAGCTTCCAGTCGCCAATAAGTTGCCTTCCCGTTTCACAGTGGTCCCAGCCAAACAGCTCGCGTTCGGCATCAAGCAAGGTCGCATCGGTCCCGTGATGCGCATCGAGCAGGGCGGCGTAGCCCTTTGGCTGAATCACGGCCAGCGCCATGCGTCCGACGTCGTGCAAAATTCCCGAGGTGTAAGCCGTATCTTTGTCGTTAAACCCCGCTTCCGCCAACCGTTCGGCAATCATGGCGCACGCCAGGTTGTGCCGCCACAGATTCCGCATCGCCGGGTAACTCATCGCCTTGCCCAGGTACGCGCGCACGCCCACTGTAACGCACATCCCCTGCAGCGTGTTTGCGCCGAGCACGGCTACAGCCTGCAAGATGCTGGTCGAGGGATAGCGTGGAGCGTAGAGCAGGGAATTCGCGACCGTGAGAACTTCGCTGGCAAACGCGGGGTCGGACGAAATCAGATCGCAGAGTTGATGCAACTGCACATTCTCGTTGTTGGCCAGTTGCAGAACTCTCACGGCGACTTGGGGAAATGGCGGCAGGTGCAAATAGGCCCATGGCTGTGTTGCCGCTTGCCCGCTTCGCTCGCTGATCTCTGCCACTCCCAACGTCGGCCCCCTTTTCGTCTGCGCAACTTCATCCAAGCCGCGCGGATTTGCTC
>OKRB01000084.1:0-7801 GCA_900290245.1 Candidatus Sulfuritelmatomonas gaucii | reverse complement strand
CCGGACGCAATGCCGGACGCAGTGACGGATTCGCACATCCACGTATGCAGTTCTTCGGCTGGTTACAGGCTGTTCTATAGCGGAAATCGCGCGGCACTGGCGAGGTGGCGCACGCCACAGCTCATTTCGGAGTCCAAATGCGGCCGTCGTTGCTCCACCACACTTGATTTTTGTCATTCACAATCTCAAAGATTGTCGCGGAAGGAGACACTTCGCTCGTCCCAGACGCCGGCTTCGCTTCTAGTTCCGCTTCAGGCAGCGGGGCTGCGGCGGTGGGCGGCATCGGTTGTCTGCGAACCAGAACGGCGCGGCCGGTCCACTGCTGGATTACGCGGTCCCATGTGCCGCCTTGATCCTGGCTGATATAAAGAGCGCCGGCCTGGTCGATGGCCAGGAGGATCTTGCCGGAAGAGGTTGTAGAAACCGCATTCTGGCCGCCGGGAAGGCGAATCATGCTCGCCATGCGCGCGGCAATGGGCCTGCTCGCCGACGCACTTTCCAGCGCCCCAAAACCTGCGCTTTCGGCAGTTTGGGTTTCGAGCTCTGGGGCAGCCGTGGTGACCACAACCGATTCAGTGGCGGCTGGAGGGATAGAAATTGCGCCGCGCGGGGTGGCCGGCGGTGCTGCCTTCGGCCCGAACAGCGACCCGTGTAGCACGCCGTTTTCAGCCTGCTGCTTCTCGCGATCCTGTTCCTTCTTCTCGGGTCGCCACTGCGCCGAGGCCGACGACTGGTAGATGGCCGGTGCTCCTCCACGCAGGAAACCTTCGCCCGCGAGCCCCGGCGCCAGGCTTACCGGAGCGGCTGGTTGAGGCGGAGGCGGAAGCGGTTGAAGTCTGTCGATGAGAGGCTCCTGGTACGGGCGCTGCCGTTCAACCGGAATCGCGCCCGAATTCCTGGCCTTGGGCGATTTGGCCGCTGCAGGAGCGGGCGCAGGTGAGGCTGGCGGCTCGGCTTTCGCTTGTTCCGAGGGCGGGGGAACTGAAGCCGGCCCCGTGCCTCGGTTGGGAGCCAACTTTGCCATCCTGATCGTCGTTTCGCGCTGCTCCACCTGACGCAGATAGATGGAAACTGACGCCACAGCGAAAGCGGCTACGACTGCAGTGGGAACCCAAACCACCCGCCATTGCTTCCACCATGCACTTGCCTGAATCACTGGACTCCGCGACGCCGGCGCCGCACCTTCCGCCGCAACTTCCGCCTCTGCCGCTTCTCGCGCCAGCGCCACCACCTGACGGCAACGGCCACACACGGCCAGATGCTCGAGCGCTTCGTTGCGCTCGCTTTGGCCCAACGCCAGCTCGGCGAACGCGTTCAGCCGCTCCGCATCAGGATGAAACTCGTGTTGGCTGGTCGCTTTCATCGCATCGATTGCCACACTTATCGTGCCGCCTGTTCTTGGAACGCCTCCGTTTGCGAATTTTGCAGCAGTTTTTTCAGGTTCACATCGAGATCGCGCGGATCGGCGCCGAGGGCGTCCTGCGCCGCGCGCCGGTCCAGGCCACCGCGTTCAAGGTTCTTGAGAACGAGCTTTCTGATTGCGCCGGTTGCTCTTTGCAGCTTGCGGCTCACCGTCGCCTCGTGCACGCCGAGTGCCTGTGCAATCTGCTTGAGTGTCTGGCCGTCGAGATAATAGGTTGCTAGCAGATAGCGCTCCTCCGCCGGCTGCTTCGCTACCGCTTCTTTTACCGCGAGTTCCAATAGCGAAAGCTCGTGAGCCGTCGTCTGCGGCGCCGGGTCATCGGCCGGCGCGTCAACCTCTTCCAGTGGCTCTTCTCGACGCGTGCGGCGATAATGATCCACATGGCGCTGGGCGAGCGTCGTGCGCAGCCAGCCCATCAGCGAACCGCGGCCGCGATAGGAGAGGAGCGGGCAACGCCGAGCGCCATCGCGCTCAGTCAAGCCATACAGCTCCGCGTAAAGCTGGTCGGCCAGATCGCGGCCCAGCGTCTCGCTGCCGGTTATGGCGACGGCCGCACGGATGAGAGGCTGCCGATACTTTCCAACAAAGTGCTCCCACGCGCGCTCGTTTCCACTCGCGCAGCCGCGCGCCAGCACCATGTCAGCCAGGCATAAGCCGTGAAAGAAAGCAGCCTGCTGATGCAGCGTCGCAACCACGCCTTCTGCAAGCCCAAAGTTTTGTGCGGTAGCCAAATCCACCAGGATCTGCTCGAACTCGTCATCAGATAGACCCCAGCTCGAGGCCTCACACGCGCGCCAAAGCTCCTCAACCAGAATGCGATTCATCGCTCCCGGCCGGGCATCGATCCCCGCGCTCATCGCGTTCGCTGCGGATTCCGTTGGCGCCATCCCCACGCTCTCAAGATACGCCTAAAATGACGACTCTCCTATTCGACGAACCCGGAGCGGGAGCGAAAGTTCTGACCTGTTCCTTGGCGCAAAAAAATCCTGCAAGAACCCTCACACGCTCCGTTCTCCGGGTTGAAAGCGGGTGCAGTAGATCAAAGATCCGGCGGAGGAAATCCATGAAGAACCTGGGCAAAATAGGGGTTCTGGCAGTGTTGCTTTTTGCAATGGCGGCATGGCGGCATGGCAACAGCGTGAAGGCGGCTGGCGGTCCTGCGCAGGTCGAAGGCGGCCCATACCGCGCGCTTGATCCCATCGCGAGCGGCAATCTTTTGCTGTTCCCGGTGGTGCGATCCGACAGCAAATCGCTGACGGAAGCACCGTTCATTACACTCGATGAGGGCCTGAAAAATGGGGAAGTGGAGGTGACGGAGGCAGGCCGCGCGCAAGGACTCGTGCGGCCAAGAAACGGCCGGGGCCCCCTCCCGGCGTACCCCTATCGCGGCGACCAGGTGAACACTCTGGTTCTTGTGAACCACTCCAGGCGGCCTCTGCTGCTGCTGGCTGGTGAAGTTGTGACTGGCGGCAAGCAGGACCGCATCGTTGCCAAGGACCGCATTGTGCCTGCGGATGCCGATCCCATCGATCTCTCGGTCTTCTGCATCGAGCCCGGCCGCTGGACGGGAAGCTCGGATAGCTTCGGCGCCTCGGCCGGGTCGGCCGCAAAAAGCTTCATGGTCCAGCCTGGGGTGCGCGAGCGCGCGATGGTCGACCAGGATCAGCAGCAGGTATGGAACTCGGTCCATGGCGCCATCGCGCAGATGGAGGTGGCCGCCGCACCGCCAGTCCCTGGCACTCCGGCCGAGGGCTTCGGTCGCGGAGCGGCACTCCCCCTGGGCACCACGAGTTACGCCAAAGTGATGGAAAGTCCCGAAGTCAGCAAGAAAGTGGACGAAGCGACCTCGCAAGTAATGAGCGCTCGTGAGCAGGCCCTGGCCAAGCTGCGCGAGGAACATGCCGTCGGTGTGGTGGTGGCTGTGCGCGGAGAGATTGTATGGGCTGATCTTTTCGCCAATACGGACCTGCTCTCGCGCTACTGGACCAAGCTGATCCGTTCCTACGCGGCCGAGAGCCTGACGGATGAGGGGAGTCACGCCACACCAACCGTGGCCGATGCGCAACGCTTTTTGGAAGCGCCCTCCACCGGCACGGAAAACAGCGCGGGCGAAGTGGGCATTTATCGCTATCGCGAGTTGAAGAGCGATGGCGCAGAGACATTCGTGCTCGAGTCGTTGCTGCCCGGCACGGACTACGACGTGCACATCAGCAAGATGAGGTTGCGCGGCGAGGAGCGCTATGGCGCAAAGGCGCACCCGGTTTACCCTCCGGGAATCTTCCATCCTGAAGTCTACCGGCCTGAGATCCAGCGCTGATCGGCTCCGTAGATCTCTGCGGCATTGACCGCCCGCTCCCCCATCCTTGCCGCGGCTTGATTGCGGTAAAGGTGGGAGCCTCGATCTGGAGTCCTTACGCTTTTTGCTTTGCTCTCGCCATGCGTGGCGCCGCGATCAGGGTGAGGGCGACAAGAAAGATAGAGGCAGCGATGTAGGCCAAATGCCCGTGTTGCAAGTCCTCAAAGACGAGTTTCACTGCGACGAAGGCCAGCGCGGCGTAGCCCAGGCGCGTCAACTCCACGCGGTGGCTGCGCGCCCCGCTAAACACGAGGGCAAGCGCCATCGCGCATAGCGTCAGCGTCCGGATAAGCGCCAAGTGATGCGGGCCAGTCGTGACCTGCGACGCGACGAGCCCGAACCACCCCCGCACAAGCAAGGCCGCTACGCCAACGACCGCCAATGCGGCGAGCAAGAGATGTATCGTCTGCAATCCTCGGGGTTCGTGCTCGCGCGAATTCGCCGCAGCGTAGCAGAGAACTCCACAAAGAACGATCAGCCATACGCCCAAAGCCGGACCTCCGGACGGGCTTCCGATGAGAGCGCTTGCGGCAAATCCTGGGAACCCTGACGCCGCAGCCGCGGCCAGAAGGAACACCAATCCATAGAACTCAAAAGCCGGCCGGTTCTTCCAGCGGCCCGCCACGCTTGCAGCAATCGCTCCTGCGCCGAGGGCCGCGACCGCCGAAAGCAGCGGCATGCACAGAAAACTCCCGCCAAGAAACAGCGCCGCGCCCCACGCGGCAAAGACCACTGCATTGCGCCGCTCCGTGGCGCGCTCGAAGATCGTAAAGACCACTGCATAGCATGCTGCCGAGAGAATCAGGCAAAGCACACCGAGCATCGTCGTGCCGTACGGCGGCCCGAAGTCGGCGACGCTCACTGCGGCGAGAAGAAACGCGATGATGGTCTGGACTGTTTCGAAAGCCGTGATCTTTCGCGCGCGCAACACGGTACGAATGGTTATTGCGGCCGCGAACATTACAAACATCGCTAAGCCGGGCGCGAGTAAAACTGCCCGGCTGAGCCCCGGAAAATCCTCGCGCGCATTTTGCGGGGAGAAATAAGTAAAGATCAGCATCCAGATGGCAGCATCGGCCGCGAGCGCGACCACTGCCCGGATGTCAATCATGCGATCGAGCGCCGGGACAAACTCGCATACTCCAGTGAAGAGCAGCAGCACAACAAGGAACGGCATCATCGCGTGCGAGGCAATTGCCAGCACGAATGCGAGTCCCGCCGCCGCAATCAAGGCTACGCGCAGCACCGGCGCCGCCGCGCGCTTCCGCGCCAGGCCAACCCCTGCAAGCGCATAGGCGGCCACCGCGCTGGCAGACATCGCCGGCGACAACACCTTGAAGCGCAAAGTGAGCTCCCAGAGCATGGGGGCGAGAATCAGCGCCGAGGTGCACGCGTAAATCGTGCTCATAATTCGTGGTCCGCCGCGCGTTCGCGCTGCCAGCACCAGCCACAAGAATGCGTATACGATGCCTGCGGAGGCAACAGGCAACCTCGGAAGGAAGCTAGCCTCCTCTGCTGCCCGCAACACATAGGCGCCGGCAATTCCCAGCAACGCGGTGCCCAGCACAGGGAACAGGCTTCCCGAATCGACAACGAACCTGGCCGTTGCGGACGCCGGGTCGGCCGCTGTTTCCGCGTCTTGCTTGGGCTTAGGCCATCGCGCTGCGAGCGGATGCTCCAGCGCGTCCACTCGAGGTTTCAGCGCATGTACGCACCGCTCGAGAGCTTCAATCCGTTCGGCCAGTCGGTCGATTCCGTCAGGAGGATCGTTCATCGTTCCCACCCGATCTGGCGCAGACGAGGCTGGCCTCAGTCGCCGGCCGCAACTTCATGCAGGGTCTTTTCAGGCCACGGAGGCAGAAGTTTGAGCAACACCGAGAGGAAGACAAGCGGCAGGATGGTCAAACCGATGGCGACGAACAGGCCCTCGCGCGTCACCAGGTCCATCTTGTAGGTGGTGTAGCCCAGGAAACTCTTCGAAAACAGTTGTCCGCCGATGACCACGTTCCAGCGCATGGCAAATACGCTGATGAGAATGAGACAGCCGCAGAGAACATAAATGCGCTTGCGAATTACCTCGCGGATCCTGGCAACTTGCGTAATGAAGAGCAGAACCAGCGGAACCAGGGTGCCGATAATGATCTGCACGACAATCTGCGAGAAGAAGAGCTTGGTGTGAACCATGAAATCGAGGCTGCGGAACGATTCGTCGGCCTCGTAGATGCGGTGCACCAGGTCGAGCATCTCCAGGCTGAAATCAATGATGAAGATATAGAACATGTACATCGCGACGGTGTCGATGCAGCGCATGTCGATTGACTGGCGGCGCAGCTTGGTCACCGCCATGTAGATCAGCATAACCGCGGCGATGCCCGAAACCATGGCCGAGAAGATGAATACCACCGGCATGAGCGGTGACGACCACCATGGATTGGCCTTGAGCGATCCAAAGATGAACCCCACATAACCGTGCAGCAGAAACGCCGAGGGGATGCCCACCAGCGTCACGACCCAGCCCACCCTCTCGTCGATGTGGAGCGAGCGCTCGCTAATGTTGCTCGAGCCCAGGGACATGATCTTGTAGATCACGCGCAGCAGGCCCTTTGACTCCTGCGACCAAAGCACGATGTCACGCCGGTAATCGAGCCAGATCTCGAAAACCAGCACCGCCATCAGGTACCACAAATACACATAACCGAACATCGCCATGGCCGAGGTGCTATGCGGAGTGAAGTACATCTCGGGTGAGCGCTCCGGATGGCCGAGGTGAAGCTGAAGAGGAAGCGGCGCATCCAGCAGGAACGCCAGCGCTGTGAGCAGCGCCAGCCGGTAGGTCGGCTTCACCGCCTCCACACGAAACACGCGTTCCAGCGACGCCAGAATGAACGCACCCGCCACCAACCCCGTAATAAACGGATACAGAACGATCAGCACGCTCCAGTAAAGCGTCACTTCGTTCGGATACATGTAGCCTACGACACCGTTCATACATCAGCTCCTAGCTGCTAGCTCCTTGTTCCCTTGCTCCCTGCTTTAACGCACCGAACCGTCCAGCCCGTTGTAAAAAGCCTTCGCACCCGTTGCCATCTGCGGCTTCAATACCTGCACGCTGTGCGTCTTAAGGAACGCATGAATCGGGTCGTTGGGATTCTTCAAGTCCGCCAGTTGCCGCGCGCCCGTCGGGCAAGCCTCGCAGCAGGCCGTCGTCAGCCCCTTCGTGATCCGGTGGTAGCACAGCGTGCATTTGTCCGCGACCTTCTTGGTCGGATGAATATAACGGCATCCGTAAGGGCAGGCTTGCACGCAATAGGCGCACCCCAGGCAGTACTTCTGGTCGATCAGCACGACGCCATCAGGGCTGATGAAGGTGGCGCCCACCGGGCAAACCTGCGTGCAGGGCGAATCCGAACAGTGGTTGCACATCTTGGGGACGAAGAAGTAGTCTCCCTCCGCTCCTTCGGGCACCGGCGGAAATCCTTCCTTGCCGCCGTCGGGCGAGATCACCTCGGGGTTTTCTAGATGTATGTCGGACCTGTGATACCGCTCCACCCATGTGCGGAAGAAACCGTCAGGCACATCGTTTTCGGTCTGGCAGGCGCGCACGCAATTCCCGCAGCCGATGCACTTGGGAATGTCGATCAGCATGCCCCACCAGTGCTCGCTCATTTGGTAATTCGGAGAATCTTGCGGTGTTCCGGCCAGCACATGCTTCCACGCAACGGCCGCCGCGGGCAAAAGGACCAGCAGATGACGCCGGCTGATATTCATTGCGCACCTCCTTTGGCCGCGCTTGCGCCGGTGTCAGCGCCGATGCCCGGGCTGTGTGGGTTATGGCAGGTTTGGCAGGGAGCACCGCTCGAATGATCCGCCGGATCGACCTGCGGGAATCCCTTGGGCTTGGCAGCGCTCGCCGTGTGGCAGCGCGCGCATAGCACCGCTGTGTCCGGCTTCACCGGCGTTACCGACGTTGGATCGTTGGCATGCGCGGCCAGTGCTCCGTGGCAGGCTTCGCAATTCACGTG
>OKRB01000002.1:12462-101482 GCA_900290245.1 Candidatus Sulfuritelmatomonas gaucii | reverse complement strand
TCGCACATAAATCCATTTCGGAGTCCCGCCGATGAAAACGACCTTCCCGCCGCCATGCGCGAACGCTTTCAGCCGCGTGAGAGCAGCCTCCGGCAAGATCAGCGGCGCGGGCAGAATCATGGTGCGGTACCGATTGCCGCTCAGCGTCTCAAACTCGCCCGGCAGTGCCTTCAGGCCGTTCGAAAGCGCATCTTCGTCGACAATGTCGAAATCGATCTGGTGCTCGCTCAGCAATCGTTCTGTCGAGACGAATTGAACATCCGATTCATCATTCCCCAACCACATCGAGCTCGATGGCAAGTACAGTGCCACGGTCGCTTCCGGGCGCCCCATCGCCATCAGGTAGCTCATGCGGCGCACATAGCTCGCGAGATCAGGAAACCCCGGCTGGCCCATGAACGATGGCGCCGGCCGAGGGCCCGCCGAAGTCGCGGGAAAATACATCATCTCCACCAGGTTCACGCCGCGCACAAACTGCTCGTTCAGAATGTAGCGCGCCATTTCCACATCGGGAGTGGGCCGGTAGGCCGCAAAGGTTTCGGTAAATGCGCGCGGTTTGCCGTCGAGATGCGCGACGGAACTGGCCAGCCGCGGATAGTCGCTGATGGTGTCCTTCCAGATCTGGTGCCAGATGGCGTCGATGCCGGGCACTTCAACCGAATACATATCGCGGAAGAATGAGCCCTCGCTATGCGTCAGGTCCATCTCCATTTCTTCGTGGTTCAAGTGCACCTGGTATTCGAGATGATTCGCCGCGCACCATACGCCTTGCGGCTTGAAGAAACCAGCGGCAAACATCCGCGAGAAGACGTCGTAATAATCGCCCTTGATGTGCAGTTGCTCCGGAGTCGGGTGAATGGAAACGCCGGGATCGCGTCGCGATGGCGTCTGCGCGAACAACGCCACGTATGGCTGCACGTCGTATCCCTTCATCTGCTTGAAGGTCGCAAAGAACTTCGGCGTCCAGGGCAGCCCGCTGATCGAAAAATCGGGCTCGTCTCCGCGGAAACCCATAATGGTTTTGGCGAATTCATCTCCCACATATTTCTTGTATTGCTCGTGGGTAAAGGCAAGGTACTGCTGTGTCGCTGCGGGATCAAGATAGTCTTCAAGCGATTGCTCGGTATCTTTCACGCGACGCGAGTTGGTGTCTGAGCGCGTCGGCGAAGTGCGGAACTCATGGTCCACGAGCAGCACCGTCCATTGGCCTGCGGGCGCGGTCCAATCCAGGGTATTCCCGCGCAAGGGCAGCGGAGTCGCAGCGCCGTTCGCGTCAACCGCTGCCGCACTCACGACCGTTGGCGGCAGATCCTTGTGAAGCGTCGTTCCGCCTGCTACCGGGATCTTCTCCTCGACCTCCAGTGCCTGCATGCGCAGCTCGGGCTTTTCTGTCGTGAATTTGCCGCCTGCAAATCCGCTGGGATATCCGGCGTCGTCCACGATCCACACGCGCATCTCGCGTTTCCTGGCTTCTTCAACAAACTTGCGAAAGAACGCAAAATACTCGGGCGACAGATATGCGAACGGCATATTAAAGCCCGCCTGCACCGTCACCGCCTGAAAGCCGAGGCTGTGCAACGTGTCGAGGTCGCGCTCCACCTGCGCGATGCTGACGGAGCCATTCAAACCGTAGTAGGGCTCAGGGCCATACTCTGACGGTGGGTTCTTCCAACGCGCCGCGACCTGAGCCGCGGTCAGATTTTGCAAATGCTGCCACGGCTGCTGAGCATTCAGGCTAACCGTCGCAATTACAATCGACGTTGCCGCAAGAAGAAAAGCAAAGCGCTTCATCATGTCCCGTGATCTCCAGTCAACGCGCCGTCGAAATCGGCGGCTCTCATTCTAATATCGAAAGGGATCCTCAACGATGGCGATGGGGATGCTCTACCGCAACCTGGTCCAGCAGGCTATGCCGTTTCTTTTCCTCTTCCGCAACACGGATGCGAGCGGGTCTTCGCGGTCAGGCGCTACAGAATATAGCGCGACAGATCCTGGTCCTTCACAATCGACGCCACCATCTGCTTCACATACTCGTCATCGATAAGAAAGACCCTCTCCGGGCCGGATGCGGTCATGCGCTCCTGGTAGGGCAGTGGAGTGGCCGCCTCGTTCTTGATGGCCTCTGACAGCCCGGATCCCGCCTCGCCTCCGGGCGGGTGGCGAACCACATCCGGCGCCAGGAAGCTTACATCTTCAAGCACTCGCTCCATGATGGTATGCAGCCGGCGCGCTCCGATATTTTCCGTGGTCTCATTCACCTTGAAGGCAAACTCGGCCATCTCGCGCAGAGCCTCGGGCGCGAACTCCAGGCGCACGCCTTCCGTCTCGAGCAGCGCCGAATATTGCTTGGTGAGGGATGCTTTGGGCTCGGTAAGAATGCGCAGAAAATCATCGACCGTGAGCGACTGCAGCTCGACACGAATGGGAAAACGACCCTGCAGCTCGGGAATCAGGTCGCTCGGCTTCGACACGTGAAATGCACCCGCGGCAATGAACAAAATGTGATCGGTGCGCACCATACCGTAGCGCGTGTTCACCGTGGTTCCTTCTACGATGGGCAAAATATCGCGCTGCACGCCTTCGCGGCTCACGTCGGGACCGTGCCCGCTCTCGCGCCCGGCAATCTTGTCGATCTCGTCGAGAAAGATGATCCCGTTGGATTCAACTCGCTCCACCGCAACGCGGTTCACCGCGTCCATATCGATCAGCCGGCCTTCTTCTTCCTGCACCAGGTAGTCGAATGCATCGGTGACCTTCATTTTGCGCTTTTTCGTGCCGCCTCCGAATATGTTGGGCAGCATGTCTTTCAAATTCATCTCGATGTCTTCGAGATTCTGGTTGCTGATGATGCCGAGCTGAGGCACGTTCCGCTCGCGTGCTTCGATCTCCACCATCCGGTCGTCCAGCTTGCCCTCACGGAATTGCTGCCTCAGCTTTTCGCGCGACCGCTGATGGCTCTCGCTGCCGGGAAGCACCAACTGGCCTTCCTGTCCGTGCGGCGCACCCGCTGGCGGAGGCAGCAGCACGTCCAGCAACCGCTCTTCGGCGTTCATCTCGGCCCGGTCTTCCACTTCTTCAAGCCGCTCCTCGCGCACCATGTCGATCGCGATCTCGATGAGGTCGCGAATCATCGATTCCACATCGCGGCCCACATAACCTACCTCAGTAAACTTCGAAGCTTCCACTTTCAGGAACGGCGAATTCGTGAGTTTCGCCAGCCGCCGCGCAATCTCCGTTTTGCCCACTCCCGTGGGGCCGATCATGATGATGTTCTTGGGCATGATGTCTTCGGCCATATCGGGCGGAAGCTTGAGCCGCCGCTGGCGGTTGCGGAGCGCGATTGCCACAGCGCGTTTCGCAGCGCGCTGCCCGACCACGTGCTTGTCCAGTTCGGTGACAATTTCGCGCGGCGTCAACTCATCGAGCGACAGGTCCTGTTCTTCGGCGGATGCGGGGAGAAAAATGGCCATTATGTTTCCTGTGTACGGAGGCCGACGACGGCATTTCGGCTTGGTCTCGCGGCGAGTGATGCCCGGTATTGTTTGCGGATCACCAATTTCAATCCCGACCACGTTTCATCGATCGCGCACACTTTCACGTCAACGAAACGAGTTTTGAGAGCCTGGTTGCGGATGACGTCCTCAGTAAGATCGGTCTCCATTCCCGAGGCCTTCTTGGGCCAAGCAACCCAAATCATGCCGTTGGCCTCGATGGCGTTCGTCAGCGATGCAAACTCCGCGATGAACCCGGCGGCAGACGTTGCAAACAGCAGCACGATGTTCAGATTCTTCTTCGTCCGGGCCCCGGAGTATTCCGTCAGTTCGCAGGGCAACATGCGCGGAGCGTTGCTCAATAGCACTCGGTCTCCGCGTTTGATGCCAAGCTTCTGCAACAATGGTTTGCCGGAATATCCTGCCATGGCTATCCTGCTGCGCCTCAGCCATTCAACTCCTCAAACGTGACCCGGTCATTCGTATAAATGCAGATTTCGCCGGCGATCTTCATCGCCTTCTCCGCAATCTCGTGCGCGCTTAAATCGGTGTTCTCCATCAGCGCGCGCGCCGCGGCCGTCGCATAGCTGCCGCCGCTGCCGATCGCCGCCAGCGGCTCATCGGGATCGATCACATCACCCGAACCTGAGATGAGAAAGGTTTGCCCCTTATCCGCGACCAGCAGCAAGGCCTCCAGATTTCGCAGCATCTTGTCCGTGCGCCAGTCCTTGGCCAGCTCCACCGCGGCGCGGTTCAGGTTGCCTGCGTGTTGTTCAAGCTTGGTTTCAAAGCGCGCAAACAGGTTGAAGGCGTCTGCTGTAGAACCGGCAAATCCGGCCAGGATCTTGTCCTGAAAAAGCCGCCGAATCTTCTTGGCCGAGTGTTTCAGCACGTGGTCGCCGAGGGTCACCTGCCCGTCGGCAGCCATCACTACCTGGCCATTGCGCCGCACACAGATCACCGTTGTGGAGCGAATGCGGCGATTCTCGTTCACGTTTACCCTCTGGTCTAAACTCGGCGCCATGTTCATAAAGTATAGGACATTGTCGTAACCGTAGTCGTTCCCGGCATCGCGAGGTCACACTCTCTGTTCGTCCTCCTGTCAAGTCTCGCTAAACCGAATTCACGTGCGGTATCCTCTAGTTGGGGCTCTCTGGCGGAGTCCCGCCATTCGATGAGCCTCCTCCATAAAGACGAATGGGAGATTCTTGCCGGTCTTGCCGTCGCCGGCCTGGCGGCGGCCGGGGCTGCATGGCTCGTCCTCCGCAAGCGCCCCACGCCGGAGGAGATCGAGCGATCGCGACGCCAGTTCCTGGTGCAATCGGGACGAATCGTCGACGGCATGCTTCTCGATGTCTACAATGTCGACGCGACAGATGGCCGCAGCCTCACCATGCTCCTCTTCAACTACCGGATTGGCGGTGTTGACTACGAGTGCTCGCAGGACATCACCGCCATGCTCGGGTTGTTGGATGTAACCAAGGTTCGTGCCGGATTTCCCTGCTCCGTACGCTACCAGCCCGGAAATCCGCAAAACAGCATCGTTGTCGCTGAGGGTTGGACCGGCCTGCGCGAGGGCCTTTTCCAACTGCCTTCCTTCGAGAATCCGGATCCTCTCGATACCAGCGACCTGACGCCCGGCGCATGAGGCAGGCGTTGGCGCTGGATACCCATCCCCGGTTACACTAGACTTATGCATGTCCACGCGGCGCCGGCCGGCAAGGGCGCAAACCGGACTACATGGGTGCTGCGCATCTCGCTGGCAGCCACGCTTGCATACGTGGTGGTCACCTTCGTCGCCGGCCTGCGCGCCCACTCATTGGCGCTCCTTTCGGAATCCGGCCACAACGTCTCTGATTTCCTAGCCCTCCTGCTCAGCTTTGCCGCTGTGTACTTCCAAACGCGCCCCGCCGACCATGCAAGAACCTTTGGCTACCAGCGCGCCGGCGTGCTCGCCGCATTCATCAACGCGGCGACCCTCATCGCCATCTCTCTGCTGATCGCCGTCGAAGCCGTGCGGCGGCTCAGCTCGCCCGTGACGGTCGAACCGCGCACCATGATGATCGTCGCCGCTGCCGGCGTGGTGATGAACGGCGTCATCGCTGCGCTGCTCTGGGGCGTGGCCCATGACGTGAATCTGCGAAGTGCGTTTCTGCATATGGCCGGTGACACGCTGTCGACCGCCGCGGTCATCGCCGGCGGCGTGGGCATTCTGCTCACCGGAAAGGATTGGATTGACCCGGTTCTTTCCCTCCTGATCGCGGCGCTCATCTTCTGGTCGAGCATCGGCATTGTCCGCGAGACCCTCAACATCCTGCTTGAAGGCGCGCCGCGCGGCATCTCGCTCAACGAGATTCGCTCCGGAATGGAAGGCGTGAATGGCGTAGCAAACGTGCACGACCTGCACGTTTGGAGCCTCGGCTCGCAATCGCGTGCTCTCTCCTGCCACGTCACCATCGCGGACATTCCACCCTCTGAGAGCGCCTGCATCCTCGTCAACCTCAATTCGCTGCTCCGTGATCACTTTCAAATCAGACATACGACGATTCAATTCGAGCACATCGGCTGCGAAGCTCTCGAGGGCTGCGTCGCACCTCCCATTGAAGTCCCCAGCGGTGTGGCGCATCAACATCAGCACCACCACAATCACTGAGGCGCGCCCGGATTATCGGGCTCACTGGCCTCGCGCCATCTGCGAGAATCACCTATAGTCCCAACCGGGGAGGCCCGAGCCTTGATTCAGCGCCGCTTGTTTCTCGCTGGTCTTTTTCCCGTTCTCATTTGTTTCATGCCGTCTCTTGCGCTGGCTGCTCAGCAGCTGACGCCGGCCGCCTCCGCAGCTCAGCTTGATGTTCTTGCCGGCCACTATACCGATCCTTCCGAGCCAGCCGGCGGATTTGACTTTTACATCCAGGATGGCAAACTGATCGTCGAATCTGCGCGCATGGTTCCTCTCGAGCTCTCTCCGATTTCAAAAACGCTGTTTTCCGTTGACGGCATCGGTACTACAGCTACATTCACGCTTGACTCGTCGGGCCGCGGCGCGTCTGTTTCGCTCTCAGACCAGCCGAGCATTGTGTATGTACGCACCGGCGAGCCCATCCGGCATGTGTTTCACGATTACGTCCGCACCGATGTCATGATCCCGATGCGCGACGGCGTCAAGCTTCGTGCGGTCATCCTCAAACCCGCCGATATCACTACAGCGCTGCCCATTCTCATCGAGCGCACGCCCTACGGCGTCGACGGCACGACGGGCGCATCATTCTTTGCGCTGCGGCCGGAACTGGCCCGTGACGGCTACATCTATGTCGGCGAGGATATTCGCGGACGCTTCAAGAGCCAGGGCAAATTCGTAATGGCGCGTCCGCTCGCCGATCACCACGATCCCAGCGCCATCGACGAGAGCACCGACGCCTTCGACACCGTGGCCTGGCTCATTAAAAACGTGCCCGGCAGCAATGGCCGCGTGGGCGTCGTGGGCACAAGCTATCCCGGTTTTCTCGCCATGATGGCGGGCATCGATCCCAATCCCGCAGTAAAAGCCATCTCGCCGCAGGCGCCCATGATCGATGTATGGATGGGTGACGATTTCTTCCACAATGGCGCATTTCGGCAAACCTATGGATACGACTACGTGCTGGGAATGGAGACAAACAGGAAGAGGGTCGCCGTGGATTACGGGAACGATGCAAACGGCCAGCCGGTTGACGGGTTCGACTACTTCCTGGAACGCGGCAGCTTTGCCCAGGACGTGAAACAGTCCAGTTCAAAGCTGCTTCCCACATGGAAGCTCTTCCTCGAACATCCCGCATACGATTCTGCCTGGTCCTCGCGCGGCGTAGAGCACGAGCTCAACAGCGTTACCGTCCCTACTTTGAGCGTCGGCGGCTACTACGACCAGGAAGATATGTACGGACCGCAGGAGGAGTACGAGAAACTCGAGCCGCACGATACGCATCATGAGAACTTTCTCGTTCTCGGGCCCTGGCGGCATGGCTATTGGTCATCATCATCAAGCCATCTCGGTAACCTGGACTACGGCGAGCCCATCGGCACCGAGTTCCGCAAGCAAATCGAGGCGAAGTTCTTCGCGCACTATCTGAAGGGCGAACCCGGCTTTGACTTCGCGGACACGGCAAGCTTTCAAACCGGTTCAAACACCTGGAAATACTACGCGCATTTTCCACCTGCAGAATCGCGCCCCACGAGCCTTCATCTCGCCGGGGCGGGCATGCTGAGCTGGAATGCTTCGACGGCACAAGCAACGGCCTCTTATGTAAGCGATCCTTCCGATCCCGTTCCCTACCGGCACAGGCCCATCCAGCCCACTTATGGTACGGGCTCACAGTGGTACAACTGGCTCACTGAAGATCAGGGCTTTGTTACCGGCCGCAAAGATGTGGCTGTATGGAAGCTGCCCGTCCTGACTCACGATCTCACGTTCACCGGCGAAGTGGTCGCCGACATCTTCGCATCCACCACCGGTTCCGACAATGACATGGTGGTCAAGCTCATCGACCAATATCCCGCAGACGATCCTGACCCGAAGATGCGTGGCTACCAGCTGATCACCAATGCCGAAATCTTTCGCGGCCGGTATCTCTCCGGCTTCGACCACGCTAACGCTCTCACGCCGGGCACCATTTACGAATACAAATTCTCATTGCACGACATCGATCATGTCTTCAGGGCCGGCCACATAGTGATGGTCGAGATCCAGAGCACCTGGTTCCCGCTCTACGATCGCAATCCGCAAACCTTTGTGCCGAACATCATGAATGCCAAGCCGGACGACTATAAATCCGCCACCATCACGATCTATTCCGGTCGCAGTCACGACTCCGATCTCGAAGTGCCGGTGATGCCCGCACCCTAAGCCTCCCAAACAGAGCGGCCCGGCGCCCGCTGCCTTGGCACCCTCCTGCCCCCGGAAACTATAATCGCTTCAGGAACGGATTTGGCCCCGATCTTCCCTGTAAAGCGAGGAAAAACTTGGCACGTGAGCTTTATACGGCGCGGCTTGCGCACAAAGAATGCATCTCAGAAGTTGCCCAGTGCTACCATTTCCTGTTTCATGTTGAGGGCGTCGAAAGCTTTCCCTACCAGCCCGGCCAATTCGTTTCTGCCGTAGCGAAAGACGAGAACGACAAACAGCAGACCCGCGCATACTCCATCGCTTCAGCCTCCGTGGCCAATCGCTTTGAGCTCTGCGTCAATCGTGTAGAAAACGGCTTCTTCTCCAATCACCTAGCCGACCTGCCCGATTTGCCCGTCGGCGCCACCATCCAGATGCACGGACCGCACGGCCACTTCGTCCTGCAAAATCCCATCACCGACTCGATCCTCGTTGCCACCGGCACCGGCGTTGCGCCCATGCGCGCCTACCTTCAGTGGCTCTTCCCCGCCGACGGCCCGGATCGCAGCGACGGCAAGGATATTTGGCTCGTGTACGGAACGCGCCACGAAACTGACATTTATTACAAAGATGAGTTCGAGGCTCTCGACCGCCGCGTACCCAACTTCCATTACCTGCCCACGCTCAGCCGCGCTCTCGACACCTGGACCGGCCTCCGTGGGCACGTTCAGGTGCATATCACCAAGATCATCCAGGACCGCACCGCACGCCTTGGCCAGCCCCTGATCTCGCCTCCGGTCGATCCGTCCGTCCCGCCCGCTGACCTTCAATTCGACATCTACTGCTACATCTGCGGTCTCAACTTCATGGTTTCCGGCGTGCGCGATCTGCTCACCGGCTTCGGCTGGCACAAAAAGCAGATCGTCTTCGAACGCTACGATTAGGCAACTTCGTGCTCATCCGGCATGTCTCCGCAGCTTTCGCCGCTTCGCTTTTCCTAGCTTCCGCAACCTGCGCGAATGGCCAGTCGCCTCAACCGCGATTGACCTTCGACGTTGCCGCCATCCATCCCTCGCAGCCCGGGGCGCGCGGAGGCATGGTCAAGCCGTTGCCGAACGGAACCGGCTACCTCGTCGAGAACATGACGGTGAAGACCATGATGAGCGTGATGTTCCGGATTCCGGCGCGGCAAATCACGGGAGGCCCCGACTGGTTCAGCACGCAACCATTCGACGTCCAGGCGAAGGCGGACCGGTCCTACAGCCTTGACGACCTGCACACCATGTTCGAAAACCTGCTGGCCGACCGCTTTGGGTTGAAGTTTCATATCGAGACGAAGGAAGGCCCGGTCTACGATCTCATCGTCGACAAGCCGGGAGTGAAGATGAAAGACGCCGGCTCAGTCGGCGACCTCAACATTCCGATCAGGCCCACGGGGCCCGGCCAATTCGCCGGCGACAAAGTCCCAATGCACTACCTTTGCTGGTTTCTGGGCCAGATCATGGCTGACGATCCGCGACCCGTGATCGACAAAACCGGCCTCACTGACGTCTATGACTTTACGCTCAAATTCGCTCCTGAAATGCCGCCCGGGGCTGCTTCCAGCGACAACATCCCGCCGGAGATCCGCAACCTGCCTGTCCTTCGAGACGCGCTCGAGGAACAGCTCGGGCTGAAGCTTGTTCCAACCAAAGGGCCGGTGGAGTATTACGTGATCGATCGCGTCGACCAGCCGTCGCAGAATTAGTTCGCCCGTTGTATGAAGAAATACCCCCTTGCAAACGCGCAGATTCTCACGCGCCGCTGCAGGGGTAAGATGAAGCCTAAGCAACCATGAGCCGCAGACTGATTGCAAACACGATCGGGTGGCTGGGAATCGTCTGTTCCCTGGCATTCTGGGTCTGGATCGTGATCTTCTCGCATTTACCGGTGCATCAGCGCGGCGCGTGGATGCGCTTCGACCTCGGCGTGAGCAACGTTTGGCCCGCGCTTTGGATCGCCGGATTCCTGCTTCCTTTGGTTGCGGCAGCGATCGGCTCCAGGCGTTGGATCTTCGTCGCGGCATTGCCCATTGTCTCGTGCGCTGCCGCAGTCATGGTTCTTTCGCGAATTCGCCCGTAACGTCTCGCGTCTTCGCCCCATCTGGTAACTGCGCATCCGCACACGGCGCAGTATCTCGTGCGCACCTCGCCACGCGCGCACGAAAAAAGTTTACGAGTTCACTCTATGGCCTCGGGAACTTCCTGCCTGTCACCCTCGTCGTGAACCGGCTGAACACGAATTCCCGCAAAAGGTTGGCGCCGGCGTCTCCAGCAATATCGGCAAGTCCATTGGTGAAGGTCAGCAGCGCGCCTCGATTCTCCGGCGGGTAATAGAGATTCGAGAGCCCGCCTGAGGTGAAGGTTCCCAGAAAATAGGAGTAATTCAGCTCTTTGCGCCCGCTGTCGCTCCGGGTGATCATCGCGGCAGACATCGCGTAAAGCGCCCTTGCGCGGAAACCACCCGATCCTTTGTAGAAGTAGCGCGGATCCTGGTGGAACAGAGATGGGTACACGGCGTTGGAAAAGAGTTTTGACGTGAAGGAATTTGCGTAGGCCGCTCCATAGCGCTTTGCGTAGCCCGCCGCGCCCTGACCGTACCCGGGAAACACATTGGCCGCCTGTTCAAACCCGGCCACAAACACGGGCCCGGCGAATTCTACCGGGTCGGTGATGGACCGGAATGCCAGCTCAAACTTTTGCTTCGACTCGAGCGGCGCAGCGTTCCAGTCGAAGCTGGTGTAGAAGTTGGGAAAGACGCCAAGTATGCGCTGCTGTTCTGCAATCTGGGCCTGTTCTTCTGACAGTTCGGTGGAGGAGTTCGCCGTCACCCGCACCACCGACGATGTGGCCGGAGACACGACGACTTTCGGAACGATGTGGAATTCACCCGAGTGGAGCTCGATTTCCGGAGACACGTAGGTGCCCCACCCTTGGCCGCTCACCATCAGCTTGAAGTCCCCCGCGGGCAATCCCGTAAAAGTGAATTCGCCGTTGGTGTCTGATTGTTCGTTCCGGTTCTCCGTTCCGCTCAGGCTCTTCAGCACAACGTCTGCGTTCTGAACTTCAGACCCGTTCGGGTCCATCACGGTGCCCGAAATGGCCGCGCTCGCTCCCGCGGCCTGCGCGATGCGGCCCTCGGGCGCACTCACTGCGTTGTTGGCCTGCGGGTTGGGCAGGCTGTGGCCGTTGATCGCCCCGGACACCGTTTGCGCGCCTGCGCACATCGCGGCGCACGAAACAGCGGCTAAAACAAGGGCGCAGAACCCGTGGGGCACGCGGCCAACTTGCCGATCAAAGGGTCCCTGCCATTCAGCGCTTTGCGGACTTCTGGCGCACGATCCTTGAAGAAGCCGCAAGGCGCTTCGGACGAATTTGAAATGCACTCATTTCCTCTCACAGAAGACAAGCTGGCGAAATCGATCTTAAAAGCCCGTGGGGAAGCCCGTCCGCTTCTGTCCGGCCGTACTTAATGGACGCACGCCGCGGGCCGACGTAAACGTCCGATGCCATGAAGGTCCCATTATCCCGTCGGAAGTGCCTTCCGGCTTTTGATCCTGCCGCTTTCGGAGCCGGAGCGGGCCCAATAAAGCAAAAAAACCCGTTCAACCGCAATGACGATCAAGGCCTGCCGGATGAGCCGCTTACAACTTGAATAGCTCTCTCAGCCGCTTGGTCTGCGCGCGGCTGACGGGGATTTCGGTCTGCTGCTTGTCGTTCATGCGCAGCCGGTAGCTCGATTTGAACCACGGCATCACTTCGCGGATCTGATCAATATTGACCACGAAGGCGCGATGCGCCCGCCAGAAACGAGCGGGATCGAGAAGTTCGAGCAGATCCTCCAGCGTCCTACACTTCGATTGTCCTTCGAACATCCGCGTCACCACGCGTATCACGCCTTCGTCGATAGCCGCGAAGCAAATCTCCGCCTGGTCGACAAGCAACAGCCTGCTCTGCGCCTGCACAATGAGCTTGGCTGGTGCGCGTCCGTGCTCCGCGCCCTGGGGCCGGTTGAGCAGCCGCAGCAGGCGGTCGAGCTGGGACTCAATTTCAGACTCTGCCGCGCCGGCAGCCGCTGCATCACTTGCGGCGATGCGCGCCCTCACGCGGTCGATTGCCTCAACCACCCGTGCGCGATCGAAAGGCTTAAGCAGATAATCGGCGGCGTTCACGTCGAAGGCCCGCACCGCGTACTGGTCGAATGCCGTGGCAAACACGATCTGCGGCAGATGCGCTGGGCTCTCTTCGTCTCCCCCATCCTTTGCGGCATTCGTCCGCCTGCGCTCCATCAACCGCTGGATCACCGCAAAGCCGTCCTGGCCCGGCATCTGGACATCTAGAAAAACCAGGTCGGGATGGTGCTCCTCGATCAGATCCACAGCCTCAATGCCGTTGGCTCCTTGCGCCACGACATCCACGCCGCCCACCTGGTCGAGCAGGTACTTCAACTCCTCGCGAGCCAGTTGTTCATCGTCGATGATCAGAGCAGAGAGAGACATATGGCCTGAAGCTTCGATTGTAGGAAGCGTAGCGAGCCTGGTCAATGCACCGGAGCGAAGTTTGCGGAGCTAGCGGAGTTGGCGAAGCTAGAAAGACAATAAGCCGGCTGGTCAGCAGGTCGGCCCCTGAACGCGGGACTTCACAAGCCACTCCCCGGCGCACAAGATGCTGAAAGCTGAGGGCTAAAAGCTGAAAGCTGCTTTTCTATTCGCTCATCACGCGCAGCCGCGCCGGCGTTTGATCTGTGGCCAATTCATGCCCGCAGCGCGTGCAGTACTGGTCAGTGGCGCGAACCGTGCGGAAGCAATTGCCGCAGTTGGCGGCAAGCTGGTAATTGCACTGCGGGCAGAAGTGAAAATCGCTCTGCACGTGCGTGCCGCAGGCCGGGCAGCGCGAAACCTGGGGGCTGCGCAGCAGAAAATAAAGCACAGCGCCGATGCCGGCCGGCATCACGAAGCAGATCAGCATCCAGAACCGCGTGCTCATGGCGCGACGCGGAGCGTCTTTGCTCACGTAGCCAACCATCAGGAAATACAGTGCGGCAAGCACGCCCCAGGACAGATTGAAATAAATGCGCAGGCCGAGTGCCGACGGCGCATGATGCCGCTGGTTGGGTGCAATCACCCAGAAATAGTATTCAACTAGGACGAATGCCAGGCTGGCCACAATAATGGACCAGACCGGAATCATCCGTTCATCTTCGTTGACGCTGATGGATTGTGGATCAGGCATAGTTCTTCCCTACCCCGAAGGGCTGCTGTGCGGGCAAAATCCAATCTTAACCCGTTTTTTATATGGACGGACCAGCCGGGACGGAAGTTGCCTTTCCCTGAGTTACTGCTGTAATTCCAGGAGGTTTCAAGCGATTTAGGACTTGCTACGCGACCAGCCGGCTATGACCACCGCAGCCAGGACCGCAGGGCACAGGAAGCATGCCCAGAGGCTGAACTGGGTTGCCACGTCGCTCAGGTGTTCACCGCCAATGAGATCATCGGTCACGCGCCACACGAAAGGCCCAAGCGCAATCACGATCAGCAGAAACGACGCCAGAACCAGCGACCGGCTACGCTTGCGCCCAGCCTTCTGGTCTTCCATCACGCCCAGCGACGCCATCACCACGCGGCGGGTCTTCTCAGCCACTGCGCGTTCGCGTCCTGCCTGCCTGCCGGTAAGCGCTCCGAGCAAGTCGCTGTTCGTGGGTTCCCCATCTGTCCTTACGCTTGCGACCGCGCTTCCAGCGGCTTCGCCTGTCCATTCGGCCATTCTCACATCGCCTCCTGAACGCGTGTGTCGAAACGTGCGGCCGCGTACCCAAGCTTTGGCTTAATCATCGCCAGGCCGCGGTAAAGCCTCGATTTTACGGTGGAGAGCGGGGCGCGCGTGACCTTGGCAATCTCTTCGAGCGACAGCTCTTCGTGGAATCGCAGCACCAGTACCTCGCGGTGCAGGGTATCCAGCTCCAACAGTGCCGACGCAATCTTTTCCCGGTCTTCGAGATTCGAAACGTGATCAAAAGGCGTGGGGTCGCCGGCTACTACTTCCACATTCATCGGCCGGTCGTCGTCACTGGCGCCGTCGATCAGCTCGTCCAGGCTGTTCATTGTGCGCTTGCGCCGCTGGTCGATCACCAGGTTCCTCGCGATGGTAAACAGCCACGTCTCAAATCGCGCCCGCCCGTTGAACTGGGCGCCGCGCACCAGTACGCGCATCCAGACTTCCTGAAAGAGATCCTCGGCAGTCTCGCGGTTCCCCGTAAGGAACAGCAGATAACGCAGCAGCCGGTGCTGATAGCGAACAATCAGCTCTTCGAGCAACCCAGCCTTCCGGCGCTTGAGTCCTTCGGCAACGGCAAGACTCTCCTGCCGCGCCTGTTCGTCCACTTGAATCGCAGAAGCTTTGGGAAAGATTGTCCTGACTGAGGCGATGGTCATCTCGTTCAATTAGACGACAGAAATAGTGCCGAAGACCAGTAAATCCTGCTCGGCCATTCCAGTAATCCAATTCCCCCTGCAGCTCTCCAACCCCGAATCCGCTACGAAAGTTGCCATTTTCTGAGCTTCCGGCATCAATGGCGGACCCTGCACGCCGGGACTCGTCAATAACTCCCCCGGAATCAACGCCTCTCCGGCGCACCGCCCTTGCGCCTGGCCGCCTTAAGCGCGTCATCAATGGCTTTTGCCGCACGGCGCTCGCGCCCGTCGGGCGTCTCATAATAAAAGATGCCCAGCAGGTGGTTGCGCCGCTGTGTGGCCGTCAGCGCCTCCCATCCCTTTCGCGCTTCAGGGTGCCGCTGAAACGCGGCCCTTAGCACCGGCGGCGGATCCTCTTCCCCTTCCATCGCCTGCATCAGCCGTTCGGCCATCTTCTCCGCGCGTTTGTTCCGCGACTCGGCACTCTTCGGCTCGTCGGCCCACTTGCCGATCTCGCGGCGCATCGAGTCACTGAGCTTGTCAAACCAGCGGCGCAACTTGCGGTCGGCATTCAGCGTGCGTTCCAGTTCTGCCGGCACCAGAATCTCGCGTTCTTCCAAATCCGGTTCCAGCCAGATGCGCACCTTCTCGCCCTTGCGAGCCCTGGCTCCGGCCTGCATCTTCTTGTTCACAAGCAGAACCTGGCCCGTACCGCGCGGATCAGGAAACAGTGATGTGCGAAAGGCGAAGCCCTCGATCTCTCCACGCACGCGCCGACCCTTGCGCACCGGCCATACCTTCGCGATATCGAACGGCACACGCGCAATCACCCAGCGCAACTCGGTTCCATCCGGCTCCAGCAGCGCGGTAAACGATCGGCGAACGCTGTTAGTGCGGCTCGCCATAGGGCACGTCCTTGCTGTCGTTCACCACAGCATCGGTGAATGTCGGCTTGCTGCCGTCGGTGGTGCGGATATTGTTGTCAACCATCGTCCAGTTCTTCGCGTTGGCAATCGTTCCCGCTCGAGCGGCATCAATGTCCAGATGATCCAGCTTGAAATCTTCGAGCGGCGCATTGGGATACGCGCTCACATTGAATGCCTCGCGCGCGCCTGTCGCATTGATGTTCCAGATGTGCACGTCGCGGAAGTGCGGCAGCCCCTGCGCTTCGGGTACGGGAGTAGCCAGAACCTTGTAGTACGGCGGAATGTTCTTCAATCCCGGCGGAATCACCGCGTAGCTGTAGCTCGGGTTCCAGTTCATCGTAATGTGAATCGGAATCGCTACGCCCTTGAGCGTGAGATCGTGAATCCGGATGTTCTCTGCAAACCCTCCGCGCGTGTGTGCCGACTTGAACAGCACCCCCGAAGGCACCCCGCTCAGCGCCGTAATGTTGTAGGCCTCGATATCGCGGAATCCGCCTGATGTCTCACTGCCGATCGTCACCGCGGCCGCCCCGCTGCGAATAATGGAGTCGCGAAGGACGATGTGCTCCGTCGGGCGGTTCACGCGCAATCCGTCCGCGTCGCGCCCGGCCTTCAGGCAAAGCGCATCGTCGTTTACATCGATGTCCGCATGTTCCACCAGCACGTTGTGCAAAGAATCAATGTCGATTCCGTCGGTCGACGGCCCGCGCCCGCCTTCGTTATTCCGGATCAACACGTCATCCACATGCACATCGTGCGAATAAAGAATCTGCACCGTCCAGAATCCTGAGCGCTTCAGCTCGATCCCGCCGCCGAGCTTTATGGCGAACGAATTCTGAATCAGGATGAGCCGCGGTCGCCGGCAATCGTAATCGGACGCCCAGCGCAGCCCTTTCGGCTCGTAGCTCGCCCGCAAATCCCAGTACGACTTCCACCAGATCGGCCCGTCGCCATCGATCGTTCCCTTGCCCGTGATGGTCACGTCGCGCTGATCGCGCACGTTCACCAGCGCTGCTGGCCAGGTCATCTCAATGCCCGCGATCCGCGTGGGCAGCATGGGGTAATCGTTCACGTTCTCCGAGCCGATCAGAGTCACCCCTTCACGCATGTTGAGGGTGATCCCGCTCTTCAGGAAAAGCGATCCGGTCAAATACGTTCCGGGCTTGAGCGTCACGGTTCCGCCTGCGGGCGCGGCTGCGTCGATCGCCTTTTGAATGGCTGCTGTGTCCAGTGTCTGCCCATCGCCCTTTGCACCGAAGTCATTGGCGACGAAGGTCGCGGGCGCGGCGCAGGCGGCCCCTGCCGCCATGGCCAGCACAAATCCAACCGTCGTTGATCGTGCAAATGCGCGCATCTGCCTCCCTCTTTTCTTGCGCGGAGCCAAACAGCCGGGGAGCAAAATTCAACCCTGTTCCGTCCATCCGGCGCCAAAGCCGCGCGGCCAAAAAACATGATACGCGGTTGGCAGGCCACGTGCCGCCAACCTCTCCGCATCCAACGGGATAGGAGATGATTCCATGTGTCGATCTACGATTATGCAAACTACAATCGGCGCCACTGCGGCGGTTTGCGCCCTTGCATTTTCACTGCTGATCTGCGGTTGCCAAACCAAGTACGAGCGCCAGGCGGCAATCACCGCCGCCCTTAACAATTACTACAGTGTGCGCCAGGACTGCCTGTTTCCCAACTCGATCAAATTCCCCATCGCGGGAACCACCTTGAACGGCGACCAGAAGAAAGAGCTCGATGCACTGGTCAACGTGGGGCTGCTGCAACGCGCAGCGGCGCATAAGACCAAGAATCAAGCGTCCCCCGGGGAATACGAACTATCTAACATCGGGCGTCTCGATTGGACCGCCGACCAGGCGCGCATGGGATATGGCAACTTCTGTTTTGGTCATCCGCAGGTGAACGCGATTCAAAACTCGACTGAAATTGCCGGGGCCACGCCAACGCGTTATAGGGTGAGCTACCGCGACCGCGTGATTCTGCCTGCATGGGCGGAAGAGCCGCAGGTGGAGAAGGCATTCCCCAAGGTGGTGCAGGAAAGCACCGGCGAAACCTCCACTGCCACGATGATCCAAAGCAGCAGCGGATGGAAGGTGCAGAGCGTGTCACCGCCCGCGCCCAACCCGATGGGATGACGAGCGAGCACGGGTTGCTGCGGTCCAGGTCGGCCTGTCACCTGGTGATTACGCTGCGCGCCGCGGAGATGACCAAATCATATCCGCGCGCGCCTTGCCCGCGCCTGCATCCAATCCCATGCAGGAAGGGGAATCCAATTCTCATGCGCACTGCCATCCTCACGATCGTCCTCACGGCCGCAGCCGCTCTCACAGCCGGATGCCACACCAACACCGTCGATACATTCGCCTTTAAATCGGCGCTCAACACTTACTATGCCAGCCACCCGGACTGCCTCTGGAACCAGCCCGTCAAGTTTCCCGCGCAGGCCGACAGCTCCGACGAAAGCCAGACCAAAGGCTTCGACGCGCTCACCGATGCGGGCCTCATGAATCGCACTCCCGGCGAAAAGCAACGCTTCCTCATCGGCTCCAAGCGCGTGAACAACTACGACCTCTCCGACAAGGGTCGCTCCGCCCGGGTTGCCGATCCCGCTGAGCCGGGCTACGGTAATTTCTGCCTCGGCACGCCGCAGATCAAGTCAATTGAAAGTTACGTTCCCGGTAACGATTCGAGCGCCTCGCAATACAGCGTCATCTATCGCTACGCCGTCCCGCCGCCCTCATGGGCTAACACTTCCGAAATGAAAACTGCTTTCCCGCTCGTCGCCCGCGACAGCGACGGCCAGGAAGCAACCGCCACGCTCGCTAAGAGCAGCAACGGATGGCAGGTGCAGAACGTCTCGCAGCCAACACAACCTTCAGGACAATAGCCCTCAGCGCACAGTTCTCTGTCCCGTTACGCCACCTGCTGGGCGCCGCGGAAGAGCGCTTTGAGAGCGCGCAGAATCCAGCGAATCAGCAGGAGTGAGATCAACACCAGCACGGCGGCGATCGCGGCGGCAATGTAGGGCTTCCACGTGGCCATCCAGGTGAGCAGCACGGCCAGCACGTCTTCGCCCAGGCTGAGCGCGATATTTGAGAGCGGCTCCGGCGAAGGCGTCACCACTGTGCGCACCGCTGTCTTGCTTCCGTGCGCGATGAATGCAATTACTCCGCCTGCCAACGTTGCCGCAAGCTGTTCGCCGGGTGAGAGCGATGCCGTGGCTTGATACGCGAGCAGCGCCGCCACCGGCACGCGGATGAACGTGTGCAGCGCATTCCACACAAGATCAAACGCCGGAACCTTGTCCGCGAAGAACTCCACGCCAAACAGCACCACGCTGCCGATGATGACCGGCGAACCGGAAAGCACATGCAGCGATGCCGGCAGTGTGAGCCAGCCGAAGCGGCCCAGGAGCCCCAGCGTGGCCACAGTGGCGTACAGGTTGAGCCCGGCGGCAAAGCAGACCGCGATCACGAGGGCAACAAGCTCGTTTGGCGGAAGACTCACGGAGCCAGTATAGAGGCTGCAAGTCTGAAGAAGGCTTGTCCGAATCTGACCCGCGCGCTCGGCATCAAAGGTGAAATGGAGCAATCGACATGACAAGCCGCAAGCGAAAGTTGAGAGATGAGACGGGTTCCGACTCGGCCGGACAGTCGGGCGATATTCAGCAGATCCGCGATACGCCGGTTGCGGATTCCGAGAGCGAGCAGGAGTTGGTGGAAGAGGGCAATGCGAACGAAGCCGCAGCTATCGAAGGGGTGGAGGATGCGCCCGATCCCGATGTGGCCGAAGTAAGGACACGCGAAGTTCCAGAAGACGACGTGCCGGAAGAATATCTGAACCCTGACGAAGGCTAGTGGAAACTGAACCGTGGGAGCTGCAGCCGAACGACAATCCATTTAAATTGAGCGACATCGTCGCTGCGGTCTAATATTCGCTTCCTATAAGATATATCGTGCGATATAGTTTGAGATATATTTGGACAGGAGGTCCAAACCTATGTTTGCACGAGAAAATTTTGAATTTGCACCACACCGCTGCGGCGGCGGACGCCAGTTTGCCGGCCGCGAAGACTCCTGCGGGCAGCCCCGCGGCTCCTTCCAGGGCCGCTTCGGCTGGATTCGCGGAGGTGGCTTCGAAGCGCCCGGCGGCTTTGGCCCGTGGGCGCGCGGAGGATTCGGACGCGGCTTCGGCCACGGCCGCGAGCGCCTTTTTGACGCCGGCGACATCAAGCTGGTGATCCTCAAGCTGCTCTCTGAGCAGCCAAGCTACGGCTACCAACTGATGAAAACCATGGAAGAGCGCCTGGCCGGCGGCTACACGCCGAGCGCCGGCGTCGTCTATCCCACACTGACCATGCTCGAAGAAGAAGGCCTGGCCACATCGACTGCCACCGACGGCAAGAAGATCTACAGCGTGACGCCCGCAGGCCTCGACTACCTCAAGGCTAACGCGGCGCGCGTCGATCAGCTCTTTGAGCGGCTCGACGAGGCTGGCCGG
The DNA here is from genome assembly GCA_900290245.1 of Candidatus Sulfuritelmatomonas gaucii. Classification (GTDB taxonomy): domain Bacteria; phylum Acidobacteriota; class Terriglobia; order Terriglobales; family Acidobacteriaceae; genus Telmatobacter; species Telmatobacter gaucii. Next base: position 81,250 of record OKRB01000002.1, on the reverse strand, counting down.
GGCTACAGGCGCGGGCGCTCGCCGGAGTTGATGAAGGCCTTCATGGACCTGCGCGGCGCAGTCATCTCCAAGGTGTGGCGGCGCAACGCAACACCGGAGCAGATCCAGAAGATCGCGGAGGCGATTCATGCGGCGGCGAAGGCGATTGACGAGATGTGAAAAAGCAGGGACCAAGGGACCGAGGGAACGAGGACCCGGGGGGCAGATCGCTGTAGTCAGCCGGTCGTCAGCAGGCATTCGCTTGCAGCTTTGCCCGATCCCGGGTCTCAGAATCGAGACCCGGGGCACCCATTGTCGTGGTCAGTTGGCGTGACGGGACCTGGGCCGCTTGCGCCCTGACCAAAGCTGAGTGATCAGGATCACGCCCTCCTCCGGGAAGCACCGATATAGTTCATTCACTGTGCATTTACTCGATGCGTTGATCGAGCGAAACCCGGGGACGGCTGCCAGGCCTGTTGCGCCGCAATTGCCGGATGCGGCAGTGGAAGAGACCATCCACAACCTCTACGTTCAATCCCTCAAGGCCAAGCTGGAGTTGTGTCGGATCGTGAGCGCGAGGTTGATGGAGGAGCTCGAGTCTCAGGAGCTCCCGGCGAGAAGGCGGGGTGACAGCTTCTGCCGCTGGTTCAACGTCACGCGCGACGGCGACATTCTGGAGTTTGTCTTCGAGCTCCTGAGACGGCGCGAACGGGAAGCCCGCGCCACGCAATCCCTGAAGAAATCACCGCACAGATTCGTCGAGCACCCGCATTCGCTGCGGTCTCCTCGCTACGCGGAATCAGCTTCCGCTTCTAGGGCAGCGGGTAGTGGTTGGTGAATGCCCCCGCGCCCGGTTGACTTGCGCCACGTTTCGCCATACGATATGTATATACAGGTGCGGTACGAGTGGGACGAACGGAAGAACCGCGAGAACCAACGAAAACATGGCATCGGCTTCGAGCTGGCAGCGCTTGTGTTTGAAGACGAGAATTGCCTCGTCAGTCTGGACCGCGTGGACGATTCAGGCGAGCAGCGATGGCTCGCTTTGGGTTCTGTGTCCCTTGAGGCGGGCACGGCGATGATCGTCCTGGTCGCGCATGTCTACAGAGAGGAGGATCGCAATGGCGAAAGGACTACCCGCATCATCTCGGCACGTCGGGCTGGTAAGAATGACATCAGAAGATATCAGAAACAGGAAGTGGACTGAGGCGGAGAAGCAGGCGATCCGGCGCGGAGCCGCGAAGCAGGCCGCGGGTGACGATTCGGATATCGACTGCTCCGACATTCCGCGGCTGACGCCGGAGCAACTGGCGCAGATGGTGCGGCTGCGCGGTCCGCGGCGCAAGCAGGCAGTGAGCGTGCGCCTCGATCCGGAGGTGCTCGTCTGGCTGCGCTCGAAGGGTGAAGGCCACCTGACGCGGATCAACGATATCCTGACGAACCTGATGGAAGCGGAACGGAAGAGCCGCAAGTCAGCGAGCTAACGCGTCACCGGGCCGGGGCATGGAGCGGGAGCTGGGTGGAACGTCCCGTCCAGCCTGATACCCGACCCGATACCCCACCCAGGCAAAGCCTGGATGGGGCACTTGGCCGTTGCCAGTAGCCTGGCGAACGGAGTTACGGAGTGAGCGTCCAGGTGAAGTCGCCACCGGTGCACGTAAGGGCGCGCGGGCCGAAGGTCAGCACCGAACCGTCAGTGAAGACTGCGCGTGCGTACAACGATGCATTGCCTTCTGTGATGTTCGGAGTGAGTGCGCCCCAGGGGCCGATGGTGCCGGCGGGGTTCCCATTGAAGAAGAACTGGACGTAAAGCCCAGTCTGGTTAGAGACGCGAATATCGCACGTGCCATTCAGTCCCCTTGACTTCACAGGTGGAGCAACAGCATGGCCCGCCATATTCGTCATGTTATCGCTGTTGACGTTGGCGTCGTGAGCGCTTGCCTGTGTCTTCACGCCTTTCGACGTAGCGTTCTCCGCCATCCCAGGGATGGCAACCAGGGCCGTGATGCCCAGGATAGAGGCCCAGATCAAACTCTTGTTCATCGAGACTATCCTTTCTTTCCCGGCGCAGTTGCTCACTGTCCGAGGGATTGTGAAGGCGTGAGGCACACCCGATCCGGCACCATCGGGGAATTTGCCGTGCACCCGACGACTTTGGTTTTGTTGATGACCGCCGACCTGAATCTCAAGACGGCGCACCCCGCCGCGAAGTTTGGATTTCAGAAAAACAAAAGCAGCGGTGTGGTGGAAATCGGATTCAGTTCCGCTGCTAATTCGAGTTATGACCCGGCGCGAAAACGAGCATACAACCTCGCTCGCGCGGATCGGGAGCCGCTTCAAGAGCCGGTCTTGCATTCTTTCCAGCGAGGTCATGGCAGACCCGTGTGAAGACTGGTCAGGGAAGTGACGCGGGGGAGAGTGCAAGTTTATCTCAGATGACGGGAAGAAGTCATGAATTGTTTTCGGGGATCGAGTTGTCAGCGGTTAGTAGTTAGGGGTTAGTGGTCAAAGAACGGGCCTGGGAGGCCCAATCGTCACCTGGGACGCCCTCGCGCTGATTTCGTCTAGCGCCGGTGGAGCATGGGGCCGAAGGGGTGGCTATACGGGCGGGAGCCGGTGGGCAAGCGATTGGGGCGCTCGCTGCGGGTACGCAGGAAGAACGTGAGAACTGTGCCTGCGATGATCACGACGGCGCTGGCGCCCATGATCGTGAGAAGGAAGAGGAGCATTTGCACGTCGTTCATGACGGTGTCTCCTTTTGTACGGTTGCGCTGAATCAAGGACTCGCGCGCTGATTGATCTGCGCTGTTATAGCACGGAAAGGGGAGCGCTGGGAAGGCGAGGGAGCAAAGGAGCGAGGGATCAGGCAGCAGGGATCAGGGAACGCTGCAGGACGGCCGCGGCGATGGCGGAGATGCATTCCGAGCGGTGCACTTTGAGTTCGCTGCGGGCGCGCTCCATCTCGACCAGGTTATAGGCCGCAAGTTCTGAGCTGACGCGACGGAACGTCTCGGAGCAAGCAGTGACGTACTCGCCGTGCCTCCTCTGAAGAGCGCATTCGAGATAGGTGCAGACTGAGCAGCCCACGGCTTCCTCTTCCAGCTTTTCGGCCGGACTTGCAGCGATTGAGGTGCTGTTCTTTAGTGCGGCGGAAACTGGAGCTCGGCATGGAACCAGTCCTGCAAGTCGTAGCCGTGCGCACCGCCGCGCTGTTCATAGATCTCAAAGGCCCGCTGCCTGATCTCTTGTCGCGGGGCCTGGACTTGCGGTGCAGAAACGGCAACGGCAGCGGACTTGGCGGATTTGGCGGATTTGCCGGGAGAGACTGGCGGGGCGACAACGACAACTTTGCTCGGCTTCGGCTGTTTTTGAACTTTTGAAACGATCATTTAGAACCCTCGATGAAAATCGTGGGCTAAGAGGGAGGGGACTTCAGATGAACTGCCTTAGTTCAGCGGACCTGAAAGGGAGGACGATGCTCACTCCATCTCTCACACTACGCTGATTCGGCCCGCGCCGCACAGTTGTTTCGTGAATATCGCGCTTTGGGCTTGAATTGCGCACCGATCGCTGTTTCTGGCAGGATTCGGAGCCGGCGAGCGCGGTTCTCAGAATCGAGGTATGGGGTACCCCGCTTCGCAGTGAATTTGCGACCACGGACCTGCGCCACTCGTCTCTTATGAAACCCCTGGCCCCAGAAGCGGAAACCATGGTCGAGTTGGGGTGTTGCCCAGGCTTTTCGTGGCATAATGGCCCCGTCAGCGACGAACATCGATAAGCCACAGCGAGGTGCAGGGATAACGATGCGTGCGACCGGCTTGATTGCCCTCTGTTTTGCTGTCATTTTGCTCTCCCCGTTGGCGCGGCCGAGCGGCGGCTCCGGGAAAGGCGTGGCGTCGTTCGCGCAGGGAGATTCCCAGGAGCTGGAGGAGACTCTCTTCGTGCTGGCCCCGGAGCACGACAACGGCCAGGGCGGCATCATCGTCGCATGGATTCCTGAGCCGCTGCTGAAATTGTGCCTGGGCAAGACGCTGTCGCAGTGCAGTGCGATGGATTTTTGCATCCGCACGACAAGCAAGCAAGTGAGCACGTGCAGGAATCTTGCCATCCCGCTCAACCGCCTGCCATCGTACCCGCCCGGGATGCGGCCACGGCGCGTGCTGAGCCTGAGCTTTTACAAGCTTTTGCCCGGAGGACCTTACCAGCCGCTCGAGGATTACTACAAGAGCCTGCCGCGCAGCTCGCTGGAGCGAATTTCGATGAGCGCGCGCATCAAGGCGCGCATCCTGTTTACGCGAACCGCCGATGATGACGACTTCCGGCTGGAACAGGTGGTTGCCACAGCTCCGTTCTGATGCGCGGGTTTGCTGAGCGAGGTCAAAGAGCGAAGGCCATCCGTCGACTGTGAAACTGTAGAACTGTGAAACTGTGGATCGCGCCGAATCAACGACTTAGAGCAGAAAGTTCACAGTTCTACAGTTTCACAGCCGGTTTTAAAAAAAGCGGGAGCGGTTCTGTTGGGGTTTGCTCTGCCATTTGCCGCAGAGTTTTGGCAGCGAAACATGAGACGGAAGTCGTCGTGAGGGTGGGTACGGCTGCGGTGATGTTTTTCATTGGTCCTGCGCTCATCTTGATTGTGCGGGAAACGGCGAAATAGCCTGCAACGCTAAGTGGCTCAGATGGAGCGAGTCACGGGAAATGGGGCTTGACACCACGATTTCCCGGTTCGTTTGGCGCACCCTGTCCTTGTAATTCAGGCTTTCGTGGTTCCCGGGTCCCAGAATCGGGACCCGGGGCACCCAGTTTTGGGGTGAGGGATCCGGGCCACCCGCCCGCACCTAGCGGTCAGTTGAAGGTTAGCGCGGCTCGTCAGGGCTTTTCGGTGGCACTGCTCGCGCCCCGTTGAGCCTGCGATAGTGAACCGGTCACGGCTATCTGCACGGAGGCTGTTGCGCTCGGGCTTGCGGTCGGGTTCAGATTCTTTGGCAGTCTACGGGGCCCCCAGTTGCTTTTCAGCGTCGATTTGTCTATCTGGTCCCAAGCCGCGCGAACGAGATTGTATAGGGTCTTTACGCGAATTTGCACTGGCTCGTCGCCAACGACCGCGAAGGCATCGCCGCTTTCTTCCGGGCTGAGGCACACCCCCGGTGCGATCATTCCTTCGTGAGCGAGCGGGTTACGATACCACGTCTCCAATGTCTTTATCTGGGCATCATTGAGCCTGCAGTTGAATGGTGCCTCCTTCAAGATGCGAAATGGCTCTTTTCCAGCGCGCTTCCCATTGCCAATCGCGTCGATCACGCAGAAGAGTAGCAACGTTGCCGGGTATCCGTAGATCCCTCCACCGTTTTTACGAGTTTCGACGCAGTACTTCGTGATTGCGAGATACTCTTCAATCGCTTCGACGGTTAAGCTGTTCAGATTCAGGTGAATTGACATAGAGCCTCTCGGCGATACTGCACAGCATATGCCGGGCTCCTTAGCGCGCCTAGAGCGGGGCGGCCTGGCTGCTGTCAGACGCCGAGTCGCCGCGTTCTAGATGTGATTCAATAGTAAAGATGGGCACTCCCCGGAGATCGACGCTGAGGGGCCGCTGGAAGGCGGTTACGCGCAAGGTGCGCGAGTACGCGATGGTGGTGCGGGCGCTGGCGAATACGGCGCATCCCGTGCTGGTGCAGATCATCCCTACGCGCTTTTGCAACCTGAGCTGCGCCTATTGCAATGAATACGACAAGGTCTCGGAGCCCGTCCCCCTCGAAGAGATGTACCGGCGCATTGACGCGCTGGGGCGGCTGGGTACGGCCATGATCGGCATCTCGGGCGGGGAGCCGCTGACGCACCCGCAGCTTGACGACATCATCCGGCGCATCAGGAAGACGGGCGCGATTGCGGGGATGATTACGAACGGCTTTCTACTCAGCCCCGAGCGCATCGAGCGGCTGAACCGCGCGGGCCTGGACCACATGCAGATCTCGATCGACAATCTGGAGCCGGACGAGGTGTCAAAGAAATCGCTGAAGACTCTGGACAAGCGCCTGGAGATGCTGGCCGAGTTTGCCGAGTTCCACGTGAACATCAACTCGGTGGTGGGCGGGGGCATCAAGAATCCGAATGACGCGCTGGTGGTCGGACGGCGCGCGCTCGAGCTGGGGTTTGAGTCGACGATCGGGATCATCCACGACAGCGACGGGCAACTGAAGCCGCTGAAAGAGGACGAGGCGCGCGTGTACCACGCGATGGCCGACCGCAGGAAGACGAATTACGCGCAGTTTGACAAGTTCCAGGAAGCGATTGCAATGGGCCGGCCGAACAACTGGCGCTGCCGCGCGGGCTCGCGGTACTTGTATGTGTGCGAAGACGGGCTGGTGCACTACTGCTCGCAGCAGCGCGGGTATCCGGCGGTTCCGGTGGCGGAGTATACGCGCGAGGACGTGAAGCGCGAGTTTGTGACGGCGAAGAGCTGCGCGCCGCATTGCACCATCGGGTGCGTGCACCGCATCAGCTACATTGACCACTGGCGCGCTCCGCAAACGCGGATGGTGGCGCCGGGCGGGCAGGAGCTGGTGAAGATCGAGATGCAGGGACTAGGGACCAGGGATTAGGGACTAGGGGTCAGCCTGTAGCTGGTAGCCGGTAGCTTGTAGCTGAAGAATTCTCGCTATTGGCTTTTCTGTTTTTGTTCTCAACTGCGATTTCCGGGCTTTAGAGTTTTTCGCCACCGGCTACTGGCTACCGGCTACTGGCTACTCCCTGCTCCCTGCATGTAGCGAAGCGGCGGGCGGCGAGCGCGATGGGCAGGCCCACGCAGACCATGTGGATGGCGATGCCGATAAGCGTGATCCGGAGCGAGAAGCGGCGGTGGGCGTAGCGCGACAGCGGCAGCACCACGAGCTGCATGAACCAGTAGACGGCGATTCCATAGAGCGGGCCGGCGAGCCAGGGGCGGCGCGTGAGGAAGACCATCCAGAGGCCGGCGAGGACATAGACGGCTGCGGTGCCGGTGGCGATCAGAAACTCAGAGAAGAAGCCGAGCAGCGCGGTGGGAACGCCGCCGGCGAAGGCACGCGGGCCGAGGAGGCCGGAGGCGATTCCCTGAAGCAGCCGCGTGGGAGGAAGGCCCATGGCGCCGTAGATGACGAAGGCGGCGGTGATATCGAGCGCGCCGCAGAGCAGGCCGCCCCACAGAATGGCGCGTAGGGGTGCGGGATGGGCGGGGGCGGGTCTCATGGTTACGCTGAGCGCTTTTCCACCATAGGCGCAAAGCTCAGCCGCGGCGGACGCCGAATGTTGGGCACCTGGCTAGTGGCCGCGGGTTTCGGCGATGGCCTGGTCGATGAGCTGGTAAAGCTTGCTGCGGTCGACCACCTCGACGAACGGCGCGACGTGGGAGCCGTTGGTGACGATCCAGATGGTAGGCGTGTGCTCGATGCCGATGCGCTGGCCGAGGGCGTAGTCTTCCTTGACCGCCTGGGCAAACTTGCCCATGGGATCGACGGCGAATGGCAGCGCGACGCCGTGAGCCTGCGCGAATTTCTGCGTGAACTGCTGGAGCTGCGCCGGCGTTTCAATGGAGATCTGGTTGGCGAAGATGTAATCGCGGTATTCGTCGCCGAGGGTCTTGCTTTTGGTGTCGAAGAAGCGGGCGTTGACGGCGGCCTGGAAGCTCCAGTTGTGGAAGGGCAGCGGGAAGTCGTGGCGAAGCCAAGGGATGTGATACTGCTCGGCGGCCTGCTTGAGCACAGGGTTGGCAAAGGCGCAGTCGGGGCACTCCAGGTCTTCGAATTCTATGATGGCGACCTTGGCGCCCGGCGGCGGCTTGAGCGCGGCGGGGTCGTGGACCGGGGTGGTGGCCGGAGGGCCAAACTGGGCGTGCGCGGCGACGGCCGGGCAAAAGATTACGGAGGCAAGAAGCGCGGCGGGCGCAAGAGCAGCAAGCAGCCGGGCACGGAGCGAGATGGTGCGGTGCGAAATGGCGCGGGCCCGGCGCTTGGGGAAGTGAGTGGCAAGGATCGAACGCATGTTGGTTGGACGGCTCCCTAAAGCCATTGTAACGAACGAAGAACGGGGAGGAGGGGGAATGGCGGGAGTCGGGGGTCGGGGCCAGCGGTCAGGGCTTGGCGCCGGAATCGGGATGGTCGCGTTGCTGCCGGCGGGCTTCTATCCAGCGGCGCCACTTGTAGTCGGCGTAGAGCGAGCCGGCGATGAGGACGATGGCGGCAATGGCGAGGAGGATCTTCATAAAGACAGAGATCAGAGAACAGAGATCAGAGACTAGAGATCGGAAAAAGCATATCCCATGGTGCTATTGTTGCAGGAATCACGGAGAGATTATGAGGCAAGATGCGTGGAAACCAGCGTGGGCTCTGGCCGGCATGCTGGTGGCGTTATTGCTCGCTGCTTCGGCGCAGCTCTTCGCACAGTACCCGGCGAAAAACGTTGTGGCGGCGTGCGCGAGCAAGAATCCAATGGGCGTGGTAACGGTGGGTAAGTTCACTTTCCGGACGTATTCACGCGACGACGGCATATGCCTGCGGGTGACGAGCGGCGGCAAGCTCATTTACAGCAAGGTACTCGATGGCTATCAAAACGCAACCCTGGGCCAGCCAAGTAATGCAGACTGGAACGTTCCATTCATCCCGAACGGCACTGACCTGACCGGACTCGGCCGGCCCGACATGATTGTTTCCACGTATACCGGCGGCGCGCATTGCTGCATGACGCATTACGTATTCGAGCTTGCGCCGGAGTTTAAATTGCTGGCTACGCTCAACGATGCCGATGACGACGAAGCGCACTTTGAGCGCGCCAAGGATGGGACCTACTACTACATCACGGCCGACTGGACGTTTGCCTATTGGCCCACGTGCTTTGCCTGCTCGCCTTCAGAGGTGGTGACGCTGCGCTGGATCGACGACAAGAAAGGCGGCGGCTTTCATCTGGCCATGGACAAGATGCAAAAGGCTGCGCCCACGCCGGCGCAATGGAACAAGGAACTAGGCGCGGCGCGGAAGGTAGTGAATGCGGAAAACGCTGACGAGATCGGGCAGTCGCTGTGGGGCGTCGTGCTCGATCTGATTTACACAGGGCACTCTACCATGGCGTGGAAGTTTGTGGATGCGCTGGGACCGAAGGCGCAGCAGAATCCCTTCCCTTCCCTTGGGGATTTTTGCTCGCTGCTGAAGCAGAGCCCATACTGGCCAGACCTTCAGCCGACACTGAAGGATGTGCCGACGGCCTGCGCCAGCGCGAAGCCAAAACCTGGGCAGTAACTGCGGAAAGCGCTGGCAGAGTCACCAGCGGATCAGGTCTGCGGCTGATGGAATTCGATTCCGCGGGCCACGGTGAGCAGGAATGCGCAACCGAGCACAATAGCCACGGTCCACCAGATCGGGCTTCGCTCGACCACGAGTTCTTCTTCCGGTTTGGCGCCCGGTATAAGGCTGTCGGCCCAAAGCAGGCCCGACATGCCGCCGAATGAAGCTGGAATGGTAGACAGCAGCATCAGGCGAAAGCCGAGCGGATCAAACGCTCCGGCAAGGCACCAGAAGGCGCACGCGGCAAGGTATGGCAGCCGGGCCACGATGTTGTAATCGCTGCGGCGCGGCACAAATGGATGAAGCGTAATCGCGATGAGGCGCACAAAGAAGAAGTAGAACGCGGCGCCCAAAAAAGCCATGCCGACGCGCCACGGAGCAGCGTGCGGAAATCCGCGAATCAGGTCGGCCCAGTCGCCAAGACCGAGCACGCCGGAAAAGAGGAAGTAGCCGGCGCCGAGTAGCAGGTTGACGCTGCCGAGAAACCAGAGAAAGTAGCGAGTGTTGACGCGATGCGCGAATGCCGAGGCAAACAGGCAAATCGCGCCTGCAACGAGATTCACGATGGTACCGCCTGCATCAACCAGCCGATCGCGGCGGACAGAGTCGAGATGATTGCTGGTGAGCTCCCGAACCACGTCGCCCCGCAGCCATGCGGTCACGCCATGGCCCAGCCCCTCGTGCAGCAGCGAAGTGATGACGACGGTGACGACGGCCATGCTGACAATGGTGGCTTTGCTGTGACCGGGCATGAGCAATACTCTAATGCAGATTTCCGCCAACCCGAAGAATTTTTCAATTGTTATCATGCGGCGGACTCCCGCCATGCATTACCCTCAAAGCTGCGACCCTTCATGCCCTGAGGATCCCGGGATTGCGCATCGTTCTGTCGAACATCGGCACCTTTGGTGATATCAATCCGCTGATTGCCATTGCGCTCGAACTGAAGCGCCGCGGCCACTCGCCGGTGATGGCGCTGCCCAACCTCTACCGCCGGAAAATCGAGCCACTCGGCATTGAATTTCACGCGCTCCGGCCCGATATCGATCCCTCGAATACGCTGCTCATCCAGATGATTTACGACGTGAAGAAGGGCACGGAGACAGGGCTGCGCGAATTCCTCTTCCCGGTGCTGAGGCAGACCTATGACGACCTGCTCGACGCGGCGACGCGGCCCGCGCGCGCCGATCTGCTGCTGCTGGGCGAACTGAACTACGCGGGACCGATTGTGGCGGAGGTGACGGGTATTCCGTGGGCAAGCTACGTGCTGGCGCCGTTCTCGTTTTTTTCCGCGTACGATCCACCGGTGCTGCCGCCGTATCCGCGGCTGTCGCGCGCCGACAAGGCTCCGGGCATGGGCGGCGCCATGCGTCGGCTGGCGCGCTTTGTCACGCGCAAATGGCCTGAGCCGATTTACGAACTGCGGCGCGAGCTCGGCTTGCCGATGGGCAAGAACCCCATTTTCGAGGCCAAGCACTCGCCGCACCTGGTGCTCGCGCTCTTCTCGCGCGTTCTGGGCGTCGAGCAGAAGGATTGGCCTGAGCACACGCTGATTACGGGATTCTGTTTTTACGATGCGGACGCCGGCAACGCCGCACTACCCTCGCAGCTTGAAACATTTTTGAATGCGGGCGAGCCGCCGGCTGTTTTCACGCTTGGCTCGGCTGCGGTGATGGCTGCGGGCGATTTCTACGAGCAATCGGCGCGAGCGGCCATCAAGCTGGGCGTGCGCGCCGTGCTGCTGATCGGGGACGATCCGCGCAATAGACCTGAGATTTCGCTGCCCGAATTGATTTGCGTGGCAGAGTACGCGCCGTATTCACGATTGTTTCCGCGCGCGTCGCTCGTGGTTCATCAAGGTGGTGTGGGCACCACGGCGCAATGCCTGCGCGCGGGCCGGCCAATGCTGATCATGCCCTACTCGCACGACCAGCCGGACAACGCACGGCGCATGCGGCGCCTGGGAGTGGCGCGCGTCGTTCAGCGCTCCGACTTTAAAGCGTGGCGTGTGGCGCGCAAGGCGAGGGAGATGCTTTCCGAGCCGGAGTATGACGAGCGGGCACGAGCCGCGGCCGAAGAAGTTGCGCGCGAAAATGGCGTGATGACGGCATGTGATGCGCTGGAGAAACTCGAAAGACAGGGACCAGGGATTAGGGATTAGGGAACGGTTCGGGGCACCCTTCGACCGCCTGCACTGCGATATAGTCGGTTGGGATGACACCGCGAAATTCCTATGTTTTCTGTGTCTGCTACGCCACTGTCACTGCCGCCACCTCGTAATCGGCGACGGCCGGCACTGTGAAGCGCAGCGTCTGACCGTCGAGTTTGAAGGGCACGGTCTGCTCCGCGCGCAGCAGCTCGACGGATTTCACGTGCACTTGCGGCGGCAGTTTCATGCTCAACTGCTGGGCCCCAAGCGGATCGATCGACTGCATCCAGCCGTGGAATGCGTTGGCATTTGAGTAATTGAGCAAATGAACGGCATAGCCTGGACGCGTTTCCCACGCGAACATCTCGATGAAGCCGGGCCCTTCGACGCTGACGACTCGCTCATCGTGGGTGAGCCAGCGAATCGTGTTGTGGAGCAGGCGCAGCAGATCGCCGTGGCCGGTGAGCCACCAGGTGCGCTCCACGTCGCCCGAAAACCAGGCGAGGCGGCTTGAGCCGGATTCGCGCAGCACCACGGCCGGTTCAGTGGTCTCTGAAACCGGGGGATATGCGAGTTCCGGCGGATAGCGCACAAATCCCGGAACCACGGTGAGCACCGGATTGCCGACGGGCTTGAGTGGCAGGCGATTCTGCGCTCCTGGAATCCAGTTCGTGTCGCGGAAGCCCTCAACGATTGCGTGCGGGGCGGGCGATTGCGGCGGCGGCGATTCTGGTCTTTCAATGCGCGCGTAATACGGATTGCCGTTGGTGCCCACTGCATCGCCGACTTTGCTGACGCCGAACAGGCCGGCAAGACCGAAATCGGCCCGCGGGTTGAGGTTTTCGTCGTAGAGGCTGGTCTCGAAGTCGGCCATCAGCGAGCCGCCGGCGCGGACATAATCGCTGAGTTGCTCGCATTGCCGGTCGCTGAGCATGGCCACGTTGGGCAGCAGAAGCGCTCGATACTTTTTGAGGCGCTCTGGCTCGAGGCGGTCTTCGTGGACATAGTCGAAGGCGAAGCGGCCGCGCAGCAGCGCATCGTAGATTCCCTGAGTCGTTTCGTGCATGTAGGCGCGCGTGCGCACGGTGGCCGGACCGGGATAAAGAAGCTGCGTGCTCTGGCCGATCACGACGCCGATGTTGGCGATGGAGCGGCGCGCGGCGAGATGCGCGTCATGGCGCGCTGTCCAATCAAAGTAATCCACGCCCAGCTTCTGCCAGCGGCGATCTTCACAGAAGCCTTTTTCCGCGCCGACAAAATGCAGATACGGCACCATGCCACTGGCCAGTGTTTCGTTGATCCACATGCGCGTTTCGTCGGGAGACTTCGACGCGTTGCGCCAGCCCGGATTTCCGGTCGAGTAGGCTGCCGTCACGTTCGCCGCGAACTTGCCGTCGAGCACCGCGTTGCACGCGCGGCCCTGCGAGCTGCATCCCCACACTGCGGGATCTTCGTAGGTGCGGCCTTGGTTATCGGCCTGGAACCAGGCGATGATTTTGCCGAGTTGGTCGAGATTCGGCCCGCCGCGCACATTGCCGCCGGAGTTGGCGAAGTAAAAGCTGTCGACCTGCTTCTCCTTGGCGATGGCGTCGTAGCGCTGCCACAGCGCGAGCACCCGCTCGGTGAAGACGCGCCAGTAGGCCGGCGTGCCGCCCGGCGGCAGCTTCGAGCAATTGGCGCAGTAGCACTCGGGCAAATTGCCCAGCGGCGGCCAGCCGTTGGTGTAAAAGCAATCGACGTCGTAGAGAGAGCTGATTTCGCGCATGATCGCGGGGACGTAATCATCCATGTAGCTGGAGAACATGCATGTCTTGAAGAGGCGTGGATCCTCGGTGGAGAGCTGCGGCGAGCCGTCTTTGTGGCGCATCGCCCATTTAGGATGAGCCGCGAGCGCATCGGGCCAGTTGAGGTCGGGACTCATGCGTGCCACCACGCGCATGCCGCGCTGCTTTGCCGCCGCCGTGCACTCGCCGAAGAAGTCGCGGCCGTTCAGGAATTTTCCATGCTTGTGGAACGGCACCTTGGAGGGATAGAACGCGAGGATGCCGGTGACGCTGACAAAGACGACATCGACCTTGGCTGAGTGCCAGTAGTCGGCCCACTCCTCCACGTTCATCACCGCGGGATCGTGCTCGGTCATGTTGGTTTGGCCCACGCGGCGGACACGGTTTTGCCAGGGCTCTGCCGGGATCTGCTGCTGTGGCAGGCGATCCGGCAGCGGGACGAGAATCCCCGTCGCGGCGTTCTCGCCTCCACCCGTCTGCTGGGCTGCCAAAGTTGCGCCGTCCAGCGCGTCGATCCTGGATACCAGCGGCAACGCCGCGGCTCCGGTGGTGATGCCCGTCTTTAGAAAACTTCGCCGGCTCAGCATGAAAAGACACTCCTCGCACGTCGGACCAAGTGTAAAGGGCACGCGCGAGTGTGTCATCCCAAATGCATGCGGCCGCGCCAGTGCACGGCTGGCGATTAAACGCCGATAGCGAGCTGAAAATTACTGGGGCGCTGGAAGATTGCCGGGCACCTCGGCGGGCGGAACCGCAGTGAGGGTCTGCGTTTCATCCGGAAGTGGGGCAGGCAGCGGGCGTTCGAGCGCAAGCGCCAGAACTTCGTCCATGGTGTCGACGAAGTGGAGCTTCATGGCGTTCTTGATGTTGTCGGGCAGCTCGGAGAGATCCTTCTCGTTGGCGCGGGGCAGGATGGTCTCAAAGATTCCGGCGCGAAGGGCGGCGAGCAATTTCTCTTTCAGGCCGCCGATGGCCAGTACCTTGCCACGCAGCGTGATTTCGCCGGTCATGGCGACGTCACGGCGCACAGGAATCTTGGCCAGCGCACTGGCCAATGCCGTGGCCATGGTGATGCCAGCCGAAGGTCCGTCCTTGGGGATGGCGCCCTCCGGAACGTGCAGGTGAATGTCGACATTGCGATAAAACTCGCGCGACAGGCCGAGGGCATGCGCCTTGCTGCGGATGTAGGCGAGCGCGGCCTGTCCTGACTCCTGCATCACGTCGCCGATCTGGCCGGTGATGGTGAGCTTGCCTTTGCCGTCGAGGACCTGCACCTCGGTGGTGAGGATGCTGCCGCCGACTTCAGTCCACGCGAGACCGGTGACGAGGCCGACTTCGCTCCTCTCGTGCGCCTCGGAGTCGCGGAACTTCTGCACGCCGAGAAACTCCGAGATATTCTGCGCGCTGATCTCTTCCTTGTGCTTGATTCCGCCCTTTATCACTTTGCGCGCGACCTTGCGGCACACGTTGCCGATTTCGCGCTCCAGGTTGCGTACGCCGGCTTCGCGCGTGTAGGAGCGGATGATTTCGAGAATCGCGTCGTCTTTGAAGACGATGTTCTTTTCGCTCAGGCCGGTCTGCTCGCGCTGCTTCTTCACCAGGTACTGGCGCGCAATCTCAAGCTTTTCCGGCTCGGTGTAGCCCTGCAGGCGCAGGATTTCCATGCGGTCCTGCAACGCCGGCGGAATAGTGTGCAGCACATTGGCCGTGGCTACAAAGAGCACCTGCGACAGGTCGTAGTCGACGTCGAGGTAGTGGTCCTGGAAGGTGACGTTCTGCTCGGGGTCGAGCACTTCAAGCAGCGCGGAGGCCGGATCGCCGCGAAAATCGGAGCTGATCTTGTCGACCTCGTCGAGCAGGAACACGGGGTTCTTGGTGCCGGCGCGCTTCATGTGCTGGATGATCTGGCCGGGCATGGCGCCGATGTAGGTGCGGCGATGGCCCCGGACCTCGGCTTCGTCGCGCACGCCGCCCAGCGAAAGGCGCACGAACTTGCGGCCCGTGGATTTCGCGATCGACATGCCGAGCGAAGTTTTGCCCACGCCGGGAGGGCCGACAAAGCACAGGATCGAACCTTTGGGATTTTTCACCAATTGGCGCACGGCGAGGAATTCAAGGATGCGTTCCTTGATCTTTTCGAGACCGTAGTGGTCGTTGTTGAGGACCTTCTCCGCGTAGTCAATGGAGCGGGTTTCCTTAGATTTCTTCTTCCACGGCACGGCCAGCAACCAGTCGATGTAGTTGCGGCTGACGGTGGATTCGGCCGACATGGGCGGCATGGCTTCGAGCTTCTTGAGTTCCTGAACGGTCTTCTCCAGGACTTCCTTGGGCATGCCCGCGGATTCGATCTTCTTACGCAGCTCGTCGAACTCGCTTTTCTCGCCGCGGCCCAGTTCCTTCTGGATGGCCTTGATCTTCTCGTTGAGGTAGTACTCTTTTTGCGCGCGCTCCATCTGGCGCTTCACGCGCGACTGGATGTTGCGGTCGAGATCGAGTTTTTCAATTTCCACGTCGAGCATGTCAGCCAGCCGCGCCAGCCGCGCCGCGGGATCGAAGACGGCGAGCAACTCCTGCTTTTCTTCAATGCCGACCTGCAGGTTGGCGGCGATGGTGTCAGAGAGCTTGGCGGGCTCATCCATGCGCACGGTGGCAATGATGGTCTCGTAATTGAGCGACTGCTGCAGCTTGACGTAGTTCTCAAACAGCGTAGTCACGCGCTGCATGAGCTGCTCGACCGCGGGTGTCATCTCAAACTGACTTTTGCCGGTGCGCACCGTGGCCACAAAGAAGCCGTCGCGGTCGGTCACGTCGATAGATTTGGCGCGCTCAACGCCCTCGACCAGCACCTTGATGTTGCCGTCGGGCATCTTCACGCTCTGCACGATGTTGCAGATCGCTCCGACCTGGAAGATGTCCTTGGCCTTGGGCTCGTCGATTGAAGCGTCGTGCTGCGTGGCGAGAAAGATCTTGCGGTCGCCGTTGAGGGCTTCTTCAAGGGCGCGGACGCTCGACTCGCGGCCCACCACGAACGGGGTCATCATGTAGGGAAAGATGACCATGTCGCGAATCGGCATCATGGGCAGCTTGCGCGGCTCGTTTTTTTCGCGGTTTGCGGTCATCCGGGTCCCCTTTGCGCCTTGCGGACTTCACACCCCTCCGCCAGCCCATTCGGCCAGGCTGATCGAAGAGTCATGTAGGGATTGTACAGCGGAATGGCTGGCACGGCGAATGGGCAGAGTGGCCTTATGGCGCTATGACGAAAGTTATGTGCTGATTGAAGATAGGGGATGGGAATGGGTGTCTTACTGATTGGAATGGCGGCAGTTAGACGGAGTGATTCAGAATCGTGGCGAGATTACTTCAGTCGTTTTGGCTGGTCTCTCGCCCACCTTCTGCCAAGCGCTCGGCTAATTCTGTGAAGGCTTTTCGACGTGGTCGACGACAAGGACGTCGATTGGCGCTTTGCCGCCCGTCATCTTCAGGCCGAGTTCGTCATTTAATGCGGCTTTGAGGATGGCGGTCGTATCGGGTTTGGTTCCATCCATATTTTTTGTCGGGTCAGGCAAATAAGGCGTGAAGTCGATGGCGAAGTCGTATTTTCCGGTAAGGCCTGTACGGTCGACCATCGGCATATCGAGCGGCCCAGAGAGAAAGTCGGCGAACTCGCGGATCGGCATGGATTTCGCGATTGTGCCATTGACCGAGTTCTCGCGGAAGGGTTTCCCGTCCGGCGCTGCCGCGGGCTTAAGTTTGGCTCCGCCGCTTGCAACGGTGAGCAGGATGACCTTCATCTCTCTGGGCTCGCGATGAAAGCTGAGGCCAAAGCGGTCGGCGAGCAGAGATTGCAGCATCCGCTTCATGGTGTCTTCGACTACAGGGCCATCGGTCTTTGCCGTGATGTCGAAGCGATCGTTCTCGAGCCAGGCCGGGCCGTCGATCTGGCGGTCCTGAACGTGATATGCGAGCTTGATGCAGGTGTTCACGGTTACATCCTGCATGCGAAGGGTATCGCCTAAGAACTCTGTTTTTCCGTCGTGCTCAAATTTGACGGCTTCTCTGCTGGGCCTGATGGTTGCAACCTCGAAGGCCGGTTTCTGAGCAGCGGCGCCGGCAAGCAACGGCCCGACAACGAGGAAGGGCAAGAGGAGAAGATTGAATCTGAACATCCGAGTCATGCAGCTAATACGCACGTGACCAGGGATTGGTTAACATTTCCAGCCGATCTCCTCAACCCAGCGCCTAAGTCGAAAGTGCCTTCAGGCCATGTTTTGTCGACTAACGGATTCTGGGGGCCCCGCCAGGAGAAGCACTACTTGCTGAGCAGTAGTTTTTGGATCGGCGACGAAACGACCGGAGCACCGAAATGAGGCCCGCCTCGGCTCGATGAGCGTTTTGGGCTATTGGCGTTAATTAACGGATTAACGTTGCGCCGCAAATGAATTGCTCTCGTCGTCCCCGCTCATTGAACTGGCGATCTCATGCCAACTAGGTGAATGAATCCGGACCCAAGAAGCGTGTGACCCTTCCTCGTTTTTCACTCTGCGCGCAGCGCCTGCATCGGCTCGATTGACGCGGCGCGGCGTGCGGGAATCAGAGCGGCGCATCCGGCGACAAGAATCATGGCTACAACGGCAACAACGAAGCTGACCGGGTCTAACGGAGACATCTGATAGAGCATCGATTTGAGCGGACGAACGGCGAAGAGCGTGAGCGGTATGCCGGCGGCAAGACCCCCGATGAGCACCCACAGGCTCTCGCGCATCACCATAGCCAGCACCTCTGCGCGGCTCGCGCCTAGCGCCATGCGCACGCCGATTTCCGTTGTGCGGTGGCTGACGCGAAACGAATACGTTCCGTAGAGCCCGGTCGCCACCAGCAATGCCGCCAGCACGCCGAAGAATCCACCCATGGCGCCGAACATCCGTTGCTGCCTGTACGACTTTGTGAATTGCTCGAGCTGTGTCATCGGCTGCTGAAGTGGAACATCTGGATAAAGTCCTGCCACAGTCTTCCTGATTTCCGGAAGCATGGCCATCGGATTCCCGCGCGTGCGGACTTCAATCTGCATGGTGGTCATTGATTTTGCCTGCATGGCTGCGTAATAGCTCATGGACATTGGCGGCTCATCCACGCTTCTGTATTTGCTGTCGCGTACTACCCCAACGATTGTGTAGCGACGCTTATCACCAAGCTGGTGACCCAGTGGGTTGGTGTTGGCCAGGTGCTGCTTGACGAATGTCTCATTGACAAGAACGACCGGCTGAGTGTCTTCGGTGTCTGATTCGGCAATTTCACGGCCGGCAAGAACGGGAACGCCCAGGGTATGGAAGAACCCGGCGCCGACGTTGTTGGAACGGACACCCTGGCCCTGCAGCCGAATTCCATCCAACATCAGGCCATTGTTGTTGCTCCAGCCGGAGCCGGGACGACTGTGCGCCATGGATACGGACTCAACCCCGGGGACCTGTCTCAGCCGATCGAGCAAGCTGCGATAGAACAAGTGCGAATCGATCTGGCCTTGTGGTGTAACGCCAAAAACAAGTAAACCTTCCGCTTCCATTCCCAGATCTTGTGTTGCGTAGTTGCGCAACGTGCGCAGCAGCAGGCTTGCCGCCATCAGCAGCACGAGGCAGAACGCCACCTGGCAGGCAAGCACAATGCGACTGCCCACAGCGCGAGCATGACTTGTTGTGGCGCCGGCCGAAGTGGAGCGCAGCACGCGCGCGACCGGGGCACGAACAGCGGTCCACAGAGGGATCAGTCCGAAGGCCACGGCGGCGACCGAGGAGATGAGCAACGTAAACAGCAGCACCGTGAAATCGGGGCTGAGCCCAACCTCTGAGCCCGACCAGACGGCCAACATGCGTGTGGCGCCGATCGCGAACAGCCAACCAACTCCGGCACCGGCTGAAACCAGCAACATGCTTTCGCACAGTAACTGTCGAAAGATAATTCCGCGGCTTGCCCCAATGGCAAGGCGCAGGCTGAACTCGTGTTCGCGAACCGTGTTGCGCGCCTGAATCATCATGGCCACGTTTGTGCAGGCAATCAGCAGTACTAGCGCAACCAGGCCCATGAGGATTTGCATCGGTTCACGGACGTAATCCGTAAGAAGTGCGATGCCACGCGCAGGAACGAACTCAAGCAGCGGCTTCCACTCCTTTAGATTGTCCGTGCCGATGCTCTGTTTGACGACGGCACCGAATGTTCCTGCAAGTGCTTGTTGCGCTTGCGCGGGAGTGACGCCGGGACGCAGTCGCGCCATCATGAGCAGAAACCACCATTTTGGAGAGCCGTAAGTCTTATTTACATCGAAAGGCGTTCCCCAGGCATTCAATTCTGGCCGGTTCTGCAAAGGAATCCAAAAATCCGTCGTATCCAGCGGCTCAATGCCCTTGAATCCTGGAGCCGTCACGCCCACTACCGTCATGGGAACGCCCTTGACATAGAGCGTCTGCCCCAACACGCCCGGGTCGCGCGCATAACTTCGCGTCCAGTAGCCGTAACTGATTACTGCAATGGAAGCGTGATCTTTCTCGTCCGCCAGCGTAAATCCGCGGCCGCTTTGCATACGAACGCCTACGCCGGAAAAGAAGTTGCCGCTGACCTCTTCGCCTCCTGCCTCCTCCGGCAGTTCACCGTGGCGAACTGCCACCCCCCCACTAAAGCTGAGGGGAACGTAGGCAATGAGCTCCTCGAAAACGTCGCTGCGCTGCCGAAGAGCCTCAAACGTAACCTCGGAAAACGAAGTGCTGTTGTTGCCTGTATTGTTGGCATTTGGAGGCTGCCCCTGACCGTTGGCCATTCTCACGTAGGAGAGGCCGCTGGGACGGCTCACCGGCAGCAACTGCATTAGCAGTGCGTTCATCACGCTGAAGACGGCAGTATTGGCGCCAATACCGAGAGCCAGCATCAGCACAACAACAAGTGTGAAGCCCGGCGTCTTGCGCACCTGGCGCAATGCATTCCGAAGGTCCTGAAGAACAGTCCTCATAGGAGCCTCAGCACAGGTGGATTTTACCTTTTACATCTGCATTTTGCGCGCCAACCCGCGAGTCCGATAGCCGATGTGCCTACAACAAGATACGCTCATCGGGTCCGCTTCCTGTCAGTGATTTCTGTCCGTATTCGAGAAGCTCTGTCCAAAACCGGACAGCAGAGGCAGGCCGGGGAATCGGCCCGGCATTCAGTTGTTCCTCTGCAAATTCACAAGGGAAACCAGCAGTTCTGGCAAGTCAGATTCTGGGATGTTTTTCGTGGCTTGAACGTGGTTTCGGCCGGATCACCGCCTGCTCGTCACTTACTCGGTGGTCAGTGCTCCTGCACGCCTCAGGCGCGGAGATTGCCGATTCACGCAAAACGAAATTGCATGGCGCCATTACATTGCATCGGATAGGTTGGCGGCATTGGATTGTACTGGGCGGCGGGAGTGATCGTATTCGGCCCTGAACAACAATGCCCGGGCCGAAGCCCGGGCACGGTGACTCAGTAGAATCCAGAAAGCATCAGCCGGCTTTTTCGAGCAGGCAGAGCGACAGGTCGCGGCGCTCGACCATATCCTTGGTGATTTCGAGGTCGCGCACGCGCTTGTTCGAGGGCAGGTGGTACATCAGGTCGAGCATCAGCTCTTCCAGAATCATGCGCAAACCGCGCGCTCCCACCTTGCGCGCCATGGCCTCACGCGCAACGGCGCATGCCGCTTCGTTTGTAAAGTGCAGGCGCACGTTTTCGTACTCAAAGAGGCGCTGGTACTGCTTGAGGATGGCGTTCCGCGGCTTGGTAAGGATCTCGATGAGCGCCGCTTCGTCGAGCTCGTCGAGAACACTTACGACAGGCAAGCGGCCGACGAACTCGGGGATGAGGCCGTACTTGATCAGGTCCTGCGGCTCGGTTTTGCGCAGCAGTTCGGTATCGCGATGCGAGCGAGTGGTTGCCTGATCCGCCTCGGCATCCACGGTGCGGAAGCCCAGCGCTTTTTTCCCGATGCGCCGGCCGACGATGCGCTCAAGCCCGACGAACGCGCCGCCGCAGATGAAGAGGATGTTGGTAGTGTCGACCGCAGTGAACTCCTGGTGCGGATGCTTGCGCCCGCCCTGCGGCGGAACGTTGGCCACGGTGCCCTCAAGAATCTTGAGCAGGGCCTGCTGCACGCCTTCGCCGCTCACGTCGCGTGTGATGGAGGGGTTCTCGTCTTTGCGGCCGATCTTGTCGATCTCGTCGATATAGATGATGCCCTGCTGCGCCCGGTTCACATCGCCGTCGGCGGCCTGCAGAAGCTTGAGGATGATGTTCTCCACGTCCTCGCCCACGTAGCCGGCTTCGGTGAGCGTGGTGGCGTCGACGATGGCAAAGGGCACGTCAAGCATTTTGGCGAGAGTTTGCGCGAGCAGTGTTTTGCCGGAGCCGGTGGGGCCGATAAGCAGGATGTTGGACTTGGTGAGCTCGACTTCGTTGTTGCGCACACGATTCATCTGGACGCGCTTGTAGTGGTTGTAGACCGCAACGGCAAGCTTCTTCTTGGTCTGGTCCTGCCCGATCACGTAATCGTCGAGGAAGCCTTTTACCTCGGTGGGCTTGGGAAGATGGCCTGCTGTGGTGGCGGGAGTCTCGCCGCTTCGATCGTCATCCAGAATCGAGTTGCAAACAGCAACGCACTCGTCGCAGATATAGGCGCGAGGGTAATCACTTGGTGAAGAGATCAACTTGGCTACAGCGTCCTGCGATTTATGGCAGAACGAGCAACGCAACGCCTCTTCGGGTCCCGTCCGCGTCTTCATACTGGTTGCTCCCCCAAAAAGAGTTTAATCCAAATCCCATGAAACGGCTAGGTTACGCTCAAGCGCGGGTCCGGTCGATAATTTCGTCCACAATCCCATATTCCTTAGCCTGTTCCGCGTTCATAATGAAGTCCCGCTCGACGTCGCGCTCGATCCTCTCGAGGGGCTGGCCGGTGTGGCGGGCCATGAGGTTGTTGGTAATTTCGCGGATGCGCAGGATTTCGCGCGCATGGATATCGATGTCGGTGGCCTGCCCGCTGAGGCCGCCCATCGACGGTTGATGTATCAGAATGCGGGAGTTGGGCAGGGCAAAGCGCTTTCCCTTGTTTCCCGCCAGAAGCAAAAACGCGCCCATGCTGGCCGCCTGGCCGATGCAGTACGTCACCACGTTGTTCTTGATGAACTGCATGGTGTCGTAAATGGCAAGGCCGGCGGTGATGGAGCCGCCCGGAGAATTGATGTAAAGCGAAACGTCCTTTTCGGGGTCCTCGCCCTGCAGAAACAGCATCTGGGCGACGATAAGATTGGCGACCATGTCGTCAATCGGGGTACCAAGAAAGATAATGTTGTCGCGCAGCAGACGGGAGTAGATGTCGTAGGCGCGCTCGCCCCGGCTCGTCTGCTCAACCACCATGGGAACTAATGCCATTCTTCCTTCAGCTCCTGGCTGCCATTCTGCAGCTTCTATCTTCTGTTGCGTTCGCATAGAGTGCAGTGACTTTGCTCACCGCACCGGGGTAAAGTAGCGAGCATTTCTAACCAGGCAGGCGTTCATACAAGATAGAAGCCGTCTTCTCTCGTCTGAGTTGCTGTTTGATCCTACCCAGTCCGCCGTCTTTGGTCAATCGCACCTTAAGGGCATCCAGAGGCTCGCGAGACTGGATTGCGGCGATCTGTAATTCGCGTTCCAACTCCTCGTCGCTGACGGTGATATTTTCTTCGCCGGCGATGCGATCGAGGAGCACGTTGGTTTTCACTTCGGTAACCGCGCTGTCACGCTGCGCCGCGCGCAGGCGGGTGAAGTCGAGCTTGCGCATCTGGTCGGGCTGCATTCCCTGAGCGGCAAGGGCACGCAGGCCGCGCTCCAGCCGCGTGTCCACCTGGTCCTGTACCAGCGACTCGGGTACCGAGAAGGTAAACCGCTCGGCCAGCGCCGCGAAGAGCTTGTCTTTGGTTTCGGCCTCAACGCTGCGCTGCTTGCGGCTCTCCATATACTCGCGAACACTTTTCTCCAGATCCGCGTAACTTTCGTAATGTCCCAGTTCCTTTGCGAAGTCGTCGTTCAATTCGGGAAGGACGCGCTTCTTGATCGCCTTCACTTCCACGTCATAAGCAACGGTCTCGCCGGCCAGCTTGGCTTGCGAGTAATCGGCGGGATAGATGACCTCGACCTTCAATTCCTGGCCGGGCTTGGTCCCGCGCAGTGCGTTGGTGAAAGCTTCCACCGTATCTTTGCCGCCGATTTCAACCAGCGTGTCTTCGCCGGCAATGGGCTGCGCTTCGGCAGCGGGCGCCTCGCCCTCGGCTGCGGGTTCTGCCGCCTCATTCTGGACCTGGCCCTTGTAGCTGATCTGCGCCCAGTCGCCGTCGGCGAGCGCGCGGTCTTCTTCTACCGGCTCCATCACGGCGCGCGAATCGCGCAGCTGCTCCAGTTCGCGCTGGAATTCATCTTCGGTGATTTCGGCTGAGGGTTTGGGAACCGTTACATCCTTGTAGCCATCAATGGAGAACGCAGGAAGATACTCGAAGACGGCCTTGGCATGGAGCGGGGCGCCCTCTTCAAGCGTCAGCTCAAGCACCTGGGGTTGGCCCACGGGACGAATGCCGAGCTCGTTGATCGCCTTGTTGAAGCGCTCGGGCAGCAGCGAGTCGATCACTTCCTTGCGGATCTCGGTGGCAAAGCGGCGGCGGACGATGTTCTCCGGCACCTTGCCGGGACGAAAGCCCGGAATCTTCGCGTACTTGCGATAGTTGTTGGCGACGTTGCGCCAGGTTTTGGCGACTTCGTCGGCGGGCACATCGATGACCAGCTCCCGTGTGCAATCGGGGTTCAGAACCGGTCCATGCGAGTGGGTTTCTTCTGCGGCTTCGTGGTTGTGCTCAGTGTCGGCCGTTTCCGTTTTGTTTTCGACGGTGCTGCTGAAACTCAACGTTTTACCTTCCCGGCGCGCGCGCCAATATGACTGCGGCCACGGGCGTTCGTTCAAGGCAGTCTATCGCCGTCTGGCCGGGGGAATACCTAGTTTCATGGTACGGGGGTTTGCGGGAAGGGTCAAACCGCGAAGGCAGGGAACGAGGGAGCAATGGAGCGAGGGGACAAGGGAGCAAAGACAGAGAGGAATTGGGCGCCATGGGAGCGAGCGCGATCAGTGCTCGGCGGGCTCGGGCTTGCGGACGTAAGGGAGAAAGCGCGGATGCGCCGCGCCGCACTGGGTGTAGTATTCGCGTGCCTGGTCGAGACTGAGCTGGCCGTTGACCGTAAGGCGAACTTCTGCGGCGTCGCTGTCTTCCTGCCCGTCGTCTTCCCACCAGCAAACGGGACACAAAACCATCGCTGCCGGAGCGTTCAGGGTTTTATATCCGCAGCATGGGCAACGATATTGGGTTGCGACAGTCTTCACTTGTACTAGGATTGGACGGAAATCGGTCCGGGCGAGATTACATCTTCAATGGACGAACACACTCAGTTAATGCGGCGGCGTGCGATTCAGGGTGGCGAACGCCGGGGCCACGCGCCGTTGTGGCGCCATCCCGGAGCGGTGGCGCCGGCAACGTGACTTAAGAGAGCCCGCTGCGTGACTTTAGAGCGCTCGTAGCGTGACTTAAGAATGTTGGCTGCATAAGATGATCCCATGCCGGACGAGAAGAACCTGGCGCGAAAGTTCGCCGCAGCTTTAATTATTGCTGCCGGCGTGTGCCTGGTCGCCGGAATCTATGCCTTCAGCATTGACAGCAAGAGCGTCACCGGGCGCGATTTCATCCAGTATTGGGCAGCGGAGCGACAGTTGATTCAGGGCGCCAACCCTTACGACGTCGGCGCGATCTTCGGTTTGGAAAAAGCCCTCGGGATGGAGGAAAACACGCCGAAGATCTCCATGAGCCCACCGGTTGCATTTTTCTTCGTGCTGCCGCTCGGCTACCTGGGCGCAAAACCGGCACTGATTCTGTGGCTGCTTGTGATGCTGGGCGCAACCGGCGTCTCTACGTGGCTGCTTTGGATGATCTTTGGACGCCGCGATACCCGGCTGCACCTGCTTGCTTTTGCGTTTCCTCCCACACTCTCGTGCCTGATGGCGGGCCAGCTCGGCATCTTTTTTCTGCTCGGAGTCGTTCTCTTTCTCTACCTCCACAAGACGCGGCCGTGGCTCGCGGGGGCGGCGCTGCTGCCGTGCGCTCTGAAACCGCACTTGTTTCTGGCGTGCATTGTGGTGCTCTTGCTCTGGTCGGCGCGGCAAAGAAAGTTCCAAGTTGTCGGCGGTTTCCTGATCGCATTGGCTGCGAGCTGTGCGCTCACGCTCAGCGTTGACCGCAACATCTGGACGCAATACCGGCAGTTGATGCAGTCAGCGCGCATCATGGATGTGTTTCTGCCGACCGTCGGCGTGGCTCTGAGATTTTTGATCGATCGCCACGACAAATGGATCGAGTTTCTGCCCGTCGCGATTGGGTGCGCATGGTCGGCGTGGTTCTATTGGACGCGGCGCGACCGCTGGGCGTGGACGGACCAGGGAATGCTTGTGCTGCTGGTCTCTGTCGCATGCTCTCCGTATTCCTGGTACAGTGACCAGGCGCTGCTGTTTCCAGCCATTTTGGCGGGGATGTTTGCCGCGGGAAAAAGTCTTTGGGACTGGATTCTGCTCGGGCTTGTTGTGGCTGCGGGCCTGCCGGGCGTGATCTTTTCCATTCAACTGCCTTCGCCGTTTTATTTGTGGACCGCGCCTGCATGGCTGATCTGGTATCTGATGGCGACGCGGAACAAGAGCGGCGCGCGCGTCGTTCATTCAGAGATGGCGGCCATCACCGAGTGATGCGCGGCGAAGCGGCGTCACAATGCGGCGTTTTCTTCCGGACGGAAACCTGCGAGGCGCTCTTCCAGGCGCAGCTTTACCGCGGGCCATTCGGAATCGAGGATCGAGAAGAACACTGTGTCGCGGATGAAGCCGTTCCACGTGATCCGGTCGCGGCGCAGAATGCCTTCGCGCACCGCGCCCAGCCTGGCGACGGCTGCCTGGCTGCGCAGGTTGCGCGTGTCCACGCGAAACTGCACCCGCGCCGCTCCGGCGGCGAACGCATGGCCGAGCATGAGCAGCTTGGCCTCAGGATTGACAGGGCCGCCGCGCGCATCAGGATGCACGAACGAGCTGCCGATTTCGATTCCGCCCTGACTGACGAGCGCGAGATACATCGAAGACACGCCCACAACCCGACCATCGGCGAGCCTGCGGATAGCGTACGGCATGCGCTCGGATGCCGGCGCGCTGCAGGCCGCTGACCAGAACTCCTCAAAGCGATCGCCCAGGGCGCAGCCCGCCATGATGGCCCAGGTTTCCGGATCGCAATCGACGGCGGCGCGCACCTCTTCCTTGAGCCCGGGCCTGAACGGCTCAAGGCGCACGAAGCGGCCCTGCAGAGGTTGGAATGCAAGCTCCATGCTCTAAGGTTACCGAAGCGGACTCGTCGATTAGCCGCCGATTCGCACGCCGATTGGAACCGCTTCCAGCGCTCCGCTCCTAAAAATGGGTGGTACGAATAGGTATGCGCATCCTCAGAACCATCGCATATGTGATTGCCGGTCTGTGGATGTTCTCAATTCTGTGGGCGGGCGAGTACTGCTTGAGCCATGGCTGCTCAGGTCCGAACGGAAACAACATTGACGGTTTCCTGCCCGCGGTTGCATTCGCTCCTGTCGGAGCGCCAGCCTTTATATGGAGTTTTGTAATTTTCGTTCGGTGGGCATGGCGCAAGTTGTCGAACGCGCCTCGCAAACCTTGAATCGCACTTCGAGCGACATTCAGGCGCGGCCGGCGAACTCCCTGGTTTCGGTGTAAACCTTCACCTTCTCGCCCTCCTGAACGTAGAGAGGAACCTTGATCTCGAGGCCAGTTTCGAGCCGTGCGAGCTTGGTTACGTCGCCTGATGTGTTGCCGCGCACTCCGGGCTCGGTATACGCAACTTTGAGCTCAACCTGGGCCGGCAACTGCAACCCGATGGGGTTTCCGTTGAACTTGTGCAACTGGATCAGCGAGCCATCGACGAGAAAGTCCGTCGCGTCGCCAACCATGCTCGGGGAGAGCGTGTGCGTATCGAAGCTCTGCTGGTCGAGAAAGTAAGAGCCTTCAGAATCACTGTAGAGGTAGGAGGACTCGACAATTTCCAGGTCCGGCTCCTTGAACTTTTCCCCGGCTTTGAAGGTTTTGTCGAAGACGGCGCGCGTGAGCAGGTTGCGCATCTTGAGGCGAACGAGAGTCTGGCCGCCACGGGCCGTTGGAGTGGAGACCTCGACTTCAAGGCAATAATACGGAGTGCCTTCAAACTCAAAAACCATCTTGCGCTTTACGTCGATCGCTTCAATCAGTGCAGCCATGCGTTCCCCAAAACAGTAAGGTCGATAAGGCGGAGAGCGCGCCAATCCCACTTCAATTATAGGGAGGCAGATTCGCTGGGCGCACAGAGACCGGACTACCGTCGACGCGATTGTTTTCAGGGGAGGGGCCCAAACATAGTCTCCCCAAACATCAAATCATTCGCTGGGTTGCATTTGGTAATTCGCTTCTCCGCAGCGCATACCGCATGAAGCAGTATGCAACAGGGCCAAGTTATATACGAGGAATTCTTGCGATGATGCAGGAGGCCCCGCAACCGGCGTACGAAGAAGCATTTGTGGATGTCGGTGCCGTTCGCGTCCACTATCTCCATGCTGGAAGCGGCAGACCGATGCTGCTCATTCATGGATTGCTGGGTTCAAGTCGAAACTGGCGGAATAACATTGCTGCCCTCGCTCAGCATGCCGCCATCTATGCGATCGACCTGGTGAACATGGGCAAGTCGCAGCGAGTCGGAGGTCTGGACCCGGGACTTCAGGCCACAGCCAATCGCATCATCGCAGTCATGGACGCGCTCGAACTTCCCGAGGCCGATCTCGTCGCTCACTCATACGGGGGTGCCGTCGCGCTCATGCTTGCCGCGTTGCATCCCCGGCGCGTGCGCAGGCTCGCCCTCTTCGCGCCCGCCAACCCCTACTCTCGCTCAGGTGATCAGATTGTGCGTACGTATGGCACCGTGTGGGGGGGACTTCTCGCCAGGCTGCTGCCCTATTCTCCGGCGCAGATTCAGCGCATCGTCCTCGGAGAGCTGTATGGAGGAGCCGGCCGCGTGGTCGATCGATGTTTGCATGAGATTGTCGATGTACTGCGGAACCCGGTCACATTGCGCCACGTTCTCTCAATTGTTCGCTGCTGGTTCTCAGAGAGGGCTAAGCTGAAAGCCGCGCTCGGCCGTGTGAAGGGCATTCCAACTCTGCTGCTGTGGGGCGATCGCGATTATACGGTCGACTTGATTTCCGCCGTTAAGCTGAACCGCACACTGAGCGGTTCCGAACTCATCGTGCTGCCGGGAGGTGGTCACGCCGTGTTCGAAGAGACGCCCGAACTGGCAAACCGCATCGTGCTTGAGTGGCTTGATCGCCATCCGTTACCCACGCCGCAGAGGCGCCATATGCCTCAAGCCGTCTCTGTCGGCGGAACAACGAGCGGAGCTGCCGCATGAGGCGCTTATCTCCCGGGAGTTGCAGCAATTCCCGGAGCAAGCCTCAAAAAAAGTCCCTTCACTCCAAGAATGCTGAGCACACATTGATCCTTTTGCGCGCGGCACTTCCTGCAAATGTCCCGTGTCGAACTTAGACGACACGTCTGCATTGGCGCATCCCGTCAACCAAAATTAACTTCTGCCCAATTGACACGCCTGTGCTCAAGTTGATATCAACTCTGCAGCCCACTGGACGCTGACTCCCAGGTGAGTCCGCCAAAAAGGAGAATCTCTCGCGATGTTTACGCCAAAAGGTAAGTTCAGCTGGTACGAACTGATGACCAGCGATACGAAAGCAGCCGGCAAGTTTTACTCTGACGTTGTCGGCTGGACGACCCATGAAATGCCCGGCACTGACGGCCCCCAGTACACTACCTTCAACCTCGGTGAGGTTGGAATTGCCGGCATGCTGAACATCCCCGGACATGTCGCATGGATAGGCTACATTGCGGTCGGTGATGTTGATGCTCATGTCGAAAAGATTGTCGAAGCCGGCGGCAAATTGTGGAAGCCCGCCACCGACGTTCCCGAAATGCTTCGCTTCGCCGTCATGTCCGATCCGCAGGGCGCTGCCATTGTGGTCTTCACCCCTCACCCAAAAATGCCCTCGCCGCAACGCCCCGCACCACCGACTCCCGGCACCATCGGCTGGCACGAACTCTACACAACTGACGTCGAAGCAGCTTCCGACTTCTACAAAAAGCTCTTTGGCTGGACCAAGGTCAGCGATATGGACATGGGACCCATGGGTGTCTATCGCATCTTCGACGAAGGCGACCACAAGGAAATGGGGGACGGCGGGATGATGACCAAAACGCCCCAAATCCCTGTTTCATGCTGGAACTTCTACTTCAACGTCGACTCGATAAAGGCAGCCATCAAACGTGTTGAATCCGGCGGCGGAAAGATCATGAACGGCCCCGTGCAGGTACCCGGAGGAAGCTGGATCATCAATGGCCAGGACCCTCAGGGAGCCATGTTCTCTCTCGTCAGCAGCAAAGAATAATCCACACAGCCTTCGCAGATGGCGGCGTCCGATCGAGCCTTTTCTTGCAATGAAGGAGCGCAATGAGGCTCTGATCTAAAAGCGGTCCGGACCAGCATCATAGGTTCAGGTCGGATCGTCGGCAATTGGGAGGTTATGCCGACTGTAAGCGCGTTGAGGCAGACTCAGCCTTCTTCCGCTTCGCGCAGCTTGGCGATTACGGTGAAGTCTTCGAGCGTGGTCACGTCGCCCTTGACTTCGCCATGAGTAGCGAGCTCACGCAGCAGGCGGCGCATGATTTTGCCGCTGCGCGTTTTGGGCAATGCCTCGGTGAATCGGATATCATCAGGCCGCGCCAGCGCGCCGATCTCTTTCGCCACCCACTTGCGCAGCTCGTCTTTGAGCTCCGGGCCGGGCTGATTCCCGCTCTCGAGGGTGACGAAAGCTGCGATGGCCTGGCCCTTGAGATCGTCGGGACGGCCGACGACCGCGGCCTCGGCCACCTTGGGATGCGCGACGAGCGCGGACTCGACCTCCATCGTTCCCAGGCGATGCCCGCTCACGTTGATCACGTCGTCGACGCGGCCCATCAGCCAGAAGTAGCCGTGGGCGTCCTGGCGCGCGCCATCGCCGGTGAAGTAGCAGCCGGGAACGTCGGACCAATACGTCTTTTTGTAGCGCTCGGGATCGCCGTACACCGTCCGGGCCATCGACGGCCACGGCTTGCGAATCACCAGCAGGCCGCCGCTGCCGGCAGGGACCGTCTTGAAATTCCCGTTGGCATCGGGGCGCGTGACGACCTCAGGCTGAATGCCGAAAAATGGCCGCGTCGCCGAGCCGGGCTTGGTGGCGATGGCGCCGGGCAGCGGCGAGATCATGATGGCGCCCGTCTCGGTCTGCCACCAGGTGTCGACGATGGGGCAGCGATTGCGCCCGATCTTCTCGCGGTACCACATCCACGCCTCGGGATTGATGGGCTCGCCGACGGTGCCGAGCAGCCGCAGCGAGTCGAGCTTGTACTTGTCGACGAACTCGTGACCCCACTTGATGAAGGCGCGGATAGCCGTGGGCGCGGTGTAGAAAATCGTTACGCGGTGATCATCAATGATCTTCCAGAAGCGCGAAAAGTCAGGATAATTCGGAGCGCCTTCATACATCAGCACCGTGGCGCCGCACTGCAGCGGGCCATACACCACATAGGAGTGGCCGGTGACCCAGCCGATGTCGGCCGTACACCAGTAAATGTCTTCGTCGCGCAGATCGAAGATGTACTTCGTGGTGATGTAAGTCTGCACGGCGTAGCCGCCGGTGGTGTGGACCAGGCCCTTGGGCTTGCCGGTGGTGCCGGAAGTGTAGAGGATGTAGAGCGAGTCCTCCGAGTCCATGGGCTCGGCGGGGCACTCGGGCGCGGCCTTGGCCACAAGATCGTGCCACCAGTGATCGCGGCCCGCCACCATGTTCACCGCTGAGCCGGCGCGGCGGTACACGATCACGTGCTTCACCGTGTGGCAGGCGGGCATGGCTTCGTCCACGGTTGCCTTGAGCTTGACCTCGTTGCCGCGGCGATAGCTTGTGTCCTGCGTGATGATGGCCACGCATCCCGAGTCGGCAACCCGGTCGGCGATGGCGTTGGCGGCGAATCCGCCAAAGATGACGGAGTGAATGGCGCCGATGCGCGCGCAAGCCAGCAGCGCAATGGCCAGCTCGGGCGTCATGCCCATGTAGATGGCTACGCGGTCGCCCTTCTGGATGCCGAGCGACTTGAGCACGTTGGCGAACTTCTGCACTTCGGCGTGCAGCTCCGCGTATGTCAGGCGGCGAATCTCGCCCGGCTCGCCTTCCCAGATGAGCGCGGTCTTGTCGCGGCGAGGACCGTCTAGATGGCGGTCAAGGCAGTTGTAGCTCAAGTTCATCTTGCCGCCGACGAACCACTTGGCCCACGGCAGATTCCACTCAAGAACCTTGTCCCACGGCTTGAACCAGTGCAATTCGCGCGCCACGCCGTCCCAGAATTTTTCCGGGTCTTCAATGGATTGCTTGTGGAGTGCTTCGTATTCGGCGAGGCTCTTGATGTGGGCCCGGGCGCTGAACTCGGGCGGCGGCGGAAAGACGCGGTTCTCGCGCAGCGTGGAGTCGATATCCCGGTTGGCAACGGAAGGTGACAAGGTGGACATGCGTGATTCCTTCAAGGAAGCAGGTTGCGGCTCGATGCAGGTCGCGCAATTCCAGCGTTTTGCGCGGGAGAAGCCTCGATTGTCACTTTAAGGCATTTCTCCCGTGTTCGTACAGTCCGCGTGGTGGGTGCAGGCTGGTTTTTGCTGATGAAGAATCCGCGTTGCGGCTGCGATTTCGCTGGCCGCAGCGGGAGAAATGCGGGATCGGGAGGCGACGGAACAGAGGAACGGTGATGGCGCGCAGCGCTGCCCTTGCCCGGTTCTGCTAGGATGCTTTGCTCAAGAGGGAGAGAACGATGAACGGCATCACGATTCGTAATCTGGCTTTATCAATCGGCCTGGCTGCGATGCTTGCTCCTGCCTGCCGGGCGCAGGCGCAACTGGCGGGCGATTGGCAGGGAACGTTAAGCGCGGGAGGCGTTCAATTGCGGCTCGTGCTGCACGTTACTGCGGGCAAGGATGGCGCGCTCACGGCCACTCTCGACAGCGTGGACCAGGGTGCGTACGGGATCCCGGTCAGCGCGATTTCACTGAAGGATGCAAAGCTGAGTCTGACGGTAGATGCCGTTCACGGAACGTATGAAGGCACCGTCAACAAGGACGTCACTGAGATTGACGGCATCTGGACGCAGGGGCAGCCGCTCGAGCTGAACTTCAAGCGCCTAACGGCTTCGGAGGCTTCGGCAGTCGCAGCGGCAGCCGCACCCCAGCCCGCGCCTCCTACGGATATTGATGGAACCTGGACGGGCGTGCTCGATGCAGGCACAACCAGGCTGCGCATCTTCTTCAAAATCGTGAACACGCAGGACGGATTGACCGCGAAGATGCAGAGCCCTGATCAGAGCCCGGTTTGGATGCCCGCGACTTCAGTGAAGCGCGCCGGTTCAACACTGACCATCGAGATCAAGGGTATCGGTGCGGTGTTTACCGGCAAGATTGCCGACGACCTGAGTACGATGAGCGGCACATTCACGCAGATGGGCTACGCAATGCCGCTGGCGCTGCAGCGGCTGAAGGAATAGGCTCGGGCGGTGTTGTCGCCCGACCGGCCGGAACGGTTTTGGCTTCGGCCTCGGAAAGTCTGTCGAGCGCCTCACCACTGCAGCAGCGGCAGCAGGCTCGAAAAATCGTCGGTCCAGAGGCGCAGGCCGGGCCTGAAAACGGGAAGAGATGGGGCACTGTCTACGATCTCTGGGGTAGAGAAGAAGGTGGGATTGTCTGTAACGAGCACCCAGCGCGCAGTGTACTCGCCGAGTTCGGGATGAGGTGGGGTGGTCAGGCTCCGAGCAGTCATGCCTGCGTTCTGGGCCAGCAAGGCGATGGCAGGCTCCAGATCCACGTGCTGGTTCGAAACGTGGTAGGCGATGATTCCGCCGGGCGCCAGGTTGCGGCGATAGAGGGCGAGCGCCTCGCAGGTAAGCAGATGCAGCGGAATCGCATCGCCAGTGAAAGCATCGACCACCAGCACGTCGAAGTGCTGCGGCGGTTCGCTTGCGAGCGAGGTGCGCCCATCGCCCACTACAACGCTGATTTGCGCGCCCGACTCGCGCATGTAGGTGAAGGCATTCTGCGCGATGGGCACAACCGCGGGATTGATTTCATAAAAGCGGATGCGATCGCCCGGCTTGCCGTAGGCGGCAAGCGTTCCTGCGCCCAGGCCGATGACGCCAATGGAGCGAGGCCGGCCCGGGGTTGATCTGGACCCGTTTGGGCCGAGGCAGCAGAAACGCAGCGCGAGCCCGATGCCGGAATCTTCGGCGTAGTAGGTGGTCGGGGTTTTTCTCTGCGCGTCGGAACCGAAGATCTGCGTGCCGTGCTCGATGGAGCCATTGGTCAGTGTGCGCACGGTCGCTCCAGGAAAGCTGCTGTAGTCCTGCTTTACTCGGAGTGCACCATAAAAATTGCGCACGGCGACAATCGTGCCGCGCTGGTAAGCAATGTGGATCCAGACCACAAGCACCAGGAGCATAACGCTGGCTGCCGACCAGAGCAGGCGCTGGCCCCAGTGCACCTTCCAAGTGGCCGCCAGCGCAAGCAGCGCCGTGAAGACGAAGGTGAGGGCAACGTCATAGTTGAACGAGAACAAAAGCGGAAAGGCAATTCCGACGAGGACCGAGCCGAGTGCGCCGCCGGCGGCAAAGAGCAGATAAAAGACCGTGGATTCTGAGGCACGCCCGGGGCGCAGCGCGTAAGCCTCGCTGTGGCAGAACAGGCATGCGACGAAGAGCTCGATGAGAAAGAAGGCGATGCCGATGCGAATCGGCACCGTGACGTCGACCTGCGAGAGCATGTAGCCGAGCCCGCCCAGCATGACCGCAAGAAGGCGCACGACGATGCCGCGCGGCAACAGGCGCGGGAACTCGAAGGCGAGGATCAGCGTGAGCAGATAGACGCCGAGGGGCAGAATCCAGAGCAGCGGCATGGGCGCGATGTTGGCGGTGATGTATGCGGTAACGGCACACAGTTGCATTGATCCGGCCATGGGCAGCAGCAGCCACAGCAGCTTGTGTCCGAGCGGCGACGGCGGCCCAGACTCTTCCGCAGCAGCGGGGGAGATGGGTGCGGCGGCGGAACGCGTGCGGAGCGTCAGGATCGCGGCCAGCAACGAAAACGCCGCGAAGCCGCAAAACCAGACGATGCGCTGCGCATGCAGGGTGAGGCGAGGCTCGATCAGCGTTGGGTAAGCGCCGAGTGCCAGCAGCGAAGCCAGGTTGGAAAGCGCAAAGAGGCGGTAGGGAATGGCGGAGCGCTCGACCCGCGACCACCACACCTGCAACAGCGGGCTGGTTGCGCCAAGCGCGAGAAAGGGCAGGCCGATCCATAAACCGAGGGCGAGGAAGATGGTGGCAATGGGATGGCTCGGGCCGCTCGAGAGATCGATGCGTCCGAAGGCCCATAAAACAGCAAGACCTAACGCGGCGAGCAGCAAAACGAGATGCAAGCGCCAGTGCGGATGGCGCGCAAGCCAGTGCGCGTAGAGGTAGGCAAGCAGCAGCGCGGTTTGAAAGAAGACCAGGCAGGTGATCCAAACCGCAGCCGATCCGCCAAGAAACGGGAGCAACTGCTTGGCCGCGATGGGCTCGACGAGAAACAGCAGGAATGAGGCGAGGAAGATCGCACTGACAAAGAACCATCGCGAATGGGTCACGATGAAACCTTAGTTTCAGAAGTTGGACGCACGCAAGGGGTAAAGCCTGCGAGCCCTGTTCCTGCGTCAGCAAACCCCGAGCAAACGATCGTGTGCGACACTGCACAAAGCCCTGCTCGCAAGCGGGGCTTTTGTGTGAAGCGGATCGGACGGGTCCGGGTCAGTGCGTCTTGATCTCTGCGCCGGCGGAGGCCATCTTGGCTTCGGCTTCTGAGATGACGCGGAGCGCCTCGTCGTAGGCTTCTTCGCTTTCACCGGCTTCCTTCCACATCTTCAGGCCGCGGTCGAGTTGCTGCTCGGCGCGCTGCACGTCAATCTCTTCGGGCTTGAGCGCGTCGCTGGCGAGGATCGTAACGCGATTGGGCAAGACCTCAACGAATCCCCAGCTCACGTTGTAACGCGTAGGACCCTCAGCGCCGGCGGCTTCGGAGCCTGCAGCGCCCTGAATGGTCACGTCGCCCGCGCCCAGCTCGGCCAGCAGCGGCGCGTGCCCATACAGCACTTCCATGTAGCCATTCTTCGCGGGCAGCTCGACGGTGGCGGCATCAGCCTCGAACAAAACGCGCTCGGGAGTCACGAGCCGCACGCGCAGTTGGTTGGATTCGTCAGCCATAAATTGCTCCCAGCTACTGGCTACTAGCTCCTAGCTAACAACCGGCACGCTGATTACTCAACTGGACCGGCTAGAAGCTAGCAGCTAGAGGCTAGCAGCTGCTTCTTACACACTCGCCTTCAACTTCTCTGCCGCTTCAAGCACTTCCTCAATGCCGCCCTTCATGTAAAACGCCTGCTCGGGAACATCGTCGTGCTTGCCTTCAATGATCTCCTTGAAGCTGCGCACCGTGTCGGCGATCTTGACGTACTTGCCCTGGTAGCCGGTGAACTGCTCGGCCACGTGGAAGGGTTGCGACAGGAATTTCTGCACCTTTCGCGCCCGGGCAACGGTCAATTTGTCTTCTTCAGACAGTTCGTCGATGCCAAGAATGGCGATGATGTCCTGCAGGTCCTTGTACCGCTGCAAAATGCGCTTCACGCCCTGCGCCACGTCGTAGTGTTCCTGGCCGACGATGCGCGCGGAGAGAATGCGCGAGGTCGACGCCAGCGGGTCGACGGCCGGGTAGATGCCGAGTTCCGATAGCGGGCGGCTCAACACCGTGGTCGCATCGAGGTGCGCAAACGTTGTGGCCGGGGCGGGATCGGTCAAGTCGTCGGCGGGAACATACACAGCCTGCACGCTCGTAACCGAGCCTTTACTCGTTGACGTGATCCGCTCCTGCAACTCGCCCATCTCCGTAGCGAGATTGGGCTGGTAACCCACGGCCGAGGGCATGCGGCCCAGCAGTGTGGACACTTCGGAACCGGCCTGCGTAAAGCGGAAGATGTTGTCGATGAAGAGCAGCGTGTCGGCGCCTTCCTGGTCGCGGAAATACTCGGCGACGGTGAGTGCGGTGAGCGCCACGCGCAGGCGCGCTCCGGGCGGCTCGGTCATCTGGCCGTACACCAGGGCGCACTTCGACTCCTGCCACTTGCCCGGCTTGATGACGCCCGACTCGGTCATCTCGATCCACAGGTCGTTGCCCTCGCGGGTACGCTCGCCCACGCCCCCGAACACCGAGAAGCCGCCGTGATTCTTGGCCACGTTATTGATGAGTTCCATGATGACGACGGTCTTGCCCACGCCGGCGCCGCCGAAGAGGCCGATCTTGCCGCCCTTGAGAAAGGGCTGAATGAGGTCGATGACCTTGATGCCGGTTTCAAACATCTCCTCGTGCGTGGACTGCTCGTCGAAGAGCGGCGCGGGGCGATGGATAGGGTTGCGCATGTGTTCGCCAATGGGGCCGAGCTCGTCCACCGGCTCGCCGATCACGTTGATCACGCGGCCCAGCGTCTCTTTTCCTACGGGCACGCGGATGGGACCGTCGAGATCGATGGCCTTCATGCCACGCACCATGCCGTCGGTGGCTTCCATGGCGACGGTGCGCACGCGGCCCTCGCCCAGGTGCTGCTGCACTTCGAGGATCACGTTGATGGGCGTGGGCACCGTGAAGCCGTCGCTGACGACGCGCAGCGCCTGATAGATGGGCGGCATGGTTGCTTCTTCAAATTGAACGTCTACGGCGGGGCCGGAGACCTGAATCACTTTGCCGATGTTTTCTGCCATTTCTTCTGCCTTCTGAAATCCGTTCTTCCGCTAATTCAGCGTTTCATGCAACTGCAAACTCAGCGAGCGGCTCGACGCGCTTTCGGGAGCCGCAATTTGCTCGGAGGTGAGCACTCGTGTCCGCATTGCCTCGTGCTCCGCCTCGATCGAACTGAGATACTGGATCAGCGCAAAGGCGACTTGCTGATCGCGCGCGGTATGCGCCGCCTGTCTCGCCGCTTCCACCGCGTCCTGCACCACTTGCGCCCTTGCATCAAAATCTTCATCGTTGAAGGTGCTGAAGTTCCGCAAGTCATCGATCGCGGTGAGTGCGGCCTGCGCCGTGTTTCGCTCAGACGAAGTGAGCCAACAGCATTCAAACGCGACCAACGCGCCAACGGCAACCAAAGCGCTTCCAAATCCAATTCCAAATCGCACCAAAAACTTTTTCGATCTCAACGTATCCCGAACTGCCATGTACCAATGCTCCAATACTCAAAATCAAGTGGAAACTTATTCCCTTGTTCCCTTGCTCCCTCGTTCGCTCGCTCCCTGCCTTAAAGTGCCGCCGCTCCCGAAACAATCTCAA
This sequence comes from Candidatus Sulfuritelmatomonas gaucii, assembly GCA_900290245.1. GTDB lineage: Bacteria > Acidobacteriota > Terriglobia > Terriglobales > Acidobacteriaceae > Telmatobacter > Telmatobacter gaucii. Next base: position 43,407 of record OKRB01000002.1, on the reverse strand, counting down.
TAATCTCCTTGGTGATCGCAGCCTGGCGCACGCGGTTCATGTGCAACGTGAGCGAGTCGATCATGTCGGAAGCGTTGTTGGTGGCCGAATCCATGGCCGTCATGCGCGCCGCGTGCTCGGCGGCCACCGACTCCGTCATGGCATGAAACAGCATGGAAAAGATGTACTGCGGCAGCAGGCCGGCGAACAGTTCCTCAGGCCGCTGCTCGTAGATGTAATCGACGTTCGAAGTGCCGAATTTCTTCGCTTCTTCGTCGGCCTCGGTGGTGTCGGCCGGTTCCAGTTCGATGCCCGCCGAGATCGCCGCCTGGGCTGCGCGTTCCTTTTCTTCGGCGGTCGGTTCCACGGCTCCGGTGATCTGCGGCCGGCCCACTTCGATGAGCGGCAGCAGGCGCTCGACCACCAGCCGCTGCGCAATCACCGACTTGAACTCGTTGTAAACGATGTATGCGGCGTCAATTTCTTCGTGCACGTAACGCGAGATGATGTTATGCGCCATCTCCTCGACGCGCTTGGGGTCGAGGTGGACCAGCAGGCCGGGGTGGTCGCCGGTGAGCTCCACCTTGTTGAGCCGCGCGTTGCGTAACCGGTGCGCCTCTCCGTGTTCGTCCGTCATCTCGGAGTAGGCGGCCACGGGATAACGCCTGCGCAACTGGTCGCGGCCCTTGCGGCCCACGGCTTCAATGTCGATTTCCTTGTCCGGGTTGCCCGAGATGAACTGGTACGCCGTCTTGAGGATGTTGGCGTTGAATGCGCCGGCAAAGCCTTTGTCACCGCTGACCACGATGAGCAGAACGCGCTTTTCAGGCCGCGTGAGAAAGAGCGGATGGCAAAGGTTGCCGGTCTTCTCGTCGTAGAGATCGACGCGGCGCCGGAGCGACTCCAAAACGCTCTCAATCATGCGCGCATAGGGCCGCGCAGCCAGCGCCCGTTCCTGCGCGCGGCGCAGTTTGGCCGCCGAAACCATCTTCATGGCCTTGGTGATCTGCCGCGTGTTTTTCACGCTGCGGATGCGGCGTCGGAGATCTAAGACATTCGCCATTGCTCGTTCATCGCTTTCACATGATCGTTCTTAGCCGGTAGCCCGTAGCTGGTGGCCCGGAGCTACAGGCTACCGGGTACAAGCTACAAGCTCTTAAGCCGAGGTCGCAGCCAGCTCCTCTTTGAAATCCGCCGAATACTCCTTCAGCGCCGCATGCAGGCGGTTGCGGAGGTCGTCATCAAGTTGCTTCTTCTTGGTCAGGTCGTCGAGCAGGGCCTGTTGCGCGTCCGCGAAGTACTTGTACAGGCCGTCCTCGAAGGCGCGAATGTCTTCCACTTTCAAATCGTCAAGATAGCCCTGCGTCCCGGCGAACAGAACCACCGCCTGCTGCTGCCAGGTGAGCGGGTGGAACTGCGGCTGCTTGAGCAGTTCGGTCAGGCGCACACCGCGGGCCAGCTGCTTTTGCGTCAGCGGATCCAGATCAGAACCAAATTGCGCGAAGGCCGCGAGCTCACGATACTGCGCCAGATCGAGCTTCAGTGTCGATCCCACCTGCTTGACCGCTTTGATGGCCGCCGAGAAACCGACGCGCGAAACCGAGAGCCCGACGTTGACCGCCGGACGCACGCCGGAGTTGAACAGGTCGGTCTCAAGGAAAATCTGCCCGTCGGTAATGGAAATAACGTTGGTGGGAATGTACGCCGAGACGTCGCCGGCCTGCGTTTCGATCACAGGCAGCGCGGTCAGCGACCCACCGCCCCGCTTGTCGCTGAGCTTTGAGGCGCGCTCGAGCAGCCGGGAGTGGAGATAGAACACGTCGCCCGGATACGCCTCGCGGCCCGGCGGGCGGCGCAGCAGCAGCGAAATTTCGCGGTAGGCCATGGCGTGCTTTGAAAGGTCGTCATACATCACCAGCGCATGCTTGCCGTTGTCGCGGAAGTACTCGCCCATGGCGCACGCGGCGTAAGGCGCCAGGTAAAGCATCGGCGCGGGCTCTGACGCCGAAGCCGCGACAACGATGGTGTGGCCCATGGCGCCATGCTCGGTGAGCGTCTGCACAACTTGCGCGATCGACGAGCGCTTCTGGCCGATGGCGCAGTAGATGCAGATGAGGTCGTTTTTCGCGTTGTTGATGATGGTGTCGAGCAGGACGGCGGTTTTGCCAGTCTGCCGGTCGCCGATGATGAGCTCCCGCTGGCCACGGCCGATGGGGATCATGGCGTCAATGGCCTTCAGGCCGGTGGCCATGGGCTCGCGCACGGGCTGACGGTCGATGATGCCGGGGGCAAGGCGCTCGACGGGGAGCGTGTCCTTGGTATCGACCGGGCCCTTGTCGTCAATGGGCTGGCCGAGAGAATTGACCACGCGGCCGATCATCGCCGTGCCCACGGGGACGGAAAGAATCTTCCCGGTGCGCTTGACCTCCTGGCCTTCTTTCAGCTCGGTGTAATCGCCGAGGATGACCGCGCCGACCTGGTCTTCTTCAAGCGACAGCGCGAGGCCCGCAATGTCGTGCGGGAAGCTGAGCAACTCGCCGGCCATCACCTTGTCGAGGCCGTGGATGCGGGCGATACCGTCGCCGAGCGTAGTGATGGTGCCGACCTCGTCAACCTGAACCTTCGAGTCGTAGTTCGCGATCTGCTCGCGCAGGAGCTGTGTGATTTCGTCTGCTTTGATTTGAGCCATCTGCGTTCCTGTTCCTAATTCTTCGTTCTTGCTTCGTAGCCTCTAGCCTCTAGCTACTAGCTTCTAGCTTTCCTTTTCCGTCCTTCACGAGCGACAGTCAAACCCGGCAACAAGGGGCTAGCGGCTGGAAGCTAGCAGCTAGGAGCCGGTTAATGCCACTCTGAGCCTTTCGAGCCGGCCTTTCACGCTGCCGTCATACACTGTCGAGCCGATGCGCACCACCGTGCCGCCCAGGATCGACTCATCGAGTTTGAAGCTCGCGTCCACTTTGGCGCCCGCAAGCTTCGCCACTTCATTCACCAGCGTGTCGCGTTCATCTTTCGTTAACTCGCGCGCCGTCACAATCTCCGCTGGGCGAATTCCCTGCTGCTCCCGCAGAATCCGGCGCCAGGACGCAGCCACTTCCGCCACGTGGCCGATGCGATCGTTGGCAATGAGCACGGCGAGCAGATTGCGCAGTTCCTTTTGCAGGCCCATCTTCTCGTTCAACTTGTCCAGGATGGTGATTTTCTGCGCGGCCGGTGTGGCGGGATTCGCAAAGAACGTGCGCAGCTCGACGCTGCCTTCCCACGTAGCCAGAAAATCGGAAAATTGGCGATCGAGAACGGCGGTGTCGAGTTTGCGATCGGTCACCACATCGGCAAAGGCCTGGGCGTAGCGGTTGACAAAGGCAGGCATCTAGTTCTTTCCTCCCTTGCTCGCGCCGTCGGCGGCAACCCCGGAGACAAATTCGGCAATCAGGGCGCGATCTGTCTCCGGCGTCAGCACCACTTGTTTTGAAGCCTGCTCAATGGCCAGATCTGCGGCAAAGTTGCGCAATCCGCGCTTGGCCTGGGCCACGGCTACGCCAATCTCCTGCTCGACCGACGCCACAATGCGCGCGCTCTCTTCATGGAGCGACGCCTTGATGCGTTTTTCGTCTTCGAGAGCTTCCTGCTCCACCTCAGCGCGAAACTTGGCGATCTCCTCGCCCAGTCCGGCAAGCTGCGCCTCCACGGCGCTCAGTCGCGTCTTTGCGTCCGCGGTTGCCTCGCGCGCCTCACTCAGGTGATGGCCGAGAGTCTGCGAGCGCTTGCGAATGATCCTTGGCATGTAGCGGCCGAGCGGGACGGCGATCAGCAGAAAGATTACAGCGAAGTTAATTCCCAGGAAGATGTGAACGGTCGTTTCCACCTTCAGGTGCAGAATGCGGGCCACCGATTGCACGGCGGGTGAGTACAGGAAGGCCTTTTCTTCATCGTCGGAATTGGAATTTTCCGCCGCCGCCGAGCCGTTCGCCGGTGTACTCGTTGCCGCCGGCGTAGACGAATGTGCGGGTACCGGCGCCTGCGCGGCAATGCGAAGAGGCGCGAAAGCGAATGCGGCAGCGACGAAGGCTACGAAAACGGTACGGAAAAGGCTGGCAACGGGGCGTCCGTGGCGGAGGGAGTAAGTCACCGTGAACCCCCGGCAGTGGCCGGCAAAACGGCGCGAAGGGCCTGGCCGGCGAGGTCGGCGGCGGAAGCCTGGATCACTTTGCGTGCCGTGTCGGCCTGGGCGTCGAGCTCGGCCCTGGCCTGGCGCACTTTCTGACCTGCTGCTTTCCGCGCCGTATCGAGCGCGGCGTCGCGTTCGCCATTCCACTGCTTCACGCGCTGTTCGCGAAGCTTGTAGGCCTCGGCGCGCGCCTGCCGCAGCCGCATGGCGTACTCCGCGGCTTTGGATTCAGCTTCGGCGATGGCCTTGCGCGCATCTTCCATTGCGCCTTCAGTCAAAGCGCGGCGCCTGGCGAGAACCGCCGTCAGCGGGCCCTGAACCAGAAATTGATAGGCGAACACCAGCACGATAAAGAGCAACGCCGTAGGGATGGCGTTGATCAACAGGTCGCCGAGTTGTTGAAGAATGTCTTGCATGGCAGTACCGGGCCGCTCCGGTGATCAGATAAGGGTTTTTCTAGTGGAACACCTTTTTGTATCAAGCAAAGGCCCCCAAGTCAACGCACAGGGGGCCTCGGCCACGGCATTCTGTGATCACAGTCACGACATGGGAAAATTAGTGCAAAAAAGAGCTTGCTTTTGTTCCAAACCAGCCTAAACTTAAAAGTACCACCTAGACCCGGTCCAGGGTCCAGCGGGCAGCAGTTCCGGGAACTCCTTCCACTCCCGAAGCTGGCTGCCCGCCTCTAATTTTGGGGGCATTTAGCAACCAGCTCTCAGCCGTCAGCTTTCAGAACCGCCGCGGTGGTCTTCGGGCGCCGAGCGTTGTGCCGACGCAGCCCGGAAAATCCCTTTTCCGGAACGCGGGCCGTCCGTCTTCCCTTTTTTGAATCAATAACACGAAAAATAGCAAGCTCGCGCTGAAAGCTGACGGCTGATGGCTAAAAGCTGCTCTTCTACCGCGCTCCCACTGCATCCTTGTCCACCGTCAGCAGCCCCTGCGCCCGCAGCCAGTTCTCCAGCAGGTTGGGCCATTGGTCCAGCGCCGGGTCTCCCTTGCCCAGCCCGCTGCCGTGCGCCCCGCTCGCGAAGACGTGGTACTCCGTCGGCACGCCGGCCTTCACCAGGGCCTCAAAGAAATCAAGGCTCTGCTCGATGGGCACGGTCCGGTCGTCAAACGTGTGGTAGATGAACGTCGGTGGCATGTCCTTGCTCACGAACAAGTCGGGGTTGTACTTGGCAATCAGCGCCGCGCACTGATCTTCGAGGTGGAACTCCTTGCAGTAATTCAAATGCGTGTAGTCCGTTGAAACGGCCCCGATCCACGGATAACCGAGCACAACGTAGTCCGGCCGGCTGGAAACGCGGTCGATCGCATCCTCGGCGTTGGGATCGCCCGCGACCGGCTGGGTTGCGGCCAGCGCCGCCAGGTGTCCGCCGGCCGAAAACCCGATCAGCACGATGCGGTTCGGCGCAATGTGGTAGTCCATTGCCCGCGCCCGCACGGTCTGGATCGCCCGCCTTGCGTCGATCAGCGGAACCGGCAGCAGGTAGCCGTGCGAGGGCAGCCGGTAAGTGAGAATGAACGCCCGGAATCCGTGCGCGGTGAACCAGTCCGCGAACTGGCGGCCTTCAAGATTTCCGGCCAGGTGCATGTAACCGCCGCCGGGAAAGATCACGACCGCCGAGCCATTCCCAGTTCCAGGATGTGGCTCAAACACGGTCAATGCCGGGATGTCGTCGCAGGTGTCGCCCTTCGCTTCAGGAGGCGTTCCCGGCCACAGGCGAATGGTCTGGATGCCCAGGAACGCATTGTCCGCGCCTGGCGTGGCGCAGTTGACCGCTTGCGCGTTTGCGGTAGGCAGAGCCAGTGATGCGGCAATGAAGATTGCAAGGACATGCTTCATGAGAAGCCTCGTTTTGGTTCGCGGGAATTATACGACCAGGGATCAAGGGTCGATCTCGATCTCTTTATCGATTCGTCATGGGAGCACCGGCGAAATCCCGGCTCAGGCCAAGTTTCGTGGCTGCTTCGTCCAGCTCGGCCTGGGTAAAGAAGAATTGCTGCTTTGGGTTCGATTTTGGGTAGAACCGGATGACGATCTCAGGTTTTTCGACTGAGTCGCTGATGCCGTCGTGGAACGGATATCCCAGATCCTGCAATAAGTGAAGCGAGCCTTCGTCGCCGGTGGGATTGCCTGTATCTCCGACGATAGCGAACACGCTCATGCGCCTGCGCTTCGAATAAACAGACACGAAATCGCCCACCTTTACACCGCGCCGCCGGGCCGCGTTGCCGCGCACGACGTAATTGATCTTGCGGGCGTCGACGTAGCGCCTTGGATCCCTTTCATCTTGATTCGCAATATCGGTGAAGGCGGTCTGAGAAATGTAATAGCCGGGGAAGGGATCGTTTGGGCCCTGCAGAATCGGGCGATTGTGCTCATCAATCAGATAACCGACGATTGGTTTGTCGGCGCGATTGAGGTAATGCGCATCAAGAAGCGTGTCGAGTGCCTGCTTGCCCGGCGGACCGTAAGCGTCAGGCGCTCCATCTACATCGACATCCATACGGTGCGTCAGTATTTCGAATGAAGGATGCTGCTTAGTGTTCTGTGCATGCGAGGCCGGGGCAGTAAGCGATGCCGCGATCAGCAATACAAAGAAATGCCTCATGAGAAGCTTCGTTTTAGCTCGCGGGAATTATACGACCAGAGATCAGTTTTCAGTTTTCGGGGGTCGGGGATCAGAAAATCGCAGCAAGCGGCTGTGATCCGGTATCCCCATCGCAGCGGCAGATCCGCGTTCCTTGTGCGAACGGCCGACCCCTTGCCAGACTCTTGGCTGAGTATCAGCAGAGTTGCCGACGATACGCCAATAACGCCGAATTCAGCACAATTCGTGTTTCTCCTACGCGCCGTCATCCTGACGCCCCTGAGAGCAGCGATGGAGACGAAAGCCTGTCCTGAGTGGGGATCACGCAGCGATCGAAGTCGAACGGGGATCTGCGTTGGCCCTTCGAAAATCAAAATCGGCATTAATTCCGAGTCGCCGACAATACGCCCAAAAACACGTCAAAGAGTGTGTCGCCCTGAAGTCAACAGTTGACATTCCGAGCTGCCTGCATATCGCGGAACACAAGCCGACCGCTCCGGTACCCGTCAGCGGCGCGGATTCATACACGAAAAACTGGTCTACACGCTGAACACTTGCGAACGCATTTCCTCGAGCTTGCACGGACTGGCGGAATAGCTCCAAAGCTGCCTCACGCCGATCACGCAGCAGTCACGAGCACCCGTGCTTGAGGATTCCCCGCCAACCCGGGAGAGTTCGCTGCCGTCGCCCACACACGCGTCTCCAAAAACTCTCGAAAGGCTTGCGCCTGTTTCACGGTCGGAAAATCCAGCTGGACGACCACATATGCCGGATCGTCCACCGGTTGATGAATCCTATGCTCCGTCACCCCAGCGTCTGCGCGCTTGCCTGCAAATTGGTCGAAGGCTGCCTTCCACGTCGCGAAGTCGGTGATCGGGTGTTCGATGTGCAGCGTAGCCAATGTCGTCCTCCGAGGGGTACAGAATCGAGGTTTGGCGCGGGTTTGTCAACGGGCGGGTGGCCCAGCTCCCCAAGAGGCAAAATGGGTGAAAGAAGGGGTGCCCCAGGTCTCGCTTCTGAGACCTGGGATTCACAATCGCCTGGATCACTCCTGATTGGCCCGTTGGATCCGGAGACTTGGGAGCGATCTACTGCGGCAGGCACGTTCGCGAAAGTCAAGCACTCCGCCGCCTCGAACCCACCTCAACCCTTTCATGCCAAACCCAATGTTTCTCCCGCGCACTTTGCAGATTATTTCTGCGAAATCTCTACATTTGTCTTAGTAGCTGATGTAGCAGGGCAATGGAGCGACCCTGAATTCCGGAGCCATACCGGATACCTCGCCTGCTTTTTAGCTCCGCTAACGCCGCAAACTCCGCTGACGCCGCTCAATGCTTCATTTATCAGGATTTTTGATCTAACTCTTTTTCTTTCAGTGATCTGTAGGAGATAGCCACTGCCCATCTCGCCCCAAAAAATCACTTAAGCCCAGGAATGACTAGGGGGTAGGGGGATCAGAGGTGTACATCGCATGTCGGCATACCCCTGATCCCTCTGCCCTGCTTTCGTCACAGCCAGAGCGCCGTATGCCCGGCGCACTGCGCCGCCTGCTCGCAGATCGTCTCGGCCAGCTCCAGCCCATAGCGCGCGAAATAATATGCGCCGCCATGCACCCGCTCCTGCAACACGCCGCCGGGATAGAGCGCATGATAGATGCTTTCGGCGTGCCGCGAGAGCGTGGCCTCGCGCTGCAGCTGGAAGTTGGCCGCCAGCGTGCGCATGCGGTTCATCTGGTAGCGCATCTTTCCGGCTGCCGTTTCGGCTGACTGGCCCAGCCCCTTGTCCTGCGACTGCATCCATTCGACCAGCGCGTTCAGCTCGGCATCGAGCGCGTTGCCCGCCGCGGCCAGGCGCTGCTTGGTTTCAATGGGCATGGCACGCGCAGCGAGCCGTTGCGCCAGCGACGCCGCATTCTCTTCGGCGAAAACCTGCTCCAGCTCGAGCTCGTGCTTGCGCAGCAGCTTGCCGATCGCGGGCTCAATGAGCGTGGCCGAGAAGCGCGGCAGCGGAGGCGTCTGGCGGCCGAGAATGCGCTCGAACAATATGTTGGACTGCGCCAGGTAGGCGATCTCCGCAGGGCCGCCGACCTGCACCGACGTCGAAAACAGGAAGTCCTGAAACACCGGCCGCAGCAGCGCCGCGGGCGAAATCCGCTCCGGCTCCGCGTCGAGAATGCCGCAGAGATCCGCGGTCGAGTAGGTCTGGCTGTCAGCCTGCCAGAGGCCATTGGGCTCGCCAGCGCTCGGTGCCATGCGCTTCAGCGCGATGCGCGCTCCGGTCTTGTTGTCGATCAGGAACAGCAGGCTCGACTGCGGCGTAACCGCAACCTGCGCGTGATAGCCGGCAGCTTCAAGGGCCTGGCCTCGCGCAACCAGCGCAGCGTGAAACTCGTCGGCGCGCTCGATCGCCGCCCGCAGCACCGTCGCCCCAAGCCGATGGAACTCGCGTCCGCCGGCATCGACGACGAGCAGTCCCTGCGCCGCAAAGATCTTCGAGTAAAAGTCGCCGAAGGCCTGCGCGAACGTGCGGCCCGGCTTGTAGGCGGCCACCAGGATGTCAGTGGCTTCTGACGGCCCCATCAGTTCCGCAGCGCGCTCCACCAGGGGCGTGATGGCGTCAGCGAGAACGATCCTACCCGCCGCCAATGCGAACTCCGGCGCGGCCTCGTACTTCAGCGTGGCCAGCTCCCGGCTTGCAGGAAAGGCAACTTGATTGATCTCGGCAAAGTCGTGGTCTTCAGTGGCAAGCCAGAAAATGACCACATGTGGTCTGCCTTGCGCAGTGCCTTGGCGCGCCCTGGCGATCGCCGTTGCCGCCTTGAAGGGACAAAACAGCGGTCCGCCGAACAGACCCACTTGTTGTCCCGTCAGGATGGCTCCCGCGCCCCCGGCAAGAGCGGCAACCGAATCTTCCTGAGCCGCGAACCGATTCTGCGTCGCGACGAGGTGAACCAGCTCCGGCCAGTGCGCGGGAAGCGGAGGCCGCTTCGGGTCCGGCCCATCCGACGGCAGAAACGCGCCCAGCGAACCGGCGCAAAAATCGGCGAAGAGGCGGCTCTGCCCCGGCATCACGGTTACGGGATAACACTCTGCGGTCGACAATTCGTTCACTTGCGGCTTGCCCGCCTCAAAAGGATGTGGATGCGCACGCGCAAAATCCTGATTTGCTGCTGAGTTAAGGATGCCACGGCAGCCCTCTACGATGCAGAAGCGGCGAACGAAGAGGGCCGCGCTGCGTATACTCGTCTTGAATTACGCTCAACGAGCGCTCGCCAACAAACAGGAGTGGAAATGCCCACGAAAAACAAGGGAAAAGCCGCGAAGGCCAAACCGGCAAAGGCGAAGAAACCTGCAAATTCCGGCGCGGCAACGGAACGGGCCAAAGTCCTCAGCTCCAAAGTCGTGTTCGAGTGCAAGCTCTTCCGTGTGTACCACGACAAGATCATTGAGCCGGGAGGGCAGCAAAACGAGCGGGATGTGATTCGCCATAACGGAAGCGTGGTGATTCTCGCCCTCGACAACGCAAAACATAAGCGCGACCCGTGGATCGTGATGGAGCGCCAGTACCGTCACGCCGCCAACCAGTACTTGTGGGAGCTGCCGGCCGGCAAGATCGACGAGGGCGAGGAGCCGCTCGCCGCCGCGCAGCGCGAGCTCATCGAGGAAACCGGCTACCGGGCAAAGAAGTGGCGCCCGCTGGTCGAGTACTTCGCCAGCCCGGGTTTTCTCGGCGAGGCGATGAAAGTTTTTGTCGCCGAAGGGCTCGAGGCCGGCGAGGCCGAACCCGAGGACGATGAAGTGATCGAGCTGAGGCTGGTCCGATTGTCAGAGGTGCTGAAGATGATCAAGAAAGGCGCAATCATGGACGGCAAAACGCTGACGAGCGTTCTGCTCTACGACCGCTTTCATCGCTCACGTTCCACGGATTAATGGTAAAAATCGGCTAGAGTTTTCCACAGCCTACGGTCCGCAAAGCGCACAATCGTTTCACTTTGTGGGACCACACGACTGAATCAGCCTCAGGTCCAACCTTTCCCCTATTCTCCGCGTCTGAAGTAATACGGTGAGGATTCCCCTCAAGACTCGCCGTATTCCCTCGCAAGAGAAAAGAAAGGCACATCCAGTGGCTCAGTACAAGGGAAAGGTCAAGTGGTTTAACAACGCCAAGGGCTACGGATTCATCGGACGCGACGACGGGCCTGATGTATTCGTTCACTACTCAGCGATTCAACTGGACGGATACAAAACGCTCAAAGAAGGCGATGAAGTTGAGTTCGACATAGTCGAAGGCCAGAAAGGCCCGCAGGCGGACGCCGTAATCCGTCTCCGGGATGCTGCCGCCCACAGCGCCGCGTAGGCGCTTGTAGGCCCGGGCGTTCTTGCAAGACCGCCGCCCGGCGGGCGGGGGAACTGCGCCCCTGAAAGTCCCTCCCATCACAGACTCCAGTGACAGTGCAGCGTGTCGCGCTAAGCGCGTTCTGCGCCCCCTCCGCCAGGCTCGTCATTGACCGGGTGCGCCGTGAATTGCGGCCGCTCTCCAAACATTTGCGCTTTGAGCGTGCCCGCGCTGTGTCTGGCACGGCATTTTTCCTGAGGAAAAGGACCGCCTGCCCTGCCGGCATTGCGGTAAAACAGTTCTGGAACCCCTCGACCACCGACGGAGGGCCCGGCAATGGACAACAAAACGATGGCCCGCCTGCTTGCGGAAACAGCCGACCTGATGGAGATCGACGGCGCCGACAGCTTTCGCGTCCGCAGCTACCGCCGCGCCGCCGACGCTGCGGAGCAAACCACAGTCGACCTGGTGGAAGCGGCGAACGACGCCGCGCGCCTGATGGAAATTGACGGCATCGGCAAAAGCATGGCAGCCAAGCTGCAGGCAATCGTCGCTACGGGCACGCTGCCCCAGCGCGACGAGCTGCTGGCGAAATACGGCGTCGGCATCCTGGAGCTGCTGAAGTTGCCGGGCATGGGCCCAAAGACGGTGACCCTGCTGTGGGATGCCGCGCAGATCGGCACCGTCGACCAGCTTGCCGGGGCCATTGACGCGGGCCGCCTGAAGGGCCTGCCGCGCATGGGCGACAAGCAGATTGAGAAGCTGCGCAAGGGAATCGAGGATTACCGCCGCAGCGTCGGGCGTTTCCGTATCGACGTGGCCGAAGAGGAAGCGGAGCGCATCGTCGCCTACCTCAAGAAGTTCAAGGGCATCGACAAGGTGACGCCGGCGGGTTCGCTGCGGCGCGGGCGCGAAACCATCGGCGATCTGGACCTGCTGGCCACCGGACCCGCCTGCGCTCCTGAAAAGACGGGCGCGGCGGTAGAGTATATCGCCGCCTATCCCGGCATCCACGACATCATCGTCAAGGGCGAAAACAAGGTCAGCTTCCACGTCGCGCAGGGCATGCAGGTGGACGTGCGCCTGCTGCCTTCGGCCTCTTACGGCGCCGCGCTACAGTACTTCACCGGATCGAAGGCCCATAACGTGGTGCTGCGCCAGCGCGCGCTCAAGATGGGCTACACCCTGAACGAGTGGGCTTTGGCCCGGCTCGACGACGAGTCCATCGTGGCCGCGGCTACCGAGGAAGAAATCTACTCGGCCCTGAAGATGGACTGGATGCCGCCGGAGATGCGCGAGAACCTGGGCGAGATCGATGCCGCTGCGGACCACAAGCTGCCGCGCGTTGTCGCCCTCAGCGATATCCGCGGCGACGTGCACATGCATACCGCGGCCAGCGACGGGCGCAATTCCATTGGTGAAATGGCCGAGGCCGCCATCGCCTGCGGCTACCAGTACATCGCCATCACCGACCACTCGAAATTCATTGGCATCACCAACGGTCTGGATGAAAAGCGCGTTTTGGAGCAGATCAAGCAGGTACGCGAAGTGGACAGTGCCATCAAAGGTCGTATTCGCATCTTTACCGGCATCGAAGTGGACATTCTGGCCGACGGGGCGCTCGCCCTGGCCGATGAAGTCCTTGCGCAGATGGATGTGGTCATCGCCAGCATCCACTCGCGCTTTGATCAGAGTCGCGAGGAGATGACGCAGCGAGTGATGAGGGCCATTGAGAATCCCAATGTCCGGATTCTGGGCCATCCCACGGGCCGCCTGCTGCTGCGCCGGGAACCCTTCGCCCTGGATATGGGTGCGATTCTGCGGCGCGCGGCGGAGCTGGGCGTGGCCATGGAACACAATGCCGCGCCGGAGCGCCTTGACCTGAATGACCATGACCTGCGGCTGGCGAAAGAGCTGGGCTGCAAGATTGTCATGTCGTCGGATTCGCATGACAGCCGAAACCTGGGAAAGATGGGATACGGCGCGCGACAACTACGCCGCGCCTGGTTGACTCCTGAAGACGTGCTGAATACGCGAGATGCCAAGGGCTTTCTGGCCGGCCTGCGGCCACGGGCATAAGGCGGCAGGACTGCGCTCCACGGAAGCCATGGCCTGTGACATGCAATTGGAGATAAGATAAGGGCGCAACGAGGATTGGGACGCCTATGAGCCTATTGCAACAAGACCAGGACGATGCAGCGCGCGGCGAGGAGCTGACCAGAGGCACCAGTCATGTGGTCGTGGCCACGATCATCGCTACCGTGGTGGTCACCGCCGCGATTGCGCTTTACGTGATTCTGGGACAAAAGCCGCCGGTCGCAACCGCCGATATTCTTTCTGTGTGGGCGCACCCGCAACATACTGAAACGTCAGGCTTCGACGCCAACGGCGCGCCGATGCCCACGGAAGAGGTTGACCAGGTGATGGTCTTTACCAAGGTCAGGCTGCACAACCAGAGCAATTTCCCGCTATTCCTCACCAACGTGGTGACCAATGCCACGCTCAGTGACGGCATCCACTCCAGCTATGCGGCAAACAAGACTGACTATGACCGGATCTTTATCGCCTATCCCGACCTTCCGGTGCCGCACGACCAGGGCCTTTCACCGCTCGACACCACGTTGCAGCCCGGCCAGACCCTGGAGGCATCGTTCGTCTCCTCATTCCGCATGACCAAGCAGGAGTGGGACGGGCACACAAAGCTGGACTATACCTTCACCTTCCGGTACCAGCCCAACCTCACCGTCGCGCCCCATGTGGCAATTACTGAGCAGTAGCCGGTGCCGGCGCGCCCTTGGGCGTGGATAGATAGCCCGAAATCTCATTCCTTGAATTGATGTTGTTGACTACGATCTCGTAGAGAGCGGGATCCTTGCCACTGTAAAACTGCAAAGGCTCGTTCACGTTCCGGTCTTTCTTCTCATACACCTTGTCGTCGGCAAAGATGTCAAGGGTGAACTTGTTGCGCTTCTGGTCGGTCTTTCTAAGCTCCATGCTGACCGTGCCCACGGGTTTGCGCTGCCCCTTGCTCAGGCTGAACTCGTAGTAATTGCGGTCGCCCTTGTGTTCGAGCAGCACCAGCTCGTCATGATTGCGGGCAATCACGCTGTTTGTATTGGTCAAATCGCCGCGCACTTGCGAGAGCTGGGTGATGGTTGTCGCCAGATCGGTTTGCGTTTTGGTGAGGTCGGTCTTCACGCCGCCTACATCCGACTGCACGTTCGTCACGGCGCTGGAAACCTGGCTGACCTGCTGCGCGGTCTGCTTCTGTTCGCTTTCAAGTTTCTGCTCGTCGGCTTGCTCACGCTGGATGATCGCCTGCGCCCGCTCGTCCAACTGCTTCTGCGTCAGGCCCAGCGATTTGCCCAGCTCATCGGTGGTCACCTGGAGCCGCGCCTCGGTCTCCCGCAGGTCGGCGGCCAGCTTGGCGTTTTGCTGCTGTGTGTCGGTCAGCTCCGCTTGTGCGGTGCTCATCCGGCTGCCCAGCGTAAAACACCATATGAGGCTGGCGATGGCAGCCAGAAGGGCGACAGCAATTGCCGCCAGCAGGGCGCCGGAGTAAGTTCGGGGTGCTTCTTCAAGTTCGTCGCTCATTCGTTACCTTTCCTGGGCAGGCAGGTCCCTTCAAAGGAACCACGCCTGGCGGTATCTCGGCATCTTGTCCGGTTAGACGCCAGATTGGGGGGAATTTGTCTCACTCGTTCCGGAACTCCCCATGGTTGACGGTCATTCGGAGGGGTTCGCGCCTCCCGAAACCGGAACGCCCCTCGCGCCTCCTGGGAATCTACAGAGAATATATCGAACCGGCCCGGGTTGTGCAGCTTTTCATCCCAATGGTGCACAACTGGCCAACGACCGATGGTGTCCGGTCCCGCAATCCGTGACAAGCACGGAACGGCTAAGTTATAAAGGTCTTTGGCGTGTTTTTTGGCGCCGGACCTCTTCGCGGCCCGGAAGTCCACCGCAACGGCCAAACAGCCCACAAGAAGGGGAGAAACCAAGGCTATGCCGACCGCTGTCGCAGGAAAGGGTCTGGAAGGCGTTGTCGCCGCGAACTCCGGTATCTGCTGGATCGATGGAGAAGCGGGGATCCTCTCCTACCGCGGCATCGACATTCACGAGCTGGCTGAGCACTCGACCTTTGAGGAAACCACCTACCTGTTGTGGAACGGCTTTCTGCCGAATGAGCTGGCGCTGCGGGAATTCTCTTCGCAACTCGCCCTGGCCCGGTCGCTCGATCAGCGCATCATCGACCTGCTGAGGTCGTTTCCTACCTCGGCCACGCCCATGGAAGTGCTGCGAACTACGGTGTCGGCGTTGAGCTTCTACGACGCCGATGAGAAGGACAATTCGCACGATGCCAACGTGCGCAAAGCTTATAACCTGACCGCGCAGATCGCCATGATCGTGGCCATTTATGACCGGCTGCGCAAGGGAAAGGAAATTGTTCCGCCGGACCGGTCACTCACCCACGCGGGCAATTTCCTCTGGATGCTGAATGGCGTAAAGCCTTCGGAGACAGCCACACGAACGTTGGATATTGCACTCATTCTTCATGCCGACCACGAACTGAACGCCTCCACCTTTGCCGCCCGCGTCATCGCCGCAACCCTCTCCGACATCCATTCAGCCATCACCGGCGCCATCGGCGCGCTGAAAGGCCCGCTGCACGGCGGCGCCAACGAAGGCGTGATGCGCCTGCTGCTCACCATCGACAAGCAGGGCTGCGATCCGGTGGAGTACGTGAAGAACATGCTTGCCGCCAAGCAGAAGATCTCCGGCTTCGGGCATCGCGTCTACAAGACCGAGGACCCGCGCGCCACCCACCTGCGCAAGATGAGCGAGCAATTGGGCAGAGATTCGGGAAATCCCAAGTGGTACGAGATGTCGCGCGCCATCGAGCTCTTCATCAACAAAGACAAAAAGCTGAACGCCAACGTTGATTTTTATTCGGCCTCGACCTACGCCACGCTGGGCATCGACATCGATCTCTACACGCCGATCTTCGCCGTGAGCCGCGTTGCCGGCTGGGCCGCGCACGTGATCGAGCAGCTCGACGACAACCGCCTGATCCGCCCGCGCGCCGAATACATCGGCCCCGTCTATCCCTCGCCGTGGATTCCGATGGACGAGCGGCTGTAAGCGAATCGACGCTGGGCTACGGTAGGCGTTTTCATCCTTGTACTGCCGCGCAGCGCAGGAGCCAGTCAACGATTACCGCTTCATCCTCAACCTCGATCCGCAATGTCACAGTCTTGATCGGCAGCGATGCCGCGTTCGCTCCCAGCCGCACACGATCTTTCTCCGTGGTCAGCAGCGCCGTAGCTCCGGCCGCTTGCGCCTGCGACGCGAGCCGCTCGAGATCGCGCGCCGAATAGTTGTGATGATCGGGAAACGCAACCCGCGCGGCGACCCTCGCTCCGGCCGCTTCCAGTCCATCGAAAAACTGCCCCGGCCGCGCGATGCCGCAAAACGCAAACACCGGCCCATCGACTTGCGGCACATCCATCCTGCGCCGCACGCGCCAGACTTCGGCACGCCAGCCGCGCGATCGGATCTCCGCCTCCACATCCGTTTCATCCGCAGGGATCGCAATCACGTCGGCGCGCTCCGCCGCGTGCAAGGCTTCGCGAAGATTTCCGGCCGGCAGCAGATGGTCGTGCAAATCGGCGCGGCTCAGCAGCAGGATGTCCACATCGCGCGCAAGCTGTCGATGCTGAAACCCATCGTCGAGAAGATGCACGCCAACTCGCTGACTCGCTGACTGGCTGTCTTGCAGACTTGCTCCCTCCGCCATCAACCCAGCCTCGTAACGCTCTGCCGCAACATACACTGGCACACCGGCCTCGCGCGCAATCACCAGCGGCTCGTCGCCGAACTCCGCCACCGTAGCGTTGGAGTCGACACGCGCGGCAGCTTTACCGCACCGGCCATAGCCGCGCGAAAGCAGATCCACGTACACGCCGCGCGCCGCAATCGCCCTCGCCAGCGTAATCGTCAGCGGCGTCTTTCCCGAGCCGCCAGTCGACAGATTGCCGATGCTGATCACCGGCCACCGCAGACGCCGCACCGGCTTCAGCCCCGAGCGCAGCTCAAACTCGCGCAGCGCCAAGCCGAGCCGGTAGACCGGCACAAGCGGCCAAAGCAGCGGCCGTTCTGCGCGCTTCATCAGCCGCGCTCTCCGGCCGCATTCACCCCAAGCAATCTGCAAATAGCCGCCACGCAGCGGTCAGTCGCTCCCGCCTGCCGCTCGAAAACCTCGATGGCGCGCGCGCCCATAGCCACTGCCAACTCGCGATCGTTGATGAGGGCGATCAGGGCCGTGGCCAGATCTTCCACTTCGGCGATGCGCAGCGCATTGGCTTTGCGCAGGCTGTCGGTGATGGCGATGAAGTTCGCGTAGTGCGGTCCCATCACGATGGGCACGCCGAATTGCGCCGGCTCCAGCGGATTATGCCCGCCGGCTGGAACCAGGCTGCCGCCGACGAACGCAACGCTCGCCAGCGAATAGACCGAAGCCAACTCGCCGATGCTGTCGAGCAGCAGAATTTCCCCGGGCCGAAGCGGACGTGCCGGTCTCGGCTTCCACTCTGACCGCCTGCACCACAATCTGCCCGATTTCTCCAGCAGCGCAGCAACGGCGTCGAACCGCTCAGGATGGCGCGGCGCGAGAATCATCGCCAACCTGGGATTGGCGACAAGCATCCGAGGCCAATCTTCAATCAGCACAGCTTCCTCGCCATCGAGCGTGCTGCCTGCGACTACGAACCGCAGTCCGGCGGTCAACGACTTGAGGAACCGCGTCGCTTCGGCCTCCTCTCGCACGCGCACGTCGAACTTGAGATTGCCGGCAACCGATACCCGCTCAGGTCGGCAACCGAGCGCCACCAGCCGGTCGGCATCGGTCTGGCTTTGGGCAAGCACGCAATTCAGCCGCCCCAGCAGCGGGCGCCACAGAATGGGCAGCTTTTCATAGCGCGGAAACGAACGGCTGGAGATGCGCGCATTCACCACCGCAACTGGGATGTCGCGCCGGAAGCAGCCGCCCAGCAAATTCGGCCAGAACTCGGATTCCGCCAGGACCAGGAGGCTCGGCTTGAGAGCGCGCATATAGTTGCTCACGGCCCACGGCAGGTCCAGCGGGCAGTAGAACACCCGGTTGGCTCCAAACCGCTCGCGAGCCAGCGCCTGGCCGGTGCGGGTGGTGGTTGAGACAACAACCTCGTAGCCGGGAAGCGCAACGTCAAGGTCCTTAACGAGGCGAGTCACCGCGAGCACCTCGCCGACAGAAACCGCGTGCACCCAGATCAGCGGGCGCTCGGCGTCGGGGAGGGAACCTTGCCTTAGCCGCCTGGGAACCCGGCCCAGGCGTTCCCGCAACCCTTCGCGATACTTGCGCGTAGTCGCAATGCGCCAAAGCCACCACGGCGCGCCGGCAACCAGTGCCAGCATCAAGACAACGTTATAGAAAAGAAGGAGCATACGTAACCGAAACGGGTTAGCTCCGGTCTAACCATTGGGTGCCCAGTCAACAAGATGATACAGTCGGACACGGTGAAAACTTTGCCCCGGATTCCTTGGTTGTTGCTCTTTCTGGCACTGCCCGCCATGGCGGGCGACCATGTCTCGCCGCCGGTGCAGGCTGCCACCACCTATCCGGCCGTGGAAGTGCATCCTGACGAACACGTGGCCATCGCCGTCGAGCCCTATGACACCAAGGAAAAAGGGTCCATCTTCCGCGTCGATTACCTGGGCCACGACGTGATGCCGGTTCGCCTCATTGTGACCAACCAGGGAGACCACCCTATCTCGCTGCGCGACGCGCGGATCCTTTTTGAGACGGCGGAGGGCCAACGCATCCAGGCAGCCGAGCCGGAGGACGTGGAGCGATTGATGACGCGCAAGGAGCGCCAGGGATCCAAGATTCCCCTGCCCGGCCCGCTGCCGCCGATCCACACCAAGCCCAAGGGCAGCAACAAGGAGATTGAGGCCGACTTCGATGAATTCGAGTACTCGGCTCTTGTGGTTGAGCCGCACACCACGCGCGCGGGATTCCTGTTTTACGACGTCTCCGGCTTGAGCAATCCGCTGGTCGGCGCCAAGCTCTATGTGCGCGAGCTGCGCGACGCCGATGGCAAAGAGCTCTTCTCCTTTGAGGTTCCCTTTAATAAGTACCTGCAGTCGAAGTCAAGCGAGATGAACTGAGGTTTGGCGACCGAACCCGCGAGCGAACCCCCTAACGAACCAACGATCCGAGCCAGCACCCCGCAGCTACTCGAAATAAGTCGCAGTCGTCGAGTCCGTCTCCCAGATGGTGCAGTCTTTTACGCGCACGCGGCCGGCAGTGATGCTAGCCAGCGACCGGTTGGTCTCGTCGTAAAAATACTTTGCGATGTTTTCGGCCGACGGATTGAGCGTGGTGAATGGTTCCAGGTCGTTGAGCATCTGGTGGTCAATGCGTTCAACCACCGGCCGCAGCACCTGCTTGAGCAGCTTGAAGTCGAGCAGCAGGCCCGCTTCGTCGAGTTCAGTGCCGGCCAGCGTGATACGCACCTTGTAGTTGTGCCCGTGCGGGTTCTCGCACTTGCCCCGGTAGTTGCGGAGATAGTGGCCGGAGGAAAAATCTGCCTCCACGGTAACTTCGTACATCGCCTGCTCGATCCCGTGCGGGAGAGATGCACCGCACTCCCTCATTTTAATTTGCGGACGCGGGTGCCCCGTTCTGGCTTTGCCAGGGCAGGGTCAGGCCGACTCGCTGGCTTGCTGACTTGCTGACCCACTGCCTCTACTTGCCGCGCCGCCTCTTCCGCGCCGTGCGGCGCGTCTCTTCGCTGCGCCGGTCCACCTGCTCGAAAAGGTTGCTCATGGTACCCACCAGAGCCGACGCCAGCGCCGCCAGAAGAAGAATGAGCGCAAGTGTGCGCCACAGCGAGCCGTTGGCCGGCAGTCCCGGCTGAAAGTTTGAAGGCACCAGCGTCATGCCCCCCGAGACAAGAGCGAAGAACCCAAGTGTGGCGGCGAGAATGTAAAAGTTGCGCGACATACGCGGAGAGGTTCTTTCGTTCGGCAGGCCTTAAGCAATTTTAGGTCAGGCGGCGTCAGCCGGAAAGCTTCGCCGATGTGATGACCGTTACGCCTGCGCTCGCAAACTCGTTCTCAATGGCGGCGGCCGAACCGTTCAGGTCGATGGCGCGGCAGGCGTCGCGCAGAACAAATGCCTCCAGGCCGAGGCGCCGCGCGTCTAGCGCGGAGTAGCCGACGCAATAGTCATAGGCCAACCCCGCAAGAACGACTCGCGTCAGTTCACGTTCCCGCAGATAACCGGCAAGACCCGTCGGCGTGGCTCGATCGTTTTCAAAGAATGCCGAATAGGAATCGATCTGCGAGCGAAATCCCTTGCGCAGGATCAGTTCCGCTTGCAGAAGGTGGAGCGCGGGGTGAAATTCCGCGCCGGCGCTGCCCTGCACGCAGTGCGGAGGCCACAACGTCTGCGCGCCATAAGCGAGCTCAACGGTCTCAAACGGCTGCTTGCCGGGATGCGACGTCGCGAAGGAAGTGTGATTCGCCGGGTGCCAGTCCTGCGTGAGAATGATGTGCTCAAAGAGTGGCGCGACGCGATGAATCGGCGCGATCACCTCGTCGGCGTGCGGAACGGCAAGCGTGCCGCCGGGGCAGAAATCATTCTGCACATCGGTAACAATCAAAACGTCGTGCGCGTCAATTTGCATCAGGTTTCCTGCGGTTGTCCCATCCTCTTCGGTAGCCGCTCCGATTATGCCAGAAGCACTTGAATGCCATTGTCGCGCAGCAGCGCGACGTATTCCGAGCCGAGCCCCGCATCCGACACAACGACATGCGCAGCGTTGAGCGGCGCCACCGGAATCATGCCTCCCCGGCCAAACTTAGTGTGGTCGGCCACGAGGATCACCCGGCTCGCCACCTCAATCATCTTCTGCTCCGACCCAACCACAAGGGTATTGTTGTTGCTGATTCCGCTTTCGGTGATGCCGCCAATGCCCATGATCACGGCATCGGCGCGAATAGCGCCGAGCATCTGCTCGCAAAACGGACCCAGCATCACGCGCAGGCGCGGATCGAGATAGCCGCCGGTGAGCGTCAGCTCGATGTTGCGCAGCGATTCAAAGGTCTCCGCTATGGGCAGCGAATTCGTGACGATATGTAGCGATTTCGAGGCCAGCTCGCGGGCCACCGCGGCCACGGTCGAGCCGCCGTCGAGGATCACGGTTTGTCCGTCTTCAATCAAGCCGGCCGTGAGCTTGCCGATGCGGTCCTTCTCTTCGCTCAGGCGCACGCTCTCTGCCGCGTAGTCGAATGCTCGGCCCGGCAGCGACTGCACCGCGACCGCGCCCCCATAGACGCGTCGCAGCAGGCCCTCCTGTTCCAGGATGTCGAGATCGCGGCGAACGCTGGACTCTGATGCGTCCAGCTCGCGGCAAAGAGTCTCCGAGTCGATGAAGTCCCGGGTCTCAAGCATCTGCCGGATTCTCAGTTGCCGTTCAGCACCCTTCATCGTGGCTCTGTGTTGCGCTTCGTTCCCATGCTCCGTCGCTGGCTTGTTCCCTCGGACCCTTGTTCCCTTGGTCCCGTATTTCTATTCCCTACTCCCTGATCCCTATTCCCTGTTTTCCAGCCCCTCCATCACCGCGTCCGTCACCGCCTTCACCAGCGATTCCAGGTCAGCGCCGCCGTTCCCGCCGTTGCTGTTGTTCCCGTCGCACGGGGTCGGTTCCAATGCGATTGAGCCGGGAACTTCGAGATCGGAGAGCTGGCACTCCTTCATCCGCGAGGTGTCAAAGCGAATATCGGGCAGGCCGAGCTTCTTCTTGATCGCCAGCAGGTCGGAGCCATGCTGCTCTGAGATGGTTGAGATCGGCACCCCCAGCTGCGTGGCCAGCATCAACGTCCAGCAATATGTCTCAAGCACCTCCGCATACCATTCCGCATGCGTCACCGTATCGGCCCAGCAAACGATGCCGTGATTCGAGAGCAGCACGGTGTTGTGCTCGCGCACGTAAGGCAGAACGGTTTCAGCAAACGCTTTCGTCCCCGGCGTTTCGTAGGGCGAAATCGCAACCTTGCCCACGAAAACTTCAAACTCCGGGATGATCATGTTCGGCGGCACGCGGCCGGTGATGGCGTAGGCCGTGGCATGCGGCGGATGGCAGTGGACGACGGCCTTTGCCTCGGGCACCGACTTGTAGATTTCCAGATGCAGCAGAAGCTCGCTGGTCCGCGGCTTCGAACCGGCAATCTGATTGCCTTCAAGATCCGTAAGCGAGATGTCCTCGGGCGTCAGGTCGTATTTGCTCACCAGAGTCGGCGTGCACAACACCTCATTCGGCCCGATGCGATACGAGATGTTGCCGCCGTTGCCGTCAACGAACTGGCGCATCCACAGCTTGCGGCCCACTGAGCAGATCTCTTTCTTGATCTCTTCAGCTTCCGGCGTGGTAAACAGCCGGCGATTGACAGCGGCCTGGCTCTTGACTGCGGCGGGCGCTGAAGCATAATCGTCCGAAGCAGCCGGAGCGGATGCATCCGCCGCCTTGTCCATCACCAGCTCGATGCCGTGCTGCTGCAGGAAGTCCCGGGCCGAAGGCGTCACCACGCAATTCGCCGCCGTTTCAATGCTGGTAGCGCCCGCCGCCAGCGCATCCTGCACATCGCGCATCGCCACAAGCTTGCGGCTGCCCAGATCGATGCTCTTTTCTCCGTGCTTCACTTCCTCACCTCGGAATCCGATCAAAACTCTCTATTGCGCAACGTCAACCGTATCGACAATCAGCGCCAGGTACGCATCCACGGGCACCGGCGCGGGATAAAAAGGATTCGCCGCCTCGCGCCCCTCGGTGAATGCCACCATCTGGCCCGTCGCTGCTCCGAGCTCGTCGATCGCGATCAGCGCCTTGCCACCGCCCTGCCCGTTCTTCGCCCGCAAATTCTGTATCGTAACCGGCTCAAGGATGGCGAGCGTCCGCGAGTGAAACGACTCAACCGCCGGAGTCAAGGTGATGTGTCCGCGCACGATGCCGAGCCTCATGCCGCGCTCCTTTTTTCGCCAGCCTGCTTCGACGCCAGCGACGCATTTTCGGGTATCTCGGGCTGCTGCACCGCATCCACGATCCCCACCACCACCATGCGCGCCGGAGTGTTGTTGCCGAACCGCTCCCGCGCAATATCGCCGTCGGTTGAAACCATCACGGTACTGCCGCGCGCCGCGCCCAGCCAATCCACCACCACGTTCGGCTCCGCGGCCGCGGATCCATCGGCTTCAAGCCGCCGCGCCACCAGAAACCGGCATCCACTCAGCGACGGATGCTTTGCTGTTGCCACGACCGTTCCTTCAACGCGCGCCAAAAACATTTCGAAGACCTGTTTCCCAAATCCTTGTTCTCTAGTCCCCAGCCCCTGGTCCCTACGCCCCTGTTTTTCTGACCACTGACCACTGATCACTGACCACTGCTCTCAAATGATTCGCAACGCATCTCCGACCACCATCTGCCGCTCCCGCGTAAATGTGAGCGGAGTAGTGATTCCCTCGCCCGTCGGAGTCGCAATCGTGTGGCTGAAGTAACCTGGCCCGCCGACACCCAAAGATGCCGGCGAACCTGCATTGTGAATGAAAAGCGTAGTGTTGATGGCGCGCGCCATGCGCGTCGCAGTCTCCAGATTGTTGGTGTGGATGATGGCCGTGTGCCGGTAGCCGTGTTCGGCCCTGACAGCGGCGGCGATGGCCGCATCGGCGCAACTGACGCGCACAATGGGGACGAACGGCATCATCTGCTCTTCCACAACAAACGGATGATTCTCATCGGTCTCGCCGAACAGCAGATCGGTTCCCGGCGGCGCCTGCACTCCTGCAGCCTTCGCCAGTACGGCAACATCCTTGCCCACGAGATTCTTCTTCACATGCGCGCGGGCGCATCCACCGCCTCCGCCACCTTCAAAACTGAATGCCGCCTTGGTCAGGCGATCGATGGCCGAGCGGTCGAGCTGGTATGCGCCGGCGCGCTTCATCGCGGCAATAAACGCATCGGCCACAGAGGCTACAACGAACACTTCCTTCTCGCCAATGCACAGCAGGTTGTTGTCAAAAGCCGCGCCTTCAATAATGCATCGTGCGGCGCGATCCAGATCGGCCGTTTCATCCACCACCACCGGCGGATTTCCCGGGCCGCCTGCAATCACGCGTTTGCCGGTTTTGGCCGCGGCCTGCGCCACCGCCGCGCCTCCCGTGCAGCAAAGCAGCGCAACCTTGGGATGATGGAAGATCTGCTCGGCGGCTTCAATCGTCGGCTCAACCGTGGTGGTGAACACATTGGCGACGCCCAGCTCGCGCTCGATCTCGCGATTCCACAGTTGCAGCGCGTACTGCGCCACCTTTGCGCCCGAAGGATGCGGCCCAAAGACCGCCGCATTCCCGGCGGCAACAACATTGATGGCGTTCGAGGCCATAGTGGGCACCGAATGCGTCACCGGCAGCATCATGCCGATCACGCCCCACGGTGCGTGCTCAATCAGGCACACGCCGGTTTCATTACTGCGCGCCTCGGTGTGCAGCGCGTCCACACCCAGAACGAAGCGCATGTTGGTGAGCTTCAGAATCTTGTGATCCAGCCGGCCAACCTTGGTCTCTTCCAGCTCCATGCGGCCAAGTTCTTCGCGCCGGTCGTTGCAGATGCGGACGATGATGTCGACGATCCGCTTGCGGTCAGCCAGGCTCAGCGCGGCGACCTTTTTTTGCGCCTCATAGGCCGCATTCACGGCTTCATCCACGGTGGCAAACACTCCGTCACGCGGGGCAACTGCGGCTCTTGGCGCTGTCGTCACTGCCGCATGCGCCGCGACCGGGGCCGGCTGCATCTGCGTGCGCAGCCGCGCTACCACCTCTCTGGCAATCTCTGCAATCACCTCTGGCGAGACTTGTTGTTGCGTCTGCATTTCGAAACTCCCCGAATCTCCCGCTACGGTTTCGCAACCGTCGCGCCGCCCACCTCAATGGTGTCCACGATGCCCACGATCACCGCATCGACGGGCGCATCCTTGGTTGCGGGCGTCAGGCGCGCGGAACTGCCCTGCGTGAACAGCACGCACTCGCCCTCGCCGGCACCCACGCCATCGACCGCGACCACTGAGCTTCCCGAGATCTGCAGCTTCCCTTCCTTGTTGATGTAGGGCTGAATCAGCAGCAGCTTCATCCCGCGAAACTTTGCGATCTTCTGCGTGGAAACGACATTTCCAATCACTTTCGCTATAAACATTTGCGAACCTCTTGCGCGGCCGCGTTCCTTCTGGAGCTGAAGCCCCCCTTGTTCGATGGACGGGTGCCCCACCCTCGCCGCGTCTTTGTTTTTTGCGGCTAGGGTGGGATTACGCGAGCCTCTACTTCGGCACAATCGTGCCGAGCGAGTCATGCGGGCGCGCGATCACGTGCACGCTCACCACCTCGCCGGCCGCGCGGCCTGCGGCTGCGCCTGCATCCACCGCGGCCCGCACGCTGCCCACATCGCCGGTCACGTACACCGACACCAGGCCGCTGCCAACCTTGTTCCAGCCCATATACTTCACGCTGGCCGCCTTCAGCATCGCGTCCGTTGCCTGCACCAGGGCCACCAGGCCCTTGGTTTCGATCATTCCCAGTGCTTCACTCGCCATGTGCGTTCTCCACTTCTGTCTTGTGAATCCGTCCAGCCTCTCCACGTCTGCGTTGCTCGCAAAATGGGGAGGAAGTTCCAGCGCTTCCGTAGCCTCGACCGAGCTAAAAGCTAAGAGCTAATAGCTAAAAGCTGGGCCGGCGCTACTTCAACATGTGTTCCACCAGCGCATCGTGGGGCCGCGGAATCACGTGGCTCGACACCAGCTCTCCCACCATCTTGGCCGCCGCCGCGCCAGCGTCCACCGCGGCGCGCACGCTGCCCACATCACCGCGCACAATGGTGGTCACGTAGCCCCCGCCAATCTGCACGGTCTTCACCAGCTCCACGCTGGCAGCCTTCACCATCGCGTCGCTCGCTTCTACCAGTCCCACCATGCCTCTGGTTTCGATCAATCCAATTGCCTGACTCATTTCGTCTCCTTGACGAGCAGCTTCTAGCTACCAGTTGCTAGCTTCTAGCTCGTTCATGCTCAATCCGTCTGTTCACCAACCCACCAATGGTTCTGGTGATTCCTCTAACGTTCGCGCCACCGCATCAAAGCTAGCGGCTAGTAGCTAGAGGCTAGGAGCTAGGCCTTTTTCGCTGCAGCTTTGGTGTTCTGAACAAAAGACGGCAGCTCGTCGTGAGGCCGCGAGATCACTTGCACGCTCACCACCTCGCCGATCCGGGATGCCGCTTCCGCGCCCGCGTCCGTCGCAGCTTTCACCGCCGCCACGTCCCCTTCCACAAAGGCGGTCACCAGACCTGCTCCCACGGTCTGCCAGCCGGCGAAGGTTACATTTGCACTCTTGAGCATGGCGTCGGTCGCCTCAAACAGCGCGACCAGCCCCTTTGTCTCAACCATTCCAAGCGCTTGTTTCATCGCTTCCTCTCTTGTTGCCTGGCGTTACTCAACTTCACTTGCGTTACTTGAACAGCTCCACATCTTTGGTCAAATGCAACCCGCAGGCGTTCGCCTCATCCGTGTCCATGTGCACGTTCAGCCGGTACGTCGGGTCTACGCGCACATGCACGCGATTGAATGTGACTCCCGACGGCCCGCCCACGCGCAGCTTCATCATGTCGCCGTGCTTCACGCCGAAGTGCGCCGCCTCCTTGTCGCTCATGTGCACGTGAATGGCGGCGCGAATCACGCCCTCCTTCAGCTCCACCACACCTTTGGGCCCAATGATCACCGCACCGGGCGTGCCCTTGATGTCGCCGGAGAGCCGCACTGGCAGATCGTTGAAGCCGAGCATGATGGCGTCAGTAAACGCCAGTTCCACCTGCGACTGCTTGCGCATCGGCCCCAGGATGCGCAGGTTCGAAATGATGCGGCTGCGCGGCCCCACGATGGTTACCATCTCCTTGGCCGCGTAGTTGCCTTCCTGGAAGAGCGGACGGTCGACGGTGAGCTCCGAGCCGGGACCGAAGAGCACGTCCATATCCTCGCGACTCACGTGCATGTGGCGCGACGAAGTCTGGACAGTGAGCGACGGCGCAGGCCCTTTCCCGCCGTGGCCCAGGTATTCGAGCGCCACCTCGCGCACGATGCGCTCCACCGTGGCCCTGTCAATCGAAACCGTGTTTGCTGCGCTTGCCATAACCGATCCTGTTCAGCGTTTCGTTTCGACAGCATGCTGCAAATCAGACCTGTCATTCTGAGCGAAGCGGGGCGCGCCCTTTGCGCCCTGCGGAGACGAAGAATCTGCGGTTGCCTTTCCTCGCGCTCTCAGGACTACGGCAACCGTCTCCCGCGCGACGATGGTTTCCTCGTTTGCCGGAATCACCAGCACCTTCACTGCCGAGCGCAGCGTCGAAATCTCGCCTTCACTGCGGATTGCCGCGTTCTTCGCCTCATCGAGCTCAATCCCGAAACCGCGCAGGTCCTTCAGCACGGCCGCGCGAATCGCCGCGCTGTTCTCGCCGATGCCGCCGGAAAACGTGATCACGTCCAGCCCGCCCAACTCCAGCAGAAACGCGCCCACATAATGCCGGATCGCACGAACAAACACGTCGAGCGCCAGCCGCGCGCGCTTCTCGCCCTTCGCTGCCGCCTCTTCCAGATCGCGCAGATCACCGCTGGTGCCGCTGATTCCGGCGAGCCCCGACTCGCTGCCCAGCAGCGCGGCCATCTCATCCGGCCCCAGTCCGAGTTTCTTCATCATGTGCAGCACGGCGAACACGTCGATGTCGCCCACGCGATTGTTCTGCGGCAGGCCCGACTGCGGCGAAGCACCCATGCTTATATCGATCGCCACGCCATTTTTGAAAGCTGCCACGCTCGAGCTGCCGCCCAGGTGGCAGGAGATATGGCGCAGATCCTTCCGCCCGAGCGCAGCCTGCGCCCGCTCGCTCGCCGAGCGGTGGCTCGCTCCGTGAAAACCGTAGCGCCGAATGCCGTGCTCCATGCGCCACGCATAGGGCACCGAGTAGGTGGTCGACGCCTCGTCCATGAATCGGTAGGGGAACGGCTCCATTACCGCGACCAGCGGAACCTCGGGCAGTTCCTGCCGGAACGCCCTCATCGCCGCGATATAGGGAGGATTGTGCGCCGGCGCCAGGAAGCTGAACTCCTCCATTACGACCAGAAACGCGTCATCAATAATTTGCGGTGTATTCAGCGGACCTGTATGCACGGCCTTGAAGCCCACTGCCCCGATCTCCTTGAGGCTCGCAAGCGGCTTGCCGGGCCCCGCTATCTCGCTGATACACTTGCGGATCGCCGCCGTGCAGTCGGCGCACTCCCCGCCTGGCTGCCCGATCCGCTCCACCCGCCCCTGGGCCAGAACCTTCTCCCCAGAGCCCTCCGGCCCGGCAGTCTCGTCGAGTTCAAGCAGCCGATACTTGAACGAGGTGCTGCCGATATTTGGGATCAAAATCTTCATCTTGTTGAATGATCTTGATTGAAAATGAATGATACGCTATATTCTTGAGCAGAGTCAATCGTTACTTTTGGCGGATTCTGAGGTAAAACCGAAATTATGACGCCAAAAACCGGCAACTTTGGCGCAAAGACCACCCTCGGCACCCCCTCCCTGGACCGTATCGAGGAGCTCGGTATCATCGGCGCCGGCGGAGGAGGATTTCCGACCGCCGTAAAACTCCGCACCCAGGTCCCGCTCCTCATCGCCAACGCTGCCGAGTGCGAGCCGCTCCTCCATAAAGACAAGGAACTCCTGCACCACCACGCGGAGCCGTTTTTACGCGGCATGCAGATCGCCATGCAACTCGTCGGCGCGCGCGAGGGCGTCATCGGCGTCAAGGAGAAGTACCAGGACATCATCGCCGCGCTCGAAGCCGTTGCTCCGGCCGGCATCCGCGTCGTCGCCCTGCCTGACTGCTATCCTGCCGGCGACGAATTCATCCTGGTGCACATGATCACAGGCCGCGTCATTCCGCCGGGCGGTCTGCCCAAAGATGTCGACACCGCCGTGGCCAATGTCGAGACCCTAATGAACATCGGCCTCGACCAGCCCGTCACGAACAAATATCTGACCATCGCCGGCGCCGTCGCCAATCCCGTCACCCTGCGCGTTCCCGTGGGCATCACCATCGGCGAAGTCATCGACGCAGCCGGCGGCCCGACCGTCGCCGACTTCGGCGTGCTGCTCGGCGGCGTGATGATGGCCAAGCCCGCGGCCGACCTCAACGTGCCCGTCACCAAGACCACCGGAGGCATCATCATTCTGCCCGCCGAGCACGCGCTCATCCGCCGCCACAACGCGCCGTGGATGCACATCGCCAAGATCGGCCGCTCTGCATGTGATCAATGCCGCTTCTGCACCGAGTTCTGCCCGCGCTACCTTCTCGGCCATCCCATCGAGCCACACCGCGCCATGCAGTCACTGGGCTTTTCGCAGCCGGGCGATCTTACGGTCGCCACGCTCTACTGCTGCGAGTGCAACTTGTGCACAATGTTCGCCTGCCCTGAAGATCTCGATCCGAAAAACGTCTGCGTGCAGGGCAAGCCCGTCGCGCGCGAGCGGGGCCTCACCTGGAAAGGCACGCCCGAATCGATTACTCCGCACCCCATGGCCGAGTTCCGCCGCGTGCCCATGCGCCGCCTCATCGCCAGGCTCGGTCTCGGCGAATTCCGCAACGAAGGGCCGCTCACCGAGCACAACTTCGCGCCGCGCAAGGTGACATTGCCGCTCAAGCAGCATGCAGGCGCGCCGGCCGTTGCGACGGTCCAATCCGGCGATCGCGTGCGCATCGGCGATCTCATCGCCGTGCCGGAAACAGGCAAGCTCGGCGCGCGCATCCACGCAAGCATCGACGGCCGCGTCACCGTCGGCAGCGATGCGGTAGTGATCGAAACGTAAGGCGACAGGGAATAGGAGAGACGAAACCGAGGTTTGTATCAGGGCATGAGTTTATTCATGCCGTACAAAGCTCAAACCAAGTTCAGGGCTTCAGCCCCTGAGGCAAGACACGAACGCCGCAAGCAAGTCGACGTAAGACGGCGCGTAAGACATGTAAGACGCGGGACCGGAGACGTAAGACGGGAATGAAGGGACCGTAAGACAACGACCAAGCTGAAGGCTGATAGCTGAAAGCTCACTGACCACTGATCACTGCCCTTCAAAGGAGCCACCATGGCCACCGAAATCAATTCCATCGGACTCATCGAACTATCCAGCGTGGCCACGGGATTCGTGGTCGAAGACCTGATGCTCAAGGCGGGCAGCGTGCAACTATTACTCGCGCGCAGCATCTGCTCGGGCAAGTTTCTCATTGTCGTTTCCGGCGACGTCACCAGCGTGCAGTCGGCGCTAGCCGCCGGAGCGGCGGCGGCCGGGGCCTCGCTCATTGAGCGCCGCCAAATCGCGCGCGTCCATCCCACGGTGCTGCAGGCCATCTCGCAGACTGTCGACATCGAACCCGCTCAGCTCAAGTCCATCGGCGTCATCGAGACTTTCTCCGCGGCCAGCATCATCGAGGTCGCCGATGCCGCCGTCAAATCCGCCGCCGTCACCCTGATGCGCGTTCACCTCGCCATGGCGCTCGGCGGCAAGGGGTTCGTGCTCATGGCAGGCGACGTGGCCAGCATGCAGGCCGCCGTCACCGCCGGCTGCAAGGTCGCCGACGACGATGGCATGCTCGTCGGCAAGGGCATCATTCCCAATCCGTCGCCTGAGTTATTCCGCGAGTACGTGTAAAGCAGAGATTAGAGATTAGAAATTGGGGCCCTCTGTTCTCTGTTCTCTGTTCT
>OKRB01000002.1:0-12454 GCA_900290245.1 Candidatus Sulfuritelmatomonas gaucii | reverse complement strand
TGTTCTATGTTCTCTGCCTCTCGCCTCTCTGCTACACTCAAACGCCTGGGCTCCCCTTTTCCTTCCCTTTCCACAACCGAATGACAAAGGAGAAAGCAAATGAAGTTCCTCGTAAGTTGGACAATCCCCAAAGCCGGTGTCCTCTCCGCCCAAGCACGTTTTTTGCAGACCGGCGGCGCGCCCCCGGCGGGCGTCAAAATGATCGGCCGCTGGCACGGCATGAGCGGGGGCGGGGTGCTCATCGCTGAAACCAGCGATGCCAAGGCCCTCTACACCTGGCTCGAACAGTGGAACGACCTGCTCGACTTCAACACCACACCCTGCCTCGACGACGCCGAGGCCGGCGAAGTCCTCAGCGCCGTCAAGCGGTGAACAGCAGCGGTAAGTGATCAGTGGTCAGCCGACTCCTAGCGGCTGGCCGCTGATTGCTGTTTGTGCTCGCTGTCTCCTGATCGCGGAGTCGTCATTTTCGTCGCTTGGGCGGACAAGGCTGGGCCGAACGGCTCCGGCCACGCTTCGTCATTTTCCGTACAAGTCCTCTTCCGACACCACAGCCTCGAGATTTTCACCGCGGCTCGAGCGGTGGGCGGCGGTGAACATCGATCCGCGCGCAGGAACGACGGGAGCGAAAGCCATGAATCCGATCTTCGGCGCGATGTCGTCGTAAATGGCTTCCATGCCGCCGCGCAGCGTATACGTCTCGTGCCAGAAACCGGTTCCGCCGGAGTCGCGCAGGAAATTCTTCCACCACTGGCGGTGCGGATCAGAGCGCGTCCCTCGCAGCAGTGACTCCATGTCGCGCCAGTACTGGCGCATCCCCGCGTGCATGGGAAAGAACGAGAAAACGAAGTTCTCATGGCAGAGCAGGCCATCGGGCTGCTCCTTGACTGACTTGGTGATTCTGGGCCCGAAGCCAAATAGTGTTTTCAGGCCGGTGATGCGGTTGACGCGCATGCCGAGATAAACCACGACGAGGTCGGGATACCGGCTGAGATCGACGGTGAGACGCTTGACGGGTGTGGGCATGGAGCCCTCCTGGGGTGGTTGGAGGTTGGCTCCGGGGATTCAGAATAGCATCGTCGGGACTCTTCGCTTTGACGGTGCCGAACGTGCGGCTCTCAGATCGCGCTCGAAAGTGAAGTAACCGCCAAATTGTAAACTTCCTCTGCGAGCTATTTGCGCCCGCACTGGAGGTCCGTTGAGCTTCCCCGCACCCGCCACAAAATCCGCATTCCTCTTTCTTCTCGCCCTGCTCTGCTTCTCATTTCGCGCACCCGCGCAAAGTCATTCGGTACACCTCGGCGCCGGCGGCAAGCTCACCTACGCGCAGACGCCGAAGGGCGACCGCATTCCCGATTTTTCCTGTGCGGGTTACGAAGGCGGCGGCGTGGCCTTGCCGCATGTGCCCACAAAGCGCAGCGTCAAGCCCTCCGGCGCCGATGACACCGACGCCATCCAGGTCGCTATCGATGCGGTCTCCGCCTTGCCGCTGGTCGACGGCTTCCGCTGCGCAGTCGAGCTTGCGCCCGGCTCCTACCAGTGCGCCCGCACGCTCACCATCACCGCATCAGGCGTAGTCCTGCGCGGAGCCGGCGACGGCGACAAAGGCACAACCATCTCCATGACCGGCGCGCCGCATCTCGCTCTTCGCATCGAGGGCCATCTGGATCAGAAGGAAACCGGCGCCCCCATCGCCATCACCGATGCCTACATCCCCGCCGGCGCCACAACCATCCACCTCGCTGATGCCGCCAGCCTGCATCCCGGCGACACGCTGCTGATCCGCAAGCCGGTCACGCCCGCATGGGTCCACTTCATGGGCATGGACGATCTGCATCGCAATGGCCGCGACGAGCACTGGG
Organism: Candidatus Sulfuritelmatomonas gaucii; assembly: GCA_900290245.1. Classification (GTDB taxonomy): domain Bacteria; phylum Acidobacteriota; class Terriglobia; order Terriglobales; family Acidobacteriaceae; genus Telmatobacter; species Telmatobacter gaucii. The sequence goes on along the minus strand of OKRB01000002.1, from coordinate 10,592 downwards.
TCAGCGCCCGCTATCTCGACGTGCGCCGCCGCATCGCGGCCATCCACAGCAACGCGGTCACGCTCGACGTTCCGCTCATGGATTCCTACGACTCCCGCTTCTTTGAGGGCGGCCACGCGACCGTTACTGCCATCACGCTCACAAGCCAGCTCGCGCACGTTGGCATCGAAGACCTCCGCTTCATCGCGCCCAGGCAGACGATCGCGCTCGGAGCACCCGAGTTCAGCGGCATGCAGGTGCGCGATGTGGCCGATAGCTGGGTCCGCTCCGTCACATGGGAGGACACAACCAACGGCGTCAGCGTGAACGCCGGCAGCGAGCGCATCACGTTTCTCGAGTGCTCCATCGTGCAGCGCGTAGCCGTCACCAGCGCCGCCAAGCCGGCCGACTTCGCCATCGACGGCTCGCAAATCCTCATTGACCGCTGCACCGCGAGCGGCGACAACACCTTTTACATCGTCACCCAAGACCGCGAGCAGGGGCCGGTCGTCGTGCTGCACTGCCGCTTCCTGGGCAACGGCCACATTGAGCCGCACCAGCGCTGGTTCACCGGCCTGCTCGTCGATAACTGCGAGGTGCCCGATGGCGGCATCGACTTCATGAATCGCGGCGAAATGGGCTCGGGCCACGGCTGGGCCATCGGCTGGGCCGTTGCCTGGAACTCCACGGCGAAGGAGTTCGGCATGAACACGCCACCCGGCTCCATGATCTGGTCCATCGGCAACCGCGGCGACGAAATCAATCCCGTATTCCCGGTCTTCGACGGCGGTCCACCGCGCGCGCAGCTCGAGCCCGCGACCATCGAATCCGCAGGCAAGCCGGTCAAGCCCGCAAGCCTCTACCTCGCCCAGTTGCGCGACCGCCGCGGCCCCGCGGCCGTGAAGGCCATCGGGTACTGAAGACAGTGATCAGGGTTCAGAGAGCCGAAGGCCCCGCTTCCTCCACATGTGGCAATCCACCCGGTGAGTCGAGCCACGCATCCACCAGCGCTTCTCGCCCGCCCGTCCTCGGCCCCGCGACAGTGATAGGCATCACGAGCCGTTGTGATGCGCGGCCCTGATTCATTTTATTCAGTCATTCCTAAATTTTATTGACTTTAATAAACTTTAGGTATACCTTCATTTTATGAAGACATCCCTGCCGCCCTGGCTTGAGGCGCTCGACGAGGAAGATCAGCAGTTTCTCCGTCGCTTTGTGCTCAGCTCGGGATCGCTCAAAGCGCTTTGCGACGAATACGACGTGTCGTATCCCACGCTGCGCGCCAGGCTCGATCGCTTGATCTCCAAGGTGAAGGCGGTCGAGGATCCGAGAGCCGCGGACGCGTTCGAGCGCAAGCTCCGCGTGCTGGTGGCCGATGGCAAAATCCCCGCCGCGCTGGCGCGCGAGCTATTGAAGGCGCACCGCTCCGCTGCGGAAGAAAGATGAGGTGGTTCCATGATGCAGCCTTGGTTTGATCCCATTCACTACGCGTGGATACCGGGCTCGGCTTACGGAGTGGCCGCCGCGCTGTTGGGCGGCGCGGTGGGCGTGCTCGCGCCGCGCGGCCGCGCCCGCAACTTCATCCTTCGTTCGTGGTTCGCGCTTTGGGCCGTGGCCGTCGTCTTGCTCATCGCGGGGTTCGTCGCGCTCGCCCAGGGCCAGCCCTGGGGCATATGGTACGGGCTCGTTCTGCCAGGCGCGGTCGGCACCCTCGTGGTGGGCGCCAACTCATATGTAGTGCAGAAGGCCTACCGGCAAGTAGAAGAGCGGCGCGTGGCAGCGAAGGATTTGCTCTAGCCGTGCACCTAAGCGAGGCAGGCTTTGGCGCAAGGCTCGGGCTGACAAGGTCACTGCGGCCCGGAGCGCGTTTCGCCAATCAGCGCCTCAGCGTCCACGCCGCGAATCGAAGCATCAAGCACTTCAACGAGATGGAAGGCCGGCATCGCCGCGAGCCCGCGCTGCCGCAGGCCATTCGCGAGTTGCAGCAGGCAGCCCGGATTCGCCGACAGCACAGCCTGCGCGCGCGTCGCCAGCAGATTCTCTACCTTGCGCGCGCCCAGTTGTGCGGCCGCTTCGGGCTCCAGCAGGTTATACACGCCGGCCGAGCCGCAACAGAGCGAGCTTTCCGCGATTTCCGCCACTTCGAGCTCGGGAATGCCCGCGAGCAATCGTCGCGGCTGCTCGCGCACGCCTTGCGCGTGCTGCAAATGGCATGCGTCATGATAGGCAACGCGCATCTTGAGCGCGTGACGCGTGGCCTGCGGCTCCAGCTCGCACAAAATCTCTGAAATGTCTTTGCACTTCGCCGCGAATGCCGCCGCCCGTTCCGCCCAATCCGGATCGTCGCGCAGCAGGTAGCCGTACTCCTCCATCGTCGATCCGCAGCCGGCGGAGTTGATGACGATGGTGTCGACGTTCGCGCTCTCGAACGCCGCAATCATCTTCTTCGCGAGCTCCGCCGCCTCAGCCTCAAGCCCGGAGTGCACCATCAGCGCTCCGCAGCATGGCTGATCGGGTGGGATGATGACCTCGCACCCTTCAGCAGCCAGCACGCGCGCCGTTGCCGCATTCACCTGCGGAAAAAAGACGCGCTGCACGCAGCCCGCAAGCATGCCGACTTTTCTTCGCGGTTTTGCAGGATTTGGGACATGGTACGAAGCATGCTCCGGAACTTCAGGCAAAAGCGCTTCCATTGCCGCCAGGCGGCTGGGCAGAACCTTCGGGATTCCCACCGCACGAACCAGCGCGCGCAACCCGCTTCGCTGATACAGGCGAAGCGGAACAGCGAGAATGCGCAAACGGTTGGGATACGGAAACGTGGCGAAGATCAGCTTGCGAAAAATCCGCTCGCCCAGCCCGCGCGAAATGTTTCGCTCCATCTGCGCGCGCGTGGGCTCAATCAGTTTGTTGTACTCCACGCCCGACGGGCACGCCGTCATACAGGCCATGCAGCCCAGGCAGTTGTCCATGTGGAGCTGAAAGCGCTTGTCGAGCGGCGCCTCGCCTTCGGCAGCTTTCTTGATCATGTAAATGCGGCCGCGCGGCGAGTCCATCTCCTCGCCCCACAGCACATACGTGGGGCACGCGGGCAGGCAAAAGCCGCAGTGCACGCAATCGTCAATGTGCTCCTTCTGCGGCGGATGGTGCGCGTCGAAACTTGACGCGCGAGGCGGCGTTGCAGGCGAGGGCGTGTGCGCCACGTTGGTTGCTGCGGTGTCCGCCATGTGCTTCAGATTCCTCCCACAAAGCGGCCCGGGCTTAAGGTCCGGTTGGGATCGAAGCGCCGCTTGATCTCGCGCATCAGGGGCAGCGCATCACTTCGGCAATCCCATACGTCGATCTTGCCGCGAAGAGCATCGGGAGTTTGCAAAATGACGACTGACCCGCCGGAAGGCCTCAGCCGCTCGCGAAGTTGCTCGATCATGGTCACTATGGAATCGCGCTCCGCACCCCTTCGGTCAGCCAAAGCAGCCGTCATCAGCCCCGTTGCCTGTGCCACGATCGAAACGTCAACGCTTTTCGCGACGGCTGTTTCTTTCAGGTCGTCCGCAGTGGCGCAAAGTTCCGCAGGCAGCAGCGACCCCTTGACGACGGTTGCGCCGGCCTCGCAGAAGAGTTGCTCGCGCGCCTGCCACACCCGCCCGTCGACCTCCTGCACCGCCATCCCGTTAAAGATTTTGCGCAATTGATCCGTAAGACCGTCGAGACACTCGGGCCGCGTGCAGAGGCGCACATCGAGCGCGCACTGCCCTGCCGCGGTGCGAAGCTGAACAGCCGAAGGCGCGATTTGAGCGTGTAGCAGCTCGGCGAGCGGCCCAGCCAATTGCGCGCCGTACTGCGCTCCAACCGTAAATGTCCGCGCACACTGCTCCACCGGGTGCAGCCGAAAGTTGACCTCTGTGATCACGCCAAGGGTGCCGAAGCTGCCGGTCATCAGCTTGTGCAGATCGTAGCCGGCAACGTTCTTCACCACCTTGCCGCCAGACTTCGCAATCGTGCCGTCGGCAAGCGCCATCGTCATGCCGATGACCAGGTCGCGCAGTCCGCCGTACCGCAGCCGCAACGCGCCGCTATCATTGGCGGCCAGCACTCCGCCCACCGTTGCGCGCTCCGGCCATAGCGGATCGAGCGCCACCATCTGGCCGTGCCGCGCAAGCTCGCTCTGCATCGCCGCCCACGCGCATCCCGCCTCCACAGTGCAGGTCATGTCCTGCCACGCATGTTCACGAACCGCATTCACCCGTCCAAGACCAAGAAAAAGTTCCGGAGCCACGGGATTTCCCCATCCCAGCTTGCTCCCGCTGCCGGTGGGCACAACCGAAAGGCCGCATTCATTCGCAAAGCGGAGGACCTCTGCGATTTGTTCGGTGCTTCCAGGCGCCACGCAAATCGCATCGCCGTCAATCCGCGTGTCCGCCGGCCCCGCGATCGCCGCGAGCCGCACCATCGCTTCCTCGCGCGTGATGGCAGCGGTTGCATTCATCAGAAGATCTCCGCCACGCCGGCAGTTTCCAGCGGATGCGGCGTGTAGGGGCCGGGCTTGTCGGCGCAAAGCCGCGGCCGCGGGAAAACCTTGTCGGGATTCGAAAGGCTCTCGGGATCGAATGCGCAGCGAACGAGTTGCATGGTCTCAAGATCCGGCTCGGCGAACATGTAGCCAAGCGCCTGCTGCTTCTCCTTGCCCACGCCGTGCTCGCCGGTGATCGAGCCGCCGTTGTCCACACACAAGTTGAGGATGCGATACGAAAGATCGAGTGCAATCTCCTCCTGCCCTTCGATCGATCGGTCATAAAGCACCAGCGGGTGCAAGTTGCCGTCGCCCGCGTGGAAGACATTGGCTACGCGCAGATTCACGGCGCCCGACATGCGCTCAATGTCGGCCAGCACGCGTGGCAATGCGGTTCGCGGAATCACGCCGTCCTGCACGATGTAATTCGGCGAGATGCGCCCCACCGCTGCGAAGGCCGCCTTGCGTCCCTTCCAGATCAGCGCGCGCTCTGCTTCCGATTGCGCCACGCGGATCTCCGCCGCGCCGTTCTTCTCCGCAATCGCCCGCACCTCGCGCATCAAAATCTCCACTTCATCGCATGCGCCGTCAAGCTCCACCAGCAGCAGCCCGCCGCACTTGGGGTAATGCGCATGCACCGCGGCTTCGGCCGCCTCAATCGCCAGCGTATCCATAATCTCGAGCGCCGCAGGCAGCATGCCGGCCGCGATGATGTCGCTCACCGTCTGCCCCGCCGCACTCGGCGTGGGGAAGGCCGCCAGCAGCGTCTGCACCATCTCTGGCCGTCGCACAATGCGCAGCGTGACTTTGGTCGCAATGCCCAGCGTGCCTTCCGAACCCACAAAGACGCCAGCCAGATCATAGCCCGGCGCATCAAGCGTGGGCGAACCGAAGTGCGCGAGCTCGCCGCTCGGCAGCACCACTTCGAGCGCAAGCGTATGTGTCACCGTGAATCCATATTTCAGGCAGTGCGCGCCACCCGAGTTCTCCGCCACGTTGCCGCCGATGGTGCACACCGATTGCGACGAAGGATCGGGCGCATAAAAGTAGCCGTCGGCTGCAACGCGCTGCGTGACGTGAGCATTGATCACGCCCGGCTCAACGATCACATAGCGATTCGCGATGTCGACATCGAGAATGCGATTCATCCGCGCCAGGCTGATGACCACGCCGCCCGCCGCAGGCAGCGCTCCGCCGCTCAACCCCGTTCCCGCGCCTCGGCTCACAAAAGGAATCTTGTGCCGCGCGCAGATGCGCACCACCGCCTGCACCTGTTCGATGGTTTGCGGCAGAACGACCGCGCCCGGCAGTACGCGAAAGTTCGTCAGGCCGTCGCACTCGTAGGTCTGCAGCTGGCTCTCGGCTGTGATCAGCCCGCCCGCGCCCACCGCCGCGCGCAGCTCATCGATTTGGCCATGGGGAAGCATGCTGAGCCAAGCTTACTCGATGCAGATGACGATTGGCATGCGTGACGCGCGCTTCCCACCCCGGCCGCAAAAAGTCCTGCCAGAATTGCCGCCCGGCGGCAACTGGTTACGACTGCGTCGGAGGCGGAGCCGGCGTGAGTCCATGCCGCCGCATGATCTCCATCATCTTCGCCCGGTCCGGTAGTCCGCCTGCCGCCGCCTTCGCGGCCTCCGCCGTTTCGCGGAAGTACTGCGGGCCCAGGACTCCGGGAGTCACCGTGCACAGCACCTTTGCATCCTGTGAGCCGTTGTTGTCGAACCGGTGCACGGCGCCCCGTGGAATGCAGAGCGCCTGCCCCGGTCCCACATCGATCGGCTTGCCGCCCACGGTCCACGTCAACACGCCCTCGACGCCGTAGATCGTCTCCTCGTAGTGGTCGTGGCTGTGCGCCGGCGCCATCAGGCGCTGTCCGGCGGGGACAACCACCTCAAAAATCGCGACCGTGCCCGACGAGTTCTCGCCGGTCACGAGGAAGCGCACCGCGAGCGGGCCCAGGCGGATCAACTCCTCGGCGGGATTCACTTCGAGACCAATAGTCTGCGTTGTCATTTCGACCTCCTCTGCGTGGCTTTCTCTTCGGGCCCGTTATGCCGGGGGAAGAAGTTCCAGTCCGTACCGGGGAGCAGCCACTTGCGCGCGTGCGATCAACTCTCTGCTGACTGGCGGCGGCGTCGCGTGATCCGCGGCAGGTTCGAACACTTCAGCAAAGAAGCCCTCAAGGCCCGCCGGCGTCGTCAGCACCAGTGCTTTCGCGTAGCCATCGCCGCTGTTTCTGAAGCCGTGCGCAATTCCACGGGGAAGATAAACAAAATCGCCAGCCGATGCAGTGATTTTATCCCCGCCCACCTGGACCGTCAGCGAGCCTTCGATGATCTGGAACGATTCGTCCTCGCGGGTGTGGATGTGCGGCGGTGGGCCTCCGCCCGGCGGCACAGAAATCTCAGCCAGGAAAAACGCGCCCCCCGTTTCCTTGCCGGTAATGAGAAACGTCATCAGCTCGCCGGGACCCCAGTAGGCCGGCCCGGTTCCCGCCGGCACATGCCTCACCAGGCCTCGTTGCGCCGCATTCGCCGTGGCACGCAGTTGTGCATCATTCAGTTTCGCTCCGACCGGGGAATGGTCGAGGACTTCAACAGTTTGTGGTGTCATTTGCGATCTCCTTTTGGTAAACTCAGTTTACCATGAGATAATGGTAAACATAGTTTACGGAGAACGTCAATGACTTTTTTTGAAGAAAAATCGCCGCTGAAAACAAAGGACATGCTCATCGGCGCAATGCTCCGCGTCCCGTCCGAGGCCATTCACCGCCGCATCATCCGCGAACTCAATGACGCGGGCTTCACGGAACTCAGCCTGCCGCACATGGCGATTTTCCGTTTTCCCGGCCCCGATGGAGCACGCCCCGGCGTCATCGCCGAGCGCGCCGGCATGAGCAAGCAGGCCATGAACCGCCTGCTCGGCAGCCTCGAAGACCTCGGTTATCTCGTCCGCTCCGACGCGCCCGGCGAGGGCCGCGCACGCATCGTCCACTTCACCAAACGCGGCCACGCCGCCTTCGCCAAGGCCATTGAAGTGCTCCGCGACATTGAGCATGAATGGATCGCCGAGCTCGGCCCTCGCGATTTCGCGCAGCTCAAAAAGCTCCTCGGCCGCGTCTGGGAGAGCCCGCTAGTCCGCTGATGCTCGCTGGTGTCCGCTGATCATCCGCAGCGCCTCATCTGGATCCATTCGCCGCCCGCGGTAGCGTTATTCTGGCAGCACCATGATGCGGAGCCATCCGACGATACCTACACGCACTCACCTTTGCGCCGCCGCCCTCTTCGCGATCGCCGCATTTGCGCCCGCACTCGCCGCCCAGCAACCCGCCAGCACCACCCCCGCCAACACCGAAGGCCAGCCCGTCCGCGCGCGCCACGGCATGGTGGTCAGCGTGCATCACCTCGCGGCCGATGCCGGTGTCCAGATCCTGCAGCAGGGCGGCAACGCGGTCGACGCCGCCGTCGCCACCGGATTCGCGCTCGCCGTCGTCCATCCCGTCGCCGGCAACCTGGGCGGCGGCGGATTCATGCTCATCCGCGATCACACCGGCAAAACTACGTTCCTCGATTACCGAGAAAAAGCTCCCCTCGCCGCCACCGCCAACATGTATCTCGACGCGCACGGCAACGTGATTCCCGACGCCAGCGTCATCGGCTATCGCTCCATCGCCACGCCCGGCTCCGTCGCCGGCCTCGCCTACGCCGAGCACAAATTTGGCCGCCTCGGCCTCAAGCGCGTCATGGCGCCCGCCATCGCTCTCGCGCGCGACGGCTTTGCCCTCACCGCCGACGAAGCGCGCGAGCTCGACGATCCCCAACTCACAAACTTCCCCGCCTCGCGCCACATCTTTCAGCGCGACGGCCATCTCTATCAGCCCGGCGAAATCTTCCGCCAGCCCGTGCTCGCCGCCACGCTCGAGCGCATCGCCGCCAACCCCGCCGACTTCTACCGCGGCCAAATGGCGCGCCAGTTCGTCGCCGACCTGCGCAGCGGCGGCGCACTCATCACGCTCGCCGACCTCGCCCAATACTCCGTCGTCGAGCGCGCGCCGGTCGTCGGCACGTTTCACAACTACACCATCATCAGCGCGCCACCGCCCTCCTCCGGTGGAGTGGTGTTGATCGAAGCGCTCAACATCCTCGAAGGCTACAACCTCGCCAGCCTCACCGACCGCACCGCCGCATGGATCCACCTCGTCACCGAAGCCTGGCGCCGCGCCTACATGGATCGCGCCGACTACCTCGGTGATCCCGATTACAATCGCATTCCCGTCGCCGCGCTCACCGCCAGGCCCTACGCAGCCGCATGGCGCCAGGGCATCTTGCCCGATCGCGCCACGCCCAGCGCCGCGCTCCAGCGCCCCGCAGGCTTTGTTCCGCCCGCGCCCACCACCGCCGGCCACGCCCATGCCGAATCGCCCGACACCACGCACTACTCGGTGGTCGATAGCGCGGGCAACGCCGTCGCCGTCACCACTACGCTCAACAATGGCTTCGGCTCGCACGTCACCTCCGCCTCGCTCGGCTTCCTGCTCAACGACGAGATGGACGACTTTGCCGCCAAGCCCGGCGTGCCCAACATGTTCGGCCTCGTGCAAGGACCGGCCAACGCCATCGCGCCCGGCAAGCGCCCGCTCAGCTCCATGACGCCCACCATCATCCTTCAGGACGGACATCTGCGCTACGTGCTGGGCTCGCCCGGCGGCGGCCGCATCATCACCACGGTGGGAAACATTTTTCTCTCGGCGGCCGAGGGCGGCCTCAACATTCAGCAGGCGGTAGACGCGCCGCGCTTCCATCACCAGTACCTGCCCGACACGCTCTACCTCGAGCCGGGATTCAGCGCCGACACCATCGACCGCCTGCGCGCCATGGGCTACTCCGTCGCCGTCAGCCGCGGCCACTGGTCCGACGGTGAGTGCATCGCCGTCGATCCCAAAACCGGCGAGCTCCTCGGCGGCCAGGATCACCGCAGCCACTTCGGCAAAGCGGCGGGATATTGAGGAGTGAATCGGAGTTAGTAAGGCGTCGAACCGGGGTGCCCCAACCTGGCTCTGCTGGGGTGGGTTAACTGATCCCTGACCCCAGATCCCTGACCCCAGCTAGGAGCTAGAAGCTGTCTCTCCCCGTCAACCCCCTCCGCCCCCAAATTCCTCCATCTCGATACTTTCCGTTTGCGCAAAATTTCGCTCATTCCCGCTACTCTTGAACCATCAATCCACAACCAGCAATCGGGAGGCTTAGCATGACCGAAATCGAAGAAAAAACAAGCACCGAAATACCAAAGAGGGGCAAACCCGGACCAAAACCCGGCAGCAAACGCGGCAGACCCAAAGGCAATAAGTCCTCAAAATCCGGCCTCCCCAAAGCCAGGCCCGGCCGCGGCGCCAAAAGCCTGCTCAGCGCCGTCAACGACGTCGTCAACAAGGACTCCGGCGCAATCGCCATCGCGCTCGGCGAGAAAGCCAAAAAGGGCGACGTCCCCACCACGCGCCTGCTCGTCCAGCTCACCGGTGCCGACAAGCAGCCTGCAATCCACCAGGACTCCGGCATCGCCACTCTCGGCCTCCCCGACCCCGAAGCCCTCGCCGCCGAGCCGCAATGGGTCGATCCCGAGCTCGGCTCCATCTGGGTCGGCGATCACTGGGAAGACCCGGAGACAGCACCCGACTCCCTGGCCCGCGCCCGCTCCACCCGCGAAATGTCCGCCCGCCGCAACCCCCGTCTTTCACACGACGACAACCCGCCCATCAACGACTGATCCCTAACTCCACGCTGTCATCCTGAGCGAAGGTCGTCCGCAGCGGCGGACGACCGAAGCCGAAGGATCTGAGGTTGTCCCTCGTTCTTGTTTTCTAGTCCCTATCTCCTAGTCCCTGTCTTTCCGTTCCCTGCTCTTCGACGCATCAAGCTAGGAGCGAGAAGCTGCCTTTCGTTCGTGTTTCTCTACTCCCTATTGGCTACTCCCTACTCCCTGTCTTTCTGACCACTGACCACCGGCATGAGTTCACTCGTGCCGAAACCGCCGCCCTCACCCCCAAAAACAATCGCGCAGCGAAGCCGCGCGGAGGCTCACCCAAACATCCAACTCAAGACAAGTC
>OKRB01000023.1 GCA_900290245.1 Candidatus Sulfuritelmatomonas gaucii | reverse complement strand
AGTGAGGCCCCGGCAACTCGCCGCCCTGTCCCGTCACTTCCTGCTCGCCCAAAACGAAAGGCCCCTCAGCGGAGCCTTTTCGCTGGCTCGCTCAATTGACCGGTTGCCCCATCCTTAAGCTCGCTGCAAAAGCGGTAAGCATAGAAAAGTGCGAACGCCGGCCACATTACCGGGCTCAGGCAACGAACGCCTGCGTCTGCGCATCTGTCATAAGCAGTGTGGGTTGCGTTCGTCCGAAAACGGACCCCGATTGTTCGCCTCGCTGCACGAACTTAATCTTCCCCCTCCCCCACTCACCAAATGAAAAGGCCCCGCGAAGGGGCCTTTTCATTTGCTTGTTCGCGTCGCGAGCTCGTTCGACTGTCCCGGCACTACTGGCCTACGGCCTTCGCGTACATGATCGTGCAAGTCACCCTGCTGAGATTGTTCGCAACCGCGCCCACGTTGAATGGATTGAAGGTGTCTGTGCCTCCCGGCTGTACCGGCCCGTTCAGCGTCGTACGCATCTGGTCCAGAAGGTTTCCGCCCGCGTCGTACTGGTCGCACTCCAGCGTCGACGATTGAATCGCCACATTCGCGTTGTTCGTCCATTTCCCGTTGGAAAGCTGCACGAACCCGTTCACGGTTTGCCAGTGCGCATCAAACGCCTGCTGCTTCCCCAGCGCCGCGGCCGTTCCGCCCTGTGGCTGCGATTTCGCGGCGGCAGGCGGGTGGTCTTTCACATAGTAATGCGTGTAGTAGTAATAGCCCCCCAACGCCAGCGCGGCCACAACCGCCAGGGTTCCGAACGTGACTCCCTTCTTCGCCGGAGGCTGCTGTGCGATGGCCATCGGAACCGGGATCGGTCCCGGCGCCGCATATGGCCCCGGCATCGCCGTCATGGGCTGAACAGGCTGCATTGGCATGCTCGGAACCACACGCGGCCCCGCCGCGCTCGCGGATGCAACCGGACCTGCCGCCCCTGTCTTCGCGGAAACATCGCTTCCGCACTTCACGCAGAAGCGTTCATTGCCTTCCAGCTGGTTGCCACAATTGCTGCAGAATGCCATACGTCCTCACCTCGCTTGCTGATCAAGGCTGTATTCGTCCAACTCGGCCCGCCATCCATCGAATCGCAACCGCCATTCACGCGGTCGCGGGTCCAGGTGCTTGCAGTGCAGCTTCCACATTTACCAGTGTGCTTTCCAAATGCGACTTTTGTTCTTCCTTTACCTGGCGCAATCCCTGCTGCACCAGCCCGAACACCACGTACCACGTGATCAGCCCTGTCAGGATCTGGTTCCCCTCGAACGGCAGTTGCCATGACGCGTCCCAAATCGCGTGCATCACCACCGGAATCGCGAACGCCTTCAAGAATCTCGTATCCAGCAGCATCGACACGTTGAGCGGCTTGTCCTGTTTCACCCGCCAGAACGCCCCCGCCGCCAAAGCGGTCCACGCTACGTGCCCCAGCGGCGCTTCAATGCCGCGCAGCCGCAGGATCTGCAGCATCTGCACCACCGCCGCATGCGTCGCCGCATCGCTCGCATTCTGGCTCAACGACCCGTTCTGCAAAATGCCCTGGAGCAATCCCGGCACCAGTCCTGGCAGGAAGGCCATGTTCAGCGCGTAGCCTGCCGTCTCAAATGCGGCAAATCCCGCGCCCACTGTCGCGCCGAACAGAATTCCGTTCAGCATGTACTTGTAGCGCGTATTGCGCATCACCAGCACTACCGCCAGGAGCTTCGCCGTCTCCTCAACCGGGCCTGCTTCCATGCTCGAAATCTGAAAGATCGACAGCGGCTCGATGAACACGGCCATGCCCAGCGAAACAACCGCTCCCATCAAAAACAGCTTCCCCACCGTGTGCAGTGAGACGTTCCGAGGCGTGTTCAGCTCAAAAAACAGCGTCAGCGTGGCCAGCGGCACGGCGAACGCCCCCAGAAACATGATCCCCGGCACGCAGTTCGGGTTCCCCGTCTGCATGAACATGAAGATGAGCGCGGCGTACGCGATCACCAGTGCCGCCAGCACTCTGAAGAACAGCCACGGCTTCGGCCAGCCGGTCTCCACCAGATCGATCGGCGGCGTAGTCTTAGTCGAACCCACCAGAAGGTAATTTTCCACCACGTCTGCCCCGCGCCGCTTGAACACCTCGCTGAACATCTGCCCCAGGCTGAAGCCTTCCAGGCTGTCCGTCGAAGCCATGCTGCGAATGCGTCCTCTCAGGCTCTCCAGCAGATTCACCTGCGAGTGAACCTGCGCTCCCGGTGCGGCCACGTAGTACACCGGCTGCCCAACACCTGGGTACATCACCGGCTGCGCGCCCGGCGGTATGTAAGGCGGCGGCATGCCGGGGGGTAGCACACCCGGGGGCGGCACACTGGGATACGCTGCAACCGCCTGCGCGCCTCCATTCGTCTGCAATATCGGAGTGGGCGCTGCCTGCCCCGCTACCTCCGCATCGCTGGCAACTCCCATGGGCGCACCGCAACTTTTGCAGAACTTGTGCTCCGGCAGACACGCCGATCCGCATTTGGGGCAAAACATCGAGATCTCTCCTGAGGGTGAGGAACTTGCCGGGGGATGCTATGCAAATTAGCACCTCTTTGCGTTCCAAGTAAAGACCCCGCACGATCCGGTCGCCAGTCACTTTGAATCCGCTTTGAAAGCGCATAACTTGGGAACTTATCCGTGAATGGACGGAGGCAACCGCCCGGCCAGACGGCTCGCCCCCCGGCCTCCAACTAAGGGGCCGCCGGCAGCCTGCTTCAGGCTTGATGGGGCTGGCAGATCGGATGTCGCGTAGACCTCGCGGCCACATCGAGCCATAGGCGGACCGGGCACTGCAGAAAGCAGCTCCCTCGCCTCAGCGCGCAGCAAAACGCTTGCCGCAGACGCCCTCGTGCGTCATCTGCCTGAAGGTAAGCGTGCCTCGCGGCTCGCCTGCCTCACTTCGTCGCGATCTCCACCAGCTCCACGCGCCGGTTCTTGCCTCGGCCCTCGTCGGTGCGATTGGTCGCAACCGGAGCATAGGGCCCCGCTCCGAACGGCATCAAACGCGCCGCTGCGATTCCGTATTTCGTCACTAGCGCGCCGATGACCGACTGGGCCCTCGCCTGTGAAAGTTTCACGTTGCTCGCCGCGTCGCCCACCATGTCGGTGTGTCCTACGATGAAAACCTTCAAATCGGGCTGCGACTTCAGCAGCTTGGCAATCTCGCCTATCGCGGCGTCAGACTCGGGCTTCAGCTCCGATTTTCCGGTATCGAAGTGAATACCATAAATCGCCACCTCACCGGTTTCGCTCAGGCTGCTGGCCATGGCCGCGGCATCCATCACCACTTCCTGCGTCATCGCCTGCTTGACGATGATCGTCATCATGACGGGCACGCCGCTGGGAAGGTTGCCCACGCGCAGGTTCACCCAGGTTTCGTTACCGCCGCGCACCAGCCGTAGTGTGGCCTCGTCATCCTCCGCGTTGTCGTACATCACCTGGCCGCCTGCTGCTTTGACTGCACTCTCATAGTTGCGCACAACCTGAAGCGGGCTTGGCGTCGCTACATTGTCCTTCAGGTTGTAACGGATGTCGATCCGCTTTCCTTCGACAGTTTTCTCCTCTTTGTTCCCGTTGCTTGTCACTGGAAATGCGTAGGAATCAAATGTAAGCTCCTGATAATCCGCGATATAGTAGTTCGCCATGCGGTTCATGCCGGCCGGATCTTGTGACCCCGCCGCGTCCTCTTGGGCTTGAGCCACTGCACTCAGCACGGCAACCGAAATCATAACGATAAGAATGCGCACAGTCAGTTTCATACGGATCCTTTCTGGACGAACTGCTGGCATCAGTCCGTCTCCTCCGAAATTTCCCGGTTTTGAATTGGAATGCGGCACCATTTTACGCTTCCGTCAGCTTCGATGTTTTGAGAGAGCACGAACTTGTTCGCGCCAATGAAACGGACCTGTTCAGCGCGGCTTCAGCCGCTCAGGAATGTGCTCAGGCCAAGCCGAACCACGGCCATCACATTCCATTCAGCCGCCGCAGTGGTATGCTGGCCCGTTGTTTCCAGCGAGCAGGGAGGGTGACTTGAAAAACGGCATCATATTGGCGATCGTCGGATTGGTATCCTTGGCGGGCTGCGGCAAGCAGCAGTCTTACGAAATTCCTGTTCAGCCCAAGTGGCAGGGGCCTCCCTACCGTCTCGCGTTTGACACGGCTGCAGCCAAGCCGAACCCTTCTGGTATCACCATCCCGTCCATCAAGTACACAGCGAACCCCGACGCGCTCGAGAGACGCGCCAGCCTCGTCGTACGCTTCGACACTTCAGGAGCGAAGACCGACCGGCCGCTCATGGACCAGATGATCATGGCCCCGATCGACATCTCCGGTGCGGAAGGCGCGCTGCCCGCCGATTACATTGACGCAGCAAATAAAGGGCTGTCAAAGCTTCTCACCGCATACGGCATGAAGGGAAAAATCAAAATCTCCGTGCTGCTTGCGCGTTCCTCCATCAGCAGTCAGGCTTCAGACGATGAAGTCAA
Organism: Candidatus Sulfuritelmatomonas gaucii; assembly: GCA_900290245.1. Classification (GTDB taxonomy): domain Bacteria; phylum Acidobacteriota; class Terriglobia; order Terriglobales; family Acidobacteriaceae; genus Telmatobacter; species Telmatobacter gaucii. The sequence goes on along the minus strand of OKRB01000023.1, from coordinate 10,599 downwards.
CACGAAGCGTCTCTCTGACTGGCTACCGATCCAGCTTGACTTCAAGAGCGCCCATTCGGCCCATTGAAATCCGCAGCCTTCGGCAACCGCGCATCCGCTGATCGACCACCGAAACTCGGGGAAACGAACGGCTGACGGCAACACGATCGGGCAGGATGAAACGCTCGCCAGGACCTTCAGTGACGGCGCTTTCTTGCTGTCTTTTTCCGGTGCCGATTCCACAGAAAAAAAGCCAGGGCGCCGGCAGCACCTGCCACGGCCATGCCGACAAGCGCGTACAGAAACAACCGGTAATGGCGCGAGAAAAAGCGCATCATTTGCCGGCTGTAGATCCTGCCCAGATACGCGAGGGCGAAATAGCGCGCGCCGCGGCCGGCGGCCAGCGCCGGCAGGAACTTCTTGTGCGGGTACTGCATGACTCCCGCGGTCATCACCACCGGATTGAAAGGAAATGGCGGCGGCAAAATCGCGCCAACCAGCACCATCATGCTTTCAAATTTTGCGAAGCGCTTGTAAACCGTCTCTGCGCGCTGCTTCCCCAGTCGTTTTTCCAGCGTCTCCTGGCCGCCTTTTTCCGCAAGCCGATAGGTCAGGTAGCCTCCGGCCACTTCTCCGACCGTCGCCATCAAGGCGTAATACGCCCACCACTCCGGATGGTGCGCCGCCAGAAGGATGGTGCAAATATCCATCACTCCCGGCGGGGCGGAGATAAACGGAGCGTTGTCGAGTAACCCCAGAAGAATCAAGCCGGGCCCACCCAGGCGGTAGATCCACTTCCAGAAAGCGCCGGACATGGCAGCAGCAAGCAGGGCGCTCATGGGCAGATTGCACTCACCTCCCGCAGACGGAATGGCGCGCAGAAGCCAGGCAGGATGGCGCGCTCCTCTGCCAGTCTGCCGGAGACCGCGAGGCGCTCCAACGAGCCAGAAGCAATCTGGCGCCACAAGCCAGGCAGCACATGATAAGTTCAGTGGCCCTCATCGTCGCAGTGGTTGCACGCGATCGACACATTTCCCATTCGCTCCGCGTCAAAAGCCTTCTTGTTCTCCGTTCTCCGTTCTCTGTTCCCCAGTTCCTACGTTCCACTGTTACCCAGAAGGTAACTAGCGTTCGACCGAACTGCCTCTCGCGCGTGCTACGCTTCGACCATCAGTGGCGAATTTCGAAAAAGCGCCGGCAGAGGTCCAGGAAATCCTATCCAAGCCGATTCGCCAGCTCGGCTTGAAGCTGGAAGGCTCTCCCCTCGAACGCTTCGTCCTGCAACTCTACAAGGAACTGGACGGCAAGGGCCTCCATCGCTTCCGGCCCAAGTGCTACCTCACGGATGAGTGGGGCTGCCCGAACATGGAGCCCGTCATTGGAATCCCGTTTTACCTGGCCGATCCCAAACTGCAGCGCCTTGAATCGGAGATGAACGACATTGAAGACGCGCGCCAGATCATGATGTACATGCGCCACGAGGCCGGCCACGCTTTCAACTACGCATACGCGCTCTTTAAAACGCAGGAGTGGCGCCACATCTTCGGACCGTTCCGGCGGCCTTACCGCGACAACTACAAACCGGTCCCGTTCTCGCGCCAGTTCGTGCGCCACATGGAGGGCTGGTACGCGCAAAAGCATCCCGATGAAGACTTCGCTGAATCGTTCGCGGTATGGATGACGCCCCGCTCCAACTGGCGCAAGCGGTACAAAGGCTGGGGCGCGATGAAGAAGCTGCTTTACATGGATCGCGTCGCCCGCAAGCTCGTTGATGCCGATCCGGTGGTCACGCGCGGCGACACCGACATCACCGTCGATGAGATGGAGCTGACGGTCGGCGAGTTCTACCAGCATGCGATCGATCAGCAGCTCTCGCCCGGCGAGCTTCCTCTCGACACCGATTTGCGCGACATCTTCAACGTATCGAAGCACCGCAGAAAAAATGTTCGGCCGGCCGTCGATCTACTTCGCGAGAACCGCAAGGTCCTCGTCGACAAAGTGAATTACTGGACCGGCGTTCAACGTCCGCTGGTGAAAAAGTTAGTGGAAGCCATCGAAGCAAAAGTCGGCGACCTCGGACTGCGTGCGGACTTAAAATGTGATCGGGAATACTTGACCGAGGTGGCCGTGTACGCGACCGCGCTGGCGATGAACTACATCACTCGGGGCAAATTCATTCAGCCCTGAATGCAGTCGTACCGAAAAATCGTAGAGGCATCATGGCAAACCTCAAAGTAACGATCTTGCACGACGTCTGGGAAGAGGGCCCACCTGAGCCTGAGCCGGAACCGGTGAAGGCCCCGCGGGGCAAGGCCGGCAAGCGTCGCAAGAAGAAAAAAGATCCCCTGCACGACCGCGAAGAGATCTTCGAGGCGCTCACCAAACTCGGGCACGAGCCCTCCTATCACATCCTTGACGGCAAGAATCATTCCCTGTTTGCACTCGCCAAGTGCGGCGCTGACCTCGTCTTCAACCTCACCGAGTCTTACGCCGGCGACGACACCATGGACAAGAACATCGCCTCTTATCTGGAGCTGCTGCACATTCCTTATACCGGCGGTGGTCCTGAAGCTCTCCATCTTGCCCAGGACAAGTCGCTCGCCAAAAAAATCTTCGACTTTCACAAGATAAAGACTCCCGACTTCGCAACCTCCTATAAAGGTCTCACCGAGCATTCGCACGACATCGAGTTTCCGCTGATCGTCAAGCCCGTCTCTGAAGACGGATCCATCGGAATCGACGCGAGCTCCGTCGTCGACAGCGTGAAAGAGCTGATGGAGCGCATTCATTACATCCATGAGGAGTTCGACAGCCCCGCGCTGATTGAGGAGTACATCGAGGGCCGCGAAATCTATGCCTCCATTCTTGGCAACGACAACGCCGAGGTGCTCCCGCTGATTGAGCTCGACCTCTCCAAACTTCCCAAGGGAACCCCGCGCATTGCCGGCCAGGACGTGAAATTCGATCACGACACCGAGGCCTACAAGCTCACAAAATCCGCGCCGGCCGAAGACCTCGACGAAGAGACCACAAAAAAACTGCAAGACACCGCGCTCGCCGCCTATCGCGCCCTGAAGCTGCGCGACTACGGCCGCATCGATATGCGCTTGAACAAGAAGGGCCAGGTATACGTCATCGAAGCCAACCCGAACCCATGGCTCGCCAGCGCCGCCGAATTCATCATGGCCGCCAAAAAGGCCGACTATACCTACGCCGATGTAATTGACAAGATCGTGGAACTGGCCCGCGCCCGTTCCTTGTAGAGCCCTTTCCCGAAAGTCCGCTGCGTAAACATTTCTGCCGTGCAGAGCGAATTCCCGCAGATCGAGACAGAGCCGAAGGAACTGCATTCTACGGCGTGAGCAGGCTGAGGGCCGCATTCGCCAGGATCTTGTGACCGCGCGTGGTGGGGTGTAGGGCGTCCCAGAAGAGATACGCGTCCGGGTTGACCAGTGTTTGGCCCTGCGCGGGCGTGGTGACGTTCACTAAAGAGTAGGCCAATGGAGCCGCGTCCACACGCAGAAGCAGGCTGAACACATCGAGCTGGTAGAACGTGAGGTGCTTGAGTGGATTGAAGTCTTTGAGCACCGAGAGGCCCACTGCGAGATAGCTATTGAAAAGTACAGACGCCGCCGTGGCAGGCAGCGACGTGGCGAGTGAGGAGCTGAACTCCGGCACAAGGCCAAGGGGCGGCAGGTTGGGGATAAGGAACTGCGTGGCGCCGGCCTGGATGAGGCGCTGGATGTTGAGGGTCTCCTGGATAGCCGCGTTGCTCACGTCTTTCGACGATGTAGCGTTGAGCAGATCCTCCGCGCCACCCCAAACGACGAACAGCGTATGGTCGTCAATCTTGGGATGAGTCGAGAGGTAGTCAGTGATCTGCTGACCGATATTTTCCACGTATACGGTCTTACCGTCGAAGGAGAGTGGGCTGGTGCCGTTGCCGGTGGTGGCATGCCCGTAGGCATAGTTGGTGCCGCCATCAAGCGAGTCGACGACTTTGTGGTTGCTGAGGCTCGGGAGCGAGTCGGCGAGCTGCTCAACCCAGACGCCAAAGTAATTTCTCGCGGCGGGAATCGTGTCATCGCCGTCGGTGAACCGGCCGACGGTGTAGTTGACAATCGGTCCGGGAGCGAGGATTCCAAAGTCGTGATATGCCAGATGGGTGACGTTCCCGGTGTCAGAGAGTGAATCGCCGAAGACGACGATGGAAGTATACCGATTGCCCTGGGCCAGTGCAGCGGCGCAGGTGAAGATGGCGAGCACCGCGAGCGAAAGCCAGGTGCGCAGGCGAAACAGGCTTGTGCGCGGCAGTGAGTTCGCGGGAGACACGACGCGTGAAGATTCGATGCGCATGGGAAACCTCGCTTGGGAAATTGGGGCCTGTGGGGAAGAACGACAGCAGCCATAGTACCCGCAACATCGGAGGAAAAGAAAGGAAAATCGGCCGGCCGGGGTGTGTGGCTGGCGGCCGGTTGAGTCAGCGCAGGCAGATGGCCGCAGAGCGGCGCAGCAAGTTTTGTAACGGCATGACTTCAGGTCTTGCTGAAAACCTGCCAGAGCCGCGTACTGTGTCAGGCCACGGCTCTACAAGTCCCGGAAGAACTCTCACTGCGGTGCTCCCCTCCCGCCGTCGCGCACCGATCGAATCATGTCTCATCGACCTCAGCAGTTATCGCTCGTGCCAGACCAGCACACCGGGTTTGTATTTGGTTTCGCCCGGCTCCTGCCAAACCACATAGGCTGCGTCGTTGAGAGCTTCGATCACATGCAGCGTGGCCGGCTGCGGGCTGAAATCGGCGCCCGCCGCTTTGCCAAGCCCACAGGTCTTCCAGTTTGTCCCATCCGAAGACCTCGACACTGTTGGGGAATTGCAGACAGCCGCATCTGATCCACTGTTCGAGCCGAATGCTGCCGTAATCGCCCCTTTCGAATCGATCGCAAGTCCAAGCGGCGGATTTGTCGAGCGCGGGCCGTCAATCGGAAGTTTGACGGGTTTCGACCACGAGTTCGCATCAGAAGACTGGCTGTACCAGACCCAGTGGTCGGAATCATTGCTGTCTAACTGCACCGCGAAAAGCGCGCCGAAATTGTTGCCGCCATATGTCAGCGCAATATCTGGGGTGTCCGTCGTTCCTCCGGTGCTGATCGCCACCGGATCCTTCTGCCCGGGCCGCCACAACACGTAGCGGTGCCCGTCACCTTCCTCCTGGTCTTCAAAGAACCCAAGCGCGATATTGCCGCTGGAATCGACGGCCAGCGCGATATTGGAGCTGTTTCGGGCTTTCCAACCCTCGCCTGCCGAAATAGACTGCGCCTTCCACGACGATGAATCGGCGGCAGGACCAGTGAAGTACGTTTGCGCCTGTTCCGCATTGACGACGGCAAAAAGCTGGCCGGATGCGATCGCCATCGCAATGGCGTGAGGAGTTCCCCCGGTATTGGTCACGGACGAATTCTTCCAGGTGGCGCCATGATCGGTCGAAACCTCGTAACTCAGGTTGTCGCCGACGGGCGTGAAGACCGCAATCGTGCCGTTGCTGCGGTCACAGCTCACAGCGATTGGATTCACCTCCTGATCCGTCATCGACCCCGTGGTGATGACGCGAACGGGCGCCACCCATTTATAAGCGGCCCGGTCCCAACGAACAAACCGAATCTCAGTATCCGCCGCATCGCCATCGCCATTGGGATCGATCCATTCAAACGCAATCACCGGATCGCCGTTCTCATCGAGGTCAACAGCAGTCGCAGGACCATACTTGTCATACTCGCTGCCGGCCGGGGCCGGCGCTGCGTTGGTCACACCGGCCGGCGGCGGACCGACCGTGACTTCATTCGAAAATCTTCCGCCTGTGTTGATGCGGTATTTGTAGGTGCCGAACGGGGCGATGCTCGTGTCGGTGAAGTGCCCCGTATCGCCAGGCGCGATCTTCGCAAAGCCTTGCGGGGAAGATCTCTCCAGCGCTGCCGTGGCTGACGCCCCTGTCCACTCGAGTTGAACCGCTTTCCCAGTTGCGGATTTGACACTCAGGTCCTGTGCAGTCAACACTCCCGCGCTCAAGCCAATTGAAAGCATCCCAAGGATCAAATTCAATCTGCGCACTTTATCTCCTCCTCCAATCTCTGAATGCGCCGAAAAGCTCTACATGGCTGCACCTTATTCTCGCGCAACGCTCCGCCGGCATCCTCTCGGCAACGCAATTCGGTGTCCGCACCTTGTTCGGGTTCGGCCCTGGGGTAGTTGTGGTGACGCAACCGTGGGGATTTGAGCGGGGACCTGAGAATGATTTTGTCACACTGGGCAGCACTGTTTTTGACAGGATGGCAGGCGGATTGTCGGCAATTACTGGTTAGCCCGTCTCCTCACCGAGCACCGCTATAACACAATCGTTCCCCCGCCAGACCCCGCCGGCATTTAGAGCATCGGCCAGTTTTTTCGCCGGTCCGACGGCTTACAGGCCGTCGAATCTCGCGGAATTCGCCCGCTCATCGCCATTTGTTCGAGATCCTGCAACGCGGAATGCCTGTGGCGCGTCAAATCGGAGAGGCGGATCAATACGCCGGAGAGGGTACAATCAACATAGGAAGCGGGGAATTCTTGGATCATGCTTCGTACATGAATCGGTCCCATCACAATGCGTCGGCAATGATGTCCCACTCTCCTGAAAGTGTCGGCCGCTTCCTGGTGGTGCTCGCTGCCGTCGAGTTGATTTCGATGCCCTTGACGCAGTATGCCTGGACCTGGGACCACTTTCTTCACGGTGGTATGGACTTCGAGTCGAGCCTCCTGTTTTTCGTGGTCTGCCTTGGCCTTTTGCTTGTGCTCCGTCACCATTGCCGGCAAGACGAGAATTTGCGCGTTCCGTGGTGGCGGCTATCGCTGGCCATCTTCGACACTGACAAATCGGCTGCAATGCTCGGAACTGGGGTTCTCGTGGCGCTTCATCAAGAACGGCGAGCCAGCTCCGATCTGGCAAATTACAATCTTCCTCTTCAAATCTGATCCAGTGACTCTCCTGGCACTTATTTTGGATGGCTCGCTGGTACGAGTCATCCGCAGTCCATAGACGAAAGCCCCCATTCCGTCTACTGCGGAGAGACAATGAAAAAGTCTGAAGTGATTCAGGCCTGGTCCAGAATTCTGGGCGGCCGCACGCCATCGCTATCGATCGAGATCACAAAAGAGTGCCCTTTGCAGTGTCCCGGATGCTACGCATTTGATACGGCGCACCTCGGAGGTTCGACGCAACTGCGTCAACTTTCTGATTTCAAGGGAGATCAACTGGTCTCACGAGTGCTTGCGCTCATCGATGAACACAAGCCGCTTCACGTGTCGCTCGTCGGCGGCGATCCGCTGGTGCGGTACAGGGAAGTCGAACAGCTGTTGCCGGAGATAGAAAAACGAGGTGTCCACACGCAGATCGCCACGAGTGCGTTCAGGGTCATCCCGAGCAATTGGTCGGCACTCAAGAAATTGAATGTCGTGGTGTCGATCGACGGTCTCCAGCCGGAGCACGATGCGCGGCGCAAACCGGCTACCTATGAACGCATCCTCAAGAATATTCAAGGGGCACGCGTCACGGTTCACTGCACAATCACATCGCAAATCGCAGGCCGGCCCGGTTACCTGGAGGAATTTCTCAAGTTTTGGAGCGGTCGCCCCGAGGTTGTGAAGGTGTGGTTCAGTCTTTTTACTCCGCAGCGCGGGGCCACGGACCCGGAGATCCTGACGCCTGCGCACAGAGCCACTGTGATCGCCGACATTCGGCGATTGCGCGTGGCGTATCCCGGTCTCGAGATGCCTGAACCATTGATTCGAGAGATGGAATCGCCACCTAAAAGCCCACAGGAGTGCATCTTTGCGAGAACGACTCAAACCATCTCGGCAGATCTGAGAACGCAGGTTACGCCTTGCCAGTTTGGCGGAGATCCGGATTGCGGTCAGTGTGGATGCATCGCATCGATGGTGTTGGCCGCCGTTGGTCATCACCGCGTGCTGGGTGGGCTGACCGCCGGACATTTATTCATGGCTTCAGAGCGCATCGGCAGAGGATTGAAGTACATGCGAAGGAAACTCGCAAGGCAAAGGCCGCTTCAGCCGGGGTCGGCTCGGTTCGGCAAGGCGCAGCTCGTCACCAGCATTGGCAAGATGGGGGACTCAAATACCTGATCGTTTCCGTCGCCGGGCTGATGGGAGCGTGATGCACTGCTATATGTGCTGTTTTCGGGGTCAGGGGCTGTAAAGCGCCTGGAATCATGCGGAATGTTCGCGAATGTGGTGCGTTGACCCCTTCAAATGTTCAATGAATTGGTTACATTTGGGGCCAAAATGTAACCACCAGAGGTTGCATTTTTAGGACGCATTGACCTTCCCGGGTGCCATTTTGCGCGATTTGTAACCACCTTAGGTTACGAATTGGAACAAAGCTAACCAAGTAATTTCGCGAAAGAGCGCTTAAATGCAATTTTTTGACCTCTAAAACGCGGTTTTGAGCCTCATTTTGACGCGTTTCTGCGCGATTTTGCATCTGTGCTCGTGATCCTGTGAGACCCACCCTAGCCGCAAAAACAAAGGCGCGGCGAGGATGGGGCACCCGGTTGATTGGTCGTGATTCTTACGCCCGGTGAAGCGGGCTGGGCGCGGGAAAGCACCCTACCCCAGTCTTGCGACTGGGGCTATCCTTATGTCGCCCGCATCGCGGGCTTCCGGTGGTCAGAAACGGGAACTGGGTCGCCGCAGACAAAGACTCGACAAATGGTAGAGTCGTAGGCCAACCGCTCAGAATTCAATGCAGCGTTCAATGGATGCATTGCCCTGAATGTGCCAATTGCGAGCCGATTGAACGATTTTTGAGATTCGTTCGATCTTTGGTCATACAATCGTGGTCTGGTGCACCCTCAGATCGTAGTGTGAGAGCCTCCCCAATGGGGGCACCTTCCAGGGTCAGCATCGCCTGGCCAGAAAACCGGGGCGCGCATCCAGTGCTCATGCGCCGCGGCGAGTCAATTCCCTTGCCAATCCAGCAATCGAGACCAGCGTACGACGGCCGAAGGCAAGCCATCCTCAATTTCGTTTTAGAGCGATCAGGAAAGAGGTCAGCAATGACACACCGGATTTGGAGACACATGATTTGGGTGGGGGGCGCAATGTTGCTGGCAGCGCTTTCGACCGGATGCAAAGCAGCGCAACCACCAGCAACCAGCGGTGCCGCAGCGCAGGCTGCGCAAAACACCGGTGGAGCGCAAGCCGGCGTCAAGACCATTGCCGTTCCCAACGGCGGCACAATCTATCTGGGCGCGCTGGCCGGGCAGCCCACGCCGCCGGATGCGATGGGCAAGGTGATGCAGCGTGTGACTGCTTTATGCGGCGACCGCCCGCAGCTTGGCAAGCTGGATAAGAATACGACGGGCGAGATTCTGGCCGGCTTTTTTACCGTGACGGGCAAGAACCTGGACGGCAAGCCGATGGAAGGCTTGGCGATTGTGTATGCGCCCAAGACCGGAACCGCCGGCGGCGCTGTGCTGCTGGATGACGCCGACCGGTTTCCGACCACGGTGAACTCCATGTTCACACGGCTCAAGCAGGTGATCGCGCCATCAGCGAGTTCGTCCGGCGCCGCGCCGGCCAGCGGGTCAGGGGCTGCCTCCAATGCGGGGCCTTCCGCTGCGGCGGCCGCTCCCGTGAAGTCGGGGCCGGCACAGCCGTTGCAGCGCGCGGTCTTTCCTGATGGAACCGGGTCGATTGGGCTGCCTGCGGGATGGCAGATGCAGAATGCGCAGAAAGGCGATGTGAGCGCCGCGGGGCCGCACGGAGAAAAGCTGCGCTTCGGCTGGACCATTGCGGTCATCGACCCTACAAACCCGCAATCGCGGGCGTTGATGGGGAACAGCCGCGGAGCTGCGCCAGGAAATTTTGTGGCGATCCCCCATAGCGCCGACCCAGCCACGGCATTCAAGGCTGCCTTCACGCAGTTGGCGCAGAAGGCGCGCAAGCAGCCTCCGGCGATCGACATCGCAAAGGTGCAGGACATAGCGATGCAGGGTGGCGCGAACGAGTTCATGTTCGGCGATATCGATTTCAACGACGGCCAGGGCAAGCAGTATCTTGTTGCGCAGATGATCAGCACGCCGGTAGTCACCATGGGCACGTGGCAGATGACTTTGCATGTGATGTACGGACCGCAGCAGGTGATGGGTCAGGAGGCGAGCACCATTGCGGAGATTTTCCCCAATTACAGTCGCAATACGCAGATGGTGAACGCGATCGTCAATCAGCAAATTCAACAGAGCATTGCGCAGACGAATCAGTTTGTGAATACGGTGGCGCAATACAACGACAGTTCGGACCGCATGACCGCAGGCATGTCGAACATGCTGCGCGATCAGACAGTCGTCGTCGACACCCAAACGGGAGGCCACGCAACCACTTCTGACGACCTGGCGGGAGCGTTGATTGGTGCCAATCCCAATCGCTTCCAGTCCGTTTCGCCGAGCGGGTATATCCCCGGGATCGACTATTGATTTGAACGGAGAGCAGGACGCTGGTGCACTCCCGAGCCACTCAATTTCGGTCCCAGATTACTTCACTATTGCCTGATGAGTAACTGCGGATTGACG
>OKRB01000033.1 GCA_900290245.1 Candidatus Sulfuritelmatomonas gaucii | reverse complement strand
CGTTGGATTCTTTGCTGAGGACGACTTCACGATATGTGATTTGGGTCACAGGACAGCCCGTTTCGGGTGACTTTCGTTTGGCGCGCCTTTGCGCATCCTATTAACCGTCGAGCGCACCAGGAGGGCGCTGCAGCGGAAACCGACCGAGAAGACTTAAGTGATTAAATGACGATCGCTTAATGCGCACAGAACCGTAAATTACCCCGATTCTCGAGTTCGGTCCGGAATGCCGACGCACGCAGCATACCGCGGCGAGATCGCAATCGAGATGGCGCGAAACTTTCACCCGGATTTGCTGATCACGGACGTTGTCATGCCGGGCATCTCGGGAATTGAAGCTGCGATTCAGGTTCGCGACATGCTGCCCGCCTGCAAGGTCCTACTCTTTTCTGGCCAGCTAGCGGCACAAGGCCTCGTTAAATGGCGCGCGAACGGAATCAAGAATTCGAACTACTCTCCAAGCCCATTCACCCCGACGAACTGATTGCCAAGATGCAAAGCGTCATGTGCGTCTGAAGGGCCGCACGGCCGAAGGCATACACCTCCGAAAATAAAAGCCCTCACGTCCCCTGCATCTTCTATTCTCGGGCGCGGTCAAGGCTCAAGTCCGTCGCCTTGGCAACCTCTGCCTTGACTTCGGGCGCCGCACAACCACCGGTCCCGTCCGCGCATCGAAGCTTGTGCGACGTGGGGGCCAGGATGCGGTCGGGCCCCCAGTTTTTCTTCCCCGCGGCCCCTGCGCCGCTACCCGGCCTCTCCGGAATTCATCGAATTCCGAAGCAGCGCGCACGTCGCTCAATTTGGCCCGTTTTCCTACAGCCGCATGGTACTGACTCGAAACGCTCTACCCGTTCCCGCCGTCACAGGCGTTTTCATAACCCGTAGGTCAACTTGTTTTAGACAATGTGAGCAATTCTAAACAGTCAGCAGCTGCCAGACAGGTAGAAACTGTTTCAATCTCCCGCCCAGGGAGCCGAGTCAATCGAGGGACGGGGGAAGCCCCTCTTGACTCTCAGCTAACGGGCGTGGTGTTGTCGCAATGCTGACCTGGCTCAGCTCGAAATGATGACGTCACGCCCGTTTTCTTCAATCGCATAGAACAGGAATTCGGGGCACATGCCGGAATTGGAGTTCTGCCTTCCATCCCTTATGCATCGGTCCTAAAGTGAGCCCGGCGGTTCTCTCCTGCGCAAAGCCGCCATCACCTCAAGCGATGCAGTTTTTGAACGCCGCCTATTTTGAGCGTAAGCGTGTGGTCTTCCCCTCAGGAATCGGTTCGAGTGCAAACTCGACGATGTCGTCATGGCTCAGGTCGAGAGTTCGGTGAGGGAGAAGCGGCAGATTGTGGAGCTGACGTTTCAGCCTAGCGCCAGTGTGGCGCTGGTCGCGCGGGCACATGGAGTGAACGCCAACCAAGTGTTCAAGTGGCGGCGGGCATTTGAGAGAGGCGAGCTGGTTTCAGCAGGCGGTTAACGTTGGCAATCCATCTGCCATGTTTGATCTTGGCTGGCTCTATGAAAACGGACGAGGCGTTCCCAAGAATCTGAAGATTGCACTCGATCTCTACCGGCAAGCCGCAGCGGCAGGGAATGCAGGGGCGAAACGAGGGCTTGTGCAATTGGCTGGGAGCTAGTTGTCGGAACTCTGCCCGGCGCCAACTGACGTGCTGTCTTGGCCGGCGAAGGCTGCTTTCAATTTGACCGCAGTGCGATTGAGCGCATCTTCGTACGCGGCGGGATTGTAGTTTCTTCCTCCCTTGATGAAATCGTGGTCGGCTCCGGGATAGGTAATGAGCTCGAAGGGCGCGTTGTTGGCCTTGGCACTGGATTCAATGGCGCGCGCTGTCTCGATCAGGCAGCAATTCTCAAAATGGTCTGATTCTCCGGCGAACATCAGCACCGGAACGGACATGCGCCTGACAAAACCGGGTTGCCTGGCGGCAAAACCAGTTGCGGGGTACCAAACGATGTCCACCGCTACAAGGTCGGGCCATTCCGAGCCGAGGGCCAGCGAGAACCCGCCGCCGAGAGAAATTCCAACCAGCGCAACTTTGCCAGGCAGGGCATGCGGCGATCGCTGAGCGGCCAGAATGGCAGCACGCAGATTGCCACCCAGCGTTTTTGCGATTTGCCTGCCATCACAAACGTAGACATCGTAACCCAGCGCGGCGATGGCCTCAGAAAGGGCCTTGTCGTGCTTGGGGCCCATGATTCCGGAGACCAATACAACCACGTGACCCTTGCCCTGAGAAGGAGCAATCTCCTCCTGTGCGAGAGCGCATGGGGTAAATAGAACCGCTGCGAGTAGCGAAGCGACGAGCGGGAGCAGTCGGAGCGATGAGTTCGTCATGAATTTCCTTTCCTGGGCCGGGCGCGCTACTGGTAGTTGCCGATGAGGACGAAAGGCGCCCAGTAGTATGGGTGGGCGTAGCCGAGGCTTGAAGTTTGCGTCGACGATTGGTCGACGGGTTCTAAGCCGCGGCCGGTATTTGCGCCGGTTGCAGCGGAAGCGCCGTGCAGGAAGGCCAGCTGGGCCTGGCGCAGCGCCTCAGCCTTGCCCTTGGCGGGATTCTTGACCCAGCGATCGTAGAAGTCGCTCATGATGTGGCTGGTGCTAAGGTCGTTCACGTCCCACAGGGTGGCGAGAACGGCTTCAGCGCCCTTTTGTTGCGCAACCATGCCCAGGCTGTCCATCTCGAAGCCGTTCCGGGATTTGTAATCCTTCGCCGTGCTACAAGCCGAGAGGGTCAGCAGCCGCGTTCCGTGGAAGGTGACGGGCGAATTCTCCATGTCAGAGAGGTTCCACTCGAAACCGTTCGCGTTGCCCGCACCGTTGCCGCCCATGAGGAGGAAAGGTTCATCGCCCGTGCCGGCAATCAAGACGAAGTGGCTGGCGATGTGAACCACGGAGAATCCGCTTCCGGAGCCGAGTTCGGTCTTCAACGCGGCCAACGTGAACTTTTCGTCGGGCAGGACTTTGCCCTGCATGGAGCCGTGCGAGTCGGAAATGGAAGGATCATGTGCAACGGAGTCGAGCTCGGGAATCACGCCCGGCAGCGCCGGCATCCCGTCGTAGCTCTTCGAAAGACCCATGGCCAGCGCTTTGGGCGGATCGCCGCCTTGGATGGGCGCATCCGCGATGTGGCCGTAGCTTTCGGGGGTGAAGAGCACATTCTGGAAGCGCTCGACTAGGTAATGGTTGCCGTCGTAAAGCGCACCCATAGGCACGTAGCGCAATGCGTCGTCGAGCGACCATAAAAGAGTGGGCACGTTATCTTGCGCTCCACTTGCCGCTTCGATGGTCTTCAACTCGTCTTCAAGCGGCGCCAGGATCATGGTGTAGAGCTGGCTCAGTTGCGGTCGCGGATCGGTGGAGGGCGAGCCAATGGCTTTAAGCGCCTCGAAAGCTTTGCTGCGAAGATCGGCCGAAGAAGTAGGAAGTTCAAACTTCTGGCGCGAGTTCGCTGTGACCACGATCGCGTAAGCGTGTTCTTCGCCGAGCAGCACGCGGATTCCGATCACGTTTGGTCCGAGTTTTGCGAGCGAGCTTTGCAGGTAACTTTGCGCGGAGTCGGCAGTGGGCTGGCCCGGGGCGGACTGCTTGTCGAGTTCCGGAATAATCGTATTGTTGAAGTCATCGCCGATTGCCTTTTGCGCCTGCTCCAGGTTCGCGGCCAGCGTTTTCAACTGCTCATCGTCTGCGGGCGTGTGTGCAGGATTGGCCTCGAGCTGAGCGGCCTGGAGATTCCGTTCTTCGATGTCGCGGGCCTTCTTTTCGCGATCAGGCAGCAAGGATTCAACCTTCTGCTGGGCGGGCGACAGCTTGAGCGGTTCAATGGCGGCAGCGGCGCCCGGAGCCGAGCCGGGGACGAGGTCTTTTAGCTCCTGTTCCTTGAGTAGGTCGAGAATCTGCTCCGCTTCGCCCAGGCGCCCGGCTTCAATGAGCAGTTCGGCCAGCGTGCGATATGCACCGGATTTGGATTGCGCAAAACCCGCTTGGAGACTCTTGTCCATTCCAACGATATTCTTGCGAATCGACTGATAGGAGTTGACCGCTTCGAAGCCAAAGAAGATGGCCTCTTCAAGGTGATGCTGCTTGCGGAACCCCATCATCAAGGAGGTCTCGATGGCGCCCTCGACCTCCGGATCGCCCACAGCTTTTGCCAGGCCTAAGGCGGCGAGAGCGCTGGCCAGGGAGCTGTCGGGCTGCTGAAGCGCCGAGTACGACCAGGCGATGGTCATCAGGTCCTGGGCTTCGTTGCGCTGATCTTTCGCCTCACGCCAAATAGTCAGCGCCTGCAATTCAAGCTTCATTGCCTCTGCCGGCTCTCCCAGATCGGTGTGATCCCTACCCATGTTATTCAGGGCCATGGCTTCGCCGCGGCGGCTGCCGGTTTCACGAAAGATGGGCAAGGCCTGACTGGCGTACTCGAGCGCCTTGCGCGGCTGGCCGAGGTCGGCATAGGCCCGGCCGATGTCGCTGAGAGCGAGCCCTTCGCCGTTGCGGTTTCCCACCTCGCGCCAGATGGGCAACGCCTGGTTGTAGTAATCCATCGCGGTTTGCTGTTGGCCGAGGTCGCGATAGAGACGGCCGATGTCGTTGAGCGTCAGTGCTTCGCCCTCGCGGCTGCCGATTTCGCGCCAGATGGCCAGGGCCTGGTTCAAGGACTCAAGGGCTTTCTGCTTCTGGCCGATCTCAGCGTAGGCCGGACCCATGTCGTTCAGAACCAGAGCTTCACCCGCGCGCTCGCCACTCTGCTGGAAGATTGGAAGCGACTTCTCGAAGTACTTGAACGCTTCACGGCCCTGGCCTTCATCGGAGTACGTTCGACCCAGGCCGTCGAGCGTTCCCGCCTCGCCAATGGCACTGGCGTTGACGATGTTGATGTTGGCCGCCGCGGCAAATTTCTCTTTCGCAGCTTCGATTCTTCGTGTGAACCGGCCCGAAGGCCCGCTCGGCGCGGATTCGGCAGCGATTGAGGTGTCGGGGTTGTCGATGTCGTGCCAGATCTCCATGGCATCGTTCAGATTCTTGAGCGCTTCTTCATGTTGGCCAACGTTCTCGTACACCCGGCCGATATAGGTGAGCGCGTCGGCTTCGCCAGTGCGCTGGCCGACTGTTTGCCACAAAGGCAGAGCCTGGTTCAGATACGACAGGGCTTTGTCTTCCTGCCCCAGATCGGTGTAGACCTGCCCCATGGTATTGAAGGTCATGGCCTGGCCCAGCACACCGTTCGCCTTCTGCTCGATGGGAAGCGCCTCATTGAGGGAGTCGAGCGCTTTTTGCAACTGCCC
>OKRB01000095.1 GCA_900290245.1 Candidatus Sulfuritelmatomonas gaucii | reverse complement strand
ACCAGGGAATTTCCCAATATGTGAAATGTCTCCTTCTTGAGGGCCAGAAGGAGATACTCTCGACGCTCATCCGGCATCGGATGCGGCGTTCTCTAAAGCTCATCGTGAAACCGGCAACTTCCCCGGCCGCGCGTGCGCGAGGGTTTTTGTGTGGGGCAGGAGGGAAAACCCTGGTTGTACTCCCTCGAATAGGGAGCCACATCGGACAGGATGCGCAGCTTGTGGATGTCCGGATAGTCCTCCGGGTTGAGTCCTTTCAGCTCCGGATGAAGCGCCTCGTAGCCGGCGCCAGGCAGACGGGCATAGCCGTCGTCGACGCGGACGTACGGATCGCCGACCTTGAAGTTGGTCATGTAGTCGTCGCCGGGAAGCCACGACGGCATGGTGTTGGGGATCTCGTTGGCCTGGGGCTCGAAGCTCTCACGCTGGATGAAACGGCGCAGAGGTTCTGAATAGCCGAAGTGTTCCTTGAGAGTAGGAGATGGTCCTAGACCTGCACCTAGTTCCCGTTCGTAATAACGACGGGAGACGTTGTCTTGAGCGTTTGGTTGTGGACCTCACTGAGCACATAATCGCTGTGTAGTTAAATCCATCCATGTGGGCCAGCTTGCTTGACAGGCAGGTCCTTTAGGAGCAATACTCATATGCTTACTGAGAAAAAGATGTTCGCAACCCTTCCGCCTTCCTACCTCCCCGAACAGCGTCGCGCAGTCTGGGGCAGCCTGTTCGGCAGTTACATCGGCGCAATCCGAAAGAATACTGGCCTTTCCATCGAGCAAGCCGCAGGCCTGTCCGGCATGCAGGCTTCCGAATGGACCTCTATCGAGGAGGGCACTGTCCCGCAGGACATCAACCGGCTGCGGGCCATGACCGATGCCATGTCGATCAGCTTCGACACGATCGCCAACCTGGTTCTGCTCTGCCGGGAGGCCTGGGAGCTCTAATCGGGGCGCGCCCCCTGGCGCGCCGTACTCATAACCGGATAATCTCACCTCTAGAGAGAGGAGGTGAGTCCAATCGTCACAGTCGCAGGACAGCAGGTGAAAAGAATGAATTTGAATGTACCCTTCGAGTTGCACAACGCCTTCAAGGCGGCGACTGCCGCCCGAGGCCAGAACATGACCGACGAGTTGCTGAAGTTCATCAAGGGTTACATCACGAAGCACTCATCGAAACCAAAAAGGCGGCGCAGATGAAGCGTGCCGCCGTCTACACCCGGGTCTCCACGGTTGATCAGCACCTGGAGACCCAGCTCCTCGATCTGCGCCAGATGGCCGCCCAGCGCGGCCTCGAGATCATCCAGGAATACTCAGACAAAATCTCCGGCGTGAAGGCCCGCCGGCCGGGCCTCGATCAGCTGATGACCGACGCCCGCCGCGGTAAGTTCGATGTGGCTTTGGTCTGGGCCAGTGACCGGCTCGCCAGGTCGGTGAAGCACTTCCTTGAAGTGTTGGACGAGCTGAACCGGCTGGGTATCGAATATGTCTCGCTCCGCGAAAACATCGACACCGGTGGACCGTTGGGCCGGGCCATCATCGTGATCGTCGCCGCGATCGCCGAGCTGGAACGAAGCCTGATCGTCGAGAGAGTGCGCGCCGGCATGCGGCGCGCCAAGCTCGACGGCACGCACATCGGACGCAATCCGTTAATCCTGGACCATGAATCCATCCACCGTGAACGCTGCCAGGGCCAGAGCATCAGACAGATCGCAAAAGGCCATCGCATCTCGACGGCTACCGTACAGCGCGTGCTCCACAGGCACGCCTCAACCCCCCAGGAGAAAGTTGCATGATCGATGAATCAGCTGCCGTCTTACCGCTATGGATGTTGTTGTCGGCCACCTTCGGCTTCATGATCGGCGAAGCTCTCGGCGGCCAGGCCCGTGTTCGCAAATATCTCGAAAAAACCAATGACGAACTTCGTGATCAACTCCACGAAGCCAGACCCGGGGCACCGAACCTACAACATGAACTCGATCACCAGCGCCGCGTCATCCACGACATCCACAAGCACGTCGTCGCTGTGACAAAAGACCTCCAAAAACCCACCCCGTAAACCCCACAAAACACATGGCCGGATCTCCCCAATCCGGCCGTGTCAAAAGGTGTGGGTTGTGACACAAAGCCAAATGCGTCTCGGGGCGCTTTTAAGTTGCCACCGGACTACCACTCTGTCTACGGGTTTTAGTGATCATCGTTTGGGAAGTGCATACGCCAAATCAGATCCTGGAAGCGAGGATCGGAGCGGAGCGGGTCGAATGCAGGATGCACATTCAAGAATGGCATGTAAGCTTCATGCTCGCGATATGCTTTTTCGAGCCAATCCAGGGTCTCCTCTTTGGTGCAAAGATCCGCCTCAAGACAAATGCGTGCTTCCAAGATCGAATCACGCGTGGGGAGATGCGGGTCTGCTTTTGACCGCTCCAGAGTCTTTACGGCGTCGGCTCTCCTGCCAGTGAGGGCATATCCAAGCGCCATCAGATCCGATTCAGTGGACCCCAAAATCCGTCCGGCTTCCATATACTCAGCCCCCGCTTCTTTATAGAGCTTTTTCTGCAACAGGCATCCTCCGAGATGCTCATGTGCAAGCGCGAAATTGGGATCAAGCTCAAGTGTTTTCTTACTATCATCAATACATTCGTCGTAGCGGTGTGCGTCCGTGTAGATCTCCGCTCCGATTGCGAGAAGAAGAGGCGAGAGGGGATCGAGTTCCTGGGCGCGCCGGATCTCGGCGACAGCGGCGTCGCTCCGTCCCATCGCAACCAGGTATTCGGCGTACCAATGGTGGGAAGTGGGGTAGCTCGGATTCAGTTCAATTGCACGCCGCAGCTCCTTATCTGCTCCCGCCCAATCCCAATCGCCATAAAGGAGGACAAAACCGAGCGCCCCATGGGCCTCGGCGAGGGAATCATCCAGCTCGACGGCCTTCAAAGCAGCAGCCTTAGCTTTTGGAAACGTATCGTGTGACGAACCACCGCCGTAAAAGGGCAACAAACCGTAAGACTCGGCGAGTCCTGCGTATGCCGATGCGTATCCGGGATCTTCTGCGAGCGTCTGCTGAAAGAGCTGAATGCTTTTTTCCAGTTCCGGCAACGTTCTCTTGTAACAGTGAAATCGAGCTTGCAGGTAAAGCCTGTAAGCCTCAGGACTGACCGTGGGTGAACCCGACAGACGGGCCATCTCCTGCGCCGTTAGCTTGATCCTGATTTCCTCAGCGATCGTCCGTGCCAGCTCATCCTGCAACGAAAGTACATCTCGAAGATCGCGCTCGTAGCTTTCGGCCCAAATATGGCGGTCAGTTTTCGCATTCAGCAGGTTTGCCGTAACCCGAATCCGGTCGCCACTCCGCAATACCGTCCCCTCAACCACTGCGTCGACGTTCAGCTCTTTCGCGATCTGCGGCACGGATTCCTTTGTGTCCTTGTAGTGCATTACTGAGGTCCGCGAGACCACGCGCAGCGCTCGAATCTGACCCAGATTAGTAATCAACTCCTCCGTCATTCCATCAGCAAAGTATTCCTGCTCCGGATCGTGCGACAGATTCTCGAGCGGCAGAACGGCGATGGACTCGAATGTGGGCGGCGGTGCAAGCCGCGAGGACAAAGAATCACGGAGTTTCCCTGCGAAAAGCATGGCGAGCAACCCGGCAACCGCGACGACTGCCAATAGCGGAGCCCATACTCTGTTTCGTCTCCGCTGCCGGCTGTCCGCTGTTTCGGGGACCTTGTGGGTGCGGGCCTTTCGACGCAGTCCCGACAGGCTGTTCTCTCCGTTGCTCATTGCGGAGGCCAGGCCCACTTCTGCTGAAGAGTTTTCTGAGTCCGACGAAAGGAGCGTTTCGCCGCTCGCATCGGAATGCGGCTCTGAGGCGAGAATCTCGACCGGTGCGATGAACCGGTATCCCTGCCGCGGCAGAGTCTCAATGAAACGGGGCAGAGTTGCGCTATCCCCCAGGACTTCTCGCAGCCGCTTTATAGAAGTGTTGACGCTGTGTTCGAAGTCGACGAAGGTATTTTGCGGCCAAAGTTTCTCTTGTATTTCTTCGCGGGTCACCAACTCCCCGGGGCGTCCAAGCAGCATGGCGAGGATTTGGAAGGGCTGACCATGAAGCTTGAGCTTCAATCCATGTTTCCGCAGTTCTCCCCGGCGGAGGTCCGCTTCAAAGACGCTGAACCGAACTCTTGAGGGTCGGCCGTCCTGATCGTGCATTTGAGGACTTCACCTTGAATTTGCGAAGAGTCTACCACCGCTTCGCGACGGCGCCGGTGCAACTCTACATCTGGAGGTATAACTTTAGTTTATTCAGCAAGTTACCGCTTTATAAATGTTTCACCCTGCCGCGCGTGCGCGTGCATTGACTTCGACGCCAATCCGGCTCAGTTTCAAGGCCTGAAAAGAAACGGGGGAGGGTGCAATCAAGTGTTCGTGACCGCGCAGTTCTCTGACGAAGCCGCTATGTTCGCGGTCTGTCGGTCTGCCTGACTTAGCGCGAAGTCACTTCGCTTGCGTGCGCACTTTGTGGGTCCATGAAGGTTCATTCCGCGATGTACGGCTCATCAATACACATCTGGCACAGGAGGTAAATCTATGCGCAGAATGCTAGCGGCTGCTCTCACGATGATGGTGTTCTTCTTCGTTGGGGCTACGTGCCTCGCGAATGGTCAGAACTCTCCATTGTGGAAGATCGCGAACGTGGATCGGCAGGTCCTGTTCGACAACGTTGCTTACTACCGATTTGACGTAGTTGTGGGCCCGGGACAGTACGACAAGATTCGCATTCATCGCATCGTCCAGGAAACTCAACCGTTCCAACCCAAGCAGCTCGCACAAGCGGTGATGTTTTTCGGCGGCGAGCCCACTTATTTCGCAACCCTTTATGTCGAGCCATTGATTGACCCCGATATCGTCAGGGATCGCTCCATTGCCATCTACCTTGCTAAGAACAACATTGACGTGTGGGGAATGGACTATCGATGGGCGCTAGTCCCCCAAGACGCAAAAGATCTCAGTTTCATGAAGAACTGGGGGATCGAGACGGACGTTCAGGACGCCCAGACCGCATTGACAATTGCGCGTCTGCTGCGGGGAAACGGGTTTGCTCCTTCCGGCCCGTTGTATCTTGCCGGACTGAGCTACGGCGCAAAGATGACCTATGCCGTCGCAGCAGATGACACGCAGCGGCCGCTCGCGCTCCGTAACGTCAAAGGCATTATTCCTTTGGACTGCGGTGTGAAATTCAAGGAGCCGGAGGTCAAGGCAGAAGCCTGCACGAACTTCGCGGCTGATCAGCAGAACCTGAAAAGCGGAGTCTATTACTACGACAATACGTCTCTTTGGCAGATGGGGGACCTTGCACTTTCCAATCCGGGCGGGACCTCCCCGTTTGATTCCACCCTCACCAACTATCAGTTTGGACTCGTGGTCGGTACCTCGCCGAATGGCGCGATACCCTGGCACTTCGTCGGCGGGTGGATGGATAGCAACGGCATTCCGTATGACCTGCGCTACACAGAACCATCACTGTGGTTCGATCTGCTGAAGTTCAATGAGCCGCCGTATTCCCCGATCCGCCTGGACTATGACAGCGACTCAGTAGAGTGCGGCAAGCACTTGCCGGATGTAACCTTCGCAAATCATCTCAGTGACATCACCATTCCTGTCTTCTACGTTGGAGCAGCTGGAGGGTTCGGCACTTACGGGGAATACACAACCAAACTAGTGGCGAGCAGGGATGTGACCGTTCGCATAGTGCAGGAGCAGCCCGACGACATGCGGTCGGTGGACTATGGCCATGGCGATCTCCTCGCCGGAAGGAAAGCAGAGCTCTTGGTCTGGCAGCCCATCCTGCAATGGCTGCAAAACCATCACTGATGCTTTATCGGCCTGAGTCGTTGCGTTCGTTGTCTGTCGCTTGGTCTGCGAAGGGTGACTGGGACCGGCTTGGCAGCGGTGTTCGTGACGATAGTCTGAAATGTAACTGGCGGGGTCGGTGCGGAAAGCACATTCGACGCTATGGCGATCCGAGGGCTCCGGGTTAGGTCAGGACAGCAAGCTCAGGACGAGCTTCTCCCAGGGAGGACAATCATGAAAAGTATTGGCAGTCTGATGCTGCTCCTCTTCTGCTTGGTTCCAGCCGCGTGGCCACAGCCAATGGCGGGACCTAAGCACCAACAGTACACTCTCTACGATCTGGGCACGTTGGGTGGGCCCAACAGCACGACCTCGTATTTCGCAACGAGTCTCACGGGCCAGGGTGCAATTGGCACCGCACAAACGGGCTCTGCCGATCCCTTGGCTCCATACTGCATGCTCGACGTCATCTTCGGCTGGGGCTGCTCTGCGATACACGCCTTCCAGTGGAAAGGTGGCACACTAATCGATCTCGGTTCGCTGAAAAACGCCGACAACAGCAGTTGGGCCTTCTCGATCAACAACTACGGTCTGGCGGCAGGATTTTCTGAAACCGGATTCATTGATTCAAACGGATACCCGGAAACCCATCCCGTCGTTTGGAATCACGGCGAGCTTATCGATCTCGACACCTTTGGCGGAACGCAGGGTACAGCAGCCGCTGTCAATGACCGCGGCCAGGTAGTTGGATGGGCGTCGAATGCAATCGGCGATGATTTCTCGAGTGCATTCGAGTCGCTCGGCCTGTCCGGGACGTGGCCGCTCACCACACAAGTACGTGCGTTTGTGTGGGAGAGGGGGATGAAGCAAGATCTGGGCACGTTGGGTGGCCCGGATGCCCTGGCTTATGCCATCAACCAACGTGGGCAGATTACCGGTTACTCGTTTGCGAATGACACACCGAATTCCGAAACGGGGATCCCTACAGTTCACTCGTTCCTTTGGGAGAACGGAAAGATGACCGACTTGGGCACATTGGGAGGCACCAAGAGTACTCCTATGTGGCTGAATGATCGGGGTCAGGTTGTGGGCACCTCAACTCTGGCAGGTGACCAGTTGTCCCACGGCTTTCTTTGGGAACACGGTATCCTGAGCGATCTTCTTCCGTTGAGTGGCGGGAGCTACTCCGTCGCGTTTTGGATCAACGAGGCCAGTGACGTTGTTGGGGGATCTGCGATAGCAGGTGACGAAGTGACCCACGCTGTGCTCTGGAGCGGCGGCAAAGCCTGGGATCTGGGTGCCATCGGTCAGGACACTTGCTCAGAAGCGTGGAGTATCAACGACAGCCGGCAAATCGTGGGTCATTCCTTCCCATGCTCAGACTACTGGGGTGGGCGTGCCTTTCTTTGGGAGAGCGGTTCAATTGTCGACTTGAATGCTCTTGTTGAAAATCCAACGGACCTGATCCTCGGTCAGGGCACCTACATTACGGATCGAGGACTGATTGTCGCCCAAGGCATGCTCCCGAACGGCGACGTTCACACAGCTGTGCTCGTACCCCATGGTGATTGTGGAGAGGCCTGCCAGCGTCGAATCATTGAGAGCCAGGAGAATCGTTTCGTGTCTCCGCATGCCGGCAAGCCGAGCCTTCCATTTGCCGGCCCTCACGGATGGCTGCAGAATCCGTTTGGACCTCGCTACGCCATACCAGACCGGTATTGACCGGCGCGAGCAACCGATATTTATGCAATGGATCAGAAAACACGGCATTCGTCGTTCTGTTTCGACGAACGGTTTTCCATCTCATCTCACAAACTTCGGTGACAGGGCCTCAAAAATCTCTCCCGGGCAAGCCGCCAGGATGGAGCGCTCTGCGAATGCAAATCAAGGAGGGTTTCTATGAAACAGCTCACAGGCCTGATTGTAATTTCTCTAACATTCTTGGCAGCAGCTACGTGGTCGCAGAGGCCATCAGCAAAAAATACGCCATATACAGAGCTCGGCCATTTCAAAGGCGGACATTGGGCTGAAGCCTGCGGAATCAACGATGCCGGAATTGTTGTTGGCTTTGGCGATAACTCGAAAGGGTACACACGCCCCTTGTATGTGCCTTCTATCGGGCCGAATACCGGAAAGTGGGTTGATCTGGGCACTCTGGGGGGTGAGCGGACCGACACGGAAGTGATGGCTATGGGTGTGTCTGATACGGGCATGATCGTGGGTCACACGGAAATCAGCGATAACACCACGATTCACGCATTTGCCTGGACACCCGATACCGGGATGTTCGACATCGGAGCGCTAGGCGGATCTAATAGCTCCAGCTACTACAGCGCGGCGAGCAACACCAATCACCTGGGCAGCCTCATCACCGGATGGAGCGGCAACGGATTCTTCGGCCATGATGGCGTAACAACAACACCCGTGGTGTGGACTGCCAGCCCGCAGTGGGACGGAAGAAAGCTGGTCACTGTGTGGACCATACAGCAACTCGATACCAAGGAATTTGAAAGCGAGGCCCAGTGGGCTGTGGAAGCGGCAAATGATTTCGGGCAGCTCGTAGGTCTTTCGGTGAATCCCAATGCCGGACCCTATGGTCTGGATTTTCCAATGATGTGGACTCCACTTCCCGGCGGGAAAGGCTGGAGGGTCTCACAGCTTCCGATTCCCGCAGGATTTGACCAGGCCGGCGCCTCCGATATCAACGAAAAAGGGGAGATTGCAGGCTGGGTTGCGCTGAAGGACTGGAGCAATTGGTTCCCAGTGGTCTGGAAACCAACGAACGTTCTTCGAACAGCCTATACCTATGTCCTGCTAGCCTCCTTGACCGGGACAGTTCAGGACGAAAACAGCGGTGGGGCTGAAGCCTGGGGCATCAACGATCTCGGTGACGTTGTCGGGGACAGTTTGGACGCAAACGGAAACGATGTAGCAACAGTCTGGAACCTCAAGACACCGAACAGCGTGCAATCGCTTGGACTGCCCGACGCCTGGAACGTCGTCAAGGTTAACGACCTTCGTTTGGTCGTGGCTACATCTGCCTTAGACGGGACCAACGAAAACGTGGTCACAGTTCAGCTTCACTGACTCGTTGATTGAGCGCCACAGACCACCGGTGGCAACTTAAAAGCGCCCCGAGACGCATTTGGCTTGTGGCACAGCACGATGCCAGAATAATCGCGTAGTCGGACTGCTGTTCCCCGAATGATGAATAGGAGAATCCTTAAATGCTGTGGCTCATAGCAGTTCGTTGTCCAGACATACTCCACCTTCTTGCCGTCGATTTGGTCATCCAGCTGCAGTATGCGAGCTGTCGGCCCAGTGGAGATCCCAACTAATATTATGGCAACGCATACCAGGCACCGCGGCCGCGGCCATGCATGACGAGTTGTCCCTTCGCTAATAGTTGGCGAAAGTGCACCTTCAGCGTATTCCGACTGGTGCCGGTCAGCGTAGCCATGTCGCCGATGGAGACTCGGCCGTGTTCGCGTGCATGCTCGACGATTCGCAACGAAAGTTCCGGCATGGCCGAAAGAACGATCTTCTCCCTCTCGACTTTCTTGGCCAATCGCTGCATCTGCTGTTGAAGCCCGCGAAGGAAGAACAGGATCCAGGGCTGCCGGTCAGGAGCGTTGGTTCTTATGGTTAATTGTGTTTGCCGCAGGGCTAGATAGTAGCCTTCTTTGCTCTGTTCAATCACGCTTTCCAGTGAGCTGTAGGGAACATATGTATAACCGGCGCGTAATAGAAGAAGCGTGGTCAAGATGCGGCTCAGCCGGCCGTTGCCGTCTTGAAATGGATGAATCTCCAGAAAGACGACGATGAAGATGGCCGTCACGAGAAGAGGATGAAGTTGCCGAGCCTCCAGTGCTCCTCTTGCCCAGTCGACCGCCTCTTTCATGAGCCTCGGCGCATCGAACGGTGTGGCCGTTTCAAAAACGATTCCTACCTGCTTGCCTGCCTCGTCGAATGCAGCGACGCTATTCGGCTGGGTCTTGTACTGGCCCCGATGGTGTGCGTCCTTCTCGCTGTAGCGGAGGAGGTCACGGTGGAGCTGCTTGACATGATTTTCTGTAAGGGTGATCTCCTCCCACAACTGGAAGATCAATTCCATAGTCTCGGCATATCCGGCCACTTCTTGTTCGTCCCGCGTCGCAAAGGACTTGATCTCAAGGTTTGCTAGCAGCCGCTCGACCTCACGGTCGGAGAGTTTGCTGCCTTCGATGCGGGTCGAGGACCCGATACTTTCGATGGTGGCTACTCGCCGCAAGGCGGAAAGACGATCGGGCGCCAAGGCTCCCAAAGCACGCCACGCTCCCTTGAATTCATCGAGTTCGGCGATAAGGCCAAGGATTTGAGGTGTGATCTGGAGCGCGGATGCCTGGATCATGATACCCAAAGATACACCCAATTACACCCAATACGTCAAGACCCACAACTGTACCCGTTTCCACCCATCTCGGTCATTGAGCTACAGCGTGGGGACAAGCGCGTCTTTCGTATCGCACAACCCACACCTTTTGACACCTTTTGACACGACCGGATCGGTGAGATCCGGTGTCATTCCAAAAGGTGTGGCTTGTGGCACGCTGAAGAGAAATGGGAGCCATGGTCTAGCTGTGCCCCTGCGTTTTGGGCTCTTTAGTGGATGACAATACGAATCTCGACTTTTATTCGACCATAGTCGAATAATTAGTCGAGTACGCCGGAACTACAGAATAGCTACAAACATTGCCGCCAGATATTGATGGAGCGGCTCCGCGAGTCGGCTCCCGGGAGGATTCAGATCCTGACCGGGCCGCGGCAAGTTGGCAAGACCACACTGCTTCTGGAACTTGCCGCGCAGTTTGGCGATTAGGCTGTCTATGCCGCTGGCGATGACCCGAGTGCCGCGCTCCCCGGCTTTTGGGAAAGGTGCTGGGTTGATGCGGAAGCGCGGGCACAGCGCGGTCCTGCCGTCTTGTTGTTGGATGAGATTCATCGCTACGCCGATTGGGCCGCGAAGCTCAAGGGAAACTGGGACCGCCTTCGTCGCAAACGAACTCCGATTCACGTTGTCGCGACCGGTTCCTCGGCACTGCGTGTTGCGACTGGATCGCGTGAGAGCCTGGCCGGACGATTCGAGCGGCTGACGCTTAGTCACTGGCCCGCCGCCTCTTTGGTAGACACTTTTCACCGATCCCCTGAAGAAGCCACACTGGGCGTTGTGCGCTTTGGCTCATATCCTGGCGCATTGGAATTCGAGAAGAATCCAGCACGGTGGCGTGCTTATCTGCGCGACGCAATCATCGAACCGGCAATTGGCCGAGATGTGCTGGCGCTGGGCGCCGTCCGCCGCCCAGCTTTGCTGCGGCAGGTCTTTGCGGTTGCCATTGGTTCGCCGGCAAGGATTGTGTCGCTCCAGGAGATGCAGGGGCAGCTCCAGGACAAGGGCGCCCTCGAAACGGTAGCGCACTATCTGGCGCTGCTCGAGGACGCCTATCTTGTTGCACCGCTTGAAAAGTACTCCACCGAGGCCTCCAGACGCCGTGCATCTCCGCCAAAACTCGTGACGCTTAACAATGGCCTTCTTTCAGCCATGCATCCTGATGGCGCGCCGGATCCCCAACGGGAATCTGCGCGTTTTGGTAGCTGGGTGGAGAATGCGTGTCTGGCATTTGGTATCAACCAAGGTCAGCGCGTCACCTACTGGCGCGAAGAGCCGCTGGAGATTGATGCCGTGCTTGAAGGGAGTTGGGGGAATTGGGCCATTGAAATCAAGACCGGGAGATTCAGCGGCCAGGACATGCGGGGACTGACCGAGTTCTGCCGTCGATATCCGGCGTTTGCTCCCCTGGTCATCACTGCCCCGGGAGATGAAGTGAATGCCCAGCGGCACGGGATCCGGAGCATGAGCTGGGAGGGTTTTCTTATGACCGGTCCCATTGCTGATTGAGGCCAGAAACCTGGATGAGTTGCCAGGGCAAATCGAGCATAACAATTCTGAATTGGAAGCTATGAGAAATGGATGTGCATGTTTCTGAGCAAGCTTGATCTGGTCTGTTGCATCACCAAGTTCGTATGGTGCCGATTGGAGGGACCTTAAGGCTCAGCTCATCCCAGCTCTTATCTGAATGAGTAGCATTCTGACTGGAGATTTCGCCAAAATGCCGTGAGTGAGCATCGGGGGCATGTAGACAAAGGACCCTGTTTGAGCGCTGACCTTATCCTCTCCCAACTGGACTTCAGCTTCTCCATCCAGAAAATAGAGGATGGCAGGCGTCGGGGCTGAGTGGGCGGAGAGTTCCTGACCGGACGAGAAGCCAAACAGCGTGATGTTGACTTTTTCGTCCTTGTGCAGGATGCGGCTCAGGATTCCGTCTTCAGGTATTACGAAATCCTGGTGCAGATTTGCAAGGAATATATAGTCCATAAATCTCTCCTTCACGTACGCCTATAGGGTTCGCTGTGGTATCTAACGACATCGTCGAGCTGGATTCAGTCAGGGCTCAATGTTCTTTTGAGAACGCTGCCAGCGTGTGACTAAAGTCCCTGCGACAGCCTTGTCGCGAACCTAGTCTGAGCAGGGGTGACAAATATGATCAACGCCAAACAGACCGTCGGTGAAATAGCGGTGCGCCAACCGTCGACAATTGAAGTGCTCGAGCAACTTGGGGTCGAATATTGTTGTCATGGAGAGCAGACACTCGAAGAAACATGTCGATACCTGGGGTTGCCGGTTGAGGGTGTTCTCAGTGAATTGAATCGTACAATTGAGACGAACCCCGCGGAAAGCGCCCCATGGGCAGACTCAATCCTGGAAGCACTGATAGGGCACCTGCTTCGAATCAGGAAGACTCTGATTCATGACAGTCTACCTCGCATTCAGGATCTGGCAAGCTCCGTCGGCTCGTGCTGTCAACATGAACAACCCAACGCAATTGAGGTCGTTCGCCTTGCCGAGACTCTTGTTCATGGAATTACAACGCATCTCTTGGAAGAGGAGCATACTCTCTTTCCCACGATTCGTGAAATTGAGCTGGCCTATGTAGGTGAGGGCTTTGGCACCCCGCGTCCAGATAGCGTCCGCAGTGCCGTAGCACGGATGGTGCAGGAACATGATGAGATCGGCCATATGCTCTCCACGATCGAGGTGCTAACGGCAGGTCACAACACGACAGCCACTGACTGCGACACCTACCAGCAGCTGTGCGAGAAACTGACGGACCTCGACCGCGAACTCCGTCTGGAAGTTCATCTGGAAAACAACGTACTGTTCAATCGAGCTTTGCGGATTTCTGAAGCACTTTACGGTTAGTCGGGATAAGTCATTTTCAAAGTGAGGTCGGGAACCGATGAGCATTCTGCCGGGAAAGATTGGGATTGTGGGCCCCGGCAGCGTAGGGGCGACGATCGCCTACGCTTGCATGGTGCGCGGAGTGGGCAAGCACATTAGCCTGTTTGACGTTGCAAAAACAAAAGTGGAGGCCGAGGTACTGGATCTGAACCATGGGCTGATGTTTGTGCCGATGGCGAAGGTAGACGGTTCGGATGACCTGAACGTGCTCGAGCGCTCCGACGTAATCGTGGTGACCGCAGGCGCAAAGCAGAAACCGGGGCAGACGCGCCTCGATCTGGCCGAGGCAAACACCGCGATCTGCCGCAAGTTGATACCCGACCTGCTGCGCGTAGCGCCGCACGCGACGCTGCTGATGGTACGCCTTTGTTGGAACTGGACGTGTCAACGACTTTGAGAAAACTGGCGGCATAGTTTCGTGTAGGTCTTCTTCCGTCGTCGGTCCAGATTTAGCATTGGCAGCGGCAGGATCGTTTCCGGGATAGGGGCCGAACCGGACCTTGAGTCTCAGTTAGGTCTGAACTTTCCTGGAAGGCTGTGCCAGAACCCACACCTTTTGACACGGAGAATCATGCAGAAAAACGCGTAGCGCAGACTACATGAGGGCTGAACTCCTAAAGCCACCAGATAGGGGTCGACATCGGTTGAAGGCCGAGCCGAAATGGAGTAACTGGCAGGATCGAAATCCAGCGGCATTGCCACTCGGTCCCTGTCAACAAGCGTTCATCAAGCTTAAGTAATCTTCGTCGAGCCCTCCGTGGCGCCGTCGGCATAACTTGTAGCCTGTTGGCTCGAATCCAGCGAGTTACCCGAGAGAGAGATGGCGGATGAACCCGCGCCACTAACTTGCGCGAACACCCGGCTGCCCGCAGGCGACCGCATTCCGGTCAGGAATGCCCGGCGAGTATTTCTCAGGTCGATCAAAGGCGCCCCCCCGACCGGTGCGGACAGATCCAGGCTGTCGAGAATCACATCATCCGCATCGTCGCAGACGATCGCTGGCCGCTCATCCGGCTGATCTGTGAGGCATTGAACATTGCGCAGGCGCACTCGATCCGCGTGACGGACGAAAAAGCCGAACGAGGGAAGGCGGCCCATCATGCGCGCCTCGGGGTACTTATCGGCCTCCTCGGGAATATCGCGATTCATCCATGCGGCTTGACCCTGCTCGACGGTACGAATGCGGGAGTTACATACTGTAATGTCGGTTGGGCGAAGTCCGGGCACGCCGGTAATGGAGCTGGAAACAATTGCGCCGGCCGCGTCGACTCCCTCGATCAGAACATTGCGCAGGAATGTACCATCCTTCTTGTTCCGGTCGCCTAGCCTTACAAAGATCGGCGCACGCACATTTTGCATGCGGATGTTCGATACCATCACGCCGTCGATGTTGCCTCCGTCAACCATTTCTATGCAGATGCCGCCGCTGGAACGAGTGTACAGTGGACTGCCTGCATCTGCGTAAAGAACCGAGTTGCTAAATACGATGTTCTCAAAAGCGCCATGGGACGCGGTGCCCAGCTTGAAGGAATTGCACGAAGTAGTAATAACGCAGTTCGTAATCGTAATGTTCTTTGTGGGGAGCAGATCGCCGTAGGGGTTCTCGCTCTTCAGGCAGATGGCGTCGTCGCCGGTGGCAATGTCGCAGTTAGATACGAAGACATTGCGCGAGGCCGTAATGTCTATGCCGTCGGTATTAACGCCGTAGTTGGGATTGCGAATGCGGATGCCGTCGATCACGACCGTTTCGCAGGCAATCGGACGCAGGGTCCAGCCCGCAGAATTCTTCAACGTCACACCGCTTATGCGGACGTTGCGACACTGCGCAAACTCGACCATCGGCGACGGCCGGTTATTGTGGTCCTTGAGCTGGTAGTGGCCGGTCGCCCCCTCCTTCCAGGCATCTTCCGGAGGAACCGGACGGCGGTTGGGCCGCGGTTCCCAATACGCCTCGCCCTGACCGTCGATGGTGCCAAGGCCGCATAGAGCCACGTCCTCGGCATTCTGCGCGAAGATCACGTGATGACCATTGGCGTCGGCATCCCGCGACGGGCCCGGGTGAAATACGTAGTCATCGATCGACTTGCTGCCAAGCAGTACGCAGCCTGCCTCAAGGTAGAGCGTTACCCGGCTCTTCAACTCGATTCCACCGATGAGAAAGGTTCCCGGCGGCGCATATACCAGTCCTCCGCCCGCCTGGAACACGTCGTCAATGGCGCGCTGGATGGCCTGCGTGTTGATGGTCTTGCCATCCGGTTTTGCGCCGTAATCCAGAACGCTTTTCGCTGCCATGATGGGGGCGGCCGATCCCACGCCTGTGGCGGACACAGCCATTGCCAGCGATGAAGCCGATAGAAAATCTCTTCTTAGCATGAAGTATTCCTATTCCTTCCGAGAATTCCGGCATCCTGAGGCTTGATGTATTTGTGAAGCGATGAAAGCTGCGACGGCCCGTAAAAAACTCCGGAAGCGCGCCGCCATGAATCCTTGTGGCGTGCTGCCGGAGTTGTGGAGAATCTAGTAGCTCAGCCGCAGCGTGAGTTGCATCACGCGCGGGCCGAGGCCACCGCCATTGGGGCTCAACTGCCAGTACGGGGATTGCAAGCTCTCTGTGCCGTCGGTGGTGTTGGGATTTAGATAGCCTTGATCGTTGAGCACATTGAACACGTCCCAGTTGAATCGCAGATTCACTCTCTCTGTAATCGGAAAGACCTTGAAGAGAGATGCGGCTGCAATATAGTTCATCGGGCCGTTGAGAACGGTCTTCGAAAAAGGATTCGTACTGGGTCCGGGACTGTAGGCGGTTGAGGTCGTCTTTCCGCCGTTCAGGTTGACAGTCACATTGTTATTTCCGTAGTTGGAACCCAGGGGGTCGTTGTTGATTGGGGTCTGATAGGGCACATAGTTGCTGGGAAGCCCGCTGATGCAATTCTTTGTGCAACCAGTATTCGCGTTCACCGTCGGAGCAATGTAGCCATTGAACCATAGGAACGATTGGCGGCAGACGCCGCTGCGGCAATCGGTGATCGGCGCTCCGTGCTTATAGACGTGAATGGGATTCGTCGGTCCCCAGTTGCCGCTTCCGACGGTAAAGTCCTGCGAAATCACCTGCCCGCTGCCGGCAAGCTGGAATCCGCCGACCACTTGGTTCATGAGGCGGTTGGAGTTTCCAAGGAATCTCTTTCCACGCCCGAAGGGCAGATCGTAAATACCGTTGAACTGGATGTGGTGCTTGGGAATCCCGGTGTCGACCATGTAGTTCTCGTAGCGATTCAGTGCTCGAGTCATCGCGTAGGGAGCAATGTTTGCGGGTTGACCCGGTCCGAATCCCGGAGCGAAGTTGGCGTAGGGATAGAGCTTGCCGTCCCGGGACCAATTGCCTCCGATTCGGAACGGCTTGGACCATACATAGTTGATCTGGTAGGCGAACCCGCCGTGAAACATTTCGGAACGGCTTGGACCATACATAGTTGATCTGGTAGGCGAACCCGCCGTGAAACAACCGCTGATATGACGCCTGCAGCGCGTTGTCGTTCGACCAGCCGCTGGTCTGATCGAGGGCTTGGCTGCCACCGTACAGCGTCTGGTCGTACGGCCCCGTGGCTGTGTTGGAGTACGTGCCGCCCGGAGGGGTGGTGCCGGTGACCGTGTCCCACACATAGTTGGAAGGATGGTTGTTGTAGTAGTAGTACTGGTCCAGGTTGGTCGCGTGCGTCCAAACCCAGCTCACCCTGAGCGCGGAGTTCCATTTAAGCGTCTGCTCGAGCGTGGCGTTCACTTCGGTTACGAAGTTCGGAGCATAGTCCGGGTTCATCGTCACCTCGGTCACGCCCGGGGGAATGGAAGTGACCGTATTGCTGCTCACGACATTGGTGCTGTTTACGCCGGCGATCACCGGGTTCGATGCGCGGATCAGATAGTTATTCAGGCCGTCGGGCGCCTGGGAGCCTGTGTTGTAGTTCTGCGAGTAGCTGGTGGCAAATGGTGCGTTGGCTGACGGAAGCCTGAGAGAGTTGCGTACGGGAACCGGGGAGATGTAACGTCCATACGCTCCCCTCAGCACTGTGCCGGATCTTCCGCCGAAGAGCGCGTAGGCCGCGCCGACGCGAGGGCCAAACGTGAAGTTATTGTTTCTGAGCATGGTGCTGGGGATGCCGGCCTCTTGCGGTGTCTCAAAAACCATGCCAAGGTTGGTAAGGTTGTTCACGATCGTCTGCGTTGTGTAGCCATTCGAGATGTACCACGAGAGAGGCTGCGCCAAGACCATTTTCTTGTTCTTCAGGTCGAAGGCCTCCATCAGATTGTTGCTGGTGTAAGCTGCCGGATGCGCCTCGTAACGCAGGCCGAGGTTCAAGGTCAGGTTCCGGGTCAGATGGTAGTTGTCCTGGAAGTATGCATCGAACTCCATGTCGCGGTAGTGCTGGTATGCCGGATTGAGTTGCACCGAGTAGTTGTTGGCTGCTCCCAGGTAGAAGTCGCCTTCTCCGTAACCTGTATTCGCGTTAGCGCCCCAGTTCGTGGTGGTCTTCGGATCATAGAGGCCCGTCGCCAAACTGCTGAAACCGATCTGGTCTGAGTTTCGGTCGGGCAGATAGCCGAACCGCTCGTGCCGGTAGCGTCCGCCGAAGTGAAGTTCGTGCCGGCCCATTGTCCTGGTCAGATTTTCGTCGATGGTCGAGAGAATCTGCACGCCTTTGTAATTCCACTGCGTGCCGGTCAACGTGAGAATGTTTCCCGAAACCTGCGGGAACCCGGTCTCGCCGAAATTATTCGGCGTTCCGAACTTTTGCTCGTAATTGATACTTGGGTCGCCGGTTGCGACGTCGTACTGGCCGAACCACTCCTGGCTCACGACCGTCTCGGAGAAAAAGTTCGGAGAGAAGATGTGTGTGAACCCGAGAGCCCCGGTGAAGGTGTCGACCAGCCATTGCGTGCCGCCGCTGGCGCCTGCAGGGATGCCGTCTGCCGCCACGGTCAACGGCGCATTCGGGATATTGCGCAGCGCTACCCAATCCATGAGATCGTCGCCATAGCGCAAGAACGCATGGTTCTTTTCATTGAAGTTGTGATCGAGACGGAAGGCCACGGTGGGCACGGTGAAGTTGTTGAGGTTGTGCAACTGGAAGTTGGAAGTCACGAGCGGGTTGTCAGCCGTCGTCGGTGCGGGAAGAATATCGTAGATGATCTTGGAGAACGGCGACAGGCGGGCGGGATTGATGGTATTTGCCACGCCGTTGTAAGCAAACTGCGTACGGCAATATGCGTTAGGGACCCCATTTGGAGTTGAGCCGGTGACATCGGTTCCCGCGCAGTTCGCAGCGCCTGAGTTGTACGTCGTCAAGGGGTCATAGAGTTGCTGCAATACGCCAGAGCCATTCTTCAGGCCGCTGAAAACGCCGCCTTTCATGGCCTGTGTGGGAACAGACACCAGCAATGGAGTCCAGCTCCTGAGGGAATACCTTTCGTACGATCCGAACCAGAAGGACTTGTCTTTGCCGTGATAAATGTGCGGCAGTACGATGGGTCCGCCGGCGGAAAAACCAAATTCGTTGCGCACCAGCGGAGGATCGGCGTCGGCTGTTGGCGTGGTGACAAACCCTCTCCCCTTGGCCAGTCCGAATCCGGCGTTGCGCGCCGTTTCGAACAGTGTGCCGTGGATGCTATTCGTCCCCGACTTAGTGGTGATGATGCCGGTGGCCGGACTGGCAAACTCCGCGGTGCTGTTCGAGATGTCCATCTTCATTTCCTGCACCGAATCGGGATCGGGCAACTGGCCCTGGGGCGAATTCCGCTCGCCGCCGAAGTTGCGGTTGGTCAGGGTTGCTCCGTCCTGAACATATTCCATACCCTGATCTTCCAAGCCGTTGGCGCGCGCACCAGGGTTGCTTCCGTCGGCTTCCAGGCCGGGCGTGGTTTCCTGGGCCAACGTCAACAACAGGCGCTGATCCAGGGGAAGCTGGTTGATTCTGGCGTTTTCGAGAGTCGCCCCGATTGTACCGTTGTCGGTCGTTGTAAGCTGAATGGCGTTCGCGGAAACCTCGACCTGTTGCGTGACGGCGCCCGCGGTTAACGAGGCGTTGATCACCGCGTTCTGGTCAACGAGCAGCTCGATCGTTTGTATGTAGGTCTTCATTCCGGGCGCGGTGATCGTAACCGCATATGTCCCGGTGAACAGGCCTGGCACCTGGTAGAACCCGACGCTATTCGATTTTGTGTCGGCTGCAACGGAAGTAGCCTGATTGACCGCGTGGACAGAGGCGCCGGGAATGACGGCGCCGGTGGAATCGGTGATCGTGCCCTGAATCGAGCCTGCACCGCTTTGAGCAAGAACGCTTGAGCAGCTGATCGCCAAACCAATTGCGGCGGCGATAGCGAGAATGGGCATATTCCAATTGCGGAGCGTGTGCGTCAGAAAACTGGCTAAGTTCTTCATCTGATTGCGGCCTCCTTGAAACGATGGTTGTATTGCGTGTTGCTAGCTGAACAAGATCGAGCTTGGTCGTCCGTTATGCGCTGTTAAAGTCTCCGGGTGGCGGCAATCTGTGCTGACCCGGTCGGTCGCGGCTCAAAAACCGTGGCGCGGAGGGATGAAACCGATTTCACGAGATCTGGATGCCTGCCCGCTTTTTTGCCAGCCCATTTCTTGAACTTCCTATCGCGAAGCAATGGTCCTAAATCACCCCCAAACCGGATCGCCGTCTCTGTTGGGTCGCATCACCAATTGCCATGCTCTGTTCGAATGTGCGAGAATTTTGGGCACCATGGAGGTAACGCTGTGAGGGTATTGGAGGATTCGGAGAAGGTGGAAGTCTCCAAAACGTCTAATACAGTCTCCAGTTGGGCCGCCTATTTTAAAGGGTTTATTTCTTTTGGACATAGGGCCACTGTCACCGAAATGTCACATGCCCGTTCCGACGACTCAAGCGACCCCAATCGCGCGGATTGTCTCGGTCAAGTTGACCGACTGCTCAGGAGCCCGATGCTGCAAGGCTCCGAGGCCCTCTGCAAGTTGCTTCAGTACCTTGCGCACCATACTTTGAACTCGCCGGCGGACCATCTGAAGGAGTATCAAATCGGCACCGAAGTGCTTGGGCGTCCCGCCGACTTTGACCCACAGTCGGATTCGAGCGTCAGGATGCAGGTGGGGCGCCTGCGCACCAAGTTGATCGAGTATTACAACTCAGCCGGCGTCCGCGATTCCATTCTGGTCGACATACCGAAGGGCAGATATACGCTCTCGTTCGAACGGAGGATTTTCGCACCCCAGCAGGAAGCCATTCGCGATGTAGTTGTTCACCCTCCTGCGTCCGCTTCCGCCCAGCGCCGCTGGATGCTCGCCGGGTTGGCCGTGCTCGCCATCGCCTGCGCAGCCTTGTGGATCCAGAATCACTCCATGCAACAGTCGATGTCCGCAATGCAACGTTCGTTTTACCCCTGGCACTACGAACCTTCGGTCTCGGCATTTTGGTCCGATATCCTGGGTGCTCGTCCGGACACTGATGTCGTCATGGCCGATTCGTCCTTCTCGCTGGTCCAGATCATCAGCAAGAAGTCATTCTCGTTCCAGGATTATCTCAGCCGCAGCTACATCGGCCAGCTTCAGACTCAGCAAGATCTGAACCCCGACATGCGTTCTGCGCTGAACCTTATCGCCGCCAAGAACTTGGAAAGTTCGAGCGACTTCAGGTTGGCCCGGCGTATCCTGGCGCTCGACCCGCTCGGCCAGCATATCCATTTGTATTACGCGCGCGAATTCATGCCTACCCTTCTCAAACAGGACAATGTGATTCTGATTGGCAGTCCGATCGCCAATCCCTGGGATGAACTATTCGAGAGCCGGTTGACATTCAATGCGACCCTCAATAACGGCACCCCTACTTTTATAACCAACCGCGCACCTGCCGCCGGCGAACAGAGCAGCTACATTCCGACCGGCTCTGTGGGATATTGCACCGTGGCTTACCTGCCCAATCCTGATCACAATGGCAGTGTGCTGCTCCTTGAGGGCACAGGTTCTGAAGCCACAGAAGCGGCCGGCGACTTTCTCTTATCGGAAGACCAGTTATCCAACTTCCAGAGGATGCTCCACGTAACCAAGCTCCCGTATTTCGACGTACTGCTGAAAACATCGCAAGTGAAAGGCACTCCGCTCAGCACGACGCTTGTGGCCTACCGGACATATCCTAACTTGCACTGAAACTTCGCCCGGCAAGCATTTCAGAGCACTCCTCGTCACGGTGACATTGTTCGGTGTACCAGAAGCCACACCTTTTGACACGGCCGGATTGTGTCATTCCGGCCGTGTGTTTTGTGGGATTTACGAGGTGGGTGTTTCGGGGCTTTTTGTCACAGGGATAAGGTAGCGGTGGATCTCGTTGAGGATTTTGCTTTGGCGGTCGAGTTTTTCGCTCAGGTTTGATTCGCCGGGCTGGCCCTGCTGGAGTTGTTCACGAAGATCGTCATTGGCCTGTTCCAGATATTTTCTGATGCGGCCCTTGCCGCCGAGAGCTTCACCCAGCATGAAGCCGAAGGTAGTTCACTCAAACTGCGCGGCTTTATGGGCAATACCAATGTGCCATTCAGGTCTAGAAAAACCGCGCGTCGTCTCATCAGTAACAAGCCACGATTCGATTGTTCGCAGCCCAAACAGTAGGGATAGACAATCGTTACTCCGTTGTCTTTCAACGCTAGCAGTGCTCCTTAAGACAGACGACAGTGTGCTTAGGTAGAGCTTACCTTAATAGGGCGCGACACTCATTGACCCAGCTGCGGCCGGTTTGTCGTCCACTCGTCAGTTATATAGAAGTAAACACTTTCTGGTTCGGTACCAGCAACGCCGAAGGGACCGGGAGGGATTTTCGGTGAACATGGATGCTCGTTCCCAAGGAAATCCTGCCTGGAAACGTGCTTTGGGCTGTTGACGTCAGGCGACGATTGGCCGAGGCTCAGTAATGTTCACGGAATTCCGATGAGGAGACCGCCGCTCATACCGATGGATTGCTGGTGGCCGCCCCGTTCTCCAGCATTGGCTCGGTGACCAGATTCCAGGATACTGGCCGACTCCCAAGGAACAATCAACCTTCCTTTGCCGTAATGATTCGAAATCCAAGGTGTGCGGCCTGCCTGCGAAGGCGCATCTCGGCACGCTTGAACGCCTCCTCTTCGCATTTGTCGAACACGGATTCGTCATATGCCTCTCGGGTGCTGAGCAGGTGGTAGACGATTCGGGCAAGCTTGTGAGCTGTAGCTGTAATAGCTTGAGGTTTTCCGAGCTTGCGGCAGATCCTGCGGAAGAACTCTCCCATGTAGTCTTTGGCATGATGTAAAGAACGTGCCGCAAGACGGAGTGCGAT
Organism: Candidatus Sulfuritelmatomonas gaucii; assembly: GCA_900290245.1. Taxonomy (GTDB): domain Bacteria; phylum Acidobacteriota; class Terriglobia; order Terriglobales; family Acidobacteriaceae; genus Telmatobacter; species Telmatobacter gaucii. Next base: position 32,291 of record OKRB01000095.1, on the reverse strand, counting down.
GGCGACGCGGCTTCGGACTCGTCTGCTCTTTGTGAAGAGCACTTTTCCGCCGCTGATCTTCTTTTCCGGACACAGGCCGAGCCAAGAGGCGAATGCGGATGCATTACAGTTTCCCGCTCGCTTTCAAGCGTATGTCGAGGCTATCTAGAAACACTGCTTATTGGGGGTCGTTTTCCGGTGGGTTTCCCCATCGCTGCTTCGATTTTCGCTGCCTCGGAATCAAGAAAGAAAAGGGAGTCCGGCAACTCGGCCTTTTCATTCACTTCTGCCATGCGAGTTTGGACAAGCTCTAGGGCCGGAAACGTGTGACCCTTGGCCTTCCTAAAGCTGTTGCCGCAGCTGGCACGGAACCGCATGGGACAAAGGAGTCTCTGAAAACGTCGTCTGGTACGTGGTTCGGAATTGTCTGGAGTAAATAGCTAAGCGTTGTGCTACTATCGCAAGTAATTGCATTCGATCCAGAGCTTTACAACGATACGAGTTTGAACCAGTTGACCCTAAGGGCGCTGAGTCTCGGAGACCCCGCCAGGGTTGACAGATTAATCTCGTACTGGTTTTTTGAGGGTACTTTCCAATGCCTGAACAGAACTCAGCTCAACCGGAGGTCCAAGCTCCCAACTCTAAAGCTGACCCGATTTACGGCCGCCTCGAAGAGCAGATCGCCTGGTACGACCGCAAAAGCCGCTCTTCACAACGCATCTTCAAACGAATCAAAATCGTCGAAATACTCGCTGCCGCGGCAATCCCCTTTCTGGCCGGGCAAAACTACCCACACGACAAATTAGTTATCGGAGCGCTTGGCGTACTTATTACATTCCTGGAGGGCATGCTTCATCTCAACCAGTATCAGCAAAACTGGACCAATTACCGCTCCACCTGTGAAGCTCTAAAACACGAGAAATATGTCTACCTCGCCAAAGCCGGCCCATACGCGACGGCAGTAAACCCTCGTGCTCTGCTCGCCGAGCGCGTCGAATCAACCGTCTCACAGGAACACGCGCAGTGGGCATCGGTGCAGCAACAGTCGTCAAAAAACCAGGGGAACCTGACCCCACCTGTCGCCTCCTGACCATACGGGGCGAGAGGTAGTCCATGGGGGCATAAGCCCTGCAACAAACTCTGCGCCTGCGTCAGTTCCCGGACGGGCGACTATTGATCGGGCGAGTTGAGTATGTCCGAATAGGGATGGAAGAAGGCAAAGTGAAACTTCTGGCCAAGTTCAATCTGATTCTTCTCTTAGTCTTTGCGGCCGGCGGAGTGTTGATTTCTCAGCTAGCTCACTCCTATCTCATCGGCAGCGCAAAGGAAGAAGTACAGGCGCAGGAGCGGCTGATGATGACGAGCGCTCGGTCGGTGCGCGACTACACTGCAGACGAGGTTTCGCCTTTGCTCCAGCAGAACCCGCGCCACCACCTTAGATTCCTCCCCGAGACAATTCCTGCCTATGCGGCGACAACGACCTTCGCCAAGCTGCGCAAAGACTACCCCGACTACACATACAAAGAATCCGCGCTGAATCCTACCGATCCCGAGGATCGCGCTACGGGTTGGGAAGTCGAAATTATCGATTGGCTACGCGACCACCGCGATGAACCTGAAAAGACCGGCGAGCGACCTACAGCAATGGTCCCAGCGTTGTATCTTGCCACCCCCATCAAGGCAACCAAAGAGTGCCTCGAGTGCCACGGCACGCCCGCGGCGGCACCCAAGGCGCTGATTGCCGTGTATGGCTCGGCCAACGGTTTTGGGTGGAAGGAAAACGAGATTATCGGAGCACAGATTGTCTCTGTGCCGCTGTCAGTGCCCGTGGCCAATGCGGATCGCGCGTATCGTCGGCTGCTGTTTTTCCTTCTGTTGACGATGATTGCGGCGATTGTGGCGTTGGATGCAGCAGTTTACTGGTTAGTCATTCGTCCGCTGCGGATTGTCTCCGATACCGCCGACCGCATCAGTCGTGGCGAGAAAAATGTGCCTCCAGTCCAGATTCAAGGAAAAGACGAGATAGCAAATGTAGCGTCATCCTTCAACCGAATGCAGGTTAGTCTGGCCAAGGCACTCAAGATGTTTGAAGAGGAGTAAAGGCGGGACTTCTTGCGGCCATTGGCAAATGCAATTCAGCTAGTTCTGGCATGACCTCAAGAACTTCGCTCGGTCCAACTCGAATTCGATCTCTTGCGCTACCATCGCGCAGAGATCTTTTGCTGAAGTGCACCTTTTCGCTGCCCGCTTCACGACAACCTCCGCAATCGGTCCGATGAACACGGCCAATTCCTCCGCGACGCGTGCCATCGTTTGCGCGTCAATCGTTGAGGCAACTGCCGCGCCATTGGTCGCCTCACCTGAGACCTGTGCCGCCGGGCCTCCAGTTCTAGTCTCACCGGGCTCCTTCTGTCTATCTGCACCCTCCGCGTGAGACGGGTCGATAAACGGCTGAAGCGCCCGGACCAGCACCTGGACATCAGACTTCCACCTTGCATGGGTCAATTCGACGGCATTCCTGTAAGCAAGTTCCTTGAGGTCGTCGGGCAGTTGATCAACGCGCGGCATCTTGGCTCCGCGGACGAGCACAGGCACCACTGGTATATCGCGCCTGAGAGCCGAAGCCAGCTCGATTCGGACAAAATCGTTGGGGTCGCCCAGGCGGCGTCCTCCCGATGCATCCTTTGCCTCCAGCCACTCCAGGCCGATGATCGCCAGAAGAGCGCTGCAGTTCGCTACGCTCTGGTCGATAGCCTTTCTGAAGTCACGCCCCGGTTCAATCGCTGCCACGTCCATAAACACTGACTCATCGCCGAAGCGCGACGCCAGATCGTCGAAGAGGCGACCTGCCTCGCCTTCCGAATCGTTCCTTCGATAGTTGATGAAGATGGAGCGCAACGCAGACCTCCGGTATGTCTTGCCTGATCCTTCGGAGAAACAAAGCTCCTAGCCAAGAGACCGCTTAAATAGTCTAAAACGCAAAACCTGAGTGTACCCGCTTCGTTGCGTTTCAATCGCAGACCCCGACTCTTCCCGGTAAATCCGTTTGCACTTCTTGTTGCTGCCACAAAGTATGGGCCTGCAGATCAGGTGTAGGCATGCTTTTTCGTGGCGCAAACGCACAATTCCCCATAGATGCGCCAATTTGTCGCAGAAAAATGCGCCAATTGTGGTGTTCTCGTTGCGACTTTGCGGGCCCTACTGCTCAAATCCAACCGGATGGCTTATACTGCGGCGAATTGCTTGAGGAGATCGCGCATGCAAACGGCGACCCCATCCCCGGTGGACGAGCCGCTTTACAGCCTTGTCAGCGGGCCATCCCTGGCGACGATTCCGGACGTGATCGCGCGCATGCAGGCTATCGATGCACTCTTGCCGGTGACCGATGGCCTGAAGTGGTTCAACCGGCTTTACCTGATGGTGACGCAGCAGGTCGATCTGTGCCCACCCGGCGGCGCGTGGCAGAGCCCGGTTTGGCTCGACTATCTCGATGTTGTCTTTGCTGGCTTCTATTTCGGTGCTGTCGCCGGCTATCTGAGCCGAGGCTCTGTGCCCTCGGCATGGAACGCCCTATTTGAGGCCCGCTATAGCGCGGGCATTGATCGCATCCAGTTTGCGCTTGCGGGAATGAACGCTCACATCAACCACGACCTCGCGCTCGCGCTGCTGGCCACCGATGCCAGGTTGAATGTGATTCCAGTAGCGGGCAGCGCAGAGTCCGCCGATTACCAATCAGTGAATGCACTGCTGAAAACGGTGATGCCCTCGGCGCTGAACATGCTCGCTACGGATACGCTCGGCGTGCTTGCGGAAGATACGGGCAAGATCGGCCGGCTGCTCGCCTTCTGGGACATTTGCAGCGCGCGCAACCTTGCCTGGGACTTCGCCAACCACTTGCGCGATCTAACGGGGCTCACTCGCGATGCTGCGATCACAGCGCAAGACGCCACGACCGGCGCTCTGGGCCGCGCTATCCTTGCCGTCTGAATGCGCCATGCGTGAGATATCGCGTATTCCGCATTTGGGAACGATCACGACGATGGGTCTGCTCGGATTCCGGTTATGTGATCGGCTTCTGCTGAGTGATTTGCCATGAGTGAAGAACGTGACTTCGACCGGCAGGGAGCTGCAGTTCTCAGAATGCTCATCTATCCGGTTCAATTTGAGTCGGAGCCCGTATACGGAATCGATCGCGTTGTCGCCCAGGTGTTTGCGGAGCATTGGAGGATTTCCCGGCTCGCTGTCATTGTCGCGATTGACGCCGGCATGGCAAGCGACGCCAAGTGTCTCACGAAGCCCAACCGACCGGTCAACCATCCGCCATCTCTTCGAGTCCCCAATCCGCAACCCCACTGGAGTTGTCAGCAGAATCCGTCCATCGTCATCCACTGTGAGAATTCCACCGATGCTTTGCAGTGAAAAGGGAAGATTTGGTCTCTGGAATCTAGCCTCGCCGGCGAGCCATTCAAAGATGCCGCATTTCGCGCTCGCACCCTCGGAAGCTGCCCGAAACAGCGGGGTGTATTAATGGAAGAATTGAGCTTGAGAAGTTCTCAAGCGTCTTGTCGTGTGCGGCACGATCTCGCAGCATAGCTGCGGAACCCGGGAAAAAGTATCGTATGGTTACGAAAGTAGTTGGCGGAAGTAGACGTTCAGCAATCGGTTCTGCGAATCGTATTGCTTACGTGTTTCCGCAAGAACCTCCAACCTGTTTCCATAAGCTCCTTGCAGAATTGCAGGCGTCAGACCTGGAGTCTGATTCAACAACGGTTTCCCGTTGAGGTTGACGCAGAACTGGTTGTACGCTGAGAGGAAGTCTTCCCATCCAGGATTCGCAGTTGAGACCGGATCGATCGTCATCACTGTCCCGTCATAGGAGTAGGAGAGAAGTGCCTTCTGGTCCAGGGCGATGCGATAGCCGACATACAGAAGATTGGAACGGTATCCGTTCTGCGAGTAGTAATCGTTGCAGAATTTAAAGAAGCTTGTGACCGCGGCTGGAAACTGATCCTCGGGAAATGCAAAGAGACTGAAGGTGTATCGACTGTCGTTGGAGACTGGCGGATATCGGATGATCTGGTCCGGCGGCAGAGTATAGTCGCTTGAAACAATGGTTTCCAACTGCAGACGCCACCCCGCATTGAAAGCATCGATGATTCCATAACGGATAGACGGAATGGAAACGTTCTGTTCGATATCATGCCCGAACTTAGGTCCCGACGTGCCCCAGATGTGATTTCTCAATGCCCAGGCAGCGTAATTTGGGTCTCCAGTCGCGCCAGGATTGTATTTGCGAAACTCCACCGTGATCTTGTTCTCAAACGGAAACATGTAATACATGATCGAGTAATTCAGGGCTTTCAAGTCGGGTAGCGCAGAGATGAAGTCCTGTAGGCTGTAGGTCGTGTGGTGAACATGCATCGGAGTTAACGGACGAATGGAATATGTAACTTCGTAGATGATTCCAAATAGGCCGTAGCTGGACCTGATCTTCTGCATAAGATCTGGCTCCGTCTCTTCGGTGATCTCAAGGAGATCACCGCTTGGGAGCACCATTTTGACGCCTGTGATGTACGAGCCAACCTGTCCGTACTCGCCAGGGAAGGAGGCATCTTTTGTCCCCGCACACGCAGCGCTTCCGGCAGAGAGGCTGCCGATCTCAGTGTTCACATAAAACTGCATGTTCTTTGCTTGAAGCGCCTTTGCCATATCGATATGTACCGCATCCGCTTGAACGGTGAGACTGGTTGGGGTAATACTCAGAATCTGGTTCATTTTCATCTGGATCAAGGTGCCGCCATCCGCAACCCCGCAGGGAGCGGTCGAATGATTAGATCCGACAGCGCGGACCGGCGAAGGGTATTTCACCGGGTCCTTTAAGACCGCGACGATGTCGTCAACCGAGTTTGCCTCCACAATCACGCTGGGATGCGAGACGATATTGCCAAACCAGTTCGTTACTGTATTCGCTGCCATCTTTCCTCCATAGTGACTTGGCTCGCCTGAAAAGCCGCCGTTGCGGCGGCACGTCAGAGAAGCGCCCGAAACATCATGAGAGTTGACTGAGACTCTCCTGCACGCCCGGAGCGCCAACTATTGGTTCGCAAATGAATCATCGGACTCCGCTCCTGGGCGCGGCTTCCATGCCAGGCTGTAATAGCTGCCTCGATCCCTGGCCCACGGGTCAAAGGCGTTCACCACGTTCTGCAGCTCCTGATCCAACTCGGGGATGTTGCGCATCAGCACGCGCTTCATCGGCGATACAGGCTGTATATGACCGTTTGGGGCTCCCACTTCCATAACGGCCGGGCCAGGGCCGTTGTTGTTTACCCAGTCGATCCCGAGCTTTGTATAAAACTCCGGACGGAAGGACGATGTGAAGAACCGGTCGCTGAAAAGCCTGCGTGATGCATTGAGAATAAAGACGACGAACTGTGTTTCGGAGATGGCGAAACCATGCGGGTGCCGGAACTCTGCCAGGTAACCCACTGCGGTGTCGACATCCTCAACGTTATCGACAAGGGTTCCATCCGGGTGTCCGAGGCAGTCGTTGATCAGCGAACCATCCTCGTTAACCTGGGCGTCGGTAATGATCTTCGATGCATCGCAAACATGCTGGCCATAGACTTCCCGCAATGTCTGCACCGTCGCCTGCTGCTCTGCTTTTTCAGGTGAGCCGGAAGCGACACCTGGATCCATGAAATCGTCGAAGCTAGTCAGCTGGCGCAGTCCGTATTGCCGCCGGAACTCATTGAAGCGAGGCACACCGTGCTCCCGGTCGCGAATGATATCGAGCGCAACCACATCGATCTGCTGCGTCTTGCTGTCTAGCCTGCTCATCTTCAGGTTTTGGAGAAATAGAGGCGAATTATGCAGCGTGAGCAGTCCCAGCCTCTGCCGGCCTAGTGTCAGCCCCCAATTTGCCAGCCCCATGGAGTGCGTAAAATCGGTGGCCTTGCCCTGAAAGGTATCCACTACGGGGATTCGTTCGACAATCTTGTTCGGGTCGGCTTTCAGATCGCGATACTCCAGCAGGTCGGGAACGAGAGGATGCAGACGGTACACCGAGACAAATTCCTCAGGGAAGTTGAACGGCGAGCCGAAATGATTCACCCCGCCATTGGTGTATTTGGGATTCGTGATGTCGTAGCCTTGCACGTTGCTGCCAAGGCCGAAGATTCCCGGACCTGAAGCAAAGACGGAATACCACTCGGTCGCTTTTGCAGCGTCCTTCGACTTTCCGAAGTTGTTTACCACGATGTTGCTCAATGCTTTCGACAGCGATCCACCTCGGTCACCAACAAGACCATTCCAGTTCCCGTTCATTCCCAGGTACAGCGGCTCGTCGTAGAGCAGTTGTGGGGTCCATTCGGTAGTGTGGATCTTCGCAATTTCCGCGGCAACAACCAACCGCGCAATTTCAAACAGCTCGTCCGGGGTTACATCGCGATATCGAATCACCTGCTTCGGCTTGGCCGGATCGCGGAGGCCGCAATCCGCGTTGGGCGTCTGTGCGGTGACACGACGAAACTCGGCAACAAAGGAATTGTGCTCGCGAGCGAAGAGGTTATGCAGGAAACTTAGGCCAACTGTCCAATTGTCCGGAAAGCCGGCGGCCTCTTGTCCAGCCCATTCGGGATTGATAGGATCGCTCGGGGCGAATATCGGCAGATATCCGGGTCCAGTCTGTCCGTCCACAGGAACCAGCAGCAGCTTTGCTGGATCGGCTGGATCGCGCTTCACCCGCCGGCGGGACGTATCGTCAAATCCGTAAAGCTGCGAGGCATCCCACCAGGCGGTGTTGGTATTGGCCATTGTCTTCGGAGCGCGATCAAGATAGGTCTGCCCGCCCGAAGTAAACGTGCCCGGAGCTGAATCCTCCGCAACATACCCCCTGTCTATTTGATCGTCGGGACGGCAGCCCAGTTTTTCAATCTCCTCGGGAGTAAGCGGCTGCTCGATGTTATTCACCAGCTTTGTCGCGCAGCCCACGTTCATATATTCGGGTTGATTGTGTCCTTCTTCGAGGTGTGAGAACCAGTCGTGGGTCATGAACTGGATCCAGAACGCCGCGAGCACATTGAAGAAAGGCGCCTTCGCGTAATCGCAGTTGGCATCCTTGGAGTAGCCCGGCAAGCCGTATCCTTCCATGCATTTTTCAGGATTCGATTGGATTCGCGTGAGGAGCCGGCGGCTGATTACCTGAGGGTCGGGCTCCAGAAGCGACAACCGGTTTCCGTGGCGATTGCGAGTTAGTTCGTTCAGCCCAAGGTCGGGAAATGAAGTCTCGAACTCTACATTTCGCGCGAATAACATGCCGGTGGAACCCATGGCTGGATTCAGGATGTCATTGCAAATGCCTGTCAAAGTGCGCCAGCGTATAAGATCGCCCTTGCAGACTTGCGGCCCATCGCCGCCCACATCCTTGAACGACGGGTTTGTAGACTGCAGCCTCATTTGTGGCCAGACCTTGAGCGCGCTTCCGCTCACTCCATTTCGGCCCTGCACAAAGTCCGCATACGTACCGGAGTTTTCAAACAGATTAAACTTGATTAACTCGACCCGTTGCAATTCGAGATCGAGCAACGCGCCGGTAACGCCGCGTTGTGCGGGGAGCTTGGCAGAGATAAAGCCGGTTGGCAGCGAAGACATATCCCCCGTGCCCCAGTAGTTTGTCCAATCCACCCATGGAGTCGCGCGGAATTGAAGAGTCCGATCGCCACCCCGGCAAAGTGCAGTTGCTTCTGAAACCTTCCCCTGGAACCGCTGACCGCGCACGTTTGGAATCTTGATGTCTTTGAGTTGGTCGTTGACCATCTGGGCGCAAGCTAGCAATGCTTTTGCTTCCTCACCTTTATCCGTAGGCTCGGACGACGATGCTTGGTCTCGTGCGGGAGAAGTTTGCGCAGAAAGCATGCAGGTTGCGGCCAGCAGGAATGGGACTAAACGGAAAAGCCTCATAGATCCTCCGAACTTGATGCGGGCAGCGTCACGCCACCTTCACTTCGCAAAATTCAAGAGTGGAACGACTGCATTCTCAGCGAGAGCTGCGATGGAGATTGTGGGGCGCATTGAATTCATGTTGATTTTCCAAACTACGCGAAAGCCATCAGGCACGGCCAACAGGCGAGACTCAATCTTCGGAGTGGAATACCTGTGTCTCCCGATGATTCCTTTCCTGGCCGCTTTGACTTGGGAAGAGGCAGCGGCAGCGTCGAATAATCCGGGTCTGGCTTCAGGCACAGAACAGCACTCTCAAGGCCGAAGGCAAAAAACCGCGCAGCAGGAACTTACTTGTGCGGTTGCGCGTCGATTTCACGCAAGAACGAGGAAAGTATTCCCACGACTACTTCTAGCCGAGACGTGGGAGATACTGAAGAGCCGGGCGACGAACTATCCGGGGGAAGATCCGGCTGTCCAGTCCCATGTGATTCTGCTGCTAAAGAATCTGACAAGCAGGATAGAAATTGTCAAGAGATTTTTGCGAAGATAATGAGCGGCGACACGCGCTGCGACATGATTCCCCGGCCGTTTTGCTTCTCAGTCGGCGCAGGAACCTCGCTGGCAACCTAACGGGCCATTCAATCCGGGATGCTATTCGGAATGGCGTTCCCTTCCCTTTGCGTCTGCGGGGCGCAAGCCCGGCGCCATATGCCTTGAAGCAGTGCTGGAACCCATTGCTCTGCCGGACACCTGCTCCAGGTATCTCGCAGAAACGCTAACTTCGCGTCAGGCGCATTCGCATTAGCGGCCTGGAGACTAAGAATCAGGAGAGTTCCAGTCTCAAGGTCGCCTGTCGTCGAACTATCCGGCGCTGTCGGTTGCCTGAGAATATTGACGGGCGCGAAGAGACATCGGCTGCCTGCCGTCTCGGGGGACAGCGCAGCTCGGCTGGCCGGATCGCTGTAGAGCTGCCGCATGAGATTTACGCCGCTTACGATGTTGTGGAGTGCGAATCCGATGGCGTGCACCGCAGCCATATCGCCCCTAACCATGTCGGAGAGGAGGTGTTTTGCCTGATCGATCTGATCGGTCAGATCTAACCATACATTGAGAGCGGGATTCAAGCTATGCACTGCTCTATCGAGTAACAAGGCAGCATTCCAACTGGCCTTCGTCGCCTGGAAGTCCGGAGCAAACAAGCGTCCTACCACCTGCTGAACGGGAATGCCGCAGGAATCATCCGGCCCAACGCCGCGGACAAAGGCTGCGAGGCTCTCAAGTTCATCCGGGCCGCTCGCATAAGAGGGCGCCAAATCGTTCAAGCGATTCCAAAGCGCGCCCTGTGCTTCGGCACGGCCGGGTGCGCATTTAGCCGCAACGGTTGGAAGTGGTTTCCCGTCGACTTGAAGAATTCCCAGAACACGCTGGAGAATCTGTCCATTTGTAAGGATGGAGCGATCTTCGAAGGCTCGATCGAGGTTCGGGTCTTGAGCAAATGCCTCAATTTCTATTGCATCGTCGGACGTGACAATATCAACGAGCCCCGGAATGCGAGTCCTATTCATGTCCTCAATGTCCTCTCCCAAGAAGTATCTGAAAAAACGGACACTCCAGAACAGCGGAGACGGTTATCTGCTTCCATTGCTTCCACCGGACCTGACAAGCGGGAATAATCCGCCTAGAAAGCGTTTTCGTCGACGATCGTGACCAACTTATAACTATCTGCGAGCGCGCCATCACTAACGGTTAGAGATCCCGGCACATACGTTAGTGCGTACTTCAAGCGAACAGCGACGCCGTTCGATATCTCGGCATCGGGAGCGACCGGGCGCAAATGTTGCGGTCCGTCTGCTGGAGTCCACGACTCCCGAATTGCGTCGAGCGCATATTCCGCTGGAAGCGTTTCAAACTGCGCGGCGGTCGCCGGATCCATAGTCAACCCGAGAGCCAGCGCTTTGGACACCATCCATCCCATCGTGATGTCGCAAAGCCTGGTTCCCGCATCCACCCCTCCCGCTTGCGCTGTTCCGCCTCCCACATCGCCGTGGCAACCTGAACACCAGATTTGTTCAAGCGTCTGCCCAGGCGCCGGAGTTGAAGTCCACAGCGTCGCCGGAAACTGTGCCCGCTTTTCATCCAGTGCCAGGCATTGGTAAGCATTCTTGATGTCCGGATGCAGGCTCGTATCGAGAAACCCGAACTTGCTCTCGTCCACTCCACCGAAGATTGCCGGAATGCCCAGCGACCCCACTGTATCCCACACCCCGACCATTTGAATTGTCGCCGGTCCCAGCCCGCATGTTGTTAGCCTGGCAAGAATCGAGGCCCGATTCACCGGATCACGATAGGCTGCAAATGCCTGAGCCACGCAATCGTCGCTGAAACTGCCCGTCGGCATCCCGCAATTCGCGATCATTCCTGCGAGGCTCCGGACCGTATACGCTCCGCGACTGAACCCGATGAGAAATATCTCGTCGCCAGGCTCATACACATGGGCGATCTTGGTGTAGCCATCCTGGATCTTCTGAAGCAGCCCAGCACCGAATGCGCCCTGCAGCACGCGATTCAGTCCGGTGGCGTCCGCACCAACTCCGTCGTCGTAAAACGTCACCTGGTCGGAACTTACAGTCAATGCTTTGTAGAGTCGGTAGACGTTGGTCCCGTTCACCGGGGCCTGCCACGTCCCATCCGCACAAAACACAATTCGTTTCGACATTTGGCACCCTTCGTCTATGACGCTTTTCCGTCAGCATGCTATCACGGATTGCGTTCCTACATCCTCGATCAAACTTTTGTGTTGGGCTGTCAACTTTTGGATTGACAACCGCCACAACTCGGTGTTCGATTTGGTCATGCAAAGGAAGCAGTCGCCCCTTCACATTTGCGCGCCGGCCTTTGAAAGCTGGATTCCGCAATTATGTTCGGCCATTTTGTCGGGGGCGGTTACTCTGGCATTCAGCCTTCTCACCACAGGGTGCTTGTCCCCGCTGGAAAAGCATGCCACAGCCTTTTCACAAGCTACTGCAACCGTCATCGACGGCTCGGAGGATGCCTACAACGCCGCCATGCGGCTGCGCCTTCAGGAGCAGGCTTCCGCAAGCGTTTACGCCTACGACAAGGACCCTTCATGGAGCCCCTATAAGGACCTGACGCCGCTGCTCACCCCAGCGCAACTAGATGCACGGATCAAGGTTCTCGAGGGTGTGAAGGCCTATGCCGACACTCTCGTCGACCTTACTTCCGGCAAGCCCTCTCCCGATCTCGAAAATGCCGCAGAAAGTGTCGGGACCAATCTTCAAGGGCTGAACCAGACCGTCGCCACCGATTTCAGTACCGCGATACCGAATATTCCCGTGATGAGTACAACTCAGGCCAACCAGGTAAGCACCGCTGTCCTTGCCTTAGGTGAGTATCTAATCTCGCGTAAAGTCAAGAGCTCACTTCCCAAGGTTACGCAAGACATGAATCCGAGCATCCAAACCCTTTGTGAAGTTCTCAATAGCGATGTCGTGATCCTTCGCCGTCAGGCCGATGTGGACTATCAGATGCAGATCACACAGCTGGACCACTCCATTCGCAATGAAGGAACGTCCGTGAGCCCCTATGAACACCGCCTGGAGATCCGCACGCTCATCGAGCTTGCTGACCAGCAGAAAGCTAATGACGAACTGCTCGCCAGGCTTCAGGCAGCTCTCCACGCACTCGCCATGACTCACCAGGCACTCGCCACTGCTGCACAAGGAAACAACCCGGAATCGATTTCGCAAAAGATTGCCGAACTCGCGGCCGCCGGTCACGACCTGAATGTCTATTACAAATCGCTGCCTAACGTTTTTTGATGTGCGCCTGAGCGCCATCAATAGATTCTCAATCTGTTCGCTGACTGGAGAAAGCGCATGAGCACCACTCCCCCGTCCATTTTGCAGAATCCTGACGCCGCTGCAACCTACCAGGCAGTCTACGACGCCCTCGGAAGAGCCTACTGGGAAGCCTCCGACATCAACAGCAAGGATCTAGTTTATGGAGCACAGGAAGCCATCGGCGAGATCATTACCACTCTTGACGAGCAGGATCTTGCGAGCAACACCGACGTTTTTATCCAGCTCAAGCCCAAAATCGCCGCTGTTAATGCCTCCCTCCAGACTATCCAGGCGCAGATATCTACTATCACTAAGAACATCAACACTGCCGCAACCGTTAGTTCGGTCATCAGCAAAGCGCTCTCTCTGTTTCCCAGCTAGTGCCGTCTGACAGCGATTTGAGTTACCCATGAGACTGGCTTGAGGCCGCGCTGCTCACGTTTTCATTTCCCCATTTTTGGCCTAGCGGCAGTCGCGCCTTCATCCACGCCGCGAATGGTCCAGAAGTCTGAAGCGAGCCGATTTGACGTGAGATAAGCGTAGGGAATCGTAAAATAGCCCTTCTTGCCCCATTTCGGTCCCCACGAGTTTCGAACCAGAAATGTCTGCTTGGTATCGTCATAGCCCACGGCCATAACCGCGTGCCCCCCTACGGTCTTCTCCTTCAACGCCGGCATCTGCAGTACGCCCGTCTTCGCCACCGTCGCGCTCTCAAAGGACTGATACACAGTAAAGCCGAAAACGAACGGATATCCCGATGCAAGACATCCTTTCATCGTATTCAGATCCTGAATCAATCGCTGGTAGAGGACCACCAGGTCGGATTTGGCGGCAGCCTGCGCGGCCAAGGAAGGAGTGTCGCGAAATTTCTCAATGTCGTAAGGCCACAACCTCTCCGGCGGCGCTCCCTGTGTAGCCACGCTCTTAATGCCATCGCGAATCTGCGCGCCAGAATCGCTGTTAACCGTACCCTCCATCGCGCGCTCGTTGTAGTAAATGAACAGCCTGGACGGCATAAATTTCTTCTTCTGAGCGAATTCAATTGCCGCAGCGATGGCATTTGCAGTGCAACTCCCAAGTTGTCCCTGATCGTACACGGGAGCGCATTTTTTCGAGAGATCCGCCTTGGTTGGGATCCCGCGCTGAAATGGAGTTGGCGCAGTGTAGAGCAAGTCTCGCTGGTCGGGTATATCTGGGATCCAACCGTACCGTTGGATCCTGCGGGCTCCTGAAACTTTGGCTGCGGGCATGTGAATTCTCCTTTTTTAGCAAAGTGATTCTGTTTTCGAGCGTTGTGCGATGTCTCGGGGGTCATCACGTAGCTCGCTAGAGGTCCGACTCTGGTATGACGGTCACAATAGCATAACTATCCGTCGATTTGTTTAGCAGGTTTTCGGGCCTATATGTGGGATCTCTATCCATGCGGACCTTGACGGTGTTAGAAAGAACGGCGTTTGCCGGGACTGTTCTATGTTTAGGCAGACCCCACGGAATAATCTTCCATTCGTCATGAGCGGGGCCTCCGGGATCGAACGGCTTGGGGCCGAAGCAGCAGTCGACCGCCGCGTCGTCGAAGAGCAGGCCCTGCGCCTTGGCATTGTCGATCATCCATCGCAGGGTGATGTTGGAGAGCTGGGTCTCGGCGTAGCTACCTCCTACATCGCAGTGCACTCCTGGGAACCACACCTGCTGAACCTTGTCGTCGTTGGCGCGTGGCGTTCCGTCCGGATTCGACCAGAGCGTGGGGAGAAAGGAAGCTCGTCGCTCGTCGATGGCGATGGCGTGAAACGCCTTGTCAATACACGGATTCAGCGTTGTGTCGAGAAACCCGTATTTCTCCTGATCGAACTCGCCGAAGAGATGTCCAGGTATGCCAAGCGCACCGACAGTGTCCCACACTCCGACCATCCGGATTGTGACATCAGCCAGACCGTAATCAGCATTCAGGCTGTTCTTAGCCGCCAAACGCTGCGTGTGATCGGTAATCCGATAGGCATCGAAGATGCGCTTCACCGTCTGGTTATCTAAATTCTTATTAGGCACGCCGAAAGTTGCGATCATTCCGCCCAGACTTCGGGCCGTATAGGCACCTCGACTAAAGCCGAAAATATAAATTTCATCGCTTGGGTCCCACACGTAGGAAAGAAACTCATAGCCATCCTTGATCTTTTGGAACAACCCGGCACCCATGCTTCCGCCAAAGAAATGCTCAAAGGGGGTGCCATCCGTGCCCACGCCGCTATCGTAGTATTTCAACTGGGATGGATCATCTAGGACCAGTCCGTAAAACTTGCGCACGTTGGTGTCGTCGGGTTGTGCAGCCGGGCCGTGCGGCGTATTCCACGTGCCATCAGCGCATAGGATGATCTTCTTGCCCATGATTCCCCTCCGTGTCGTCGCAATGCTCACCTCACTAGCGTTGCGATAGTCTCGCTATTGCCTGGTCCACCGAATCCGCCAAGGTGCTTCCTTGATTCTTTAGCTCGTCGTGCAAAGCCCGATACTCGCTTAACGACTTCTGCTTGTCTCCGGATATCTCTGCGATGTTGGCCTCGATGAAGTCGTGAATCAGGTGTTGGTACTTCGCATCCTCCCCCGAGTTCTGCTGGTCGTCAAGCCACAGGTAGGTCTGCCAAGTGTCGTCGGCGGAAACCGCAGAGAGCGATTCGGTGAGTTCTGCGTGATCGGTCACGCCGGGATCGCAGCAAAAGCCCAGGATCCTGTGCTTGGCTTCCGCGTTTAGAGGCTCGCTGTTCTTGCGCATGTCATTCACGGCTTGCATCAGGGCCGCTCTGGCGCCCGATTCGTTTCGATTCTTAAGACCATCCAGTTGCAATGTTCTGACGAATGAGCGCTCTTTCCCGCTTGCGACGGCGCTGTTAAAGTGTTGGACCGCTTCGGTCAGACTTCCTCCGTTTTGTGTTATCCAGTTTCCGAGCATTGCATTCGCGTAGACGTTTGAGGGATCAGTCGCCAGGGCTGCGCGGAAGTTCCGTTCCGCAGCCGCGTTGGGCGGGAACTCCCGCCTCGCAACGTGCTCGTTCAGCCAGTGTGCCCAACCCAGGTGAGCCTGCACATCAGCGGCCGCAGAACCATTTGTGCGGGCGAGCGCGGCGTCGAGAATTGCGATGATCTGATCCAACTGCGAGGCGACGGCTGCACCAGGATCCTCTTCCGGCTTCAGGTAGACGTGGTAGTCCTCTACCCACAGCATCGTGGACTGCAGCTGCTGGTCGAGCGCCGGCCGGTAGAGGGGCTCGGTTTTCAAGATGTCGGCGTAGCTCTGCACCGATGCCTGATAATCCCCCTGGCGCGCCTGCGACTGGGCAACAGCCATTTGCGAGTCAAGCTGAGTGTTGTGGTGGAAGTGAGCCTGAATGTTGCCGAAGAATCCTGTCACGGCTCCGATGAAAGCCAGCACCGCTGAGATGCCGCCTATCCACGCCAGGATGACAGTCCAAGCTCGTTTTATGCGGGGACCGGATTGTTGCGTATCGTTGGCCATAGGGAGCTTTAGCGAGGATCAACCAGCCCGAGAGCGATCATGCCGAGAGCGGTGATGCTCGGCAGGAAAAAATAGTCACCGCCACGGAGTTCAACGAAATCCGGCAGGTGACTGCAGACAAAGGGCGGGTTTGTCGGCGTAGCATCGCCCTGGATAACGAAACGTCCATGACCTCCGTGGTTGCCCATCAGGCCGTCTTTGTCGTTGCCTAAATGCGAGTCGTTGCCGTACTGGACCCACTGTTGCTGTACGAACTCGAACTGCCGGGAAAGGCTAGCGTTCAGTGCCATGAAGATCACGCCGCGATCGTCTGCATCTGCGACCGGCTGATCTTTGCTGGCGAAGTGCCCATAAGGCAGGCCGCGACGCGTAATGCGGCGCCGATTAATGAGCCGCCCATTGAAACCAAACGCATCTCGCGGATGAACGCGACGAATGTGCGCGCCCAGAGGACAGCGAGTGCCAGCCGCATCGGCGCCATAGGTGAAGTTTGTGCTTTGGTTGGGATCCTGTGTGATAGTCGGGTCTGGCTTTTCAGGAGAAAGTTCGATCGGCGTTCCATCACGCCAGCGCCCGATGAGTTTTGCGGCAAGCTTCTCCTTGCCGCCGCCATAGAGTTTTGATTGATGATCGAGCCACGACCGGAATGTGGCCAGGTTCTGATGAAGCTTGCGGTAAACCATGAAAGTCCCGTTGGCCGCGAGCAGGTGGGGCACGGGCGCGACGGGGAGTTCGCCCGCTTCGTCCGCGTAGCCGAGCAGGAGTTCGCCGGTAGCAAGGGGAGCCCATGTCTTCCCGTCATCGAGAAGCTTTCCCTGTCCCGGCTGCGAGCTTCGCTCGACGCCGAGGTACTCAGGATTGCCGAAGCCGTCAGTGAAGCCAAAATGCTCACTCGTCGTAGGCTTGCCGTTGACGACCTCGGCTGCGGCATATTGCATGCCCAGCAAACCTGCTCCGCCGGTCTCATCGAGGACTGATTGAACAGACGCCTGGCAGGCTTCGAGTTCCTCGACAGTCTGGCCATTGATACCCAACCATACGTCGACATGCTCTTCGCGCCAGACCGAATCCCAGTTGTCGGGCGCGTTGACGCCGGTGTCGCCTAGAAGCTCGGCGCGCTGCCGCATGCCTTGTTGAAATTCAACAGGGAACGTAATCAGCGTCGCCAGCGGGAGTTCAAGACGCTGGAGACCATGGAACGTAAAACCGATGTTGAGGGTCCTCTGCGGCTTGCCCCCACCCCAGCGCTGGCCAGTGGTGATCTGATTGAGCAGGAGGCGAACGAGGTTTCGCGCCCTCTTCGCGTCTTCCAGTCGCAGGAAGAGATAGCGTGCCACCGGCAGGTTATATCCGCGCAGAACGAATCCTTGAATGTCGGTGGCGTTGAGTTTACTCATTGTGACCACCTGTCTTGATAGTCCGATGAGGCCCCATCGATCCAGCCGGCGGCGTGGGCAGAGTTTTGAGCTGCGCTGCGAAGTCGATGAAGTGGCGCTGCAGAGTCACCTGGTCCGCTCCCTGGTGAGCAGTAATGAAGTCAGCCACAGCGGTTTGAGTCTGCAGCGCTCGCAGCGTGGCCGGCACTGACTTGTCGTTAACCGCAGCGAAGAAAAAGGTGGATTCAAGCTGACAAGATTTCATGTAAGCAATGAAGGCGTCGCGGTCGGCTGCGCCCCGCGTCGGGTAGCCGACGCAATGGCTCCAGATAGCATCCAGGTGCTTGGGAATGCTATCCGCCAAGCCTGCGAGATAGGTGTCGAGGTCGCCGTCGCAGTTTGACTCAAAGACAAGATATTTTGACTTGAGATGCTCTTCGCACGACGGCATGCCCACGTAAATGACATCATCCATCACCACCAATCGTGCGAGATGTGTGCCCGGAGCTACCGCAAACGGACTGCCCTCGCGGGTGGAAAGTTGGGCTAGGTACGCACGAATCTGTAGATCGTGCGAGGGCGTCGCGCGACCATCATCGATGATCGGCGAGAGAATCGTCAGTCCGTATACGCTGCCGTTTTGATTGGGCATAAAATCCTTACCCGACCGCCGGGGCTTCGCCGGTTTCGCCGAGATGGGCCTGAACTTGCAGCACAAACTGGAGATAGGCGGCGGCGAACTGCTCAGGGGAAGATTGAGTAGCAATGGCACTAAGGTTGTCAAAAGAACTCTGCACAATATGCGCCGACTTCAGATCGTTGGCGGTGGCGTGAGGATACGCGGTGTAGTAATAATCCGTGTCGAACTGGACGCGCGCAATGTATTCCTTGAATAGGGTCACCGGGACCGCTCCGGGAAACTTCTCACTCCATCGCCAGATCAAATTGAGTCCGCGGCTGAGCACGGCGGAGAAGGCGTCGATGTACTGGTTCCATGTGCCGTTGAAGTTGCTGAAGAATAGCAGATAGTCGTACTTCAGCTCTTCCGGCAACTGTCCTTTTCCTAGGCAGGGAAATGCACGACGGGGAATGATCACCCACCGGGCAAACTCAATGAAGGAAAGGTTGATGAGGTCGTTCTGTAATGGCTTGACGTGTCCCAGCACAAAGAATGCCGCGCGCAGAATCAACGTCTTCCAGGGCTTCATCGGCGTGATGGCGTTAAGAGCGTAAACCTTGCCGTTAATGTTGCTCATCGGACCTCTCGGAGTAAGGCAAGAATGGCAAACAGGCCCAAGACTTCTAACTTCGAATCGGCTAACGAACCGCTGGCTATTTGGAGAACCTGGAAGGGCCGTCAGCGAATTATCACATAGTCCATGATCGATTGACACGACCCTGACACTAACCCCCGGGGACTCTTTGTAGTGCAACCCCACGCGCTCTGGGAGAGGGTCGAACGTATCAGGCGCTTTCGAGATAATGTGACCTCATTCTTTGAGTCTCCGGCTTTACTTTGGTGTCCTGTACCGAACGTCGAATCGTCTAAATTACTCAGGAGAAATTACAGGCGCACATAGGCGGTTTTATGCCAGAGCAACGCCTCTGTCTTCGGCATGACGGAAACGATCGCTGGTGCCAACGCAATAGTGCCTGTGCTGCACAGTCTGAATGTTTCGCTCCTAGGCGAAATCAATGGGCGCTTTATCAACCTGCGCGGAAACCACTCCGAATCCAGCCCATCCATCGAGCGGTCTTCACCGAAACCATGGCCCCCGGCCTCGCAACGCAGCCGCCCTTTGCGCAGCTCGGCGAAGGCGCACGCATTGAGCCCACGCTCTTCAACGATCACCTGCAGATCGACTACCTGGCGCAGTTTCAGCAATACATCGCCCCATCCGACGGCCACTACCCCTTCCGCCGCTACACATTCGACCTCGATCACATCATCCCGCTTTACCACAACGCCGCTTCCTACGGTCCCAATCCAACCAATGGTCCTGACGAATGCGCCGCCTTCCTCGGCGCTACCAAGTGCTCCGCCATCCAGCGCAACCGCGAAGGCTCTGTCGAACTGCGCCTGCTTATCACCGGTCCATCGCTTCGGCCGGCAGCGTCGTCCCCTTCTACCTCCAGCCGACCCTGGGCGGATCGGACATCAACGGTAACCCCTGGCTCTCCAGCTATAGTGACTACCGTTTTCGCGCTCCCAACGCCCTGCTGCTGCGCGAAGCCTTCGAGCACTCCATCTGGGGCCCTATCGGCTTCGCCTTCTCCGCCGATCAAGGCAAAGTCGCGCTCGCTCGCAATGGCATCGACTTCAATCAACTTGCACACAGCTTCTCGGTCGGTCTTACGCTGCGCGCTGGAGGCCTGCCAGCTCTGTCTTTCGCCTTCGCGTGGGGTGGACCCGAGGGCACACACACGATTGCCAACGTGAACACATCTCTGCTTGGAGGATCGACCCGTCCCTCGCTCTTTTGATTTCCAGTGACCGTCCGCAGGCGCGCCGGCACAAGCCCGGTCACGCGTAGTAGTGCGGGCTTTTGTCTGCGACAGGCCAATGTTTTGTGCTTGCATGAGGGAGTCAGAGTAGGGTATCTTTCAACAACCAAGTAAGTTGGCTATCCGCACAGTTGCAAATTGCATGAATCCGAACAGGATCAAGGAGGCACACTGTGGGCGGCATCCCCTCCAACTACACGGTCGATATGTCTCTGGATCTGGTCAGTCCCGTCGAGCTCGCCGGGATTCCCAGTTCCTACCAACTGGATATCACGAACCTGCCGAAAATCCAGATTGGACTCGACCCCATCACCATCAATCCGCTGACTCTGTCTCTTAAGATCACTGAGATTCCGTCGATTCGTGCTCACGTTCCCGCGAACTTTGTCGCAGGATTCTCCCTTTTCGGATTCCAGTTGGCGGCAATTCACCTCTGCGGTGAAGCGCAGGTAATTACGGAACCCTACGTTCCTAATCTCTGCGAGCCGTGTGGGGCTGCGGTATTCATTGCGCCGCCCTCTCCTCCGCCCAATAGTCCCGTGGAGTCCGAACCCAAGATTGCGGCCAGATCACGAAAGAGAGCCAAGCCATGAGCCCGCTGCCTAAGCCGCTCCACTTCCGCGGGGCGCCGATCCGCCTGACGGCGACCTCGGTCGAGTTTGGCCAGGTGCCGAAGTCCGGGCTCGCCTTCTTTCCGGGTGCCGCTCCGTTGCCGTTGCGGATCAGAACGATACGTGAGACCAGTCCCACGGTTACGCTGCTTAGTTTTCGTCTTCCCAGGACCACCAGTCCCGGACATTACGACGGCAAGCTGGAACTGGGTGGCTCCGAGATGCCGATCAAGATTGAAGTGCAGGCGCGCCCGCAGATGCGGTTCTATCCCCCGTGGCTCTCGCTCACGGCGCACCCCGACGAGCGGCTCGAGATCAAGGTGAGTGCGCTCAACCAGGGCAACGTGAAAGTTCCCATTGAGCGCCGGTCCACCTTCTGCCTCCTCGAACCGCGGGGCGTAGATGTGGCCATTTACCACGCACTCACTGAACAGCCTCCGGCAGATCAGCGAAGGCTCGATCGCGCAGCAGAAGGAATTGCCGAATCACACGGCGGCCTTGTCCGCGCCACTGTGCGCGAGGGTGCCGGGGACCTGGCGCCCGGCGAGTTTCGGGAGTTGTTGATCGAGCTGCATTTCAGCGATCGCGTGAAGCCGTGTCGCACTTACTACGGTGCCTGGTTTCTCGGTGAGTCCGGTTTGGGAATCCAAGTTGAGGGGACGTAACCTTCGGAAGGATTTGAATCATGGGCAACAATCTTGAAACTGCGGTGACCGCTGCGTTTAAAGCTGCGGGGTGTCTGCTGGATGCCGGCGCGAACGTCAGCACGAGTTTACTGAACCTGCTTTCTTCGGGAACCCCCGGATTTCTCGGTGGCGCAGTGAACTGGGCGGCGAACGCAAGCCCCGGCGGTAACTGCGGCCCCTGCCACATTCCTCCTCCCTGCTGGATGCCGCGCATGCTGCGCCAGGTCGTAAGCTACGGGGTTGCCGCGGACGAAGCCAGCCTGACGTTTACGATCACCAACGAATCGCTGGCAACGCGTTCGATCAAGATCTTTACGACTACACCGATGGCCGGTCTCAGCCTGATATCTACGGTGGTGAGCCTCGCGGCGATGGCGCGCACCGAGGTCACCATTACTTACACGATCCCCGCCGGCACGACCGCGAATCCCGGAACTGAGATTCTTCTCTGGATCCAAGGTTGCCGCCTGCATTTCCAGCGCTGGATCGTTAAGCTGGGAACGATCTCGGCCGACACCGATGAGGAAGTCTCTGTGAAAGATGGGCCGGAGAATCTCCACCACTGGTACGACCATTTCTATTGTTCGCATCCTTGCCTTCCACAGCAGGACAGGAGCAGGCAATGACGGAAGGGTCTTCCCTTGGCAAGATGATGGGGCAGGCGCTTGAAGCCAACCTGCGATGTGTCGCGCTCGCCACCAAGGTGGCCAATTCCGTTGCCGGGGCAGCCTTCACAACCTTGTCCGGAGGCGGAGACCGACCCGTCGCTGCTGCCGGAAATACCGCGCAGCAGAAACAGCTCGCGCCGCCTCCGCAACCGCAGCCAGCGCCATCGGCGATTCTTCTGGAAGGCGCAGCCGGCAGCAAGCCAACGGCCCTCTTTCTGCTTGAGAACCATCTGCCGCACGAGATATCAGCCAGCGTGGAAATCACGCCGCTGTTGACGCCGAGCGGGCGAAAACTGAAATCGACGCTGCAACTCGACAAAAAGAAGATTGTGCTGGCTCCCGGACAAAAAGTCGTGGCGCGGATCGGCGCACCCATCACGGCGAAGTTCGTGACGGGAGAGAAATACACCGGCGAAATTCGAGTGAAGGGAATCCCTGGCGCCTCAGTTCCGCTGGTGCTCCGCCGCATTCCCGGTGCGCAGCAGGTTCAAGGCCGCCAACGGATCACCGCAGTTGTCGCTGCCGATTCCGGTAAGAAAACCAAACCCTCGCGGCCTCGTCGCAGGGCAACAGCAAAATCCGCATCGCGCCCGTAGAGCCGGCGGCGTCATTCTTCGGAGTAAGAACTCATGGGCACAGCGGTCGCCGAGCAAGAAGAAACACAACATGTTTGGCAATTACCGGAGCGGCTGGGGCTCGTCCCCGATCTCGATCGCTTGCGCGCCTTTCTAGCCTCATGGGTCAGTCAGACCGATCCTGAAGTTCGTCCCATGATCGAATGCCAGCTCTCGGGGCGGGCCAAATACTTTCGCCCCGTGACGGCATTTGCCTGCTGGCGCGCCATGAGCGACGACCCGGTGCCCCGGGATGTGCTTCACTGCGTTGCCGGCGTAGAACTGCTGCACAACGTCAGCCTGATTGTCGACGACATTCTGGACCGTTCGCGCTATCGTCGCGGCCTGCTTTCCCTGCACTGCCGCTTTGGGTTTCTGCCCGCCCTGATGGCCTCGGGATACGTAATGGCCACGACTTCAAGGCTGGTTGCCGATGATCCGTATTCGGTCCATTTGCTCGCGGAGTTGATGCAGAGGCTTGGCGTTGCCGAGTGCCTGCAATGGCGGCTGCGCCGGCAACCGCTGGGCACCGAGGACTGGCGAGGGATCGCGGGTGAAGACACGGGATCGATGTTCGAGATTTGCGCTCGCGCAGGAACGCGCGATGACCGCCTCAGAAGATTCGGCCGGCTGCTGGGAATGCTCTATCACGGTTGTGACGATGTAGCCGATGTGCGCGGCACCACGGCTCTGGGCGGCGGCTCAGCGAGAGACATCGAAGACGCCATACTTACCCTGCCTGTGGCCGTTGCCATGCGCGACCCTGAAGCTGCGTTCATGTTTCGCAACTCCAGCCCGTCTAACCGCGCCGCACTCACTTCGAAACTGGTGGCGGCGCTACCCGAGGCAGAAGATTATCTGGATGCGCTCGCCGCCGAAGCCGAGAATGAGGCGCAGAAGAACGCCCGCAATCCCGAACGTCTTTTGGCGCTCATTCGCGATACCCGACTGCTCTCGAGGGCTTGATATGACCGCATCCGCATCTCCACCAAAAAAGCGCACTGAATCAAAGAATCGAGCCGCATCGACAAAGGTCGGCCGCGTTGCTCAACGCACGCGAACCCGATCCGCGCCGGCGATATTCGACGTCATCGTCGCGGGCGGAGGGCCGGCCGGCAGCACCCTCGCATGGAAACTGGCCGCCCAGGGTTTGAAAGTCCTCGTGTTCGAACGAACGAAATTCCCGCGCGAAAAAGTCTGCGGCGATTTCGTCGAGCCGCGTGGCCTTCGCATTCTCGGCCAGATGGGCGCACTCGGCGCTCTTGAAGCCACATCGCCCCTCCCCATTACCCATTCGTCCACGTGGGTGGACGACCGTTGCGAATACTCCAACAAAATTCCGTTCTACGGCGTGCATCGCACGTTGCTGCCCCACGGGTACATCGTGCCGCGCCACGTCCTCGATACCCTCCTGCTTGAAATCGCCGCGAAAAATGGCGCAGAAGTTCACTACGAGTCGTCCGTCACCGGCTTCACATGGAACGGCTCGTCCGGCAGGGACGGTGTAACAGTAGAGGTTCAGCGCAAGGGAACTACTGAAAGCTGGCGCGCCCGAGCGATCGTGGGAGCCGACGGCACCAATTCCGTCGTGGCGCGCACTGCGGGCCTGCTGGTCAATGACCCACGCCACATTGCGCTTTCACAGCGTGCCTATGTCACCGGCTACTCCGGTTCTCTCGGAGAAGCTGCTTTTTTCTTCGACAAAGAGTTCTTCCCGGGATACGGCTGGATGTTTCCTATGAGCGGAGGCATGGCAAATATCGGCGTCGGAATTCTGAAAGAAACCTGCCAGCGCGAAGGGATCGCCGTGCCCGAATTGTTCCGCCAGTTTTTCGAGAAGCTCAAAGCTTCCCATTCCGCGTGTCGCGAGCTCAAGCTCTACAAACCGGCCATCGGGGGAATCGTGAAAACCTACGGATCTGCCGGCCCGAACTTCTTCGACCGCGGCTTGCTGATCGGCGACGCCGGATGTTTCGTGGATCCGATGACCGGCGAAGGCATCACGCCGGCAATGGAATCCGCGCTGCTCGCGGCACGCGTATTGACGAGTGCATTGAAAGACGGAGATCTCAGCGCTTCAGCGCTCTCGATCTATGAAAAGGAGCACCGCGATTACTTTGGTCCCGCGATGGCATTCACCGATCTATGCGCGGCAACTCTGCGCAACCCCCACTATTGGCCTTCGTGGAAGAAGGCCATCGTTCGCGGCTGCCGGCTGGCGCAAAATGACAGGGCCTTTGCCGCAACCGCTGGTGGATGCTTCGGAGGGATCGAGGTCCAGCCCGTGGGGATCCTGGCGGAAGTGTGGAAGAAAACTGCGGAGAATCTGATCGCACTCGGGCCAATAAGCGTCGCCGAACTGAAGCAAGGCAAAATCACCACAGCAACTTCGGCGCTTCGGGAGGGCATAGGCTGGCTTACCGACTCCTGGAAATCGGTTTGCGATGA
This sequence comes from Candidatus Sulfuritelmatomonas gaucii, assembly GCA_900290245.1. GTDB lineage: Bacteria > Acidobacteriota > Terriglobia > Terriglobales > Acidobacteriaceae > Telmatobacter > Telmatobacter gaucii. The sequence goes on along the minus strand of OKRB01000095.1, from coordinate 7,096 downwards.
TCCCGTCTGGCACGCGATTTGGGCGCTCGAGGTGCAGGGAAAATGGCTGCGTGCGGTGAACTATATGTCACGGGGAGGTACGGACCCCCGTACGAAGGGCGTGCATCAGGAATCCGCGGCGTGAAGGAATAAGCACCGTCGTCCGCACGGACGAACAAGGTCACTCTTTCGCGCGTGCCCGGCGTTTGCGCTTCACAGAAGCAGTTGCGGGGGCCGCAGAGGCATTCTTCTCCACCTCACTATTGAAGTGCTCCACGGCGGCGGCCGGCAGGGCCACCACTTCCCGCAGGTATTCACGGGTGAGATCGGCAAGCTTCCCGACGAACTGCTTCGAGCTTTCCCCTCCTTGATCTGCCTTGTCGAGTTCTGCCCGCAGCTGCTGCGTATATTTGTCCGCGGAAGCGACCCAGTCACCCCAGAACTTCAGCGCAGATCCGACTGCCGCAAGCTCCGTGCGCGCCAGCTCCACTACGATGCTGCGAAGTTCATCGTTCGTCGTCGATGCTGTAGCCTGTGCCATAATCTCGTCTTTCCCCTGCTGAATTTAGGTACCTTGTGTAGGCCGTGTCGAATCAGACAGCTACATCCAGATCGAAGATGCGCACCTGGCGCCCGCACACCACCGGTCGAGGCCATCGCTCTGCTTCCCCGCTGGTGCGCGAAATCGTTCGTCCACGCCAGGCGCCTTCGATCTCGCGAAACTCGGTGAGATAACCCATCAGATCACTTGCGTAAACCACTGGGTCATCGTCTCCCGAAAGAACTGCGCCGGCATTACCGCCAACCTCACCCTGCGAAACCGGAAGACTCTCCCACTGTTGTCCATCGGAGGAGCGAAACTCGACCAGTCGTCCCGATTCAGTGCGCACAAACACCTGTAATCTTTGATGCGATACAACGGCACTCGGCGTTCCCTTAACTCTGACCGGCGCGCCACCTACGCGAAACCCAGCAATAGCTGAGATCGGGGTCGCCTCCAGCGGGGAGCCATCCAGGTCAACCACGAAATCCCATAACTCAAAGGCTTCCTGCACCGGGAAATGTCGATCCGCAAAAACAGCACAAACAAAAACGTGCAATTTCCCTCTAAACTCTGTAACGGCTGGATCGCCAGATAAGCTGCATACCGATGCTTCGGTACCGAGTTCGACGAAATGCCACGTGGCCGTTTGCAGATCGCGCTTGCACAGCAGTAACGCTTCGCCTCTCGGCGCAGAGAGTACAAAGACGCTGCCTCCGGCAATTGTCGCTACGGGGTTGGCGTCAATCACGAGGTTCGGCACAGGGATGGCCGAAACGCTCCATCCATTCTCGGAACTGCGTTGGTATTCGAGCAACTGGCCACCGTTGAAGTACGCGAGCATCGCACCGTGGTTCATAACCGCAGACGGAATGCCGCTCACAAAACGCTGGATTCCATCGACCATATCCGGCAGCCGGATCAAATCCGGGGCAACGGTTTCCGGGCGAAGGTGAATGCACAACGGAGATAATGGCCACGGCGCACAGGAAAGTGACCTCGTAGGATCAGCCTTTCCAGCCACAAATAAATGCAAGCCGCCGTCCGATCCAGTCAGTATCGAGGGAGGGCCGCACTGTGTGACCACGCGCTCCTGATGCGGGATGATCGTCTGGTCAGCATCGAACCCAGGCACATACTGCAACAGCTTGCCCTGGGTACACGTGCCGGGAGTGGAGATCGAACCAGCTTGATACATGGGGGGAAGCCCTCAGTTTTCTGGTTTAGGCCCACAAATGAGGCTGCTGGAGCTCGCCAAGTAGGTTGAACGTACTTTAAGCGTAGCGAAAGCTTGTGTCAAGCAATCTTCCGGCGAGTACGGGTCCTCGTTCGGTTAAACTGCGAGGCCTAGCTTCTTAACAAACTGATGCTTCGAATAACCTAACTTCATCCGACGCAGTCTCCTGCTTGCGGCAGCTGGGTATCGGTGTTGGACCGGGTTGGAGTGAAGAAAATCATAGGCTGACGCTCATTTGTCATGGTTGCACTGTTCTCCTTTGCCGGTGTGGTGTGGATAGGTTGGCGGCTTACTTACCAGCTTTCCTGGTCGCCTTCTTTGCCGGCCTCTTACCCGCCTTGCCCGACTTCGAAGATGAGATCCAGCAACTTGTGCCATTGGGAGATATTTATGATTCCGGTGGGCGTGCCCTATCGGGCTAAGTGACGAGAGCCGGTAAGGCGTGGTCGGGTTCCACCCTTCCCGCAATCTCATCGCGGGAAGGGTGAGGGCGCGAACCTCCACGCTCCCGCTTCGTCAAGGTTTCAATTTCAATTGATGCTGATCGCTCATTGACGTCCGATCGATATCCTAAAGTCGGATAGTGACAACGTCTGCCTGAGGGGCCATTAGACAGTCCACTACTTCGCGGATCGTCTTCTCCGCCGCATTGCCGGTGACCTGGCCCAAAGCGCGGTAATTTTCAAAGTGAGCTTCGTCAAACCACTGATTCGCTGTGGTGTCATTGGGAAAGTCAGGATTCGTCGTGACATACCCGACGACGTCGGTGGGGCCTCCGTCCACCAACGCTGGCTTCAGATAAACAATGACGCCGTCGTCCGCTGACGATCTGGAGTAATGGATCTTGCCCACGGCGAAGTGGCTCCGCGCCAGGCCGTTTTGCCTCCTGGTTTCAATGGGGTCCAGTTCGATTTCGACGCCGAAGTCGGTGCGGCAACGCTCCATGGCATTGTGCAGGTCGTCAAATCCTGAATTGGGATCACAGGAAGCGTCCCCGGCGACAATCAACTTACAACCGCGCCGGACCAGTTCGTAAACAGCCAGGTTTTCAAAGTGACCGCCATCGGAAAGATAGACAAACCCGCTGTCATCGCTGGTCGTACCAAGTAGTTCCCGGAGCAGCCAGAAGAAGCCGATTCGAGGGCCGCCCACAGGCCAGTTTTTTTGTATGCTGGGATTGGCAATCCAACAGCCTAGACGAACGTCAAACAAAGTCATCAGGAAAGCCAGCGCGGGCTGCGAATAAAAGCCCATGTTGGGACTGGCGGCAGCGCCTGAAATGGCGACAGCGGTTCCCAGGCTAATACCGTTTTCGCATCCTCGTTGCTTCGCGCCCGAATCCTTCGTCAGCGCATAAGCCGATTGCCAATCCATGCCACCAATCGCTTCCCGCGTGAATCCAGCGTAAAGCGGGGTAAACGCAAAGGAGCGGGCTTTGCGGGTTTGTAAGGCCAGCTCCTTGCCGCGCACTACGTTCAAGCTGGTGTTCAGGATCGGGAACGGTCGCGCATCTTTTGGCTCGACGGAGCCGGCAGGGATCTCCAGCGCTGCCAGCGGCAAATCGTCGGACTCGGAAAAGCCGGTGAAGACCTGTGCTTGACGATTCGGCACCGAAGCTCCCAAATAGCAGCGGACCAACCGATTGCGGTAAGCGTGGTGTATGGAGAACTCGTTGATATTGACGCGCCAGGACAGAAGAATTGCGGCAGCGAACAGCAGCAGGCATGCGACGAGCACGGAAGGTCCGCTGAAGGCAAACGGAAGTTGGCTCATCGGATTTGAATCGCCCGTGAGAACCAGGGCGACTCTGGCAGCGAGAAGCGAAAGCGCAGAGAGGAGTCCAAGAATGAAGATGTAAGGAGTCAGCCGGGCTGCGTATCCGAGCACCTTTTTCATTATCGGTGCTTCCGGGTTGATCACGCCGGTATCTCCGCTCTTCCCAAATAAAACTCCATATGCCGTCGAGATCAGCCAGAGCAAGGTGCCGGATGTGAACAGCTTATGGAAATTTTCGGCCCAGAGCCGGGAAAGGCCGACCGGAACATAGACTGCCATCAAGAAGAGCAGGAGCCAGCAGATCGTGTAGATCATCAGCCAACCAGCCAAACGTGCCCACCATTCGCGGTGGCTGTCGCTCATCCCGCGGCCCATCAGTCCGATATGCAACGCCCCGGCAAGCAACATGACAAGAACGAAGGCTGGAGTGCCGAAGGCGAAAATATGCCAATTGAAGTAGTCGCCGAGAGGCGGCGGAGGCGTCAGATACTTTCCAAGGGGAAGGAACAGATAGCCGACGAGTGCACCGGTTACGGCAGCCGTGATCAGCACGAGGCTTGCACTGGGCGCAGCCGCGCCGGACATACCGCGCTTAGCCCGAACCAATTGACGTATCAGGAAGGCGCCCGCCCACAACCCGAAATAGAGAACCAAACCAAGTAGAGGGGGGTCCCATAAGGGATTGTCGAGAATGCCGTAGCCGACGTAGTTGCTGATGCCATAGCTGACCAAGGCGGCGGACATGATCAGAGGAACAACGATTACCAATTGCACGGCCCACTGCTCTGCGTACCAAGGAGATTTCTTGTTTGTCTGCGGGTCGACCCAAAGCAGGTTCAGACCCATAAAGGTCACAGCCAGTCCGACCAGAAGAAACGCCAGAACCAGGGCGGCGAACTGCGCCGAAAGGGCTCCCTGGGTAAAGTTCTCCAGAGCTTCGAGGCGATTGGGAAGGTACACCATTGCGCGCGGAAGCAGGAGAACAGAAAGAAGCAGGAGAGTAAGGATGATCTGGTTCAGAATGGTGTTACGCATGTAAGTGGATGCAAATGCCCAGAAGTCAGCCCCCAGTACACCTTTGCGGGGGGTGAGATAGTTGCTGTAGTTGCGCAGAAAGTGCAGTTCAGGCGGATCGGCTGCGCTCGCGGGCGTGTACTTGTGAGGCGAAAGGCGCTCTTCTATCTCATTAATACCGATCTGTTGATGATGCATCCAAGCCATCAGCCAACTGCCAATGTAACCGCCTCCCGAGACCGTGGAAACGTAGTCGAATACGTGCAGGAGTCTGGCTTGCGCCAAGGCTTCGAGCACGCCCAGATTAAAGGTTGCACTGCGGATACCGCCGCCAGAAAATGCGAGGCCTATAAGGCTCTTCTGCGCCTCCGGCCGTTCAGGAACCTTCCCAAGCCGCAAGTCGCGGGCGGACTCGACTTGCAAGAGTTCCTGTTGGAGAACATCTTCAACACGGATGGCAGTCACTTTCACCTCCCCAGGCACTTAGGAATGAACTGACCTTGCCCTCAGAATGCGAATCCCTCAGATCGGTTGGTTGTAGAGATTGATTCATCTCGCCGTGGTCGTTGTGACTGTCAGACCGGCATTTGCACCATCTGCTTCGGAGACCGCATTCATCATGCGGCGGCCAATACATGTTCGTCCTCCCAGTAGGCTTTCGATATATACTTTCTCGCTCATAGCCCCCCTCGGTACCGGAAAGTATATATCAGCTTTGTATTCTGCTACTCAGCTCTCAAACAGGGGAAGTGTCTCATTAGCGCTATTAAGATACTGCACAAAAGGCGAATACTGCCGTTTTCCTTTCGCTCTTTACCTTTAAAACACGGCCGGGGGCAATTTCAGACCGGATCGCCGCTGATCCGGAAACGATCGCGGACCGGAAGTCGCTTGGAAATCGCTTCGCGATTCCCACATCTGCAGTCCAACGGCGACGGCTATGAGTTTTGAGATTCCTGCCAGGTTTGCTGGCGAACCATGAGATGGCACAACGGTCGATCCCGGCGCTCCCGAAACCTGCACCCGGAAAATGCCTGCAAAGGCAGCGTTATTAAATAGGACGAGGGCGCAGCGCATTCCATTCAGGCCAGGAGTTCGCTACTCCAACAAAGGCCGGATACATTCGCGCAGACCAATTCTGTCATCCTCATTTTTCGCTTGCAAAACGGCGGCGGACCATACATTCTGGGTGGCCGGTCATTCGACCGAAATCCTCTATCAAATCGCTGAGCACTCATGTGAAGGAGATCACAAATACCCCGCGGATAGCCGAGTAAGATGGCGGGGAAAAGTGAAGAGGTCAAGCCGGGAGTCAGAAAAGCATTGGAGCAGTCAAGGAGACAGGCCTCATGAAGTTCAGTGAACAATGGAGCCGACGTGACATGATGAAGGCCCTGGGCATGGGAGTTGCCGGAGCTGCGACTATATCCGTCAGTGACCGGAATGCCTTTGCCAGGAACCCTGAGGCCTCGCGGATCTACAGGAGCCGGGGAGGGCGCAGTCTGTACCAGCAGCCGGAGGAACTATCCTCTGCTGCCCTGATCAAGGGCAATGATCGAAGCGAGAATATCTACAATGCACTCAAGCTCATTGAGGACCAGATATTCAGCGGCATCAAGGGTAAGCAGATCCTGATCAAGCCAAACTTTGTGCAAACCAGCCGTCAACTGGCCGCGACGCATGTGGACACCATTCGAGGCATTCTGGAGTTCCTTCGCCCGCATTACAAAAAGGAGATAGTGATCGGCGAAGCGGCGGCCACTAAGGAAGGCACGATGGTTGGGTTCAAGAATTACGGGTACTACGACCTGGTGCAAAAGTACAAAGTGAAGCTAGTCGACCTGAATTTGGGCGCATATGAGTATCGCTACACGATCGGTGCAGACAATGCACCGGTTCCAATCCGCATCTGCGCTCCCTTTCTGGATCCTAATCTCTATGTCATTTCCACTGCGATCATGAAAACACACGGCTTTGCCTCAGTGACCTTATCGCTGAAGAACGTGCTGCTGGGCGCGCCGGTGAACGATTACAAGGTAAGCGACAAGGGACGCATGCACATGGGGCCTCACGGCGAACCCAACGATATTATCCACTTCAACATGTTCCACATGGCGCAGCACGTATTTCCCGATTTGGCGGTCATCGACGGATTTACCGGAATGGAAGGAGACGGCCCATCGCGCGGAACGCCCGTGGATTCGCGGATTGCCGTTGCCAGCGTCGATCCATTGGCCGCGGATGTACTTAGCGCCCGGCTGATGGGCTTCGACTCCAAGAAGATTCTTTATCTGTCGGCGATGACTGAAGCCGGAATGGGCCAGGGGAATCTGGGAAAGATCACTGTTCTTGGAAACCGTGTAGAGGATTGCTCCTACAGGTTCAAGAATTCGCCCCTGTTGCATTTCTCGGCTGCGCTCGATAGTTAGTGCATCTCCTAGGCAGCGGGTGCAATCAAGCGGATTGATGACTGGATGGTAGTCATCATGGTGTGACCGGCTCGATGCGCTGGTCGTGGGTTAGGCTGAGTTTGTTTTAGGAACTTCAGT
>OKRB01000012.1 GCA_900290245.1 Candidatus Sulfuritelmatomonas gaucii | reverse complement strand
GGTCAGCCTGTCACCGGCCTAACGATGAAAGATTTCGAGATTTACGACAACGGCAGGAAAGAGAGCCTTCGTTCGTTCAGCAAAGTCAGTTCGAACCCTGCAGCCCCACAAACCGCTGTAACGTCGGCCCTGCCGGTTCTCTACTCCAACCGTCCCGACGCCAATGGGACAGCGCAATCTGCAACTGCTTCGGCACCTGGAAGCTCGACCATCCTCCTGCTTGACCCGACCAGCCTCAGCTTCGCCGACCTGTCGCATGCCCGCGAGCAAATTCGCAAGTTTCTCGACGGGGTTCCACCGTCGGAACCAGTGGGCCTTTACGTCAGGACAGGTTCCAGCTTTAACATCCTGAACGAAGAAACGACCAATCATGCCGCGCTGGTTTCCGCACTGGACAAATGGATCCCCAGCGCTCAGGATCTTGCCCGCGCGCAGGAAGCGGAAGTGCGCAACCGGCAGCAATTCGACACCGTAAATTCTCCTTCTGACATGCAGTACGTCAACGGAAATAATGGCGGAATGGCAAGCCTGACTCCTCCTTCCGCCACGCCCTGGTCCATGGACATCCCCGGCGGAGGCACGAGTTCGAGCGTCGATCCAAAAATGATGAAAGAAGGGAGTGATCCGGCTCGCGAGACGATGGCTGCGCTGATTGCCATCGCCGCGCACATGAACTCCATCCCCGGCCATAAGGATCTTGTCTGGGTTGCAAGTGACAATGCGCTCGCGAACTGGACTGACCAGGCGGCAGGAAACGACAAGGGCCCGAATACGATCGGCCGTTTCGCCATCCCCACGCAAGAGGCCCTCAACGACGCTCATGTCAGTCTCTATCCGCTTGATGCATCACAGTTGGAAACTGCTGCAACTGACGCGAGTCTCCAAAACAACAGCGTGCAGTTGAATCCTGCGATCCAGGGCTTGGATGGACATGCGGATCTTGAGGCTCAAGAGGCTACCACGACCGACGGCCGCGCTGCCGCCCAAATGCGGCAGGACCTCCATGCGGTTCAGCCTGCTATTCAGCAGTTGGCGCAAGCAACCGGCGGTCGTTCATTTCCACGCGCGGACAACATCATCGGCGATCTCTCGAGCGTGGTTCAAGAAGGACACGCTTCTTACCTGCTGAGTTTCTCGCCCGATATTCAGCCGGACAATCAGTATCATCGGCTGACCGTCACGGTCCCCAGCCGGCGCGGAATTGTATTGCGCTATCGCGCGGGTTATCTCTACAAGAAGGAACCATTTACTCTCAGAGATCGACTGACGCAAGCGCTCTGGCAGCCGCAGGACGAAAGCGAAATCGGCCTTAGCGCCCATTGGGACCACGCCTCGCAAGGCGCAGCGATCTCGCTGAGCATCGCCGGCAGCGACATCGGACTGGTGCAGGAAGGCGATCTCTGGACGGACAAACTCGACATCTTTCTCGTGCAGCGCGACGACACAGGGACGCGAGCACAGGCAAAGGAGCAAACACTGGCTCTTAACCTGAAGCCTGCCACCTATCAAAAGATTTTGCAGGACGGAATCCCATTTGCCGAGTATTTCGAGCACAAGCAGAACTTCGGCACCGCGCGGATCATCGTGGTAGACGAAAACTCCGGCCGCATGGGCTCCGTTACTCTTCCAGTGATCCTCGAACGCGCGAGCCAATAGCCCGGTAAGTGAGAACGGCATCGGAAACGTGAGAAGCAATGTCCTGCTGCAAAACCCACCTGGGTGAATGTATGACCGGCAACGGCGGCTTCGTTGCAACGTGGCGCGCGGCGACCTTGAGACGTTCTCAGACACGAGACCGGCGAGGACAATATTGCGCGAGACGAATCCGTGCGAGTAAGCTCGGCTGAATCCAGAGACTCGGACCCAATTCGGGAGATACCATGAACCCGGATCCGACCAGAATCAAGCCAAATCGATCTGCCAGGTTTACCGTTGCCCTGGGAATCGCGCTGCTCAGCCTGCTGGTCCTTTTGGCGCTTTCCCTCCGCCAGCCCAGATTGTCCACATCGGCGCAGGGCCGTCCGGGAGATCCGCTTGCGGTCAGGAGTTCGAGCTTTTCCGATGGGGGCGCCATCCCGCAGCGGTATACCTGCGACGGCGCCGGCATTTCGCCGAACCTGCAATGGTCAACTGCGCCGGGCGGGACAAAGAGCTTCGCACTCGTCATGAACGATCCTGACGCCCCGATCGACTTCACGCATTGGCTTGCATACAACATCCCGTCGAGTGCCCATGAACTGGCCGAGGGCGCATCAACCGGCGGCGCCATGCCGGATGGATCCTCCGAGGGGACCAATAGTTTCGGTCGAACCGAATACGGCGGCCCGTGTCCGCCCGCGGGCAGGCCTCACCGCTATGTTTTTCACTTGTTTGCGCTCGATAGCCGCCTCGATTTGCCTGCAGAGGTCGAGAGGAGCCGGCTGGAATCGGCGATGAAAACGCACATTTTAGGCAGTGGAGAGATCGTCGGCAGGTACGGGCGTTGACGGTCCGGGCTGGCGCCCGACCCGTAGCCCATCTCTTGACAGTCAGGGCTTCTTCCGCGCAAAATGCGACTGTTAGTCATTTACGAGCATCAGACGTATATGAGCGCTGGTCATATGTCGCGATCGCCAAAATCTCGCAACTCTGCTCGCCGCACGCGACCCGGCATGGGCAGGCGAGAGCGACGTGCCGCCGAGACGCGGGTACGGCTTTTCCGAAGCGCCCTGAAGCTGATTGCCGAGCACGGACTGGCGAATGTGACCGTGGAAGACATTACCGAAGCCGCCGACGTGGGCAAGGGGACTTTCTTCAACTACTTCGCCAGCAAAGATCACGTCCTGGGCGTGATGGCAGAGATCCAGCTGAGCAAGGGACGCGAAGCCGCAGCAAAAGCAGCCGAAGGCCGCCAGTCCATTCAGATGGTATTGCGCCACCTCGTTCGCGGGCTCGCTGAGGAGCCTGGCCGCAGCCCGCGGCTAGCCCGCGCCCTCATTTCCTCATTCCTGGCCAGCGACAGCGTGCGAAATATTTTGAAACGGCACATGCACGAAGGCCGTAAGACGATTGGGGGGATCATCGCAATGGGCCAGAAACGCGGCGAAATTGATCCCCGCCTCAACAAGGAAAAGGTGGCGCTCCAGTTCCTCCAGACGGTGTTGGGAACTGTGCTGCTGTGGTCGCTGCACGAAAAACCAGCGCTTGCCACCTGGATGGGAAACAGCTTTGAACATTTCTGGAGATCGGTTGCCGCTCCGAGGAAAAAGTAGGAACCAGGATGTGTGAATTTGGCAAACTCGGTCGTTTGGCGTCGGTTCTTTTGTGCAGCGCTGCGATGCTGGCCGGAACAGGCTGGGGGCAGCAGACCCCGCCCTACCGCCTGACGCTTCAGGATGCAATTCAACAGGGGCTGCGCGCGAATCTCAACGTGCTTCTCGCCGGCAGCCGCGTAGAACAGGATGAGGGTTCGCAGACTCGCAGCTTGTCGGCTGCTCTGCTTCCGCGCGTGAATGCACAAGTCTACGCAAACTACCAGAATCGCAATCTGCGCGCGTT
>OKRB01000091.1 GCA_900290245.1 Candidatus Sulfuritelmatomonas gaucii | reverse complement strand
CCCCCCTAACGCACAGCATCGTGACGCCCGAGCTTTCGTGACGGCGCCGCGGTAGCAAGATCCCGTAAAAGAAATCTCTATATCCTTGCCATCACACGCCTACGAGTTCAGGCGCAGTGGCGTGCTCTGTTTGAACCTCGAACGGAACATGATCGTGCCTGCAGATGAATTTCACAGCGGGCCGTGCAGTCATCGGGCCGGAGGGAAGGCCGCCGCCCGGCATCACCCACTGGCCCACCATCACAAATTGCCGCAATCCCGGAAGAGTGTTGGGTAGAGGTTTGAAGCTGTCGCCGGGCGCAACCAGCCATCCCTCCATCGTCCCTTTCCAATTGCCGGTGTAGCGGATGACAGTCGCCGGTGTTGATACATCGATGGTCTCGATGGCTCCGCGCACTCCGGGAATGCGTTTTTCCAGAACAGCGATGACGCCATCAGCGATGCGCTGCTTCTCCGCGTGATAAGCGGTGAGGTTGTCGCGGCGAAGATCTGCCCAGTATCTGAAATTGCTTGTAGGGAGAATGCATGTGACCGAAGTCTTGCCCGGCGGGGCGAAACTTGGATCGAAATGGAAGAAGCGGAAGCCGACGCTGGAAAGCTCGGTGCCGGGGTCTAACATGATGGGCGATTCAAGAATCGGCGTCAACATTGGAGGCTGTTCACGCAGATCGAGCGCCACGCCGAGAGACACCTGAAGATACGAAGCGAAGAGTTCTCTCTCGTCATACCTGTTCCGCGTAGCCTCGTCAGCGTATTTGCCGCTCAATAGGTCAAAGATGGTGGCGTGGCCATCAGCCGCGGAGATCACCCAATCGGCCATGACGGTCTCCCCGCTCGCCAATTGCACGCCCACCGCGGCGTCATTCTCCACCAGGATGCGCTCGACTCTGGCTTTGAAATGTATCTTCCCGCCCAGGCTTGCAATCTTGTCGGTGATCAGGCGGATCATCGCCTGCGATCCGCCGATGCAATAGCCCGCGTTGCCCGTATTCATCCAGGCCAGAGAAAGAATCATGGCGATGGCGGACATCTTTCCGATGTCTCCGTTGGAAAAGAAGCTCTTCAACAGCGGATCGGAGAAGCGGCTGGCATACTCTGTCCCGCTGATCTTCGAAAGCTTGCCGAGTAACGGAAAGACTGGCAAGTCCCTGAGCATGTTCAACCAGTTGTCAGTCAAGCCTCCTGAAGGGTCAAGCATTCTGAACTTGCCGAGACTCCGTATCGAGTGCGTAAGATCGCGAATCGCAATGCCGTCCTGCGGAGCGCGCCGCAGCAGTTCTGCCTCCAGGCGATCGACGTTCGTGTAGATGCTCAGACTGTCGCCATCGTCAGTTTCGATCCTGACAAATTCTTCCGGATTCACAAATTCCAGTTTTCCAATATCGAAGAGTTCTTGCCAATGAGAGTGAAAGTCTCCTTTGGGACTCGAGCCAACCAGCCAGTGCAGGCAAGTCTCAAATGTGTAAGAGCCGCGGCGCCAACTCATTGCGAGGCCGCCGGCCATGTCGTGCATTTCCAGCACTTCAACTTGGTAGCCACACTTCAGCGCATACACCGCGGCACTAAGTCCCGCAATGCCGCCGCCGATAATGACGATCTTCCGGCCATTCTGCTTCATTGTCCTGTACCCTCAGATACGCTTGGCGGGCGGAACCTATTCTCTCGACTGCGTATAAATGGACGACCGCGAAAATTGCGAGGAAGCTTGCCGCGGTGAGAATTAGGTCTAGGTCTACGCTGCACCCGCAACCCTGCGACGCATTCTGATGCCAGCGCCGTTACCGCGCTGTGACAGAATGCACATATCAGATTCGAGTGCATTTTCTTCAAGAATTGCCGGAACCTTGAACGCAGATCGCTACAGCCTCAATCTGTTTATCTATGGGGGCCCGGCATTGCGATTGCCGGGTGTCGCAGCCCGATTTGTCAATGCTCGAACCCGCGCAACGCGCAAAAACACGTCAAAAAGTGGCTCAAATCCGCGTTCTAGAGGTCAAATAATTGCAAATAATTCCTCTTTCGCGAAATTATCCGCAACCCTTTGGCTCCGTTCGCAACCTGCGGAGGTTACATTTGCATGCGAAATGGCACCTGGAAAGGTCATAGCGTCGTAAAATCGCAACCTCTGATGGTTGCATTTTGACCCCAAATGTAACCAAATCCGCGAACGTTTCACGTGTGCAACGCACCACTTCAGCGAACATTTGTCATGATTCCAGACGCTTTACAGCCCCTGGGCCGAAAACCTGCACAAAAAGTAGTGCGACGAGTTCCTGCGCCCCCCAAAACCGTGATCGAACGAAGCGCCCCCGCACCCGGGAACACGGCACCCGGCCGATCAGTTTTTCTGATCTTCGATGGGCCAGGTGGGTGCGGTGAGCAGCACGGACCATGCTGGGCCGTCTTCATAGAACGGCGCGACCAGCTTGATAAAGGCGGGAGCGGGCGCGTCGGTTCCTTCGACCATCCACACCCCGACATCGGGCGGTTGCTTGCCGATGAGTGGGGCGACGACCCCTGCAATCCCTCCAAGTTCGGTATGGACGTTGAACCTGTGAGCCTTGCGATCGCTCCATCCCACAACAACCTTGTCGCTTCGATCGGGCGCGATCGTCAACTGCACGATCCGCGACTTCGGACCGGCGGCGAGATAGGAAGCCTTCAGTTGGGCCGCACCGTGCGGGAAGTTCTGCACCAGCAGTGGGACCATTCCATTGGCAAGGTCACGAGGAAGATTCATGTGCTGGCTCTTTGCTTGCTTGTCTTTACCGGACAGGTCCACCCAGGAGACCTCGTTTTTCGCAACATCGATGGTGACTTCAGCGGGCTTTGGGAACGACGGACCTTTCTGGATGTGGTGGTCGCGAATGAGCTGGAAGGTTGATCCCTGGCGGTATACGGTCTCTTCATCGTCCACCGACCCGTCGCGAAACTGAAAGACAGTTCGCGAACGAATCAAGTTTCCATGCACCTCGTTGGTCTGGTCGCCCACTGCGATTTCTTTTCCGTTTTCATCTTTCAAAAGCAGAAATCCATGGATGGCGCCCTGTTTGTAAACGACCGGAACCTGTTCTGCGGCGAGAGAAGTCGCGGCAATGGTAAGTGTAATGAAGATGAAAAGCAGGTGGGTTGTAGATTGAATGCGCGGAGAAGGAATAATACAGCCCTCCATTCGCCTTCTGGATGGAAGAGAGTGAAAGGGAGTTGTCCTTGATATGGGGTGTGGGCGGTGGATGGGCCCTGGCTATTCGGCGTGGAAGATGACGTCGAAGAGGAGCAGGCTGGCGGTTGTGAAGATGATGTCGTAGCCGAGGAGCATCTTGATCCAGAGGGTGGGGTCGCTGTCGCCGGTGAAGATGGAGGTGGTGGCCTGCACCATGGCGAGCAATGCGGGAATGAAGATGGGAAACAGAATAATGGAGAGCAGCAGCTCACGGTTGCGGCTGCTCATGGAGAGCGCGGCGAAGAAGACGCCGTTGCCGACCAAGGCCCACGTGCCGAGGGGAAGGACAAGGAGCAGAAGCCATCCTTGCCCGGCGATGTGCAGGTTGTAAAAGATGAAGAAAAACGGCGCGAGGAGGACCTGGACGATGGTGACGAAGAGAAAGTTGGCGATGGCCTTGGCGAGATAGAGCTCCGCGCCCGGCGAAGGAACCATCCGCTGCGCGTCCATGACCTGGTGACGGATTTCGCGCGACCATGCCTGGTTGAGCGCGCTGACTGAGGCGAACATGGTGGCCACGCAGAGCACGCCGCCCGCGATCTGCTGTGCAAACGCGCCGCGCGGATCAAAGGCGATGGAGAAGAGTACGACCACGAGGCCGGAGAAGAAGAGCATGGAGATCATGGCGTCGAGGGTGCGCCACTCGATGCGGAGATCCTTGACGAGATGGGTGAAGAGGGCGCGGGTCATGCGGAGTGGCCCTCCGAAGGTGGTTTCGCTTCTTTGGTAAGGTCGGCGGTTTGAACGGGTTCACCGAGCGCAGAGGCGGCGCGCAGGTAGTCATTGGGCGTGAGAATGAGCTGCGTGCCGCGCGTTCCGGCGGAGACGCTGATCTTGTCGAAGAGAATCGCGGTTTCATCGACGAAGACGCGATAGGGCTTTTTGGCGCCAAAGATGGTGACGCCGCCGCGAATGTAGCCGGTGAGGGGCTGGACATCTTTGAGAGGAGCCATTTCGGCTTTGCGCCATTCGGCCAGACGCGCGAGTTTTTTGAAGTCGAGGGCGGCGTCGCCGGGGATGACGGCGAATGCATAGTTGTGCGCGGCGTCGCTCGTCAGAAGGGTTTTGAAGACCTGCTCGGCGGGCATGTCAATCTTTTTGGCCACGGCAATCGCCGACAGATCGTTTTCATCCACTTCGTACTCGCGGAGTTCGAATGGGATGCCGAGAGACTCGAGGAAGCGCGCGCCGTTGGTCTTCATGCTGTCGGAGCTCCCCGATCAAGTGAGGCGACGCGGCCGGCCTGGAGGGTGATGACCCAGTCGGCAATGGGTGCGGCGAGATCGCGCTGGTGGGTGGTGAGCACAATCGTGCGGGCGCTCTGGCGGAAACGTGCGAGAAGCTCGACCATCTGGCGAACGCTTTCGACATCCATATTGGAGAAGGGCTCGTCGAGCAGGAGCAGATCGGGTACGTGAAGCAGCACGCGCGCGAGCGAGGTGCGCTGCCGCATTCCCTGCGAATATTGGCCGACGTAGCGATTGAGATCGGGGTCGAGGCCGACCTGGCGGAGCGCATCGGCTGGCTCCAGGCAGGCGCGTCCCGGATAAAGGCTGCGGAAGTAGAGCAGGTTCTCCTGGGCGGTGAGCTCGTCGTAGAGCATGGCGGCGTGGCTCATGTAACCGATGCGGGCGCGGGATTCATGCGGATCGGAGTTGCCGAAGACGCGAACCGTGCCGTGGCTCGGGCGCAGGAGTCCGGCGAGGATGCGCAGAAGCGTGGATTTGCCTGCGCCGTTGGGGCCGAGCAGGACATAGCAGCGGCCGGGCTCCAGGTCCAAGGAGACCTGGCGGAGCGCGGCAAAGGTGCCGAAGAGCTTAGACACCTGATCGAACCGCGCGGAAGGCGTTTTGCCGGCGGCCGCGGATGCGTTGACGTTCATTCGATCAGTTTGCGGCGGTTTGAGCAGTCGAAGTGGGGGCGGGGTTGGGGTTGGACGCGGTGGATGGTTTTCCGGAGGCCGGCGCTGCGCCGGGCTGCGGCGGCGCGTATTTGCTGGCGCACTTGGCCTGCAGTTCGGTGGCATGGAAGACACCGTCGCGGCCATAGGTGCCGATCGCCAGGGCTTCCGCGTCATTCTTGAACGTATCCGGAGGCGGCTCGGTGCCCTTGTAGGTCACTTTCAGGAGGCGGCCGGTCGGGGCTTTGGGCGAATGGCTTTCGAATTCATTCATCACAAAATCGACGTGCGTGCCGTCCTGCTGAATGGTGCCGGGCTGCACAAAACCATCCACGCGCAACTGGCTGTGGTAGACCTTGTCGCCCATGCCACGCAGTTCACCGATGTGCACGAAGTAGCTCTTGCTGGATCCGTATCCCGTGTAAGCGAGCCAGCCGATGGTGCCCAGGATGACGACGGATGCGATGCCAATGCGGAGGGTATTTGGGGAAACCTTCATGATGCTCCATCTATAACGATACGAGTCGGGGGACGCGGGGTCAAGGAAGCAGGGACAAAGGGAGTAGCCAGTAGGGAGTAGTCCGTAAGGAATAGCCAATAGGGACTAGCCGGTAGGGATTAGGGACGACGGATTACCGTGGGCAGGGACTGAGAGGCGCGCGAACGAAAAAGGCGCGAGGGTCAGGCGGTGGGGCGGGATTTCGCCACTCTTGGGGAGCTGCTGTTAGCCACGCGGGCCGGCTGTAACGAAGTCGCAATGGCCGGTATAAGGATCATTGCGATCAGGCCCAGTTCAATAAATAGCTCGCTCATAAGAACCTCCCCTTGCAACTCCTTACCGGTGATTTCTTTGATGTGTGCGCGCCCGCTGCACCGACACGAAAACGGCCGGGGAAAGGATCAAGGCAACAAAGGCGAACCCAAGCAATAAGTCCATCATGGAAGTTCCATCCCATGTTTGCTGCTATGCGCGTTAAGGGCTCTATCGGCAGCTTGACTCTGGACGATAGCGCTCGAACGGGCTCATGGGGAATCACTCCTCGGTGGAAGAGATATAGCTATTTGGGGGTAGCAATGAGATTCGGGGCTGTGGAGGCTGGCGGAGACGGCATGAAGCCGACGTAACTTATGTAACGACGAATCTCGACTGATGGATGTCAGAGCGCGGTTATTGCGCCTTTTCCAGGACGCCTGCTGCGCGGTCGAGGGCGTCGGCGAGAACCTGCAACTGCTGTGCGGCGAGACTCGCGTTTTTGACGTCGATGGCCTCATTGACGCCAGGAATGACCACGGCGGCGTAGCCGGTGTACTCGCCGGGAGCGTAAATCGTATGCCGGAACCACGGGCGATTAGGCAAACCGTCCGGTGAGAGCAGAGCTGTTTCTGTTTGGCGCAGAGCGAGATTGAGTTTGGCCAAATCGCCGGAGGGCGCAGATTCGACAGCATGCACCTGCTGGGCCGCTGCGGCGAAGCGGGCCACGGCGGCTTCGGCGGGCGCGAAGTCGAGGCTGCTGATGCCGGCGTCGGCAGCTTTTTGCTTGGCCGCGCCGATGTAGGCTGAAATCGCATGCGCGTAGGCAACGTAGTCGTAGGGGAGCACGTCGGCGTCGGCCATTCGCATGGTTTCGAGTCCAAGGACTCGCGCCATTTCCTGCAAATTGAGGAAGTGCGGATCGGCGTTTTGCGTGAACCAGGCGAAGTCATCGAAGGTGGAGTGGTAGACGCCATAGGGACCGCCGGAAGTGACGTCGGTTGACGGCACGCCAGCGTGTTGCAGGAACGGCGTGAAATCCGATCCCGAGCCGAGATCGCCGACATGCACCTCATCGGACTTCTCCGGCGGGGCATTCGAAGCGCGATGTTCATTGCCAGCGGAGCGGTTTGTGCGCCATTGGTCGAAGACCGTGCCGGCCATCGGGCTGGGAACTTCGCGGGTGATATTGCGGACAAACTCCTTCAGGGAAGGCACGGCCGCGGCGGAAAAGTTCGGGCCCGAGACGCCGACGTCCACATTGAAGTATGCGACGGCCTGATCCAGGGCCTGGGCCTGCTGCTCAACCCATTCGGTTGATCCGATCAGGCCCTCTTCCTCGGCGTCCCAACTGCAAAAGATGATGGTGCGTTTTGGCCGCCATCCCTGCTGCGCCAAGTCGCCGAGGCCGTGCACTGCTTCCAACATGGCCGCGGTGCCGCTGTTGGGGTCAACGGCGCCGTAGACCCATGCGTCGCGGTGATTGCCGACAATCACCGCTTCGTCCGGCTCCTGCGCTCCCTTTATTCTTCCGATTACATCCCAAATGATGCGCCGCTCGTAATCCTGCTGGGAGACAAGATGGACTTTCGCTCCGCCGGGACCGAGGTGATAGCGAAACGGGAGCGCACCTTGCCAGCCTTCCGGCACTCCCGGACCTTTGAGCGCCTGAAGAATGGGCGCGGCATCGTGATAGCTGATGGGGATGGAAATGATGTGCGGCTGATCGCCGTCGGGGCCGGTGAAATTCTTGACGCGCGCAGAGTCAGGCAGCTCGGGCGTGGATGCGACGCCGGGTGTCTCGGGATCGCCGGGATACTTGAACAGATACTGCACTGAGCCGCGTTGCACGCCAGTTGCTGGCCGCCAGGGACCGTTCGGGTAGGGATCTCCTTTGTAGTAGCCATCGTCCTGGGGGTCGGAGTAGAGAAGAACGCCGATGGCTCCGCGCTGCTCGGCCAGGTAGACCTTGACGCCGCGGAAGTTGGAACCATAACGGCAGATGACAATCTTTCCGCGCACATCGACGTGCTGCGTCGCGAGTTCGTTGAAGTCTTCAAGACGCCCGTAGTTCGCGTAGACGACCTCGCCGGTCACGTCGCCCGATCCGGACGATCCGTTGAACGGCATCACGACGCGGGGGTTGTCCTGTTGGGCGTCGCTGGTCACGTGCTCGCGCGTGGGCCCGCTCATGAGCAAATGGCCCTCAGCATCAAACGCCTCGACGCGCACATCCTTCGGCCAATTGAGGAGCACGCGGTAGGGAACGATCGTGGTTTCGAGCCCGGCGGCCCGGAACTTGCCAGCGACATATTCCGCGGTTGCGTGATCCTCGGGGGTGGCGGCGAGGTGCGGCTCCGCGGTGAGTGTTTTCAGCTCTTCACCGGCCAGCTTGGCGTCGGGTACAGCGAGAAATTTCTCTTCGAGTTTCGCCTCGGCGCCGAAGTCGGAGTAGCCGAAGGCAGTCTTTTGCGTCGGCGCTTGCGCGGCCAACCGGTTCGACGAGGGCCCCACGAGAAATAATGCTGGAGAAAGAAAAAATGCAGCCGCGACGCGCACGTTCATCAAGTGAGGCCCTCTCCGTGGTTTGAACCGGCAATTCTATCAGCTAACAGGCTGGGCGCAGTGGGCACAGCGCCGCGCTGCGAGCGGAATGTCGCTGAGGCACTCGGGACAGGCTTTTGTGGTGGGTGCGGCAGGGGCTTCGGCCTTCTTCATGCGCTTCGCGATCATGTTCATGGGAACAACGATGGCAAAGTAGATTGCGGCCGCCACCAGCAGAAAATTGATGAGCGTGTTGAGCAGTTTGCCGATGTGAATTTCACCCGGAGCGACGTAATTGGCCGGGAGCGGGTTGGGCGGCGGCGGAACTTGGTGCAGCACCGGTACGTGAATCACCAGCGATGAGAAGTCGGGAGCACCAGCCACAGCCGCAATCGCGGGAGTGATGACATCAGTCGTGACTGATGCAGTGATGGCTCCGAACGCCGCGCCGATAATGACGGCGACAGCCAGGTCAACGACGTTGCCGCGCATGATGAAATCTCGAAATCCCTTGAGCATCGCTTCCTCCGGCGCATGACTGGTTTGAACGGCATTGGGGCATACAGAGACAAGGGGCCGATCGCGAAGAGGATTGCCGTTCTGAGCATGCGCTTCGCCCATCGTACACGGTGAGCTGTCAACGCCGCAGCAAACTTTTTGGGGCGTGGAGCGGTTCACGGGACCGTCATCAACACGACGATGGCTGTGAGGATCAACAGGTTGGCATAGAGGAGGATGAGGATGCCGGCGTGGTACAGGCTCCATCGACGTTGCAGGCAGCGAGCCGTTTCGGCCATGCCCCACGCCGCGAAGAGCAGGGCAAGGATCTGCCACGGGGAACTGTGAAGGTTCTGGATATTCGGGAAGCCTGCAAGCCGCAGGCTGGCCAGAAATGCTCCTACCGACAGAATGATGGCGCGCACAAGTGATCGTTGCCGCAAGCGGAAGGGAGAGAGGAAGGGCACAACCTTTCAGGGTATCGTGCGGAGACGGCGGATATTGGCTGGCGGATTGAGACGGGCGTGACCTGGCGGCAAAGACAAAGATGCTGCGAGCGTGGGGCAGCCACAGGTGCGGGCGGGGCGCCCGCACGACGGCCGGTCGGAAGACCGGCGCTACGGCATGAGATGAAATTTCAGAGGGCAAAATGCCGATGGCTGTTGTACTTTGTTCGGAGAGGTCGTTCCTATGAAGATCCCAACAATCCACGGTTTTACTTTGCCATTTGTTGTTCTGTTGTTCGCTGCCATTGCTCTTATTTTCACCGGCATGCAATTAGCTGCGCAGCAGCCTGCATCTGACGCGCCGGCCACGGCTGGGCAGCAGGATGCACCGCCCCCGCCCCCGGGGCCATCGCCGCCAGCGGTCCTCGAGAATCTCATTCCCGCTGATCAGCTTAGCTTTCTCCACGACTACGCCAACGACACGCCCGGGAACCTACTGAAGGACAAGCGTTTCAAGAATGCGATGAAGCAGGCAATTCCGCACACCGAGTATCACTACGGGTCGGACAAGTCGTTGATGGATGCGAGCGAGGAACTGCTGGGCACAATGGCGATTCCCATCACGATAAGGGATCACCGATACGTGACCATCAGCACGCGCGGCGGATCGTACCTGGCCGGAAAGACGATGATGTGGTTCGATATGCAAACCGGGTTGGCGCTGGGAAGTATCTACTTTCATCCCACGAATGGCGAACCCGCGCCGACGCTGACGATTTTTTCGAGACAGCTGACCGACACGGAGCTAAGCATGGGCCAGTTACCGCCGGAGTTCCTCTCTGACCTGGACAGATGGGAGAGAGGGACGGGGATTCCCGCGATTTCAGCGCGATACTCTATTCCAGCCAACGGCAAAAAATATGTGCTGGTGCACGACGAAGATTATTGCTTCCATTCCGAGGATGAGCCTACGCCCGAAGGATGCGAACAGGACAACGCCGACGCGGCCGACGCCGATATGAACGCCGCGTACTTTATGCAGGAGACGCACAACGCCGCAAATGCGACCGCGTGGATGCTGGAGCCGGATCAGATTGAATGGCTGGCGGTGCGCGACAGGACGTGCATTGGCCCCCATGGCCTCGCGTGCCGCATTGAGATTACCCGGCGGAGAACGGGCGTGCTGATCGGGCATCCAGTGCCCGTGCCGCACGGCGGACCGCCGCGCGTGGCGCGCAAGTAGGTGCGGAGAATTCCATCCCCACGCCAGCGACAAAAGTCCGCTGCGCAGGATCGCGAGGCTCCATCCCACAGACAAAGACCCGTCTGCAGAGACCCCGGGGTGAGGCACCCGGATTTGCGTAATGGCGCAGCCTGAAGCGGAAAGCGATTGCGCGAACCCACTCACCGGGTGATACACTCGGTGAGCCCAGTTTCGGGCTCCCCAAAAATCCAATCATCCCGCTGGGCGAAAGAGGAGGTCGACCATGCAAGCAGGAAGTTCTGCGGAACAGCCACTGAATCCTGGCATCGTGTTCGAAATGCTGAATGCGCATCAGCGCACGGATGCCTTGAAAGCCGCGATCGACCTTGACCTTTTCCGGGCTGTCGGCGAAGGGCCAGGAGATGCGGCGTCGCTCGCTCGCCAATGCTCGTCATCGGAGCGCGGGATCCGGATCCTGTGCGACTTCCTGGTGATCAACGGAGTGCTGGCCAAGGAGGATGGACATTACAAACACACTGCTTCGAGCGCGGCGTTCCTCGATCCGCGGTCGCCTGCGTGCCTGGCGTCGATCGCGCAGTTCCTTGGCAACCAGGCCATGAACGAGCCATTTAGCCAGCTGGCTGAAGTCGTGCGCAAAGGCCGTACAACCCTTCAAGGTGATGGAAGCGTGGAGCCGGAGAATCCGATCTGGGTGCAGTTCGCCGAAACCATGGCTCCCATGATGGCCCCAATGGCTGCTCCGTTGGGCGCGGTGGTGCTGAACGGGCACGAAGGCCCAATGCGCGTGCTCGACATTGCCGCCGGCCATGGGCTGTTCGGGATCGAGATTGCAAAACAGAACCCCCGGGCGCATGTGACTGGACTGGACTGGGCGCCGGTGCTGCGCGTGGCTCTGAAGAACGCCGAGAAGGCGGGTGTGAAGGCCCGTTACGACATGCTGCCGGGCAGCGCATTCGAGGTGGACTTCAAGGGGCCGTACGACGCGGTGCTATTGACGAATTTTCTGCATCACTTCGACAAGGAGACGTGCATAGGTCTGCTGAAGAAAGTGCGGGCCGCACTTAAGGCGGGTGGGCGCGCGGCGACGCTGGAGTTTGTGCCCAACGAGGATCGTGTGTCGCCGCCAATGCCGGCGGCCTTTGCGCTCATCATGCTGGCATCGACAGTGGCGGGAGACGCCTATCCATTCTCTGAGCTTTCAGCGATGTATCAAGAGGCCGGATTCAAAGGGGTCACGGCGCATCCGATTCCGAAGAGCCCGCACACGGTCGTTCTCGGAACGGCGTAAAGGCAGGGAGCAGGGAGTAGCCAATAGGGAGCAGGCCTACTCGGTTCCCATTTGTCTGCGCATACAGTGAACGCATGCGCGTGCCGAGGTTCGGCGGGGCGGAAAGCTGAAGCTGGGACTTGCATTTCGTATCGCGTAGCGTTACACTACTCACATGATTAAGAGCTTCCGGCACGCTGGGATTGAGAAGTTCTTTTTCATGGGTAGCAAAACGGGTATCCAACCGGGCCACGTGGATAAGTTGAATCTTCAGCTCACCATCCTCAATAAAGCGAGGGTGCCCGCGGATATGGCCGCTCCCGGCTGGGATCTGCACCCGCTACGCGGAGATTTGAAGGGACACTGGTCTGTGAAGGTGAACAAAAACTGGAGACTCACCTTTCGTTTCGAGAGGGAAGACGTAGTTCTGGTCGATAATCAGGATTACCACTAGGGGTGCAAAATGCCGCAAATGTACAATCCAGCGCATCCAGGACGCGTTTTGCGCGAGTGGCTTGGGGACATGCAGGTTTCAGAGACGGCAGCCAAGCTGCACGTTTCGCGCGTCACTCTGTCCCGCATCCTTAACGGAAAGGCCGGAATCTCGGCGGAGATGTCGCTGCGCCTCTCCGATGCCTTGGGCACGAGCTCCACGCTGTGGATCGACCTGCAAACGCAATACGACCTTTGGCAAGCCAGCCGGAAACGCCGACCTAAGATTCAACTGTTCAAGAAAGTTGCATAGACAACTTCCCGCGGATTACGCACGCCGATCCTTCTTAGAATTTTACTTCGCGTTGCGGCGGGCGCGGACGGCGGCGGCGAGTTCGGCGAGGAGCGTGTGGGTTTCCGACCAGTCGATGCAGCCGTCGGTGATGCTTTGGCCGTAGACGAGCGGCTGGCCGGGGATGAGCTTCTGCGCGCCTGCAACGAGATTGCTTTCGAACATGGCGCCCATGATGCGACGATCGCCGGTGGCGATTTGCGCGGCAACGTCGTGACAGACGACGGCCTGGCGCCGGTAATTCTTCTGGCTGTTGGCGTGGCTGCAGTCGATCATGATGCGCTGGGGTATACCGGCCTTTTCCATAAGCGCAGCGGTTTGGGCCACGCATTCTGCCGTATAGTTCACCTGTTTTGTGCCGCCGCGCAGAATGATGTGGCAATCGGGATTGCCGGCGGTGACGAAGATGGCCGACTGGCCGTGATGCGTGTGGCCGAGAAAGGTGTGCGAGTAGGCCGCGGAAAGCACGGCGTCGACGGCAACCTGCACATCGCCTGATGTTCCGTTTTTGAATCCGACCGGGCACGACACCCCGGAGACGAGCTGCCGATGCACCTGGCTCTCTGAGGTGCGCGCGCCGATGGCGCCCCAGCTTACGAGGCCAGCGATGTACTGCGGTGAAATCATGTCGAGGAATTCGGTGCCCGTGGGAACGCCCATCCCGGCGAGGTCGAGGAGCAGGTGGCGCGCGAGGCGCAGCCCATCGTTGATCTTGTAAGTGCCGTCGAGGTGCGGGTCGTTGATCAGGCCCTTCCAGCCGATGGTGGTGCGCGGCTTTTCAAAGTAGACCCGCATGACGATGCGCAGGTCGTGGGAGAACTCGTCGATTGCGCTCTTGAGCAACGCGGCGAATTCGCGCGCGGCGTTGGGATCGTGAATCGAGCACGGACCGGCGAGAACCAGCAGGCGATCGTCCTGGCCCTTGAGAATGGCAGTAATTTCGCCGCGACCGTTGTAGATGGTCGTCGACGCGGCGTCGCTGACGGGGAGCTCTTCCTCCAAAAACACAGGGGGAAGGACAACCTTCGTCCATTGAATGCGGAGATCTTCAGTCGGGTGGAACATGCGGTCTCAAAAGGGCACACCACGCACTGTTGCGACGAAAAACATCGCAGGGATGAGGCAACGGCCCTTTTACGAATCTAACAGGGCGGAAGGATGGCGAGGTCGCTGGAATTTTCGCAAGGTCCCGAGTGAGATCAGCGGACAACTTCAACGATTGCGAATGCTGCGGCTGCCGCCCCGGCCCCGATGAGAACAGGAAGGAGTAGATGGATATGGCGGCCCGGCTCGGACCCTGAGCCTATGTACTCTTTCGCCTTTTTCACGCTGGCAACGTCGTCATAAGAGCGGGTCTGGACGCGGTTGCTGTCGGCGTCGGTGAACTGGAAAGACGCATCGGAGAGCGCGCCCAGGGAGCCATAGGTCTGCGAGCTGTCGCGAAAGGCAAGGTCCAGGTAGGTGCCGGGACGAAACCTGGCAAGGCGCTTTTCCATCTTTCGCGCGTGCTTGTCGAGCTGCGGAGCAGTTTCCGCATGGCAGGCGGGAACCGCTGCGATGATTGCACAGGCAATGGCGATGGACAGGAATGACTTACGGCAGAAGAACCAGAGATAGCTGCTCATGGGGGCCCCTCCAAAAGAAACCTGGTCCGCGGCTCATTTGTTTCGGCTCCGCCCGCGGCCGCTGCGGCTGTCAGCCGGTTCCACAATAGCATCAAAAGAAGTGGCGTGACGATGGGGAAGTATGGATGGGTTACGGATGTAATGGGCACGGGAAAGGGGAAAGGATAGGTGATGAGGGTGGTGACTGGGTGATTCCGCTCCTTGACAGCAGGAGAGAGGTCTTTCTAAACTTTAAGGAAAGATATCCCGACTATCCTCTGGGGTAAGTTTAAGCAAAATCAAGACTTAATCAACCAGAATGTCCGGCCCTGATCGCAAGGAAAACCGGCCGGATTGCCGGCAGTGGCCGGGATGGAGAGCCAAGAAGATGCACGAAGCACGCCTGAGCCCACGAGAGCGGCTGGTGTTGACTGCGATCATCGACATCTATATTGCGACCGGCGAGCCGGTGGCTTCGCAGGCGGTAGCGCGCGTTTTTGTGGACCGGGAGGGGTTAAGCTCAGCGACACTGCGGAACGTGATGGCGACGCTAGGCGAAGCTGGGCTGCTGGAGCAGCCGCACACGTCGGCTGGACGCATGCCGACGGCTGCCGCGTTTCGTTATTACGTTGAGCAGATCACGCAAGCGGGAAGATTGGCAGCGGGCGCGGTTGCCGGCGGCCCTGGCGTGAGAGTTACGGAATCGCCGCTGAGCGAGGCGCGCCGCGACCAGATTGAAGAAAGCTATAGCGGAGTTGCAAGCACAAGTGAATTCCTGGAGCGGACGTCGCACGTGCTGGCGCTGATCTCGAGCGGGCTAGGCGTGGCGCTGGCGAGTTCGAGTGCGGGGCAAGTGCTGGAACACATTCATTTTTCGCGTCTCTCCACCGGCCGCGTGCTGGCCGTGCTGGTGACGCAGTCGGGCACCGTGCAGGACCGGGTGCTGGCTCTCGATCATCAAATGGCGGCGGTTGAACTGGAAACTGCGGGCAGCTACCTGAACGAGAACTTCCGCGGCTGGCCGGTTGAGCGGATCCGGGCCGAAGTGACGCGGCGAATGGAGATGGAGCGCGAGGCCTATCACCAGCTTCTCAAGTCGGTAGAGGAACTGTGCCGCAAGGGTGCTCTGGCAGGGGATGGGGTTGAGCCAACCATATTTGTTGAAGGCATTGCGAACCTGATCAACGTGGAACAGGATCGGGAGCGGCTGCGCCAGATGCTGCTGGCCCTTGAAGCCAAGCAGCTGCTGGTAGAGCTGCTGAACGCCTACGTGGATGGCCGGCAGCAGGACGTGCGCGTGGTTGTCGGCCTTGACGAAGCTTCGCCGGCGATGCAGGACTTGGTGCTGATCGCGGCGCCGGCGCGGCTGGGCGATGCGAATCTGGGTACGGTTGCGGTGATCGCGCCTACGCGGATCCAGTATCAGGAGATGATTCAGGCGGTGAGCTATATTGCGCGTCTTTCGGGGCGTATTCTCGACGTCCCGTCGGCCTAGCAGACCCGCGATTGAGTCATTCATATTGAAGCAGCCATATCAATAGTCGGGCTGTAAATCTGCGGCCATTCGCGAAGTGAATCATCGAATAGAGGCAATCGAGACTTTCGGAGAATATGCTGAATGAAGCAGGAAAGAGAATTGACCGTGGTTGACTCTCCAGAGTTTTCAGAGGAGGCGGCCGAGTTGCGGGACGCGAAGATCGACGCCTCGGCGGAGCTGCCTGCCCCACCGGCGGGAGAGGATCTTGCGAGCCCGGCCGAGCCTGAACGTCAGGCGGAGCCGGTTGCCACATCCGAAGTGGAACGGCTAAAGGCGGAGCGCGACCAGCTTCTGAATCGCCTGGCGCGGTTGCAGGCCGACTTTGAAAACGCCAGGAAACGTGCTGAACGCGAGCGCGCAGAGTTCCGCGAATTTGTGATGGGCGGCGTGGTGGAGCAGTTCCTGCCGGTGCTCGACAACTTTCAATTGGCGCTCAAATCCACCGGGACGGCGCACCAGTTGCGCTCCGGCGTGAGCCTGATCGTGAAACAGATGGAAGAGATTCTGCAGAAGATGCAGGTGACCGCGGTTCCGACGGTGGGCGAGGCATTCGATCCGCACATTCACGAAGCGTTGGGAACGGTAGAGTGTGACGATGTGCCGGATCAGCACGTAGCGGAGGAGATCCGACGTGGTTACAGGATGCGTGAGCGGCTGCTGCGGCCGGCACTAGTGCGGGTGGCGCACAATCCGAAGCAGGTGGAAGAGTGAGACAGCTATCAGCCTTCAGCTTCATGTGAGGCAGCGAGCGGGTAAGTTAAAGCGAAGACGCTTAGATCGAACTTCGCCGACATTGGAGAATCGAAAGAGACGAGAGCTAACAGTCTGAAAGCTGAGGGTTGAAAGCTGATTTATGGGTTCTAATACAAGAGTGAGCAAAGCGGATTATTACGAGGTTCTTGGGGTTTCACGCGATTGCAGCGATCAGGAACTGAAGAGCGCGTATCGAAGACAGGCGTTGAAATATCATCCTGACCGGAACCCCGGCGACCACGCAGCCGAAGAGAAGTTCAAAGAAGCCAGCGAAGCGTACCAGGTGCTGAGCGATACCGACAAACGCGCGGCCTACGACCGATTCGGCCATGCAGGCCTCGGCGCGCAGGGCTTTGGGGCGGGGCCATTTGCCGGCGGCGTGGATCTAGGCGACATTTTCGGCGATTTATTTGGCGAGATGTTTTCGATGGGCGGCATGCCGCGCGGAGCATCGCGCGCCTCGCGGCAACAACGCGGCGACGATCTGCGGTTCGATCTGACCATCCATTTTGAGGACGCGATGTTCGGCACCGAGACGGAAGTGAAGATCCGCCGGCTGGAGACCTGCAAGGTTTGCCATGGGGGAGGCAGCGCATCGGGGCGCGGTCCAAGCGTCTGCAGCCAATGCCAGGGACGCGGTCAGATCCGCTATCAGCAGGGATTCTTTTCGGTCGCGCGCACTTGCGGGGCGTGCAGCGGCACGGGTTCAGTGATCGGGGATCCCTGCTCGGCCTGCCGCGGAGAAGGCCGCGCGGCTGCTGAGATCAAGCTCACTGTGAAAGTGCCGCCGGGAGTGGAAGAGGGCACGCGCATCCGCTATGCGGGTGAAGGAGACGCAGGCCGTGTGGGTGGACCGAAAGGCGACCTCTACATTGTTCTTTCCATCCAGCCGCACGACTTCTTCGAGCGCCACGGGCACGACCTGCACTGTGTGATTCCTGTCAGCTTTCCGCAGGCGGCCATGGGCGCGGAATTTGAGATCCCCGGCATCGAGGGCCCGGTGAGCATCAAGATTCCCGAAGGAACACAAAGCGGCAGAGAGATACGGGTGCGCGGACGAGGCGTTCCCTATCTGAATGAAAAAGGCGTCGGCGATTTGATTGTCAAGATTGTGGTGCAGATTCCGCGCAAGCTCAACCGGGCGCAGCGGGACCTGGTGGCGAAGCTGGCCGAGACCATGACGGTTGAGAACAAGCCGACATCGCCCGGCCTGATTGAGAAGATGAAGGATCTGTTCAGCTGACGCGGGGGTCAGGGACCAGTGGTCAGTGGTTGGTGATCCAAGCAGCGGTGGCTGTGGGCGTTCTCGGCTTTGAGACTGGGCTGGGCCGAAGCAGCACCCGCGATGCGACGCACCTAGCTGATGGAAGCCAGGTGCTGATGTGCGCGACTCCCCAATGCTACCGGGGATCGATGGCGAAGTGCTCCACGTAACTCCTTGGACAAACTGAGTATAGAGTCGGCTTGGATGAGCGAGTCGGCGGTCGGCGTGGCACCGGAAGCCGGCACCGGGACGGGCCCGCAGAGAGCTCCCGGAGTGAAACTGAGCAGGGGCTAAGTGGAATCGCTGCGACCTAATCAACAAAGACCGTTGCAACTCGGAACCGGCTTGAAATACACTCAGATTCCCCGGTTCTGGTGTTCCCCCGTTTTCTGGTATTTCCCCCGTTTTCTGGATCCCCGTGGAGGTCAAAGAAAATGAGCGTTTCCAAGTATACGGTAATTCTCGCCTTGTTGGCGATGGTACCGGCATTGCGCGCTGAAGGTGCCTTGGGCGGAGACTCGTCTGTTGCAAAGATTTATGTGTCTCCCGCCGGGAACAACAACTGGAGTGGTCTGCTGCCGGCACCCAATGCAGCAAAGACGGATGGGCCGTTCCGAACCTTCGACCATGCGCGGCTGTATGTGGAGGGACTGGATAAATTGAAGTTGTCGCAGGTGGTGGTGCAGTTTCGCGAGGGCATTTACACGCTGACTCAGCCAGTGAATTTTGTTGCCGCCGACTCAGGCTCGGCAGCAACCGAGATTGTGTACGAGAACTATCCGGGCGAGACGCCGATCATCTCGGGCGGAATGCGTGTCACGGGCTGGGTGAATGTAGGCGACAATAAATGGCAGGTTATGCTTCCGGCGGGCACGGCGAAATTTGAAAATCTCTACTACAACGGCGCGCGCCGATTGCGGCCGCGGGTGGGCGGCTATCTGGGGACTTACTTTCGGTTCCTGGAGCCCATTTATCTGACGAAGATGGAGCACGATCTGGAGCTGCAACAGTTTCCTGATCGAACAGATAATTGCCCGCATGTGGATACATCGGGCGACAACCACGACGGAGAATATGAGTGCTTCGACCGTTTCACTTACGACGTAGATCCGAAGGACAATAACAACCCTCATCCGGAATCGTGGACAAATCTCGCGCCGTCATACGAAAACTTCTGCAAAGCTAACGAGGGTGCTCCATCACAACTTGGAGAGATCGAGATCCTGGACTTCGAGCAGTTCAGCACGTCGAAGCTGCCCGTCAGCTGTATCGATACGGCGAACCGCATCATCTACCTGACGGGGACAACCGCTACGCCGGGAGGGCCGCACTCGAGTGAGGTCGGATTCATCAAGAATGACCGATACCTCGTGGAGAACGTGGAGAACGCACTGACGGAACCGGGGCAGTGGTACTTGGATCCCAAGACTCTACAACTGACATACTTGTCACAGGGGAACGAAGACCCGAATCGCGATGCAGTGGTTGTGCCGCAGGCTCTGCAGTTGCTGATTGCCTCGGGATTGCACGACGTGACGTTTCGTGGACTCACGTTCCAGCATGACAACTACGTGCTCCCATACCCGGCGGGCCATAAGTCGACGGAACTGGAGCCCGATATTCCGGCGGCGGTTTCGTTCCAGAACTCATCGCGGATCACATTTGATTCGGACACCGTGCGGCAGATTGGCGGAGTGGGGCTGGATTTTATCTCCTGCGTGACCGACCCGAGCAGCGACACAAACAATTCCGAGGCGCCATTCCCGGAATGCGTGAGCCCGATTCCGAATCCATCGGTTGAGGGCAACGTGATTGAAAACAGCGCATTCTATGACATTGGCGCGCTGGGTGTGCGCATCGGCGATCCGTACCTGGCGACGGACGAAGACTGGAACGTGCCGGCGTGGAACGTGGTGGAAAACAACGTAGTGGAGGGCTACGGTCGCACGGTTCCGGCTTCGTTTGGTATCGGGCAAGGCTTCGGGCACAACAACTTGTACACACACAACGACGTGTACGACGGCTATCACTGCGCCATCTCGCTCTCACAGAATGCGGGAAATACAGACAAGCCGAACGGCGTGGGCGAGGCCTACAACACGATCTCGTTCAACCACGTTTACAACCTGCTGCAGGGGATTATGAACGATGGCGGGTCGATCCGCGTGGATGCAGGCGTTGAACAATATACGGCGCCGGGAAACCGGATTTGGAATAACAAGATTCACGATGTGACCGACTCCTCGATCATTGACCCAAATGGTTACGGCGGCCACGGCATCTACATGGACAACCAGACGGGACTGGTGGACGTGGAGAATAACCTGGTCTATCGCGTTTCAGACGCCGCAATCTATACGCCGCACGGACCGCAACAGGTGGAAAATGCCAATCTCATCAAGAACAATATTCTGGCGTATGCGCGGGTGGGGATGATTGAGGAAGGTGATTCGTATCTGAACGGCGTGCCTACATCTGCAGCCAATGTTCCAAGGGCGTTCGTCGTGACAAACAACCTGATGTACTTCGACAGGAACATCAATTCGACTTCTCCGTTCGATGGCGTGGCAACGTTGGCGCCGTTTAATGTGGACACTGGTTGCACTTACACGCCGTTTGCATACCCGCTGTACCAGGAGTTTGAGAGTAACCTCTACTGGCGAACCGATGGAACGTTTGCGAGCGATCCCAATGCGTTTGTATTGCAGACAACGGCGGCGACGAGCGGCGCGAAGGAACCGTGCAGCGGCGACGCGAGCTTACCGATCCCAGCCGGCTACACGCCGAATTCCTTTTCGCAATGGCAGACATCGGTAGGAGAAGACAAACATAGCGCGGTGAAGGATCCGCACTTTGCGCGCTCTGCTTATCCTTATGACAACTATTCGTTGCTGGGATGGCCTGGCGTGGGTTTCTTGCCCTTTGACCCCAACGAAGCGGGACGGTATCTGTGGTATCCGCGGATCGAGCCGCCAGCGATTGCGCCGACGTTTGTGACTGCGAATTACAATCCTGCGACGGACTATTAGCCAGCTATCAAGGGAGTAAGCTGCTGGGCAGATTGGCCGGGACGAACGGGAATGGTGGAGCTGAGCGGGATCGAACCGCTGGCCTCCTCGTTGCGAACGGATTCTCCGTAGTGGCATTTCAATCTGAAGACACTACCGGCCTCTCTCTGTGAATGAAATCAGCGTCTTCCGATCAGACTGCGCAAGTCGACTTCATTTTTGCCCAATCAGATGGATAGCTTCTTATTGATCAGGCCCCCTTCTCGGCTGCTGTGTGCCGGGCAAGGCGCAGAAAGCCGAGAGCCAGTGTCACCCCGCAGATGAGCATGGTGATATGGAACGCAATCTCAATGAAGAGCAACCCATGCATGTTGAGACCGTTGTGCATGTGCAGGTTGTCGTGCATCCACCAATTCCCCATGAACCAGCAAAGAGTGACGAACAACCATTTGTTGAGCCACGGCGCCCCAAGACTCAAGCCGCGAATCGCCGGCCATCCGAATATGGCGAACGCCACGGCAAAACCGAAGGCGAGCGCCTCGATGACCGAGAGTGTAATGTAGCCGGGTAGAAGATTCGCCGGCGGCATAGGAACGTCGTGGCCCATCGGCCAAATCATTGGTCCGGTCACAAAGGCCGCAGCACCGATGACAATGGTCACGACAATGATTCCCCAAGGCTTTCTCATAGTCTTGATCTCCTTCCATCGGAATCTCTTTTTGGGGGGTCTGATTTGGTTTGTATTTTACTGCTTCACAGGGGGATTGCAAGACAAATGCTGCATTCGCAGTGGATTCCTGGCGACGAAGGACCTTAGGTGCAAAGGGATTGGGAGGGAGTTGGTGGAGCTGAGCGGGATCGAACCGCTGACCTCCTCGTTGCGAACGAGGCGCTCTCCCAGCTGAGCTACAGCCCCACAAGCGACTCTCTTATCTTACCAGCGATGCTGGTCCGGCAGAAAGGAAAGGAATAGCACTTTCCTGGCAGATTTCAGGTTTTGATTGGCCCAGTTGGCGGAGAGAATCCTGTTTGCCGTAGAGTTGGTTTACTGCGGAGGGTATCGAATTGAAAACTACCCGGCTGTTTCCGATTGTTGCAGCAAGTGTCGCCCTGGCGTGCGGGGCGGCGGGGTTCGGACAGGCTAGCTCAGGACCGGAGCGTCCGCTGGGGATTTTTGAGAGCCAATCCGACGTT
>OKRB01000152.1 GCA_900290245.1 Candidatus Sulfuritelmatomonas gaucii | reverse complement strand
TAACCCGATTCTGGTGCATTTCCCGGTTAGGGAGCCCGACTCAACAACCCAGAGTCTGTGAAGGCTAAGCGGTCAAAGCGAGATACGTTCTAAAATCGTCCTCTAGCGCCGACCAATAAAATCAATACCTTGAAAGCCGTTGGACCCAACCCTCTGGTGTTGGCCCAGGTGCTTTACGCCTTGACGGCGTGTCAATACTGAACTCTTGGTGAATCCTGGATACAGCGACAGCTACATTCTTCTCTTCAGCTGACATCCCACTTCGGCTAGCGAGTTCCCGTATCAGCCAACAACGATGGGCCTTCACAACGCCACAATTGGTTTGCGCAATACCGGCTGCTTTCTGGATCGTTCTTAGCACCTGGATGTGGAGCATCTATCAGGACCGATCCTCACGCTGGAAACTCAATACCGGGTTCAACGAGTGCGTTACCTTGTTGTTGCCAGTTCAAGTCGTGTATTGATGACGTTCAGTAAACAGAAGCGAACTGATCAATCCGGAGAGTTCTTCCATCGAGGATTCGGCATTTTACTCTTCCTCCAGCGTCGCGACTCATCTCACGGATGCCTGGAGTCCCTTGAGGAGCGGCATCTGCTTCGTCAATTGGGCCGGCGGATTCTCCGGAAAGAATTCTGCAAAAATCCGGCTAAATTTCGCGAAATTGAAAACATCGAACAGAGGGACGGCCGTATTGACGACGAGGTCAAGCCGACCGTTTCCGGAGTGAAAAACCGCATTGAGATTCTAAAACGCCTGCCGCGTGGCAGAAAACGCTTCGAAGTCCCTGAGTGGTTGACGGAACAGTCTTGGCGCGAAGATTTTCGCTTGACAACCCCCGCTTCGTTCTCATAATACGAGCACATATCGTTCGTGGCTCCCCATTGAATGGGAAGCTTCGCGCCCATCGATAGATAGGCGCCCGAAGGGAGTGTTGCATTGGAAGATGGCAGCGGCGAATGAATCGCTCCCGCGATCAGGACCTCGCCGGTTGAGTTTAGCGTCCCCGGACGGTCTTCCCTCTCCCTTGTTGCCCGGGCAGGAGGTTGCAAGTGAAACGTAATCTTCTCAGTTTTGCGCTGGCGATTGCCAGCGTTGCCCAAATTGCGCCCTTTGCTGGCGCGCAGGGATACGCTGCTCCGATTGCCTGGAGGGATGTGCCCTTGGTAGCAGCGCGCGGCCATGACCAGAATGGGCAGCGTTCTTCATACACATGCCCTCCGGGAGGAGATCCCAGAACATTCGACTCGCGCATCTACGGCACCGACGTCTACACAGACGATTCGCCGGTTTGCGTTGCGGCGGTTCATGCTGGCTTGATCAGCTTTGCTGCAGGCGGCACCGTCACTGTTCAAGTGCAAAGGCCTGGACTCGCATACTACACGGGAAGTACGCGCAACGGCGTGAACAGTTCCAACTGGGATAATCGTCCCAATCCCACGCTGGGCGCATATACCTTTGTTGTCAGTCCTGGAGACTCTGCCGGCGTGAGCGGGGCCGGCGCAGGAAACGGCGGGCAGGGCTGCCAAATGGGACAAACCTTCAATCAGGCTGAATCCCGCGATGCCTACGGGCGACTTACCGTGGAAGCTGCGGCCATTGATGTGGTGATCTGCAGCGGGCAGCAATTCTACATTTACCAATACCTGAATCGGCCGGGGTTCCGAGCGATTCGCCCGCCCAACTGGGCCCAGGCCATCGGGGGTCGCGACTACGCGACGTTTGCGGAAGCATTGGCGGCCGCCGCAGCGTCAGTCGGCAGTGGATACGGCAGCGGNNCGTTTGCGGAAGCATTGGCGGCCGCCGCAGCGTCAGTCGGCAGTGGATACGGCAGCGGTGGATACGGCGGCGGAAACGGCGGCGGCGGAGCCGTTGCCACCGGCACGCTGATCAAATGGACCGATTACCCTTTGGCGGCGGCCCGTGGGCATGACGTGAATGGGCAGCGGTCTACATTCACGTGCCCTCCTGGAGGGGATCCCAGAATAGCCAATACGAGTGGGCGTATCACGGGCACCGACGTCTACTCGGATGATTCGCCGATTTGCGTGGCGGCGGTGCATGCCGGGTTGATCGGCTTTGCTGGAGGTGGAACCGTCACGGTGCAAGTGATGCGGCCCGGGCCCTCGCAGCTTGTTGGCAGCATGAGAAATGGAGTCACCAGCCTAAGCGACAACAACGGGACGTATCCCACGCTCGGCGCGTTTACCTTTGTTCGCTAAAGAGCGTGAGGGCTATTATTTCCCTGTTGCGCGCTCAAAGGAGCAACGCTAAGATAGCAGGCATTCCGTTCCCCGACCTCCGCTCCCAGGAGGATGTCGTGAAAACGCAGTCGGTACGTCTGGCTCATCCAGGATTGGCGCCTTTCGCGTCGCCGGCTGCATTGGCTAGCCGGCCAGTCAATGTTCTCGCAGCCCCTTCCCAGGTCAGGCCGGACAGGGCCCCGACTTGGCCTGTGCTGGTGGCTTTACTGGTCGCGCTCCTGTTTTCGCATCCGCTGGCTGCGGCCCCACAGGCAACCCCTGCTACCCAGAATAAGCACTGGGTGAGAATCCGCGTCATGGTGCAGGACCAGCAACAAATCGCTCTGGAAGGCGCCACGGTCACCGTCTCAACATCCGGCCCTACAATCGTACAGCAAGCCACTGAGCATGACGGAACGGTAATCATCCAAATCCCCATCCTGCCGGGTAAGGTGGTCAGCATTAATGCCGCGATGCAGGGCTACAACGGAGCCTCAGCGCCCTCCATTACTATCTCTGCGCAGCAAACGGAGACAACCGTCGACGCAGGCACAATCACGCTGGCGGCAGCTCAGTCAAGCCAGACAAGAAATGTCTTTTTAACTGTTCAAGTAATGGACGGCGCCGGGTCGCCGCTCAGCGGTGCTCACGTGAATGTTTATGTAGGCTATACGGGCATTGCGACCTGGGGATCCGACTCCGTTGTGCGTCCCAACGACGGTCAAGGAGATACCAATCCGAGCGGAATCGTTCAAATTCAGATTTCGGCCAAATCGGGCAGCAATTTGGGTGTCACCTTGGAAGTTTCACGCGACGATATGAAAACCGCGCGGCAGGATGTGAATTTTGGAACAAATTTTCCCGATCGTCCACCACTTCAAAAGATCACGCTTGTCCCCGTTACTCCCGATACTCAGAATTCTGTGCCGGGAGCGATTGGCTCCATCAAGCTCAAATTTGCCGTCGAAGATGACGACGGTCCGGTAGGACAGGCGAATGTGGCCATCCTGATGAGGGAGAAATTTGTTTCGAAACCGTTTACCGCGACAACTGGAGACGACGGCAATGCAACGGTCGATGTTCCTGTGCCGCATACCGCGGTCTATCTGAGTGTAGACGTGGAAGCGTACGCGTCGAAGATGGGCTATACAGATTCGCCCCATCAGGCCATCACGCTCAACGAAAGCGATATTGGCAAGACGTTCGATGAGGGCATTCTGTACGTGAAGAAGAAGCCTGGATTCCCCGGCTCTCTCGCGGTGCAGGTGCATGTGACAGATGACCAGAAGAACCTTCCCGTTCCGGATGCGGTGGTCACTCTCAACCGTACCCAGTTGTATTCGCAGACCACCGGCAGTGACGGGATGGCGACGTTTTCCCTTAGTGAGGAAGGGAATTTCGACATCACGATCAACCAGCAGTACTATCAGGCGTTTAGCACGTCGCAGCTGATTACATCGGATGCCGCGCCGACAAAGCCGCTTGAGTACTCCCTGACGCTGAAGGACAGTTCACTGCCCTCACCGGACACGATTAACATCACGGTGCTTCATACGGACGACTCTGGAGGCGACCCACAGCCTCTGCCGGGCGCGACCGTGACCGATGGACAAATCAGCGCGACGACAGACGCCTCCGGGCAGGCTGCGCTGACCAGGAATTACGATGTGACACAGGACATTACCGTTTCCGCGTCCGGCTACAAATCGCAGGTCAAGAGCGTTCGCATCAATAAGGGAATGACGCTATCGGCAGGAACTGGTTCTGCGACGTTCACGCTGGTGCCGGACAATTCCGTCGACAGTCCGTTCCACGTGTATGTGCAGGTGCAGAACACGCGGGGGGACAGCATCCCGGGCGCGGGTGTGGATTACTATACGGCGGCTGGACAGCGTCTCTACGGCAACCTTGTTTCCGCGAGCAAAGGATTTGCAGACTTCGACAGCAGCGTGCTGAAGGGGATTGCCGCTGCCGCAGATCTGCGCAAATCCGGCCTTCTCGTCAATGTAAGCGCCACGGGCTTTCAGCCGATCGTCAACCAATTTATTTCTCCGGACCTGCTGCAACCTTCTCCGCGCCCGGCCACCTACCTGGTGGTGATGAATAAGGACTGGACCGACTTGACCAACCAGATTGCCGGGCTGGAAGCAAGGGTGAATGCGTGGAACAACGATGTAAAAAGTGTAGCTGCGGATCAGACGCAGACGTATGTTTCCCAGACGGACAGCGCAAAGCAGGCCGCCGACCTGGCGTTCGCTCAAATCCAGGCGGCGCAGGCAGCCATGAAAACCGTTTCTCCACAGGCGCCAAGCACACGTATTTCTCAGCTGCAAGTGGACCTTGGGGCAAAAGCAGAGTTGGTGCTGGGCGATTCGGGTGATCTGGAAAGCCAGCTCAGCGACGCGCAGAAGGCGGTGGCCGCGTGTACGACCGCCGCAGATGCCGATGTCATCCGTGGCAAGTATCAACAGGCCATCAAACTCATCGGAGAAATCGGATCGATAAACCAGTCAGCGGCGCAGGACCACGAAGAACTGTTGCAGATCGCGCAGCAAACCATGGCGAACCAGGACGTGATTACCTCGCTGCAGCCATATTTGACAGAGATCCAAAACCAGCAAAAGACAGCGCAGGAAAACGCGGCAAACCTTACGGCTTACTACAAACAGAAGCAGGCCGCCAGTGACGGTCTCGCAGGCCGTCAAACGTCGCTGCAGGGAGAGTTGCAAGCCATCCTAGACAAGAACTCACCCAGCACGCCGGGGGCCCTACCACTACCCGCCGATTTGATTCAACGGCTGACTGTTATGCAAGGAATATTAGGGAGCTGGAACAGCTCAGCCTCATCCGATCAATCCCTCTCCGTCCCATATGTTATTACAGATGCGCCGGGCTACATCGTGGGAGTCGAAGAGCAGGCCAATCAGTTGATGAAGTTAATGCAGCAGCAGTCATCGACCGTGGACACAATGGGCGCTGCGGCAGACGAAATAAGCACAACGTTCACTAACGAGACATTTGAGATTGGGTTGGCCGCCGATTTGCTGAAGCAGGCGGACGACTGCGCGAAGAAGGCCGTTGCCGCTGCGGCTACGCCTGCGCAGGGAACGCCTACGGCAGTCACGCTGCCTGAGGATGAGCCGACCATTCCGCCCCCTTCCGAGACCAAGGCGACGGCGCCTCCTCCAGGAAACTCACCTCCTCGAGCCGGGTCTGACTGCGAGCCAAAGGCGGTCGAGCAGCAGGTGGAAGCCTTGATGCACCAGGCGACTACCTCCACGTCGTTCGCGGAAGGGGACGGTTACCTGGCGCGGGCAGATGGACTGGCCGCACCCTACCCATGCATTTTTGTCACGTTGAAGAATTTCGAAGGACTCTGGAGCACTTACAAGCGAACGTTCAAGACGCCGCCTGGGCCGGGCACGCCAAGCGGTGTGAAGGTTGAAGGCCTGCCTGAAGATAACCCGACGCTTGCGACAACGCTTGCAACCGCAGTCGTGACAGCACCACCATCCAGACCGCCCACGCTGGAGACAATTCCGGAAGACAATCCGGCGAACGTGCCGCCGGCGAACAACGGATCTATTCCCCAGCGGCAGCCGGCAACGCAGCCCACTCCTGCACAGACCGCGCCCTCGCCCACCACTGCAGCGCCCGGCTCGCGATGGAAGCTCGTATCGGTGTCGGCGAGCCCCCAAACAAATCAAGGATGGACCTACAATGCTAATTCGGCTTCGGCGCACTTGAAGGTTTACAACGGAGACCAAAGTGACTTCAGCTGGGCCCCTCCGCCGGCGCAGGTGACCAGCGATGGATTCACCGTGAATATCACCGTCGTTTCAGAGCCTACTCAAAAGAATACGTTGTCACAGATGATCTGTGTGTCAGGACCGCAAGCGTCAACCTCGAACACTTGCGCACAAGCCGTGG
Organism: Candidatus Sulfuritelmatomonas gaucii; assembly: GCA_900290245.1. Lineage (GTDB taxonomy): Bacteria > Acidobacteriota > Terriglobia > Terriglobales > Acidobacteriaceae > Telmatobacter > Telmatobacter gaucii. Next base: position 50,804 of record OKRB01000152.1, on the reverse strand, counting down.
CGCAGAATGGGGCGGCCAAGACTGCAAACCAAGCCGTGAAATTTATGCCTCCGCCGGATTTTGGCAGCTTCGATGTCAAAGTCAGCTTGGCGTGGGGGGCAGTGAACTATACCTACTCGTATCAACCTTACTGAAAGCAAGCGGAAAACGGCATTTCAATATCCCTAACTGGATAAGGGTAATAGGGTAATAATGAGATCCGCATCGAAAGGAGCAAGTCTCATGGCAGCAAGAGTTATATTTTGCTTCCTGATGCTGTTGTCGAGCACCGCATGCGTGGCTCAAACACCCCTTCATGGACTGATTTCCGGGCAGAGCCAGCGCGCGGACGTGGAAAAAGTGGCGGGCAAGCCCGTCAAGTTTGACAGCCAGACGCTGGTGGAGTATCAACCGCAGGAGTTTGATCCCAAGACCTGGGACAAGAATATTGCGAAAATGTATGTGCAGTATCGAGACAATTCGCCAATCGTGGAGCGATTGGAGCTGATGCTGGCCAAGCCCATCAGCCGCGCGGATGCATTGACGGATTTGAACCATTCGACGGCGGCCGCGAGGCAACCAAATCTACCGGCCAAAGCCGCGGCGCAGGGAAACACCGGGCAACACGCGGTGGAGTATTTTGCCGCTCCGCACTACATCGTGATTACCTATGCAGGTGTGAACACCCAAAGCGGCGTTGAGCACTACGGCAGCTACAGTCCAGCCTTGTTTGCGAGCGCTGTGAATTCGCTGGCCGGCCCCGGCGCGCCTGCGGCAATGCCCACGAGCGCCTCCGTCTCGCGGAGCGGCCCGGTGGACTTGAGCGGCACGTGGTACAGCCAGAGCGGCTGTTGCGTTTACAAAATAACGCAGAACGGGAACCAGTTTCATTGGGAGCGTACCCCGCCCGAGAGCGCAGACGGGATGATCGATAGCTCGGGCTCTACATTTAGCGCACAATTTCACGGGCCGCCCGGGAACGGCGGGTCGGCGAACGGGACCGGGACGACAACGGGCATGGCTGTTCTCGATTCCGCCGGGCACGCCGTTGCAATAAAGTTGAGCAATAAGTCCACCTTGAGTCGCACGCCAACATCGCCGGCTGCACCTGCTTCCAGCGCGGCCGCGACCAACGGAACCGTTACCGGTCGCTGGTCGGGAAACTGGACGAACAGTCACGGCGCTTCTGGGCAAAATTTAATAATGAACCTGAATGAGCAGAACGGCACGATCACAGGCGACGATAACGGGACGCCCATCGTGAACGGACGGCGGACCGGCAACGTGCTGACCTGGGAGAACCTCAACGTAGCCAATTGCCGAGACTACACTGTGCGCGCTGAGATCTCCGCCGACGGCAACCTACTCAATGGAACCTATCAGGTCAATGACCGCTGCGGTCACCAGACTTACAATGGCAAATATCTGAATTTCCACAGGTAATCGTCCGATAGACCCAGCTCGCTTACTTGCCAATGGCGCCGTCCCTTTCCCGCACCCCTACCCGGCTTGGAGAATCAATGAGATGGCCTCCACGACCGAACCTTGTCTCAACCCGTATGAACCCCGATCTGTATCACGTGAAGGATTCCGAGTGGAAAGTGCTGCAGGTTTAGCAATTGAAAACTGTCTCAACGAAGGGGTTCACCCCAAGCCGATGTAGTCGAAATCGTAGCGGTCAAAGCACTCCGGAACCATTCAGAACCACAGCTCTCAACAGTATGGCCGCACCATATTCAATCGAAAGCAGTTATTTTCACTCAATTTCAACAAGCTTCAACAAGTCGTTTAATCGGGTTCGGGACCAGGAGGTCGGATGCATATATGGATCGCCGATGCCCTTGAGAATACAAACACATATGGCATAATCAGGGCATATTAGGAGCAGCGGCAAGTTGCAGGAGAGCTGACTCTTTGACAAGGCCATCATTGGAGGTCGTGCAGAAGTACGGCCTGGGTATCTGCGTGCTGACCGAATGCGGTACTCGGGCGCCGGCTGACGTTGACCTGAACCGGGATGACAGTGATTGTTTTGCGTCTATGCTGACCAGCCCTGATGAATCGTTTTCCCGCAAATGGGAGTGCATGCCGTTTTTCCTGATGATCGTCTGGCAGCATTGAAGGCGTTTCACGAGAAGGGCATATTCACCTGGGTTTCGTTGGAGCCCACCCTTGATGTGGAGTCCAGCTTGGCAATCGTAGTGGCCACGCACGGATTCGTAGACCTCTTCAAGGTGGGTAAGGCCAACTATCTCGGCGAGTACAGCAAGGGCCTTGATTGGCAGGATTACACCCTCCGGATGATAGACCTGTGTGCCAGAATTGGAGTGAGGCATTACATTGAGCGAGATTTGCATCACTATCTTCCCAGTGGGCACGACAACCCATCGCAGGTCGCTCAACACTTTTGAGGAAACCCTTCTCCATGTCGAATTCGTTTGCATTTCGGTGGCAAATCAGGCTTGCGTTAAACGGAGTCGCTAACCGGCCACCGAATGTAGCGAGCGTGGTTGTGTCTTATCCATTTGGAACTCGTGCCGAAATCTGAAGATGAACCCATGAAGAACATAAATGGGATTGGGGTGCCTATCAGCACCGTTCCCTCACATGGCAACAAACCTGACCTTCGCAAGGTAGGGAAGGACATCTATGAAGTGCTGACTGGCACGGGCAGTCATGGATACAAACAACTGGCACGCAGGCAGACCGTCAAGATTGAGCCCGAGCGGAACTACTCTCCAAGCGAGGTAGCAGCGATACTGAATATCAGCTACGATGCCGCATTACGAGCGATGCTGAAGATGAAGGGCGTGGTCGATCTGGGAACGCCGACGCGCCGATACAATCGGGGCAAGAAGAAGCTGCGAATCAGCGGCAAGAATCTGCTGACCTTCCTCAGAAGTAAAACGAAAGATTAGGGTGTGCCTTCCTTGATGCCGTAATTCCATTGGCCAAGTCCACAGCCGGAGAGTTTCGTGTGTGCCCGTCCGCCTCTGCCTGGGCATTGGGGCTGACTTCTCACCTATCAGATACCGGGTCGCCATCGTCGCCGACTTCAGGCGGCGTTAGGGCAGCGCCGGGGTTGAATTTCGCTGTCCTAAAAACTGTCCCAAGGAAATATGAAACATGCGAAATCTGCGAAATATGCGAAATCTCTCAGCGTATATTTTCAACAATATATGTGTTTGCAATAGTTTGGAAGATGCTTTCGGAGAACGAGTCCTACCTGAGGAGCCAATCTTTCAGTAACTTACCTTCCTTTGCGCAGGGCTTTCCCACCTCAACTTAGATCGAAATTCGGGTTCAGTTCATCTGACTCCTGCGCTCGCTACGCGCTATACTTCATGGCAAATCCATTACAGGGAGAATGAAGATGCGAAAAGGTTTGACTGTGAGTATCGCGATCAGTGTCTTGCTGGCTGCAGTCGTGGCAACCGTGCCCGCAGCAGTCCGAGCGCAAGGCAATGCGACCGTTCTGAAACCGGCGGAGATGGAAAAGCTGATGCCGGCAACTGTTTTTTATCGTGGGCAAACGGCGACGACGCAACTCAGGAACTCGGGCGGAGTGAAGTTCGCCGACGGGTTCTTCATTCTGGCCAGCGACGTGGACACTTCCGGATATTCGAGCGCAATCGCTACGAAGTATCAGGCCTATTTCATCACCGAGGTTCCAATCCAGGTCGGCGGCAAGAAGCTTGGCACCGGTGTCTATGGCATCGGATTCATCGCGGACAACAAGTTCGTGGTCACCGATGTGGGCGCGCACGAGGTGTTCGCGGTGGATTCAGCAACCGACGCAAACCTTAAACTGCCGAGACCGCTGCAAATTGTCGCTGATCCCAGCGGAGGATTCCGGATCTACGCGGGACGCAGGTATATCGTCTTTAGCCGTTAGCAGCGGTAGTGGAAGAGGGTATCTTCCACCGGCATGCGGGCCCAGTCGCTTGAGTAGCGACCCCATGGATTGGACTCGCTACTTGCCGGCCGGAAATGATGGTGGGCCCTGATCTTTGAGGGTGGGCGCGGTCAACTTCTTCATGAGCGTGTCATCGGCGGCCTGGGTCAGGTTCTTTGCCTTGTTGAACTCCGCCGTTGCCTGCGCTTGATTTCCCATCGCGCGGTAGAGCCGGCCGAGGCGCCAGTGGACATTGACGTCGTTAGGCGTTAATTTCGCGGCAGTCGTCAGTTCGCGCAAGGCATCGTCGCGATGGCCCGAATCAGCTTCGATGGTTCCCAGGTCAATGTGTGCGAGCGCGATGGTGGGCTCAATCTGGATCGCCTTGTTGAGCAGTGGAACTGCGTCGTCGCGTTTTCCCTGCTGCAAATCGCAGTCCGCCAGATAAGTCATCGCCTGGGCGTGTTTGGGATCATTGGCCAGTTCTTTCGCGAATTCCTGGCTGGCATCCTGGTCATTGTGTTGCTCCCATTGCAGATATCCAAGGCCAAAGTGGACGTTTGGCTCTGCCGGCGCAATTTTCTCGGCGGCTTGAAACTCCGTGACGGCCTCTCCCGTGCGCCGGTCTGCATCGAGCGCCTCGCCTGCCAACATGTGCGCCTGCGCGGAGTCCGGGTTTGCTTTGGTGATCTGCTGAAACTGTTCCAGCGCGCATTTGTAGTCCTTCGTGTAGAGGCAGCTTTGCGCCAGCACCCAGCGCAACTCTTGATTTTGCGGGTCTGCCGATACGACCGATCGCAAATAAGGGATTGCCTGCAGATATTGAGACGCGCCGTAATGAGCCATGGCGAGGAGAGTCTTCGCCTGCACACTGGCCGGATCTGCCTTAAGGGCTGCAGTGAGCGGGCCGACGGCCTGCTTGAAGTGCCCCTGCTTGAACTCTGCCAAGCCAAGGTTGAGCTCGATTCCGGGAAGGCCGGGATCGAACGCAAGAGCTCTCCGGTAAGCCGCTGCGGCGTCTTGATACTTTGCTTCTTTTGAAAGGACAACGCCAAGGCTGGCGTAGACTCCGGCTTCGCGGGGGTGAGCAGCAATGATCGCGCGCCAGGCCTGCTCGGCCTCGGGCAGGCGGCCTTCGTTCTCCAGTTGGGCCGCGGCGGCAGGACTGGGCGTTTGCGCAGTTGCGCAAGGCACGAACGGAATTGCCAAGGCCAGAAGAGCGAGAGTCCTATGCTTCATTCGAGCACCACAGTTTCGGCCGGAAAAGTTGCTTCAATGTTATCTCCGATTCGCGCCGGCAGTTGTGAGCGCGCACACCTAAAGCAGGTCCCAGGGGCGGTGTACCCATTTTGAGATGGAAAAGCAACCACAGATCCTTCGACTCCCTCCCACTTCATCAGCCGTAGCAGACGAAGTGTCCGGTCGCTCAGGATGACAACGTAGAAGAGACGCAGGCCTGGGTAATACAACCTTGGACTCGCCATGAAAAAGAAGCCCCGCTCCCTTACGGGAGCGGGGCCTCAAGAATGCAGTCTCAAAACCGCGGTTAGAAGGAAATCTTTCCCATGAGTTGGAACTCCCTGGGATCATACGCCGAGGTGATCGCGCCGAAGTTGCCTCCGGCGCAGGTGGTGCCATTCCAACCGCAGTTGGTGTTGGCGCCGCCTACACCCTGGTCGCCTTGGAATTGTGTGTGGTTCCAAAGGTTGAAGGTTTCCGCCCGGAACTCAAAGTTGCTGGTCTCGGTGAACTTGAAGGTCTTGTGCAGAGCCAGGTTCCACTCGTCGCGTCCCGGTCCGCGCAGCGCATCGTGTTTCAGGTTGCCCCACGATCCGATTGCCGGCGCCGAGAAGGCTGACGGGCTGAACCATTGCACACCGGAGGAAATAAGGTTCTTCGGATAAGCGATGCTCCCGGACAGGTTGGGCCGGTTGCTCCCGTTCTGCACGCCGTTTGAGCCCTGGTTGCCACCGAGGCCGATGTCCAAAGGCGCTCCCGTCTGGAAGGTTGTGATTCCCGCGAGTTCCCAGCCTCCCAGCAGCGTCTTCGCGGCGGCGTTGGGAGAATTGCGGAACAGCGGAATGTCATAGATGTAGTTGACGAATGCGACGCTCTTGCGGTCGAAGACCGACGGTCCCACATCGAACTTCCAACCGGCATAGGGGTTCGAAACGGTATCCAGGTCCCACCCGTTCCCGCCGTTCCCCGTGGTCGGATCGGTCGAAGCCGACAGCGTGTAACCGAACTGCGCCTGCAAGTCCTTGTGAATGACAGTGTGGAAGTCCATCTGAAGAGAGTTGTAATGGCCGTTGCCCACGTTCTCAGCCTGCTTGATGGACTTGAACCCCAAGTACGGCACCAATTGGTTGTAAGTGGAGCCGCCGTTGTTAATCAGCGTGGCCAGAGCAGAGGCCGGCGGGAGGTTGTTTTCCCTGAAGTCGCTCTGGTGTCGGCTTTGGCTACCCACGTAGGACACTTCAAGCAGCGTACTGCCATTGATCGATTGCTCGATACCACCGCTGTACTGGTAGACAACCGGTAGCTTGTAGTTGTTGATGTCAAGCCCCGTCATGTTCGCCACAACAACCGGCACCGTCAGCGTGCTTCCGGTGGCCACACTAGTGTGCGGATTGGCCAGCATCACGTTGTTGAAGTTAACCGTGGCATCGAAAGGAACGTTGGTGGCGTCGTCGTACATGTCATTGCCCTGGATGCGCTCGTACATCAAGCCCGTGCCGGCACGAACCACCGTCTTCCCGTGTCCACTGATGTCATAGGAGAGCCCGAGCCGCGGACCCCAAGCGTTCCATTGATTGGGTACCAATCCTCTCGGTACCCCGCCTGTCACACCGCCGATACCGACACCGTTCTGATAGAACTGGACGTTGGCGGCCTTGAGTGTGGCATTGGGGCTGGGTCCTAATCCCGGACTTGCACCCGAGCAGCCAGGATCCGAAGCGCCGCTGCAGAGATTTCCGGCGGTATCGAATGTGGCCTTGTTGGACGAGCTATAAAGATTCGGATAGAAGTCCGAAGCCCGTTCATTGATTTCGTAGGTATGCGGTACACCGTCCCAGCGCAGGCCCAGGTTGAGGGTCAGGCGCGGAGTTGCGTGCCAGTTGTCGGCGAAGTAGGCCGCCCAGGAGATGTTATTCCAGTGGCCACTGTCGTGAACGGCATCCTCAGAGTACGAGTTTGCATAACCCAACAGGAAGTCGGCAAAATCGTTGTTCGTGTAGAAGCCGTTGAAGCCGAAGTTACCCTGCGGCGCGGCGAATGCGTCCTGAATCTTGGAGTAGAGCGCCCAGCTTGCCCCAAACTTGAACTGGTGCGCGCCCTTCACCCAGGAAATATCGTCGCGTAACTGGTAGTCATTGGCATCGTTGTTCCACGGCGTCCAGTTGGCGCTGTATTGCGTGCCGGTGGTCGAGAGGTTGATGGTCGGCATCACGTTTGTCGGGTTCGGGCCATTGAAGATGCGGTTGAAGGTAAAGCCCGACGGAGCCGCCACCGGAGCGCTGAACGCCGACTTGGGCAGAATGTGAATACGGTTGCCGTTGAAGTTAAACGCGGCTTCGTTCAGTAGATTCGGATTGATGGTGTAAGCGGTGTGAACCACGGCACTGTACGACGGGTTGCCGAACGTATTGCCGATGGTGGGCACATTGTCGCCGCTCCACATTGTGGTTCCGTAGGTCTGCGTGATCTGTTCTGAAACCCAGTGACCGAAGACCGTGAACTTGTCGCCAAATTTACGGTCGACGCGGGCGATCTCTTCCGTGACATAGGTAGGCGAGTTGGCGCCGCCCTGGAATTGCTGGCCGCTTGTTGGCGCAGGAAAGATTTTTCCCTGTGTCAGCAGCGCCTGGGCGTTGGCGTCAAGGAGCGCCGACGGGATGGTGTTGTTCGCGAATGCGACATCGTAGTTGCAGGTGCCGGCCGTCACGGTGCTGAACTTCGTAATCCCCGCATTCGTGAACTTAGCCTGCTGAGCTGCGGAGAGAGAACTGGCGCAAGGCACCGCCGCGGTAACGCCGGATCCAGCGAAATTGCCCTGATAGGTGCTGGTCAGCGGCACCTTCTGGTTGATGTTTCCACCCTGGATGATTCTTCTCCATTCCTGGTTATAGAAGAAGAACGTCTTGGGCTCGGACTTGTTGGGATGGAAGCTCACCGGGCCGCCAACGTTGGCCCCGAAGATGTTGGAGCGCAGTTCAGCCACCTTTGCCGGCGGACGATTGAAGTAATTCCGGGCATCCAGCGCGTCGTTGCGATCAACTTCCCAGCCCTCGCCATGGAACGCCTTGGTACCCGACTTGAGAACCGTGGTCATGGTCGCCGCCGAAGAAAGTCCGTATTCGGGGCTGTAGTTTGAGGTGAGAATTGTGAATTCCTGAATCGCCTCGAGCGACGGCATGACGCTGAAGGTGCCCGCGCCGCCGCGGTCCAGGTTTTCACCGCCATCCATCAGGTAGATGTTGTGCGACATGCGCTGGCCGTTGAAGCTGACGTTGGCGTTGCCTCCCACCGGGGTCGGCGCCTGGTAGTCAGGTTGAATGCTTGTTGCGCCAGGAGTGAGATTGACCAGCGTGTAGATGCTTCTGCCGTTGGTCTCCAGTTTTTCCACTTGCTCGGCGCTAATCACATCGCTGACTTCTCCGGTATCGGTTTGCAGGTGGATCGCATCTGCCGCGACGGTGACCGTCTGAGCCTGAGCGCCCACTTGTAGTTCGAAGTCCAGCCGGAGACGATCGGCAACATTCAGAACCACGCCGGTTTTCTCAGAAACCTTGAAACCGGTGGCTGCTGCCTTCACGGTGTAGTGGCCGATGGCCAGCTCTGGAACTGCAAACTGCCCATCCGCGGCTGTCTTGGCTGTGGTGCTCAACCCCGTGTCGAGATTTGTGAGAGTGATTGAAGCGTTTGACACCACCGCGCCGCTTGGATCGGTCACGGTGCCAAGGATTGTTCCTTGCTGCGCGATTGCGCGAGAAGTTAAGAACAGAAAAAGTGCGCAAGCTACGAAAAACCAGCGACAAAATCGATTCTTGCCGCTTCTGCCTGGGCGCTCTTTGAATAGACCCAAATGCGTCATTGTTTTCCTCCTCAGGTTACGTTCGAACTGCGGAGCAAAAACTGTGCGGGATGATTCCCGCCATCATCAGAATCCGAATTGCAGTTTTCACACCTCGAAGTTCGATGGGTTATGTTCATCGGCGGCACGTTTACATCGAGACTCGCTCTTGACGCTCGCGTGCAACCGGACGACGGCCCGACGCCGATCGCGACCGGCGTCCAATCATTGCGGAATAGCGCCTGCCAGGGTAAATTGATTTATTATAGGCGATCCGGTTTGTCTACGATGATTGTGGCCAACAAGTTAACCCCCTCCCAAACGATTGTCAAGACCTTTCTTTGTCCTGATTAAACGATTAAGTTGGGATAAACGGCGCACCCGCGTCCCAGTGAAGCCGGGAAAACGTTCTCATCCTTTAGATTAACGAGATGTGATTTGCATCACTTGGGCGGCACCGAATTGGTCAATAGTGCGCGACGAATTTGCGCGGGAATGAATTGCCGAATCGAATCCGATGGCATGACGCGCGACTCTGCGACTGGGCAGAAGCGGCGCGGCAGGTCGCTGCGCGCGCAGCTTCCAGATCAAACAGAAACGGAAGAATTCCTTCTTTGAACTGATCCTGTGCGTTTTGTTGAAAGCTTATCTCATCCTCGAGTATTGGATGAGTTTCGACGCCGTTTCTGCCGTGATTAGTGGCGGCGAGTATACACTGAGGGGTTCCGTGAGATGCACGCAGCGACCATGTTGACAAAGGCATTGCGCACGATCGGTCCCGTAGTGATTTTCGTGCTGGCGGCTGCGTGTGCAGCGCAGGCACTCTACGATGCGGAGGCCGTTCGCCTGAACAATCGCGGCGTGGCACTGATGGGCCAGCAATTTACCGAGCGAGCTGCAGACACCTTTTCCGAGGCATTGAAGCGGGATCCCAGGATGGCCCAGGCGGCCATCAATGAAGGAATTGCGCTGCTCACACTGCAGCGTTTGGATGCGGCGAAGAAGGTACTCCAACAGGCGATTGCGATCGACCCAGCCAGTGCGCAGGCGTGGTACAACCTCGGGCTGGGCCAGCGATCGAACAACGAATTGGAGGCCGCGCTGGCCAGCTTTCAGCGTGCTGCGGCGATTGATCCGAGGGATGTCGATTCTCTCTATTTCGAGGGTGTCTGCTACGAGGAGATGAAGCAGTTCGAAAAGGCCATCGCAGTCCTTGAAAAGGCTCTCAAAATCAATCCTCAGCACGCGTCGGCGCAGTTCGTGCTGGCACGGTCGCTGCAACGCATGGGACAAATTGCTGAGGCGCGAGAGCACTTCAAAATCTTTCAGCACCTGTCGAGCACCAAGATCTCGACGCCGATTGGCCTGAGCTATGGCGAGCAGGGCCACTACTCAACAGCTACTCCCGTCGAGATGCCGCAGGCGGTCCAGCGAGCGATGATCCCGGTCGGGCTTGTGGCCCAATCGATGGTTACTGGTGCTTCTGCGCCCGCGTTCACCACCACTGGCGGCGCATGCATGATGGACGCGACAGGCGATGGGCAAATGGACCTGGTGTTGATGCAGTCGGGGGTGCAAGCCATTCGCATCCTGCGCAATCTCAGCGGCGGAAAATTTGAGGATTGGGACGCAGGCGCCTCCGGATTGAAGGCGAGCGGACAAGCCATGGCGTGCGCAGTTGGCGATTATGACGGGGACGGGCTGAATGACCTGGCTGTGGCCCTGGATGATCGTGTGCTGTTGTTTCGCAACCTGGGTCACGGGCAATTCAAAGATGTCACGGCCGCGTCGGGCATTGTGCCGCGCAACCGGCCCTCGGGTGTCACATTCGTGGATTACGACCACGATGGCGACCTCGATCTTCTGCTGACGGGAGCCCCTCTCAAACCGGGCGATGCACCCAACGTGCTTTGGCGCAACGACGGGAACGGAACTTTCACCGAGCAGACCGAGGCGATCGGGCTGAACGGTAGCGGACAAACTGCGGCGGCTATTCTTACCGACTTCAACAATGACCGAGCTGTCGATCTCGTCGCGACCGGCGATCAGCCTTCACCGCTGATCTACGTGAATCCACGCGAAGGAAAATATCCTACGCAGCCGCTCTATGCCGATGCGAAGCTGCCGCCCACCGTGGGCATCGCTGTGCTCGACTTCAACAAGGATGGCTGGATGGATATTGCCGTGACCCATGCCGGCGCACCGGGCCTTACGCTTTGGCGGAACGTCGAGAGCGCAGATCACGCAGGCCGCCGCTTCGAGCGGGTTGCTTTACCGCTGAAAGGCGCCTTGCGCGGCTGGGGTCTTACGCCCATTGATATCGATAACGATGGCTGGATCGACCTGGCGGCGATCGTAGACACACGTACCGGTCCGCAAGTGCGTGTATTCCGCAATCGCGGCGATGGCAGCTTTGAAGATGTGAGTCACGCGCTCGGCCTGGACAAAATCGCGTTGAGCGAGCCGCGCGGGTTGATCGCGACCGACATCGATGGCGATGGCGCCGCCGACTTGATCGTGATCCAGCAAAACGCCGCCCCCGTGTTGCTGCGTAATGTGGGCGCGAACAAAAATCACTTTTTGCGGCTAGACCTGACCGGGCTCGCGGACAATAAAACTGCACTCGGCGTTAAGGTCGAGGTCTTCGCCAATGGGCTCTGGCAGAAATGGGAACTTCCCGGTGCATCGGGTTACCAGACGCAAGCTCCGCCGCAAATCCTGGTCGGACTGGGCGACGCGCCGGGCATCGACCTCCTGCGCATCCTGTGGCCCACGGGCGTTTTGCAGGACGAGATCGACCTGCCGCACGGGCGCGTGATCGCCATGAAGGAAGCGGACCGTCGCGGCAGCTCCTGCCCGGTGCTGTTTGTGTGGGATGGTCACAAGTACAAATTTGTGACCGATGTGATCGGTGCGGCTGTGGTGGGGCACTGGTTCACGCCTGCGCGTCGCAACATCCCAAATCCGGGCGAGTGGGTCAAGGTCGACGGGGCCGAAGCGGCCCTGGTGAATGGCAAAATCAGCCTTCGCTTTATGGAGCCGATGGAAGAAGTGAACTACATCGACCAACTCAGGATGATCGCCGTCGATCACCCTGAAAACGTTGAAGTGAATCCTGACGAACGTTTCCTCGACAATCCTCCGTTTGCCTCGGGCCGCGTGGTGGCGAGCGCAAAGACGCGCCTTCCCCTCGGCGCGTGGGATGGCAGAGGACGCGATGTACTGGATCAGCTCAGGCGCCGCGATCACGTATTTGCCAGCGGATTCACACCGCTGCCTTATGACGGCTTTGCCAACTTGCACGCGCTCACGCTGGATCTGGGCGCGATCAAGCCCAATGTTCCTCTGCGCCTGATCATGACGGGCTATGTGAACTACTTCAGCGCGACTTCACTCTATGGGGCGTGGCAGGCGGGATTGAAGGAGACTCCACCGTACGTTGAGGCTGAACTGCCGGATGGCAGCTGGCGGCGCGTGACCGACGACGCAGGTTTTCCTGCCGGCCAGGAACGCACGATGGTGATGGACCTGACCGGCAAGCTGCCCGAAGGCACGAGGCGCATTCGCCTGATGACCAATCTGCAAATTTATTGGGACCAGGTGTTGATCGATCAGAGCTCTGACGCGTCGGAGCGCTCCACTGAAGTCCCGCTCGCGACGGCTACGCTGCGCTTTTTCGGTTACCCCAAGCAGATCGATCTTGCCAGCCCCGGCGACCTGGACTACGACTTCAATCTCATCAGCCTTACGGGACCATTCCAGCACGAGCGCGGCGATTACACGCATTTTGGAGATGTGACACCACTGCTCAAAAGCGTTGACGATCGCTTTGTGGTTTTCGGGAGCGGCGAAGGCATTGCGGCGGAGTTCGACGCGAGCAAGCTGCCCACGTCGCCGTCGGGATGGAAGCGCGACTACTTCTTTTATGCCCACGGCTACGTGAAGGATATGGATTGGTGGGACGCATCGCCGTTTACCGTTGCGCAGATGCCATTCCACGGCATGACTGCGTATCCGTATTCGAAGCGGGAACAATACCCCGACGATGCCGCTTCCCTTGCCTACCGGTTGAACTGGAACGACCGCTTCGATTCCGGCGATCCGGTTCGCTCATACCGTTTCGAATTTCAAGAACTTCCCTCCACGCCGCGCGACGATCTGCCAGCGAATTCACCGGCGGGAAGTGGCCGGTGAATGAAATCGTCCTCGCCCCGGCGGTTCGACAGCTTGAACTGCTGCGCACACGCCAGCTCTCTGTAGCGGAGTTGGCCGAGGCGCATATCCGCCAGATCGAACGACTGAATCCGGAACTCAACGCCCTTGTCGACTTTGATCCAGACCGTGTGCGCTCGCAAGCAAAGCGACTCGACGCAGCACGAGAGCCGCATGGTACTTTGCATGGTCTTCCTGTCACCATCAAGTCTTCGATCGCCACTGCTGGCTACCGCTGCGAGATCGGCAGCCGGCTGCATGAAGGCGAGATTCCGACACAAGACGCGGAGGTGGTGGCGCGAATGCGCGAAGCGGGCGCGTTGATCCTCGGCACCACCAATTGTCCTGAGTTTCTGATGGCGTACGAGACGGCGAATCTGCTCCACGGGCGAACGCGCAACCCATGGGATCTCGACCGATCACCCGGCGGGTCGAGCGGCGGCGAGTCAGCGGCCATCGCTGCAGGGATGTCGGCGGCGGGATTGGGCAGCGACAGTGGCGGATCAGTGCGTGTGCCTGCGCACTTCACCGGCATTAGCTCGCTGAAGCCGACACCGGGAAGGATTCCCGGCCGCGGGCACTTGCCCCCGTGCGTGGGACCGTTCTCCATCCTTGGCGCGATCGGCCCCATGGCGCGGACCATGACAGACGTTGCATTGCTCTTCCGCGCACTCGGTGGGCAGGATCGGCTCGATCCCATCAGTCCGCCGGTTGCCCTGCGTTCGCCTACTCTCGACGATCTGCGGCAAAACACGATCGGTTTCTTTGAAGATGACGGCCTCGTTGCTGTCACGCAGGAGACGCGCTCCGCTGTGAACGATGCGGCGCGGGCGTTGCGCGACGCCGGTTTTCGCGTAGAGCCGTTCAGGCCGCAAACGCTGGAGCAACTGCGCAAACTGTGGTGGAAGTTCTTTGTGCAGTGCGGGGCCATGTTCTACGAACCGGAGATTCGCGGCAAGCGCGAGCGGCTCAGCCCCATTTTTCGCGAATTCCTGGGAATTGCCGAAGCAGCGGGGCCGCTGACTGCTACGGAGCTGCTCAATGCCTGGGCTGAGCTAGATTTGCTGCGTTCAAGAGCGCTCGCCGAGATGAACGAGTTCCCTGTTCTTCTCTGCCCTGTCGCCAGCATCCCGGCGTTTCGGCACGGTGAAAGAGCCTGGACGATTGACGGCCAAACCGTGGCTTACCTTGACACCGTGCGCTACACACAGTGGTTTAATTCGCTAGCCGCGCCGGCTGCCGTGGTTCCGGTAGGGCGCTCGCAAGAAGGGCTGCCCATCGGCGTTCAAATCGCCGCGCGACCGTTTGAAGACGAAACGGTGCTGGGCATTGCCGGCATTCTGGATGCTGCATTCGGCTTTAGCCCGCCGCCCCTGGCGCGGGCGTGACCGGAACGCTGTTCACGCTCGTGTTCCTTCCGCAAGAAACGCAGGTTTTTGCTCTTGGTTCGCTGTGCCCGGCGTGGCGCAAGGCCCGTTCATCTCCACCTTTCGGTTGAGGCGCTTGAACCACGATCGTCGTACACTGACCACGCTTCCCTAGAAATGGAGCGCGGGGTGCGCGAAAGCTGGCAAGAACGCTTTGCCGAGACCCCAGATGTCCTGGCCGGGCCGGGCCGCCGGCGGACCATTGTGCCGGTCCTCGACTTCTCCGTAGGAGGGGCCGAGTTCATCACCATGGCGGGACCGTGTTCGGTGGAAACCGAGCACCAGCTCCTCTCAACTGCGCACCACGTTCGCCGCGCCGGTGCGCGCGTCCTTCGCGGAGGCGCCTTCAAGCCGCGCAGTTCTCCCTACTCATTTCAGGGTTTGGGCCTGGAGGGCCTGAAACTGCTCGCCGCGGCAGGCGAAGCAACCGGCCTGGCCATTGTGACGGAGGTCATGTCGGAGTGCGACGTTCCGCTCGTGGCCGACTACGCCGACATTTTGCAGATCGGCTCGCGCAGCATGGAGAATTACACGCTGCTGGAGGAAGCGGCGCGAACCAAACGGCCCATCCTTCTGAAGCGCGGCATGATGGCGACTATTGGCGACCTGTTTCGCTCGGCGCAGATCATCCTGGAAAGCGGAAATCCTAATGTCATTCTGTGCGAGCGCGGGATCCGCACCTTTGAAACCACGCTGCGCAACACCTTCGACGCCGCCAGCATCGCCCTGTTGAAACAAATCACGCATCTCCCGGTGATCGCCGACCCAAGCCACGCGTGCGGCGATCGCGGCTTGGTGCCAGCATTGGCTCGCATTGGCGTCGCCGCGGGCGCTGACGGCCTTCTTGTCGAGGTGCACCCCAATCCAGACGATGCCTGGAGCGATGGCGATCAATCGCTCGACTTCGCTGGATTCGACGCCATGATGAAGTCGCTCGATCCCTTCATCGAGCTGCGGCGATTGCAGTTGGAAACGCACGCGGCGGTTGAAGTTCCGATCATGCAGGGGGAGGGATGAACCTGCTGGGCCGAGCTCTGGTTGTCATGCCAGTTGCAATCACGCTCCTGCCGCTCTGCGGGCTGAGTTCTCATTCAGACCGCAATACCTGCCCAGATTTCATCGTGACTGCGGCGCCCGTCTACACGCCATTAGCTGAGTTGCAGGGCCAGGAACGATTTCCCAACGGCGCGCAATTGCTGCTTGTCCATGAGGGCAAAGCGGAGCCGCTGGTGCAGGGCTTTGCTGCAACGGCTGATGCCGACGTTTCGTTCGATGGCAAGCTCGTTCTCTTCGCCGGGAAAAAGTCGGCGAGCGATCCCTGGCAGATTTGGGAATTGACGCTTCAGGATCGCTATGTACGCAAGGTGATCGAGACCGCGGGCGACACCGAGCGTCCGTTGTATCTTCCCAGCGGCCGGCTGCTTTGGGCGCAACGCACTGCGTACGGATTTCAGATTGAATCAGCGGATGATGGTCATCTGCCGCGACAGGTGTTCCTGAATCCCACGGCTGGTCCGGGTATCCTTCCGCTCACCTACGTTCACGCCAGCGCCTTCCCGACCGATGTGCTTGCCGATGGACGCATTCTGTTTGAATCGAACTTTCCGCTTGGGGAGGGCTCAACTCCGGAGTTGTACACGGTCTATGCTGACGGCTCGGGAGTGGAATCCTATCGCTGCGACCATGGCCGTGGACGCTGGGGCGGAACGCAACTGGCCTCGGGCGACGTGGTTTTCACTCACGGCGCGTCGCTGGCACGGTTCACTTCGCCTTTGGCGCAAGAGGACCCTATTGAAGCGCCGGCGGCGGAGTATGCGGGCGGAATTGCGGAAACGGCTTCGGGAGAGTGGCTGTTGAGTGCGCGGGCCGGCGGCGGTGCGCACTATGCCATCCGGCTTTGGAGTCCATCTTTCACCTCGAAGCCGGGCGCAGCGAAGCTTGAAACCGTGCTTGCAATCACAGGCATTGATCTCGTCGAGCCGGCGCTCATCACGCCGCGCACCAGGCCGAATCGGCATCCTTCAGGGTTGCACCCCTGGGATTACGCCAACCTGCTCGCCCTTGATGCGCGCCTCTCACACGAAGGGGACGTGATAACGCCGCCCGCTTCAGTGCGGCTTGAAGTGCAGAACGAACGCGGAGTTGTGGCGGCGATGGGCACGGCGTCCGTTGAGCGGGATGGTTCGTTCTTTGTGAAAGTCCCCGCCGATGCGCCGATTCGCTTTGTGCTTCTCGATGAAAAGGGTTCTGTGCTTCGCCGGGAAAAAGGCTGGTTCTGGATTCGCAAAGGCGAACAGCGCATATGCGTCGGGTGCCATACGGGCCCGGAGCGCGCATCGGAGAATCGTGTGCCGGCTGTGTTGTTGCGCACCACTGTGGCCGTCGACCTGACCGCCGGAGCAACCCGGCCAAATGCAAATGCAGCAGCGGAAGGCAATTGACATGCGCCCCGCTCTTCTGTTCGCTCTTGGCGCATTCTCAGTTGCTGCGGCGCAGACTCCGCCGCCAGGACAGCAAATCGCGCCAGCGTCGCCACGCACCGAATCGCAGCCAATCGCACCGGTCACGCAGCTACCGGCGATTCGATTCGAAGACGCCACGGATCCATCCGACATCCACTTTACGCACAGCTTTGGCTCCGCCAAGCTGGGGTCGTTGCTCGAAGGGACCGGCGGAGGCTGCGTCTGGTTCGACTACAACAACTCCGGCCTTCCCTCTCTCTATGTGGTGAGCGGCCGCCCGCTCGACGATTCGATGCACCCCTACCCCTTGAAGGACAAGCCCCACCCTTCGCCGCACAACCATCTTTATCGCAACGATGGTAACGCGCACTTTACCGATGTCACTGCGCAATCCGGACTCGATCCTGATATGTATTCGATCGCAGTGACCGCAGCCGACTACGACAACGACGGATATGAAGACCTGCTGGTCACGGGCTTCGGCAAGGTCGTTCTCTATCACAACGACGGAAATGGCCATTTTACCGATGTCACTGAGAAAGCCGGCATCAAGGTGGGTGGATGGGCGATCAGTTCCACATGGCTCGATTTCGACAAGGACGGCTGCGTGGATCTGTTTGTCGGGCGCTATGTGATGTTCGATCCCAAGTATCGCGCCTTTTATGCAGCGGACAACTACCCTGGTCCGCTGGACTATGCAGGCGAAACCGACAAGCTGTTTCACAACAACTGCGACGGAACATTTACCGATGTGACGGACAAGTCGGGTATCGGCGCTTATGTTGGCCGCACCATGGGCGTCACCGCCGCGGACTTCGACAACGACGGTTGGGACGATATCTACGTGGCCAATGACCGGACGGAGAATTTCCTCTTCCATAACAAGCACGATGGAACGTTCGAGGAAATTGCCAACGATACTGGGACGGCATTCGGCCAGAATGGCGAAGCCACTTCGTCGATGGGTCCGGTCTTCGCCGATTTTGACGGCCGGGGTGTGCTCGACTTGTGGGTCTCCGATGGCAGCTTCAACCGCTTTATGCGAAATCTCGGGACGCCAACGGGAAGTTCGCCCGGCGCGGCATTGGATTCCGCAAAAACCGGCTTTGAAGATGAGGGCGCGGGCAACGGCATCTCGCAGACTGACGCGCAGTACGTGAGTTGGGGCTCGGGCGTTTACGACTTCGACAACGACGGCCAGCTCGATATCCTCGTCTTCCACGGCGGGCTCATTCATCTCATTCCGCAGGAGCACACGCTCTTTCGCGGTCTCGGCAACGGCCGCTTTCAGGATGTCTCGCGCGAGGCCGGTCCTGTGTTGAGCGAGCGCACTGTGGCGCGCGGCTCCTGCTTTGCCGATTACATGAATGACGGCAAGGTCGATGCCTACCTGGTCAATCTCGGCGCTGAAGGGAGGCTGCTGCACAACGTCTCCACCAACACCGGCCACTGGATCGAAGTGAAACTTGTCGGTGCCATGCGGCCCGGCGATCAGAGCACTGCGCCCGGCTCTGCCGCAAAGAGCAATCGCGATGGAATTGGCGCGCGCGTCGAGGTCCTGGCGGGCGGCAGGCGCTGGACGGGTGAGCGCGTGGCGGCATCTGGTTATCTCTCGCAGAACGAGGGTCGCCTGCACTTTGGGATCGGCACAGCAAAGAGCATCGACAAGCTCATTGTTCACTGGCCCAGTGCGCGGGTGCAGACAATCGAGAACGTCGGCGTGGATCGTGTCCTCACCGTTGAGGAGTCGAAATGAGTCGGCGGTGCATGAGCGACAGCGCACATTGCGGAGCGATTTTCGCGCTGGCCTGCGGTGCCGCGCTTCTTTTTGTCGTCGCGATGTGGCCGGCGGTGCATGGCGTCGTTCATGCCGAAGCGGGCGCGGTCAAGGACGGTTCGGCCGATTACGCCTCGCCGCTAGAGCTTCTGCTTTCGCCTGACGGCACGCGGCTCTACGTGCTCTGCCAGCAGAGCGAAGAGGTGCGCGTACTTGATGCAGCCACCTACGCGCCGATCGAGAGCATTACCGTGGGCCGCGTTCCGCGCGGCATGGCGCTTTCTGCCAGTGGCGACCGGCTGTTTGTGACAAACACCTGGGACGACACGCTCTCGATCGTCAACACTCGCACGCTTGCTGTCGACGCAACGTGGCAAGTCGGAGCTGAGCCGTCGGGTGTCGTCGAAGATCGGGAAGGTACGCGCGTCTTCGTCGCCAACCGCATCTCGGGCGATATCGCCGTGCTCGATGCGCAGACGGGCGCAGAAGAAAAGCGCCTGCTGGCCGGGCGTGGCGCAAGTTATCTCGCGCTTTCGCCGGATGGCAGGCGGATCTACGCAACGCATATCTATCCCAATCCTGCGCCGCTGCGGACGGGTCTCGAAAATCGCACGCCGCCCGCATCGGAGATCACGGTCATCAACACGCAGCGCGCGGAGGTTGTCGATCGCATTCCTCTGCCCTCGATTGCAGGCGTTTTCCACCTAGCTCTCTCCGCCGACGGACGGCTTGGCATGGTAGCCGAGTTTCATCCCAAGAATCTCGTACCGCTGGCGCATTTGGAGCACGGAGGCGGCTTCGCTTACACGCTCACGCTGTTTGGCGCCGACGTGGGCAAGCCGGTAGAGATTCCGCTCGACGAGATGGAACGATACGCTTCGCAGCCGTTTGGGGTCGCCATCGCACCGGACAAGTCGCGCCTGTACGTAACGCTGGCGGGCTCAGAGGCCGTGCTGGTCATCGACATTCCACGTTTGCTGCATTTTGTTCACGCGCGGCCTCGCCCCGCATCCGGATCGTTTGCGGAAGACCTCGCGGCCAGCGGTAAATACTTTGCGGCGCGCATTCCTGTGGGCCATAATCCGCGGGGGCTTGCGCTCAGTAGCGATGGCCGCAGGCTGTTTGTTGCCAACCGCCTCGACGACACCATCTCTGTGATCGACACGCGTGCCAACCGCGTTGCATCCACTATTGCGCTGGCGGGACCAAAGACCGTGAGCACGCTGCGGCGCGGCGAGCAGACATTCTATTCGGCGCGCTACTCTTTCCAGGGCCAGATCAGTTGCTCGAGTTGCCACATCGATTCCACCTTTGACGGCCTGCAGTGGGATCTGGAGCCGGACGGGTTCGGAATCGACATTGTGGACAACAAGATGCTCGAGGACATCAAGGACATCGCGCCCTACAAGTGGAACGGAGGAAATCCGAACCTGCCCACCGAATGCGGACCGCGCACCGAAAAATACTTCTGGCGCTCAGAGAACTACGACAACCTGCAACTGACTGATCTGGTTCTTTACATTCGCAGCCTGCCTGCCCGGCCCAACCGCTCGCGCCTGCCAGGCAACGAAACGACGCCGGCACAGGAACGCGGCGAGGCGATCTTCCAGCGCACAGTCGACAGGTTCGGTAAGCCGATTCCCGAAACCAACCGCTGCTCATATTGCCACAGCGGACCCCACGGAACCAACCAGAAGCTATTCGACGTGGGCACGCGCAAGCCCACTGACAGTGGCGGGCTTTTGAAGACACCGCAACTGACGAACATTGCACTGACGGGGCCCTACCTGCATGACGGCTCAGCGCGGACCCTCGAAGAGATCTGGACCATTTACAACCCCGAAGACAAGCACGGCCGCACCAACGACCTGACCAAGGACGAGTTGAACGACTTGATCGAATACCTGAGGACGCGATGAAGAAGCGCGCAAACACGAGCGTTTGGGGCCTGACCCTGCTGGCATTCTCGATCGCTGCGCTCGCGCGGCCGCAGGGGCTTTCGGAATCGCGAACCGCTGCACAAAGGTTGCGTAGCGAACAACCGCGGTCGGCTGCATCGCAGGGGTTGCCGCACTTCCGCTTTGAGAACTTCACCACGGCCAACGGGCTGCCCGACGATCGTGTGTATGCCGTTCTGGTAGATGGCGACCGGATTTGGGCGGGCACCAACAACGGCCTGGGACTTTACGATCACGGCAAATGGACGACCTACACTACGAAAGACGGGTTGGCGCATCGCGCCGTGCTTTCGCTCGCACTCGATAAACGCACCGGCGATGTTTGGGCCGGCACCATGGGCGGGCTGAGCCGCATCTCGGGCGGCCGCATCGTCAGCTACACGCAGCTCAACTCGGGCCTCAGCAACGACGTGGTCTACGGCGTTGCCGTCGAAGGCGACAATGTCTGGGTGGCCACGGCAGCCGGCGCATGCCGGCTCAATTTGCGCACCGGCGAGTGGTCGCTCTACAACGAGCGCAACACACCGATGGTTGAGATCTGGGTGTACGGCGTCTCGGCCGCGGCGGACAAAGTCTACTTTGCCGTGTGGGGCAGTGGATTGCTTGAGTACAACCAGAAGACGGCGGGTTGGGACAAATATGAAGATCCGGATGGCGAGACCGAGTTGGTGCTCTTCAAAGATCAAGGCCTGATCCACGATATTGTGTCGTCGGTAAGTTATGTTGACGGCGTGGTGTGGGCGGCAACATACTTTGGCGACAGCCGCTACGACGGCCGCTACTGGCACAACTTCCTCACAAAAGACAGCGGCTTGCCATCGAACTTCACCAACTTTGTGAAGGGCGTGGATGCGAATCATGCATGGTTCTGCACCGATAAGGGACTGGCCTATTACGACGGCGCGAACTGGGCTGTTTATAGGCCATCGCTCACCACCGGCAAGCCGGAGATGCTGATTCGCGATGCGAAGGGCCGCGAGGGGCAGGTACCCGCCGCGACGGCGCCAGCTCACAATTACATCCTCGGCATCGACTTTCAAGGCAGCGACATCTGGGTCGCCACCGCCAAGGGCCTGAGTCATGGAATTCTTCAGCCACAACGCAGTGAAGCAATGAAGTAAGGAGCCGTCATCATGAGCGCAATTGCAGACATTCTGGAAGCCATCAGACACGCACCGGTCGAAAAGCGCGCAATCACAAATCCAGGCGTCCTCAATGAGGCATACGCATACGCCAAGCCCAGCTCGTTCTCGCGCGGCATGCGCATCGACCTGGGCGGAGTCACCATCCTGCTGATCTCGGGCACAGCGTCGATCGATGAGAGCGGCAAGACCGTGCACGTCGGCGATTTTCGCGCGCAGATGCGGCGAACCCTCGCCAACATCACCGGATTGCTGGCGAGCGAAGGCTGCACCTGGCACGACATGGTTCGCACCACCTGCTACCTGCGCGATATTGAACGCGACTACGAAGCGTTTAACGAAGAGCGCACCGCGTTTTACAAAGAGCAGGAGCTTAATCCCCTGCCCGCGTCCACCGGGATCCAGGCAATCCTGTGCCGGCCTGAACTGCTGATTGAGATTGAGGCAATAGCGATGTTCCGCACAGAAACGGCTGCCACAGCCAAGGAGTAGGGGCAATGCGCAAGGGATTTCTGCTGACCGCGGCGTGCTTGTGGATTGCCGGCGGCGCTGCGTACGTAATTGCGCAAGTCTCGGGGTCATTGCCAAATCGCCAAGCCGGCGATGTGACGCATCGCTGTGAGTGTGGAGCGCATCCGCCTGGACCGCCGCGCGACCGGACTGTCGCGCCGTACGCCGGAGAGCCGGAGGACCTGAGACCATACGCCAGGTTCAAGCAACCGTATTACCAGAACTATCTGGAACCCAATATCTATACTGGCGGCGGCCGTGAAATTCCCGACCCCAAAGACATCACGGAAGTCAGGATCGGATTTTTTGGCCCCGTGGAACCCGCGCCGGACCAAGTGGAAGGTTCACGCATGCTCCACGGAGCACAGTTGGCCGTAGAGGAGGCGAACGCGCGCGGAGGCTATGGCGGCAAGCCCTTCAAGCTGATGGTGCATGACGACTATAACAACTGGCAGGCCCAGGCCGTCTATGGATCGAACCGCCCGACCGATTCGACAATCTGGGGCTCGGCCTCAGATGAAGCCGTAAAGATGATTTACGACGACGAGGACTGGGCGATCTTCGGATCCATCAGCTCCGAGTCGACGCATATTATCCTGCGCGTCGCCCTGAAGGCAGAGATCCCTGTCGTCAATTCCGCCTCGACCGATCCCACGATTCCTGAGACATACATTCCCTGGTACTTCACCGATCTGCAGGACGACCGCGTCCAGGCCTTTACGCTGGCCCGCCACATCTATACAGAAGTGGGCCTGAAACGGATTGCGCTGCTCCGGGTTAACAACCGGTATGGCCGAATGGGCGTGCCAAAGTTTCGCAACGCATCCATCCGCCTGGGCCACCCCGTCGCCATCGAACAAAAGTTCTTGCCGGGCGATACCGACTTCTCGCGCGAATTACAAATTATCCGCGAATCACGTGTAGACGGCGTCGTACTTTGGGCGGATGAAACGGAGACGGCAAACATCCTGAAGCAGATGCGCGCCATGGGGATGAAGCAGCGTGTTTTCGGCTCATATCGTACGCTGGGACCCGATCTGTTGGCTCAAGCCGGTTCCGCGGCGGAAGGTTTCGAAGCCGTCTTTCCCTACGACCCGACTCGCAACGATCCGCGCTGGATCGAATTCAATCGCCGATTCGAAGACCGCTTCCATGAAGAGCCGGAGCAGTTTGCTTCGCTTGCCTATGACGCCATGAATGCATTGCTCGACTCCATCTGCAAAGCCGGACTGAATCGCGCGCGCATTCACGATGCGCTTGCCAACATCGAAGAATACGACGGGGTGACCGGCCCCATGGTCTTCGATCCCAATCAGAAAAATGTGGCCCCGATGTATTGGGGAACAGTGCACAATGGCACGATTACCTACCGGCTCGCGACAATGAGCAAGCAAGCCGCCGAGCAACACGCTGCCAGCGCGCAAGGTCCATCTGCGGGATCGGGCCCGCCCTATGCGCGCGTAGCCGAAGACGGCGTCAGTTACTTGGGTCCGCGATCTGCCGATCTGCCTCAGGGTCCGATTCACATCGTTCTCTTCGGTCCTGATGCGACGAAGGTCGCGCAGTCGCCAGAGATCGTGGCGGCGTTGCAGATGGCTGCAGTGAACGGCCGGACTTGGGCATTGGATCCTGTAGAAAGCAACCAGAACTGGGGTGCAGCTTCAACCCAACTGGTTCACGCCCTTATGGACGAACATGCCATGGCGATCGTCGCGCTTGATCGCGATGCGAGCCACCTTTCAGAGCAACTCGCATTGAAGTGTTTTGTCCCGGTTGTCGCACTGAGTGACGACAAGACCCTAACCTCGGCCAATATCCCGTGGATTTTCCGCTTGCCTGCTGGAACGGCGCCGGCCTCCGCACTTCGTTTGCTCGCGGCAACGGCCGCGAGCAGCGCCAATCCGCAGCTCGTGAGGAACACGCTTGCCTCAGGACGAGTTTTCGACGGGGTAGCCTTTCAGCCAACAGGCGAGCCAGTCACTCGTTGAATTCGGCGGAGCGCGGCGCTCAGGCCGAACGGCAGAATTAATAGATCAATTTCAGCGACAGTTGAATCTGCCGCGAGTTGCCTGCGGTCCTGCTGATTTCGCCAAAGCCGGAGCCATTGAGAATATTTGCCGGCAAGCCCATGTTGACAATATTGAACAGATTGAAGAATTCCGAGCGGAATTGCAGATCGATGCGTTCCGCGCCGTTTTTGCGCTCGCCAAACGGCGTGTCCTTGATCAGCGCAAAGTCGTAATTGTAGTAAGCCGGCCCGCGAAAGGTGTTTCGCCCAAGGGTGCCGAATCGTCCCTGGTTCGGACCGCTTCCTCCCGCAACATGGATGGGAATCGAGAAGAACGCCGTCGCGTTGCTGGAGCCCTGCCCAAAATAGTCTTCGCGCACCTCGCGCGCAGTCGACAAGCGTGGTTGCGCAATCTGATCCGGACGGTCAACGCCGGCGGAGCCGTAACCTGTCTGCTGAATTCCGGAAAAAACAGTGAATGGTGATCCGGAACTGATGCTTGAGATGCTCAGCAGCTCCCAACCGTAGGTGATCTTCCTGTTGCAGAACCGCAAGAAGCCTGCACGCTCCAGATGCAGATCTTGGGCCACGCTCAGGCTGAAGGAATGCGCCCCATCAAAATTGGATGGCGCTTTTTCAGGATGGGTATTGTAAGGGTTTTGCGAAAAGCCTGATGCTACAGCGCCGGTAGAACCGGTGCCGCCGATCACCATGCTCGTATCGTCGAGCGATTTACTCCAGGTATAACCGGCCTGGATACCCGGACCGCCGTGACCCACGGTTCCGGATAGCGATGTTTGCAACGCGTGATACGTGGAGTGCGCATCACCGACGACGACGTTCTCCACGCCAAAACCGCCGCTTACGTTGCCTGCTTTGTCGAACTGCGTGTGCGGAGCAAAACCCGGCGAGGCCCCGGGATACGTATTGGGAAAACTCGAACGCGGCAGCTTCTCGGCAGCGGTTCCCACATATGCGGCATCGCCAACCAGGTTGCCAAACTTGCGCTCCACGCCAAGGGTCCAGGTAAAGAGCGCAGCGTTGCCGAAGCTGCGGTCGATACCGCTCAGATTGAGCGCGCTGAATAAATGGCCAGGTGTGAGCGCCGCAACATCGCTTTCGTAGCGATTCACATCCATCACCGTATTCGGCGCCACGGTTTTTGTATTGCCTGCCGCAAAAATATCCGCACCCGCAGGAGTGTAAGCGCGCGGCAGCTGGCCGGGCGTGATTGTGAAGCCATAAGGAATGGGCGAACCGACGCCGGCTGTGGCATGCGGATAGACGGCAAAAGGCGTGGATCCGGTGAGGAAGTTGTCCTGCCAGAGGTTGGGTGGAATCACCATGATGCTGCCGCCCGCGCGCACCTGCAAATTGCCGGGCGCTTGCCAGGCAGCTTGCACACGGGGCTCAAAGTCTCGATACGAAGTCTGATATCCCGGTTGCGGGTTGACGACAAACTCCTGCGCGCCGTTGACGGTAAGAAAACTCGAAGTCCTGTGCGCGCGTTCCGAAATCGGCATATAGAGATCCCAACGCACGCCGTAATCGAGCGTGAACCGTGGCGTGATCTTCCAGGTGTCCTGTACGTAGGCGCTGACGTTGTTGCGGTTGATCGCGGCGGGGCCGATGTGGGGCCCGTTTGAAAAATACGACGGCGCAACTGCGACGGTATAGGCGAATGCGCTGCCCGAGAGAAATCCCGATAGCGTATCAGGCAGCGGATCGCCAGGATTCAGGTCGTGCTTGCCGCTTTGCGAATGGATTACCTCGGTCGCGTAGGCAGTTCCGCCGCCAAAACCGTATTCACCGTTGGGGCTGATGCCGAAGTACGTCGTGTCCCGGTTGAGACGCGCCTCAAATCCGGTCTTCCATGCGTGCCGGCCAACTGTATATGTGACGTTTTCACGGCCTTGAAAAAGATTGCCGTAGGCTTGCATCACGGAGCCGGCGGCGCTGTTGAACGCCTCATAAAGTCCGTCGTTAAATTTGACTGCCGGATCAGTATGGTCGAGCGTGGGAAAACCCGGCGTGGAGCGCGTAATGCTGATTGAAGATTCGAAGCCTAGCCTAGCTGTCGCTGTCCGGCTCCAGGTGCCGATGACGTTGCGCTGGCGGTCAATGTACGTGACGCCGAAAGCTGGATCAATCGCCGTTTGATCAGGATTGGTAACCGGCCCAGTGAGATTGTCAAAATTGAAGCGTGCGAAAAACCGATCTCTGGCCGACGGGCTGAAGTCGATGCGCACCGAGAACTGATCGGCATCCGTAGCCACCTTCGATGGCGTTGCGTAGGTGCGAGCCTGGTAGGGTCCACCAATGTCGTTGGGCAGCGGATAGCGAGCGAGGATCGCGGCGATTGCGGGATTGACCGGCACGTTCAGCGTATCCGTCGAGCCGTCCGGGTAGGTCACAGCATCCACGCCTGCTCGCTCATCCTTCGTGGGCACGGGCATTACCTGCGTGGTTCCCAACACCTGGCGGAATCCCTGGTACTGCGCGAAGTAGAAAGTGGTCTTGCGGCCGTCATATAGATGAGGCAGGTAAACCGGACCTCCATTGGTCAACCCGAATTCATTGCGCCGAAACGGCGGAATCCTTCCGGGATATGCAGGCGTCGGATGGTCAAAGTAGTTGCGCGCGTCGAATGCAGAGTTGCGCACAAACTCGAAGATCGAGCCATGAAAGCCCGCGGCACCGGACCGCGTGACGATATTGGTAAATCCTGCGGCGCCGCGACCGATTTCAGCGGGCATCCAGCCTGAACTTGATTGGATGGATTCCACCGCATCCACGTTGAAATTGGAGAACGTTGAGCCTCCCATCTCCGGGTCGCTGATGTCCGCGCCATCCATGGCAAATGTCGCCTCAACGCCGCGCTGGCCGTTGATAGCAAACTGCTGGGTGAAGTTGGTGGCGCCATTCGCGTCGGTCATGGTGCCTGCCGCGAGCAGCAGAAGCTGGCTGAAGTCACGTTTGTTCAGCGGCAGTTCGCTTACGGCCTGGCTTGACAGAGCTTCGCCTCCGGTAGCGGAAACCTGCTCTTCCTGCGCATTCACCGTGATTTCGCCGCGGCTTGAGATCTCAACGAGCACGGGCTTTGCGCCAGCGGCAAGATCGATTGATTCCGCGTAATCATATGTGAGGCCACCTATTTCGATGGTCAGATGGTACTGGCCTGGCAACATCTCCTTGATGCGGAACGCTCCGCCGGCGCTTGTGACGGCATGCGCGGATCGCGCGCCCGCCACTAGCCGGACGATTGCGCCCTCAGCCGGAGCGCCGGATGCGGCGCGCACCCAGCCTTGCCAGCTGACAGCCGTTGGATTCGGCTGCTGGGAGCAGAGGCTGGAACCACGAGCGAAAACGATCAACAATAAGAGCAGGAGATATGAAGAAAAGCTGCAAGCTTTCGGCTGGCCGGCTTTCGGGGTATCGTGCGATCCCAATTCAGTGGACATGCGACCACCATTGCCTGATGTTTAACAGCGCACCAGGTGATGTAAAAGTCTTTTTCGGATTTGCATCCAGCATACGCTCTTCGTCAGCTTGAGCGATCCGAAGGGTAGAGAGCTGTTCTGCGGAATCGGCTCCTCGATTGCGTCAAACCGCGATTACATGAATGTCATGCGCAGCGAATGTTCGCGAGGCTTCATCGGACATGCCATCATCGGTAATCAGCAAATCAATGTCGCGGGGCGGGCAAATGACGGCAGGAATCACCATGCCCATCTTACTGGAACCGGCCACCGCGGTCACCTCGCGCGCCTGTCTGACCATCGCGCGCAGCATAGCAGCCTCTTCCGGCTCGATTATCGTTGCGCCGCGCTTCGGATCCATGCCCGTAACGCCGAGGAAAAGGCGGTCGAGCACGAATATGCTGAGGGCTTCAATGGCAGCCGGCCCAATGAGCGAGTAGGCGCCCGCCCAGCGCATCGAGCCGCCTCAAGTGCTGACGCAATACGGCCTGCAGTGCGTTGTATCGGGGCACCGGCATCGAACAAATGTCAAAAAAATGGCGGATTTGGAGGAGTGTGGATTGTATGAAAGTTAACGCCGAGTTCGATTGGGGCGCATCTAAATGAGGTTAAGCTACCCTGATTGAAGTGAGGAGAGAGAGCACCATGGCATCAGCAACCAGGCCGGCAACCGAAACGCGGAGTATTTCCCCCTTGATTCAGCGAAGCGCATGGAAGGCCCTGAAGACGCATTTTGACTCGATCCGCGAAGTGCATCTGCGCGAACTGTTCGCGAAAGATCCATCGCGCGGAGAGCGGATGACCGTTGATGGAGCCGGCCTCTTCCTTGACTACTCGAAGAATCGCATCACAGGTGACACCGTCAAGCTGCTTTTGCAACTTGCGGAAGAATTGGGCCTTGCCGCTCGAATCGAAGCCATGTTTCGCGGCGAAAAGATCAATGTTACGGAAAAGCGGGCTGTACTCCACATCGCGTTGCGCGCACCTAAAGGCTCATCGATCGTTGTTGATGGAGCCAACGTCGTGCCCGAAGTTCATGCCGTGCTAGACAAGATGGAGGCCTTTGCGGACCGCGTTCGCAGTGGTGAATGGAAAGGACACACCGGCAAGCGCATTCGAAACATCATCAACATCGGGATTGGCGGTTCCGACCTTGGTCCCGTGATGGCCTACGAAGCGCTGCGGCATTATAGTGACCGCAGTCTGACTTTCCGCTTTGTGTCGAATGTAGATGGAACCGATTTTGCGGAGGCCGTGCAGGACCTTGATCCGGCGGAAACGCTCTTCATCATCTCTTCCAAGACATTTACTACGCTCGAAACCATGACCAACGCCCATTCGGCGCGGGACTGGTCGCTGGCGGGCCTGGGAGGCGACGAAAAATCCGTGGCCAAGCACTTCGTCGCGGTGTCGACCAACTCTAGTGAAGTGGCGAAGTTCGGGATTGACACGGCAAACATGTTCGAATTCTGGGACTGGGTTGGCGGGCGCTATTCGATGGATTCGGCAATCGGACTTTCAACCATGGTGGCTGTTGGCCCGGAAAACTTCCGCGCCATGCTCGACGGATTTCACCAGATGGACGAGCACTTTCGCACCGCTCCCTTCGAACGCAACCTGCCGGTACTGATCGGTTTGCTCGGCATCTGGTACAACAACTTCTTCGGCGCGCATACGGTCGCGGTTCTGCCCTACGAGCAATACCTCAAGCGCTTTCCCGCGTATCTGCAACAGTTAACCATGGAGAGCAATGGCAAGCACGTGACTCTCGATGGCGCTCATGTGGACTATGCGACTGGGCCGATTTACTGGGGCGAGCCCGGGACGAATGGCCAGCACTCCTTCTACCAACTCATTCACCAGGGCACGAATCTGATTCCCTGTGACTTTATTGCATTCACAGAAACTCTCAACGAATTAGGCCGGCATCACGATATGCTCATCGCCAACGTGTTCGCGCAGACAGAAGCGCTTGCGTTCGGCAAGACGGCGGAACAGGTGAAGAGCGAGGGAACGCCCGACTGGCTGGTGCCCCATCGCGTATTCGAAGGCAACCGGCCATCGAACACCATCCTCGCCGATCGGCTGACACCCCAGACCCTGGGCAAGCTGGTTGCGCTCTACGAGCACAGTGTTTTCACGCAAGGCACGATCTGGCAGATCAATTCGTTTGATCAGTGGGGTGTGGAACTAGGAAAAGCGCTGGCACAACGGATCATTCCTGAGCTCGAAAACGCGGTGGAGCCCGCGTTGAAACACGACAGCTCCACCAACAACCTGATTCGAAGATATCGCCAGAGAAGGCAAAAGCCCTAGGCGGCTTTCGAGAATTCTGGTCCGCGAGTTTCTCAACGGCCAAACAAAACCTTATTCTCAATGCCGCATCTTTCGATATGTAGGAGAGTCCATGATTCCCCGTGGATTTGAAAAGCCGCTTTACATTCTTCCCTTCGATCATCGCGGATCATTTGAAACAGGAATGTTCGGCTGGCATGGCGAATTGAATCCCGCGCAGACGGCCGACATCGCGGCTGCGAAGCAGGTGATCTATGACGGCTTTCAACAGGCCGTCGCCGGAGGTGTGCCGAGAGAGAAGGCCGGCATTCTCGTCGATGAGC
The DNA here is from genome assembly GCA_900290245.1 of Candidatus Sulfuritelmatomonas gaucii. Lineage (GTDB taxonomy): Bacteria > Acidobacteriota > Terriglobia > Terriglobales > Acidobacteriaceae > Telmatobacter > Telmatobacter gaucii. Next base: position 20,263 of record OKRB01000152.1, on the reverse strand, counting down.
AATTCGGCGCAGAGATCCTGCGCGACGCGCTGGCTAAAGGTTTTCAATTCGCATGTCCTGCGGAGAAGAGCGGCCAGGAGGAATTTGATTTTGAGTACGGGGAGGATTTCGAGGCGCATATTGAAGCGTTCGATCCCACGTTCAGCAAAGTCCTGGTCCGCTATAACCCTGAAGGTGATCGGGCACTCAACGCCCGGCAATCAGGGCGTTTGCGCCGGCTTTCGGACTATCTGCAAAGAGCCAATCGCAGTCTATTTATGTTTGAAATGCTTGTCCCTCCGGAAAAGCAGCAACTCGCGCAGGTCGACGGCGACAAGAGTACCTACGATCTCCAGATTCGCCCTCAATTGATGGAGAGAGCGATCCTGGAACTTCAGGATGCCGGAGTCGAACCCGATATATGGAAGATTGAGGGCCTCGATCGCCGCGCGGACTGCGAGAAGATGGTGGCCACAGCCCGCCGCAATGGTCGGACGAAAGTCGGCTGCATCGTCCTGGGACGCGGTGAGAATGAGGAAAAGGTGCGTGAATGGCTTTCCACTGCCGCTGGTGTCGACGGTTTCATCGGCTTTGCGGTGGGTCGAACGGACTTCTGGGATCCTCTGGTTGGATTGCGTGACAGCCGGTTAACGCGAGATGCCGCAGTTGCAAAGATCGCCGCTCGTTATCGGGAGTTCGTCGATTTGTTCGAAGAAGCTCGTGCCAAGCCGGTCGCGAAGTGAGACCACGCGCACTCCCGGTTTTTGGGAACAGATGAAACCATCGACGCCAGTGGCTGTTGATAACCATTCGCGGATTCCGCCGCTACCTTGACTGCTCGCAAATGACCGGTATAAAAAGGCATGGCAAGCCGCGTCATGAAATGAAACATTGGTTCCCACCTGGGGGGTATTTGTGAACTCAATACTAGATCGCCGATCGTTCATGCGATTGTGTTCTGCATTCGCTGTCCTGTTCAGCAATGCGACCCATGCGCAATCTCGGCCCGCTCCGGCAGCCGACCGGCCTCAAGTGAAGAACAGAATGAACTTCGTCGGTATCCAAGTGCGAGGATTTTCGTGGGTCGACGAGGGTGTCGATCAGGTTCTGGACAATCTTCAGAAGAAGGGAGATGTGAATACGATCTGGGCCTATACCTTCTCCTACGGCGAAGCGCGGCTGCGCAAAAACGGCCCGATCCCGCTGCCTGACCACGGCAAGCCAGGCGACACCATCGCGGGCGGCGCCTTGTACGATTACGATCCAAAGTATTTTCGGAACACGATCCTCAAGGATTTCCGCTGCGACGTTTACGGCAATTTCAATGTGATTGAGGCGGTGGCGCCCAAGGCGCACGACCGAGGAATGGACTTCTTCGCCTGGGATTTGAATAATCCCGGCGCCGGCCTTAATCGCACCATTCCGAATTACGTCGAGGTTTCAGAAATTGATCTCTACGGCCGCCGCACGGCCAGCCCGTGTTTCAACAATCCCGACTATCGCGCCTTTCTCAGCGGCAAGGTGGAGAGCCTGCTTCTCGGCTATCCTGACCTGATCGACGGCATCGCCTGGGGCTCTGAGCGCACGGGGCCGTTTGAGAATCTGGTGGGCCGCATGGTTCCCGCGACATGTTTCTGCCAGTTCTGCCGCGCCAAGGCGGAGGACCGCGGCGTCTCCGTGAGCCGCGCCCAAGCAGGCTACCGCGAGCTGGAGCAACTGTTCCGCGCGGCCGCTGCCGACGAGCCGAACGCCGATGGCTACTTTGTCAGTTTCTGGCGGATCCTGCTCCGCTATCCGGAAATTTTGAGCTGGGAGACTCTTTGGACCGACAGCTATCAGGAACTCGAAGCGCAACTATATGGCGAGGCCAAGGCCCTCGCGCCCGAGAAGCCATTTGGCTTTCACATCATGCAGAGCTTCACATTCAGTCCGTTCTATCGCGCGGAAGAGGACTACACAAAGCGCAGGAACTTCGCCGACTTCCTCAAGCCCGCCACATACAACAACGCCGGTGGACCGCGCATGGCTGCTTATTTGAACCGCCTGAGCAGAACGATCTTCCACGACGCGAAGCCAGAGGATTTTAACGATTTCTATTACAGGATCATGGGCGACCCGCAGGCGCCGTACGATCAACTGGCGACTACCGGCCTGACCGCCGACTATGTAGCGCGCGAGACCAAGCGCGCGGTGGAAGAGGTGGCGGGCATGGTAAAGATTTACCCCGGAATCGATATCGATGTTCCGACTTTGACAAACGCCAAGATCCCCGAAAAGCGCACCGCACCCGACGACGTTCACAAATCGATTCGTGCGGCCTTCAGCGCGGGTGCGGATGGAGTGGTTCTGTCGCGTGAATACGCAGAAATGTGGCTGGCCAACCTTGCCGCAGCCGGAGATGCGCTGCGCGAAGTCTTTGCTGAGAAACCACATGCCTAATGCGCTTCGCCTAGCGCGTTGAACTGAAAGGCCAGGATTCCATGCGAAAAGCGGCGCTGTTATCTCTTATCTTCTACGTAGCCATGGCGGTGAATGTTGCTGCGCAGGAAAACCCTCTCGCAGGCGTGATCGATATCCACGTTCATGCCGCGCCTGACAGCACGCCGCGCTCGATTGACGCCATCAGCGTGGCTCGCATGGCGAAAGCACGGGGCATGCACGGCCTGGTCTTCAAAAGCCATTACGAGCCCACCGCATCGATGGCGTACCTGGTGCGGCAAGTGGTACCGGGACTCGAGGTCTTTGGCGGCATCGATCTCAATCTCACCGTGGGCGGCATGAATCCCTCCGCGGTCGAGCACATGGCAGATATCACCGGGAGCTATGGGCGCTTTGTGTGGATGTCGACCTACGATTCCGAGGCTCAGGTTCGCTATAACCTTGAGAATCGACCGTTCGTTCGCGTCTCTCGCAATGGCCAGCTTCTTCCTGAAACGCGGCAGGTGATTGCGGTGATTGCAAAGCACAATCTGGTCATGGCAACCGGGCACAACAGCGCAGAAGATGGTTTGCTCTTGATTCGAGAGTCGCGCGCGCAGGGCGTGCGGCACATGGTGGTCACCCATGCTATGGTTGCGCCCATTCATATGTCGGTGCCACAGATGCAGGAAGCGGCGAAGATGGGGGCGTACATTGAGTTCACTTACAACGGCCTCATCGGCAAAAGCAAGGAATTCAATTTTGCAGATTACGCGAAAGCCATCCGCGCCGTTGGCGTGGAGCACTGCATCCTTTCAAGCGACATGGGGCAACCCGGGAATCCGCTGCACCCGGATGCCATGGCCGCATTTATCAAGGGAATGAGAGAGCAAGGATTTTCGCCGAGTGAGATCGATCAGATGACCAAGATCAATCCGGCAAGTTTGCTGGGCCTCGAGTAACGTTCCGCGTCGCGGCGATTGTCCTATCTGCGGCGACCATTCCTCGTGGAAGATCAGAATGAAACATGGCTGGTCTCAAAACTGAAGGCAGGGCGCCGTACTCGACGAACCGGATCCGTTACCAGACTTCACTGGGATGATGGGAAGCGTCGGCTGACACGTAGTGGTTCGGACGCAAGGGTCGGACCGGTCGCAAAAGTCATAGATTCATTCGTCCGGAAGTCGCAATTCAGCACTCGAAAGACCGCCGCGCAATCCGCAGCACTGATTCCCCTGAGAGAAGTGAGAGGGAGGTAAACTGCCTCCCTCCGGGGCGAAGCAAGATCTGCGAAAATTCCTTCCTCTCATTCGTGTTTCGTGGAGTAGTGGTTCGGCGCACCGGGCGTGGGAATGCTGTCTGTCACCTGCGTCCCACCAGCATGCGCGCGAGTCAATGGCGCGGTAAGGGTGATGCCGGTGCCGGAGACCTGTGCATCGGCTTCATGCGCATATGTGAGCGGTGTGGCAACCGTGATCGCAGGCGCAGGAAACCTGCTGATGGTGGCGACAACCGCAGTCTCGGAGTTCGCGCTACTGTCGATCGTGATGGTTTCGCCATTGTTGAAGCCAATCAGGCTGGCGACAGGGATGATGGTCGCGCCCGCGGCAGCAGCAGTGCGCAACGTCGTCGCGCCTGCGGTACCCACCGTCGCGATAACAGCGTTCTCCTGATTCGCACCGGTGTCTATCATGACCGTCTGGCCGGCTTCGAAACCCGCCACGCTGCTGACTTTGAAATTGGTCGTGCCGGCGGCCGATGCGACCGGCAAAGCAGTGGCGGCCTGCGTTCTGAAATCATTGCAGTTGCTGCCGGTGTCAACGCCGTCCGGGAAGCGGCCGGCGCTTGAGTTTGTCGTGCCGGCTGCAGCGGCCGGACCGAATCCCGCAGCCTGCCCGGGAGCAGGAACGTAGCAGCCGCTCCGGTCCACTCCGGAAGTTGCTTGGTACCCCTCGGCGGCCCATGGATCGACAAGTCCTCCAAAGTTGAGGCTGTCGACCACTAGGCCAGAGGCATCCCGCAGCACGATGCTGCCTTCCCTGACGTCGATGGTGCGCCCGAACAGCGGAGAGCTTGTCGCGAGCTCCGGGCCACCGAACCACTGGTTCGGCGCCGGATCACCCTGGTAGCCCGCTGTCGTTACCGCTGCATCACGCACAACCGCGTTGATCGCGTGCCCGTTGGCCAGGGGTTTGTCGAACGTAATGCCTGTGCCCAGGGCCTGGACAGGCTCGTTGCTTATGTGGACAAAGGCCGTACCCGGCTGAAAGCTGATTCCCGTCCCGCGATCGCTGAAGGGAAGGTTGGCCGCGTGGTTGAACTTGAGCGGAGCGGCCAAATCGAGCCCAGTACCCGGAGCTACGACACCCTCGGCGTTGACGTGGGCTTGAGCAAGCGCCGGCATGAAGTCAATTCCAGAGCCCCTGGGACCCGCTGTGCCGACCGCGCTGATGCTGACAATCTCTTTGTTCGCGGGTGTGCCAACCGTGACCTTATCACCCACCGCGAAACCGTTCACGTTTCGCACTTTGATGTTGGTTGCGCCAACGCTCGCATTGGCCGAGAGATTCGTGTGGATGGCCTCTGTACCAACACTCGCAACCGTGACGGTCTCGATACCATGGCCAACGCTGTCGATGTCGAGCCGGATGTTGTCGCCGACCGAGATGTCGGCAACTGAGGTCACCTTGATGTTGGTCGCGCCGGCGGCCGCATCCGCAGCCAGGTAGGCTTGCGTGCCCTGCTTGCCCACCGCGGTAACCGTGACCACCTCGTACTGCTCCTCGCCACCCGGGACGGTGGGATATGTCGCGCCGTAACCGAGAGCCATCTTCTGGCCAACCTCGAAGCCGGATGAGTTCATGACGGGCACATTGGTCGCTCCGGCTGGGATGGTGATAACCGGACCATCGGGGAGCGGTTGCCATAGGGTTGTATGGTCACTGGCTGCGGTCCCCAGCTTCAAAATCGTCCGCGTCTCCGCATCCGCGCCGGTGCCGATGCTGACCGTGTCGCCGGCCTTCATCCCCGATGTACTCCTGGCGTAGATGGTGGCATCGCTCGCCTGCGCGGCCGCTGCCAGCCCCGAGTTGGCAAGACCGAGCAGGTAGAAACTGTGAGCATCGAGCCTGGTGCCGGATGGGATCTTCACCGAGGAGAAGATGGCCTGCTGCGTTGGATGTTCGGTCAGGCTCCAGTTGGAGATGTCAACGACGCTGTCGCCTGCGTTGAAGAGTTCAATGAACGAGTCCGTCGAGTTAGTCGGAGGGCCGGAGCTGATGCGGAGCTCGTTAATCTTCACTGGGCTCGCGTTCCGCACCTTCTCGGCAATCATCTCGGATTGCTTTCTGCCGCTTGCCTGGTTTGTCCAGGACGCGTTGCCCGTCAGGTCGCCATTGAAGGCTGCCTGCCCCGACGTAACCTTGAACGTTGCGCTCACGCTTTCGCCTGGCGCTAGGGGGCCGGCGAAGGTCTTCGCCGTCTCCGAGCTGCCCGCAACCACGGCAGACCACTGCTCCGGCACAGAAAGCCTCAACTTGATGTCTGCCGCGGGCGCACCCGTCGTGTTCGTGAAAGTCACCGTAGTCTCCTGCGAGGACCCAGGTGTGAATGTCTGCAGCTCCGGCGGACTCTTTGTCTCTGAAGCCGGCGCCACGCTCACCGGAAATACGCCATAACCGGCGACGACGATATTGGCATGCACCTGCTGGTCGGTGGCGTCCGCCGGGAACGTCCCAGCGGCGGTCACCGCGCCTTCATAAAACGTCCCCTGCGAGCGATTGCTGTTGTCCCCTCCATTGCCCAGCAGGATCGCACCTTGTTTGCGCATCGGGTCGTAGGTGCCATTCACGCGCGGCCCACTGAACATCACTTGCAGCGCTCCCTGCTGCGCATCGCCGCCCATCGACGTCCAATGGTGCGGCTCGCCCTTTGCGATCGCGGTCACAAATCGCCATTCGATGCTCGGCAGGCGGCATTGCCTTGACCCATCCGGATTGACGCAACCCGCCAGGTTGTTCTCCTGGTCTGTCATGATCCAGGGCCCGGGCATGGTCCCGTGAAACCAATTGGGCGAGTCGCCGAAATAAGCCGTTTCCATGGTCCCGTTGTCGTCGTCCCTGCTGTCGATCTCCGCGTTGCCGTAGTCGAAGCAGCAGCCGGAGTTGAAGTGATGCCCGTTGATGACCCAGTACTGCCCCTCCGCCTGGTCGTCTACCGCGGTATCTTTTGGGTCGTCGTCGCGCAGGCCCATGCCCGGCTCAATGAATACGCCATAGACCTTGTGCCCCATGATCGTAACCGGCGCCATGTCGGCCACGGGCACGTTATTGAACCCACCCAGCGCCGGCCCGCTGAATCCGCCGCGCGGTGCCTGCGTCAGGTCACTGTGCTTGCCCGACTGGTCGTAGATTTTTGTGATCCAGCAGACCGTATTGGCGCAAAACGCGTCCTGCGCGGCCGCATCAGCGTACCCGCCCGCATCCGGGACCGGCGATGCAACTGGCTGCACCACGCCGATGTCCAGCCTTTTGCCGTCTGACTGGCGCACGACCTGGTATAGCGGGCCGTCGTAGGAGGCGTACAGCGCGCGGGTGGTGCTATGCGCAGCCACGCACGGGTCGCCGGCCGCGACATAGAGGTCGCATGGCCCCTTCGGCCTCGCCGGAGCATGATCGGAACCACCCTCGGCAGATTGCGCCATGATCAGCGAGGCGCCCGTTAGTGAAAGCGCTATTGTCAGCACAAATGCAAATGCGATTTTCGTTTTCATGCTTGTCCTGCCTCCTTGCCGAATTGTTGCCGCCATTTCGAGTTCGAAGCGAGAGTGCTGGAAACCGGAACCATGCCTCGATCTTATCCCGCACGGGCTTGCCGTCGCTTATCTTGTTCAAGGTGGTCACCCGCGCTCGCGTGAGCTGGTGGGGCGAACCCATCTCAAGATGCAGATTCAGCGGGTTAGAGCCCCGCAGCCGCTGTCCGCAACGAAAAGAGCGATCTACGGGCTCCGATGAAGAGGGTTTTCTTATCCGTTCCTCCGAACGCCAGACTACTCGGCCGCTCCGGAATCTCCACCACACCAATCTCCCGTCCGCTGGCGTTATAAATGTAAAGCTGGCCTTCAGCCACATACACATTTCCGGCTGTATCGGTCACAACACTGGTTCCTCCGCGCCGCGCAAACTCCGTTGCGGTCACATGCTGCAAGCTATCGAGTCTCAAACGATAGACGGCGTCATCATCCTCACACACCGCCAGGTGCTCGTCGCCGACGTGGAAGAGCTGCCATTGAGATGTCTGCAGCATTGGCTGCCAGTTTCCCCCAGCCATGATGGCATCTAGCGTGCCCGGAGCATAGAAGTAGCTCCGCGCCTCATCCTTGACCTCCGCCGCGATCGCCATATTGCTGCGCGGGGCGTAGATCACTCCCCGATGCTCCATCTGCCAAACCAGCGTTTCCACGCTGTTGTGGAATCCGACTGGCAGCATCAGATTCGTCCCACTCACCGGCATGTTTGCGGGCTCGATCTTCGTTGCCTCTCCCGTTTTCGTGTCCACTACGAAAACCGACTGGCTGTAATCCAGCGCTAACAACGATCCGTGACCTGCAAACCCAGCCGCCATCGGCGTCGGCACTTTGTCCGTCAGAAGTTCAGCCTTCTTTGCATCCGCGTTCCACCGGTAAATCCGATGCATCGCCGCATCAGTAAAAAACAGGTGCCCATCATCGTCAGTCGTGAGCCCCGCGATATTACTGAAGCCGCTAGCAAGCTGCTCCAGCGTTGCCCCGGCCCCAAAGACATCCGCAGGCAGCGGCAAAGGAGCACCCAACTTGAGATCGAAGTCCACTGTGAACGATGTGAAGTCGTGTGTCCGGACCCGGACCCCGCTGGTCCGGTCAAAAACACTGTTATCGAACGCCAGCCACGTCATGCTGAAGGTATGCACATTCTCAAACTGAACGCCGGTTGAATTCGCTGTTTCCACCGCATTTGGTTTAGGCAGCACATTGCGCGAGACCCGGTATATAAACAGATTCGCGAACAGCATGTGATGCGCGTCCGCGAGATCCACCGCGAAAGCGTCTGCGCCGGCCGGGTTCTCTTCCTCCGTCTGCAGCGCATACACCGTCCAATTCGACGCATGATGGAATTGCGTCTCGTGGTGCATATGGTGCTCACATGACATTTGGTAAACCACGCTCGGCGTGGTTGTGTTTTCCACCAGCAGCCCAGCCCTCGCCAAGGTATTGGCCGTCCATACGCCGCGGAAGATCCCGCCGCCTCCATCCTTCACCCACAGGCTCGGAGATTGCGTCTCCACATACGCCGCAGTGTTTTCCGGCCGCCGCGCAGGCCTGGGGAGATTCGGGGCGAGCACGGCATTTCCGCGTCCCGGCCCAAACCTGAAGTTCACATCCTCTACCATGGAGCGAGGACCTGCGAGCCACACCAGCCCCGCCGCCCGCCGATCCATTTCCGCGGTGACGATCCCAATCCCGGTCACAATCGCCGCTCCCCCCTTTGCGCTCTGCACCACCGGCACAGGCTCGCCTTTGCCCGTGAAGTTCGCCGCATCATCTGTCACCGTAATCAGCGTGGTGCTCGGGTTGAAGCCAATCAAAACGCTATCCGTCCGCAGCCGCAGGGTGTTCGTCACACGATAGGTGCCGCTCGGGAAATAAAGCACCCGGTGCTCATCGATCGCCGCCTGCAGCGCCGCCGTATCATCCGACCCGTCTCCTTTGGCGCCGAGCGTCCGCACGTTCACCCACTCTCGCATCGGCGGCAACGACGGAATATCGGAGGCCACGGCCCTGCCTGCCACGGCGCGCTCACGATGCCTAACTCGCACGCCCCGCTCACGCCCTTCGGAGTCAATTTCTACTCCGATCGTCAGGTGCTCCTCGACATAGGGTTGGGAGCTCCCCTTAACGGCGAACATGCCACTTGCGCCGGTTTCACCCTCGACCATCTGTGGCACGTTCCTGCACACCACATGGTCCAGTGTGACTTCGTGATGTGCCTTCTGCGCATCGCCAAGAACTACCGCCGACTGGCCAATTTCCCCCAACACCAGGTCGCGTCCGTACAGTTGCTCCGTCATGCCGGGCGTAATTTCGACCGCCACCGGTGTTCGCGCAATCCGATCGCGCACCAGAGTCATGCCCACTTCCTGCGTGTGGATTGCCGCGCGCCTCTGGCCCGTCAAGCTCGAATCCATCAACAGAAATTGCCATGCCGGCGACGTCCGCACCGAGATGATGCCGTACTCTCCCCCTTCAATCTGAAGGTCGATTGCACCGTTCCCTACGTCCTCGAGTGCGGCCCGTCCATCGCCCACCTGAAACCGCATGTGCTGAAGAAATGAGTGCTGCGCCACGTGAAAGCGCACTGCAATCGCCGCCGGGTTCCCCTCGCCGATCTCGAAGTCCAGGTTGCTGATTCCGCTATAGAACGTAAACTCGTTTGCATCGACCACGGGCTCGCCTGGCGCCGGACGCCGCGAGGCAAACTGCACCATGTATCGGCCGGTCCCAAGAAATTCGTGACCCTCCTGGAACCCCGGTGTGTTTGCTCCCAGCAGAAACACGGGGCGATGCGCGCCATACCCGATGAGCCGTATCCCCGTCCACAGGTGAATCGTCCGGCTGATTCGATATCTCCCCTCAGCGACAAAGACGACGCCTTCCCCCGTTGTCTCTTGTACGTGATCGATCGCTGCCTGGATAGCTGCCGTATCGTCTCCCTGGCCATCCCCGGCAGCGCCGAAGCTTCCACGCTCCAGGTACGCGGCACGAGGGTCGTCCGGTCGCAACGAAAACACCGATTGGGCGGCCATTGGCAAAGCGGCCGCCGCAACCAAGACAAGAATCCAAAACAAGCGTCGCATCTTGAGTTGCCTCCAGCGAAGGCGCAGATATTGACGAACCTTTATAACTCATTCATTGAACGTTTTGTGTTTCGCGAAGAAATATGAGCCATGGATCCGCTACCCGAAAAAACTCGCTGGTACGAAAGACTGGGCAGGACATGCAGAATCGGTCCTTCCCGAGGACTAACATTTGCGGTGGTTCAAAATACCCGGAGCCGACCGTTATCGGTTGAACCGAATTCAGGGAACGGCTCGCGGGAGATATATGGCGCGCCTGGAATGATTCAAACTCCCGACCCGCTGACTCCGTGGTTAATTTTCATCGAGTGAATCGGTTTCCTGAGAACGAAGGAATCCTAGACCCGAGAAAATTTGACTGGCAAGGCCTATTTCTCGAAAATTATTGATCGAACTTTTCGATGTTTTGAAATGTCGATTGTGGCGACTCGCGCCCAACTCCTAGTCAGGTGAACTGGTCCCTTTCAGAATCTCGTCGATTAGGGACTTTGGCGCGGGCAGATGGTCCTCATTTTCTTTCAGCCACTGGTGAAAGTCCTCTTCGATTTCCGGTGTCCACCGGGCATCTATCTGTCCAGCGGTGTACTTCTTCTCTCTCAGGCGCTGGTGTCCAAACATGTCCTCAAGATGAGTGCGTTCCGAGTACTTGACGACCTGCTCCGCTAGTTGGGGCGGGATAAAGATCACACCGCCATTCCGTCCCAGGACCACATCTCCCGGCATTACCAGGACCTGGCCAATGCGAGTCGGCCCATTGATGCTCACCATGGTGGAGTTGAGCAGTCTTCCGGTGGCAAGAGATCCAAAGTGATGAGAAGGATCGTAGAAGCGAACAAATGAGGTGAAGTTCGGCAGCTCATCCAGACCGTTGATATCACGAACGGCGCCATTGTAGACGATGCCATTCCCGGATCTCGCATAAATCGCGTTGCCTACGTTGTCGCCGATCGATGGTCCGTCCTCCTTGAGTCCGAAGTGGTCCGATACATACACGTCACGAGGCTGCAGCATATCGACGGGCCAGGCGTTCGTTGCCCCCTCACGATGATCCTCTTTCCCTTGCGCTTCAATTTGTTTCTGAACATCAGGCCTTCCCGGCATCCACACCGAAGTCAGAGCCCTACCTACCAGAACCTGGTCCGGATGGATGGAGTACCAGCCGTCTTCGTACTGGCGCTCAAAACCCGCCGCGCGCAGAGTTGCCCATGCTTCTTCGAGCGTTACAGTCTTCATGCGGTCCAGAATGTCGTCGGGCACCTTGGGCCGGCCATCGGGAAACCTCTCGCCGGTCCAGTAGTACGTGTACTGGATCACTTGCTGCGGCGTGAAAAATTCCCCGTGAAAATCCGGCGCAGAGGGGACAGCTGGTTCCTGCATGACAGACCCGATCTGCGCTGCCGTGTACGGCGTGACCGCCACAAACGCTGCGCACGCCACAACACCTGTAATGATCTTCTGCATGATCTTTTCCGCTTCCATGGGTTGATGACCTCCTTGGAATACCTATGTCTCCGGTTCGAACCACGGCGTTCCGGGAATTTGCGCCTTCTTTGCCACTTCCTCGTCCATCTCCAGACCAATCCCCGGCCGGTCTGGCGGAGTGACGTAGCCGTTCACGATGATTTCGCCTTCCTTGACCCATGCCTTCCAAAGATCTTGATGATTTATCCAATGCCACTCGCATGCGAGGAAGTTTGGAAACGTCGCGCATGCATGGGCAGTTGCCATTTGCCCGATCGGCGAAACCACGCAGTGCGGCGCCACCGGAACATAGTAGGCCTGCGCCATGTTGGCAACCTTCTGGGCTTCGGCAAGCCCTCCGACCTTCTCAAAGTCAGGCTGGATGATGTCGACAGCCTCCTTATCAAGCAGTTCCCTATATCCCCATCGCATATATAAGTTCTCGCCGCAGGCAATTGGTGTAGAGGTCGAATGCCGGATGTCCGTCATCGCGTCAATGTCTTCCGGTGGACACGGCTCCTCGAGCCACATAAGTTTGAATGGCTCCAGCGCTTTTGCGACCTTCTTACCGGTAGCAGCGTCGTAGCGGCCATGCATATCGCAGGCCAGAGCCATGTAGTCCGGAATGGACTCATGCACATGAGAAACCCACTTCACCATGCGATCAATTTCGCCGTTGGTTGCAGTCCAGTTGAAACTATCCCAGCGCGCGGGATCCCTGGCATCATCAAGGTCGATCTTCATGGCCTTAAATCCTTGGGCCTTAATCCAGGGGAGTTTCCGGTCCGCCTCGGGCCCGATCGGAACGTCCATATCCGAGTCGCAATAGATCTGGACTTTGTCGCGGAACTTGCCGCCCAAAAGCTGGTAAATGGGTAATCCGAGGGCCTTGCCTGCAAGATCCCACAGTGCAATCTCTACACCAGACAAGGCGCAAACGTACTGCCCGGCTTGCGCTCCAGCGAATATTCCAATGGTGCGAATCCTTTCCCAAATCGCTTCAACATTGAGCGGATCGAGTCCGATGAGCATACGCCGCCAACCACGGATCAGAGAAGAGGCTCCGACCGCAGCATCTGTAGCCTCGCCCTGCCCGTAGATGCCCTGGTCCGTGTAAATTCTTACGTGCGTCTGCGGTCCATGCACAAGTACCTGCGCAGTGCGCACATCGGTAATTTTGAGTTTGGGCCTCTGGTAAGGCGTACTGCTGCTCTGAATCGCTCGCGCCAAGGAGGGAAGTGAGAAAGGAGAAATTGATCCTAACGCCGCATAGGCTGTGCGCTTCAGCATCGACCTTCTTGAAAATTGAGCCATAACTCCCGGGAACCTTTCTTCAGCTAACTTGACCGAGTTCCATAAGCAAGCGCCTGCTTGTCAAACGCCTGCTTCCCGATGATTGTCGCCGATCTTCAAACGCGCTGAACTTCAAACGTCGTGAAGAACGCAAAGCCTACGAAACCGATTTACTGTCTGTCAAGGGCCTTGGTTGAATTGCATTGATGGCAACAAGTTGGTTTCCAGTGACCATGTTCTCACGCAATATCGAATTCGTAGAGGCTGACACTGACGGGGGGAACCTGCACGGTCTCCGGAAATCCATCTTGCGCAGTCTCAACAATCTTGACGGCAGGCTCTTTGCCCACTTCATTGGTTGAGCTCGCACTGGGCGGCGCAATCTGGTACAGCTTGCCCTGGCTGCGCAGCTTGACGCCGCTGATCTTCGGCGTAAGCATGTGGTGCTCTTCCGTGGGGTTGACGACGGAAAGGAGGAACTTCTTGCGATCACTGGAGAATGCAGCGAGAACATCCAGAGGATAAGTCGGGCTTCCGGTGGGCTTGGTACCCCTGTCGACAAACGGTGTTCCGGGCATTAACTGTTGCGGAGAATCTCCGTCGACCGCAATTGGAAGAGCGTTGACATAGTGAGTCTGCATCAGTTTCATCACCACTCCCTCAGCCGCAAAGCCCACAGCCTCGCCAGTGTGATCGGTCAACAAGCGCAATCCTCCCGTTGCACAGCTGGCCGCAATCATATCGGAGTGACGGAACATTTCGTGCAGGCAAAGCGCGTACGAGAGTGGCATCAGCATTCCGGATTGCTGCATGAAGCCTCCGCCTCCATTGCCCGACGCCGACCGGAGACGATTGCCCCATTCATCAAATATGAATTTGATGTTCTTCTCTTTTAACCACGGCATCTTCCCGACATACTTGTCCCAGGCCTCAAAGGCTTCGCCGATGCGGTTGGCCAGCCTCCGGGTTCTGAACTGGAGTGGATCGTGGACATCCACAAAGAGCTGCTTCTCAGCATCGAATGCCAGATCAGGATAGGCGTAGGTATGCTCGGAGAGAAAATCGATGTTGTCGGCGCACTTTTCCAGCAACCAGCCGTCCCAGTCATAAACACTACCGAACTCATAGGGTAGTGTTTCAGTAATTGGCGGCTCCCAAATGCTGGGGAAGAAATTGTTTTTCTTCTCCGCGCCGCCTACGGATTTCTCACAGATGCTCGCCCCGGACACAGTTACCTTGATGCTCGGGTCCAGTTTCTTCATGGCCTCAACAATGTAATTGTGCTTCACCCAGTACTGGTCCAGCGACATGTGGCCGTACTGCCATGGGCCGTACATCTCGTTGCCGATGGTCCAGTAGCGGACGTTGAGAGGTTCGGGATGGCCGTTTTCCGCGCGCATTTTGCCCATGCGGGTGTCAACGGAACCGTTGCAGTATTCCACCTCCTCGGCCGCTTCGCGCGCCGAACCGAATCCGCTGTTGATCGCTAAATCGGGCTCGGCCCCAACCAGCCGGCAAAGCGCGACGAAGTCATGAAGGCCGACATCGTTTGACTCAACCCTGTCGGACCACATCGGTTGCAAACGCGGCGGGCGCCTATCCCGATCGCCAATACCGTCACGCCAGTCGTAAGCGGAAACGAAGTTGCCGCCGGGCCACTTGAACATTTTGAATCCTGCCTCCTTGTAGAGCCGTATCATGCCGGCGTGAAATCCCTGCGCATTGTCGACAGGCATCAGCGAAGCGGCCCCGATGTGAAACGTGCCGCTGCCGGTGCCCAGGATTTCGAGGCGCGCGTCCTCGGTGTCGGCCGCCGGAGTGAACTTCAACGGGAATTTCTGGTACTCGTGCGATAGCGATGGGATCGTGATGGATTGAGAGTCGCTAGCGCCAGGCCCCCAGACGAGGCGAACCACAACTTTAGCGCCGGAATCGCCGGCAAGGTAAATGCGGCCTTCGTAAGACTTGCCGCCACCCAAACGCAGTTTGGACTGCTGAATGCCACGGGGCTCGGAGCCGTCAAGCCTGACGTGCGGGCTGTGCTTGCCAACAAACGGCCGCACGGTGTCCATTTCGACAGTCCCTTCCGGCCCCACCGGCTTGAATGGCTCGCCTAAAAAGCGGCGGAAGAAGGAATTTGTGGGCACCGCCGCCACTGCACTGGTAATCGGGTTGGCGAATTTCCTGTCGGTCAGCATCTCGGCCCACACTTGCGTGGTTGCCGGTTCCATGTAACCTCCGAAAATCATCGGGTCCACTGGCCCGCCGCTCTTCGACGCATCGATCACGACTTGGATGTTTTCTTCCGGAGCAGCGAAGGCCGTCATATCTTGTTGCAAAATGGCGGCTCCTGCCACTGAAGCCGCCAGGAATTCACGTCGATTCATTTGCATGTCATATCTCCTTTTGTTCCGCTTGCTTGGCAGGTTCAATAAGCGCCCCATTCAGTCGGTGCCAGCTGCGTTGCAGTTCTTCATGGGATCGATGATCAACCATCCGCCCGCGCCGAGCGCTGAGATGGAGGCAGCGGCAACGAACGACATCTCCCAGCCGATGTGGGCGGCAATCAGGGGAGTGAGAGAAGCCGAACAAGCTCCGCCTAGCTGGCCGCCCATATTCATGATTGCGGAAACCACGCCGACGTTTTCTCCGGCGATATCAGCCGAGACAGCCCAGAAGCCGCTCTGAGAGATGTACAAGACACCCGCGCCGCAGGCAAGAGTCACTCCGGCCGTAGCGACGCTATGAGCGCGCGATCCCGTGACCAAAAGAATTGCCGTAAGTCCGAGCGACAGAGCGGGCAGCAGGCACCTGCCCGCACGCAGGCCAAACCGGGACGCGATCCAATCGCTTACAGTGCCTCCCCCGAGGCAGCCGATTGTCATCGCAATGAAGGGCAACATTGAGAAGATCGCGCTGGTCTTCAGGTTGAGGCCACGCACTTGCGCCATATAGATGTAAAACCATGCGAAAAATATCCAGGCGACATAAACGAACGCAAAATAGCTCAGGGTCAGGCTGAAGACGTCCTTGCTCGTGAAGATCTTCGTCCAGGGAATTGAGCGTTTGGCGTCGCGCGGGGGTTCGCTTCGAACGATGGAGGGATTGGACTGATTCTGTTCTCCGCCGATCAGGGCCTTTTCCGCTTCTCCGACAAATGGGTGTTGCGCGGGGTTGTCGCGAGCCGCAAGGTACCACACCAGGCTGACCACAGCATCGATCGTGGCGCTGAACCAGAAAGCCGCTCGCCATCCGTGACGCAGTATGATCGCAGTGACGATTGGAGGCGTGAGTCCTGCACCAATGCCAACCCCGGCGAAGACTAATCCATTTGCCTTGCCGCGCTCGCCCACAGGAAACCAGCGCTCGACGAATTGACTGGCAGCAGGATACATGGTGGCCTCGCCAACGCCCAGGCCAAAGCGCACCAGCACCAATACGGGCAACGCGTCGCGCAGCGTTGGAGGAACGAGCGCCGTTAAGGCAGCGAAAACACTACACCACGCGATGCCGAGACTCAGGACGTAGCGCGGACCAATCCGCCTGGCAAGCAGACCCGTGGGAACTTGAAAGATGGCGTAACCAACGAGGAATGCGCTGAAGACCCAACCCAGATGCGTATTGTCAATCGCATACTCACGGCTGATATCAATGCCTGCGACGGAGATATTCGTTCGGTCAAGAAATGCCACTGCGCTCATGACAAATAGCAAAAGCACGAGCAGGTAGCGTATGGGTGGAAGGCTCCGATGACGGTGGTTCGAATTCACATGCATCCCTTGCCCATTTCCTACTCCGACTTACCTGTGACAAGGCTCTAGCTGGAACAGATGAGCATCCAGACGTTTTCCTCTGAGATGCACATCCCACACGTTTGTCACGTGGGACAATCCTACCGCATTAGGAATGTGAGGGATGACGCAGTCTTTGCCAGGCAGAAGATCACCCTGATCCTCCCAACCCGAATTCGAATTGGAGCTAACCGTGGGGTTTAGTTGCAGAAACCGGCTCTCGACGGTGGAGACTGCTTAAATTCGTTCAGAAGCCGTGCAGTTTCCAATGTTTCGGCCGCGCTGCACGGCTACCGAGTGGCCAGGTCAACTGCAATCGAGGGTCAGAACGTGATATGGCCAACCAGTTCGACGGTACGGCCACCTTCGCCCACGGACGTGATCTGCGCGTGGTGACCGGTGCCGATGCTCGTATCAGGTTCACCGAACGATGGATGGTTGACGAGGTTGGTTGCGTTCGCAGCCAGGTCGAAATTGACCCGCTCGTAGATGCGGAACGTCTTGCGGATCGATCCATTGATGACATGGAGCCCAGGTCCGTAAACGTCGTTGCGGTGGTTGTTGCCGAAGGTGCCCGCGGTCGGCGTTGCGAATGCAGCGGGGTTGAACCACTGGCCGATGGTTCCACTCGAGCCAGAGGCCTTGGGGTTTCCGACCTGGTTCGGATACCACTTGAAGCTGCTGGCTGCCGTGTTCTCAAAGGAGTTTGAGGGATTGGCCATCACAGGCGTGATGGGATGACCGCCTTGACCAACAAAGGTGAGCGACATCGTCCAGCCGCCGACGGCTTCGTCGAGCAGAGCGTTGTTGTTGAGGAACTGACGGCCTCTTCCAAAGGGCAGATCGTAGGTTCCGTAGGCTTTAAACATCTGGCGCGTATCGAAGTTCGACGCGCCCCAGTTGGCCCGTGGGTTGTAAGCATCCTGCCAGACCGTTGCTCCTTGCAGAGATCCCCAGCCAGAGGAGTCCTGGGCATCGGTCATGTGGGACCATGTGTAGTTGACGTTCATCGTCAAGCCGTTGGCAAAATTGCGCGCCAGCACGGCCTGCAACGCGTGGTAAACCGAAGTGGCCTGAGTTGAGAATGTGCTGATGGCCTGATATTCCGGATAAGGCCGGCAGCTCGCGCCATTGCAACCCGTCGTGGTGTCATTCGGGCCGAGATTGGCCTGTGGAATCTGGTTGGCGTCCCGGTTGTAGAGCAGGTTCGTCCCGTGCGCCCCGACGTAGCCAAGGTTCGCCACCATGCTGCCGGTAAGCTGGCGCTGCACGGTGAAGTTCCAGTTGTACAACTTCGGGATGGGCTGGTTGTACACCATCATGTTGACGTTCTGGCCGTTGTAGGCCTGCGGTGACGTGGGCGAGTTCACGTAGAGCGTGTTGACGCTTTTCCCGGAGGCTCCCTGCGGGTTCTCGTTTCCGGTGCCTTTGAGGAATGCCACAGGCTGAATGCCACCGGTGGAATCGCTCTCGCTGCCGTTTTGAGCCACCGCGTTACCCAGGCAGCAGCTTGCGTAGCTGTCTACGTTCCATGGGAAGGTGTACATACCGAAGCCAGCGTTCAGTTCGGTCTTGGTGTTCATCTGATAGGCAACGCCTACTCTGGGCAGCCAGTTGTTGAACTGATTCTGCTGCAGACGCGTCCTGCCGTTGGTGTGAGTCGCCCCGTACCACATGCCGCCTCCGACACCGGTGGCGGGATTGGTGATGGTGGTATCGAAAGAACGCATATTGTTCGAAGGATCGGTCCAGCCGGTTCTTCCCTCCCAGCGGAGGCCGAGGTTGACTGTGAGCTTGGGGCTCATCTTCCAGTCGTCCTGCACAAAGAAAGCCGGGAGCTTCTGCCTGCCGTAGTAGGTGGGCGTGACGCCGGCGTTCCAGTTATTGGCGTAGCCCAACAGGAAGTCAGCGTAGGCGTCGCCGCCGGTTGCCAACGTACCCGAGTTCGCCTGCTGGGTATAGACGCCGGTGAACCCAAGGGTTGCCGAGTTGAGGTTGCCCCACTGCGTTGAGTCGGCGCGGTAGAGATCGATTTCACCGCCGAAGTGCAGCGAATGGCGGCCGCGAATCATGGTCACCACATCGGACTCGCTGAAGATATTCTCGCGGTAATTGGCCTTGCTCGGGGAGTTCGGGCCGAGACCGTAGTAGTTGGTGATGTTGATAGTCGGCATGATGTCGTACTTGGCATATTGCAGACCAATTTTGGCCGGCCAACCCTGACCGATGGTGGGGGACTTGAGCAGGTCATACTCGCCCATCCAGCCAGACCGCGCCTCGTTGATGGTGCGCGAGCTGAAGGTGTGAACGTCGGAGAGCTGGCCGCTCATGTTCTCAACGTCGACGATGGTCGCGTTGAGCGGGAAGACAATGCTGACAGGCTTGAAGGTAGTGGGGAAGTTGTAAGCCGCCGACCCGGTCAACCGGTTGTTGTTCGTAACGTCTGCGTCGAAGCGTCCGAACCACTTCTGCTCGGTTGAGGGGGACGCCGGCAAGAGGTATGTGTAGTTGTTGGTTTTAAAACTCGTCTGAGGGTTGCTGGGATAGAGCGCCTGGATGGCCTTGGCTACCGGATCGATAAGCGCAGCAGGAATCTTGTTGCCGTTTCCGTACTCGCTGGCGAAGGATTGGCGGATCACGTTTGAGCCGCTGACGACCTGCGTTGTGGGATCGTAGATGGTATTGGTGAACCCGGTGAAATCGCCCGTCTGCATGGCATTGGTGGGCAGGGTAATCGTCGTGACAGACCCGGCGGAATGTTGGATCCGGTGTTCCCAATCGATCAGGAAGAAGATCTTGTTCTTAATCACAGGGCCGCTGGCCTGCCAGCCGAAATTGTTCAACTTAAGGACAGGAACCTTGCCGAAGCCGAATCCATAGCTCGCAGCGTTCAAGGCGTTGTTTTCGAAGTAATCGTAGCCCTCACCGTGCCAGGTATTCGATCCGCCCTTGCTGATCTGGTTGAAGATGATGCCGCCGGTGCCGTACTGCGCTGAGAAGTTGGAGTCGCTCATCTTCACTTCGCCGATGGCCTCGAAGATGGGCGTATTGATTACGTTGTCGCTCATGGGCGAGCTGATGGTGGAACCGTCAAGCATCGCCGTCGAAAACGGCAAGCTTCCGTTCGCAGCCGTTCCGCCCATTCCTGGGTTTTCAGCATTTCCAGTGTTATTGTTCCCGGAGACGCCGGGCAAGAGGGCAAGGAATCCCTGCCAATCGGGGTTACCGGTCTGCGGCATTGTCTGCAGCGCTTCGGTTCCAAGGGTTGCCGATTGCTCGGCGCTGGTCGTCTGCAACAGCGGCGCTTCTTCGTTCACCACCACCTGCTGAGTAGTTTGCCCCACGCCCAACTGCACGTTCATGCCGATCTGGCCGACTTGAACGAAGCCGCTGCGGCGGCGGACGCTTGCGCGTGCGGCTGAACCGGCCTT
>OKRB01000004.1:5448-26970 GCA_900290245.1 Candidatus Sulfuritelmatomonas gaucii | reverse complement strand
AAGTGCGCAAGCCGCTGCCCCAACGGCATCGCTAGCGCCCCGCCGATCAGCCTCGCTCGTCGCGAGAGCAGAGCTGGTTGCATAAATGATGCTTTGAAGGGGCACGGATTTATCCGTGCCTTCAAAGCCTGGAAAAATCACGCGCTTTAGCCCTGGGGGACGCTTTCCTGACGATTGGGCCGCATGGATGCAACCGGCCGTGACCGAGGGAGGCGGGGCCTTCACAGCTTGCCGAAGAACTCGTGACGGAGGGAGGCGGGGGTTTCAACCCCCGCGCAAGAGCCTCACAATCAGAGAGGCCTTCAGGCCCGGATGCAAATGCCGGGTGCCCCATGTCCCGATTCCGGGGCATGGGATACCTCGATCCCATCTGCTCACGCATCTGTTATCCCGAGCGCAGCCGAGGGATCTGCGGTTGCCTTTAGCAACCTTCGCAGCTCGGAAAATGCACGATCCCATTCGCCGATCAACCGCCCGGATCGGTTCACAGACGAGAAGCCGACTTCCCATTGCTAATGCTGAGGAAAGAGTCCAGGAGCGGAATCGTTAGGTGAAGCTGATATCGGCGTTCAGGGCAACACCTTTCCCGGTAAACGGATCTGTGTCGAGATACAGGTACGGGTAGGTCCGTGTCTTGAAGAGCCATTTCCCATCGACCTTCTCGAGTTCATCGATGAAGAAGCCGAAATTGTTGTAGTAGCTCTTTCCCGGACCGCTCTTTGCGGAACCCAGACCCACCTCTCGTAAGAGCCAGCGCGCTGACGCCGTATTGCCGTCGAGTTGGATCAGCCCACTGTGAATAAATTCGACGAAGAAGTCTTTGCCGTCTCGCAGCTTGTGAATGAGTGCAACGATTTCATCGATCCCCTTACAGGTGACTGCGAAAGGTTCGCCGATTGTAAAGACCGCGTCGGCGGTG
Source organism: Candidatus Sulfuritelmatomonas gaucii (assembly GCA_900290245.1). GTDB lineage: Bacteria > Acidobacteriota > Terriglobia > Terriglobales > Acidobacteriaceae > Telmatobacter > Telmatobacter gaucii. The sequence goes on along the minus strand of OKRB01000004.1, from coordinate 26,051 downwards.
AAAAGAGATCTGATGGTTTCGTAATCTGCCCGTGTCGCAGCATCAGCAAATCGTGCAGCAAGGTCCCTGATTGCAGCTTCATCTTCGAGGTGTTGCAGGCGTTGTTCAATGGTGAGCATTTCAAGCGCCTTACTTTACGAACTGGGTGAGTTTTGGAGGGATCGAGTGACCCCAGCCATCTACAAGCAAAAGTTTTGTCGTATAACCGACAGAAAGTCAGCCGGATACTGCGAACGCTACCGCGAGTGTAGTGCTCACGATTTGCGCTGGACTGAGCAGAAGTGCTCAGTCCAGCGCGAAAGATCGCGAATTACTGATCGGTACCCATGAACGTCGTAGGCGACTGCGATCCTCAACCGGCGATAGTCGCCGAGATCCGGTTGCAATGCCGACTTTGGTGGAGTATTCGCGCTCGCTGAGTGCATCGGCGATTACGCATCAATGGAGAACGTGCTGTCTCGGCGGGCTCCTCTTGAACAGTTTCCCGAGGAACCGTTCGAAAACGGACGCGCAGTACGCGGACGGACAGATGAGGAACACACGCCAAGACGAGTTTTAGGTCTATAGTGCTGGTGGCAAAAAGCTTACATCCTGACGTGCTTTGGCACACTGCATGCTTGTAAAGAAGGCAATACTCTAATTCCCCGAGAGCAATGTTCTGAGGGGAGACAGTCATGACAGGACTGCTCCAGGATCTTCGCTTTGCCCTGCGGCAACTGCGCAAGAACCCCGGGTTCACGATCACTGCGGCAGCGATGCTGGCAGTGGCAATCTGCGCCAACAGCACCATCTTCAGCTGGATCAACGGCACCATGCTGCACCCGATTCCCGTGGCAAGAGACACGGAAAGCCTTGTAAGCGTGATGCGTGGGCAGTGGAGTATCACGCCCCGTCCGCCGTTTTCCTACCTTGACTACTGCGATCTGCGCGATGATAACCGCAGCTTCAGCGGAATGCTTGCCTACCATCACGACTGGCTGACGCTCACCGGCGGCGCAACTCCCGAGCGCATTTATGTGGCGAACGTATCCGCGAATTATTTCGACGTACTCGGCATCAAGCCGGCGCTCGGGCGTTTCTTTTTGCCCGGAGAAGAAGAGCGCGAGGGTGGCGTTCCTTATGTTGTGCTGAGTGATTCGCTGTGGCAAACACGCTTTGGCGGCGACCCGGCGATTGTGGGAAAGTCCATCGAAATAGCGCGCAGGCCCGTGACCGTGATCGGCATCGCGCCTGCAGGGTTCATCAACGCGATGCCGGGCGTTCGCGACGACGCCTGGTTGCCGCTTGACCCGCTGGGAAATAACAGGCAACTGATGACGAGTCGCGGCGCAAATTACCTGAACGTGCTGGGCCGGCTGCGCCCCGGCGTGAGCCGCGCCAGCGCCACGCAGGATCTTGAGGTTCTGATGCGGCGGCTTGTGGCGCAATACCCCGACGACCATCCCGGCGTGAACACCATTACTCTCGATCCGCTGTGGCGCTCGCCGTTTGGAGCCAATGTGTACCTGGCCGCCTCGCTGCCTATCCTGCTGGCCATTGCCGGAGTGGTTCTTCTGCTTGCCTGCGCCAACGTGGCCACGCTCGCGCTGATCCGATTCGTCTCGCGGCGCCGCGAAATCGCAATTCGCCAGGCGCTCGGAGCCGGACGCATCCAGCTCATGCGCCAGATGATCGCGGAAGGCATCTTGGTTTCGCTCGCAGGAGGCGCACTCGCGCTTCTGCTCACCACATGGACGGCGAGCCGGCTCGCCGACTTCATCCCGGCGAACTCCCTCCCCATCGTTCTCAACGGCGTTGTCGATCGCAATGTCATCTTTCTTGTCCTGCTGCTGGTGGTGCTGGCTAGTGGAATCTGCGGCGCGCTTCCCGCATGGCGCGCCTCGCATGCCAGCCCCGCGGAAGTGCTGAAGGATGAGGCAGCGAGTGTGTCCGGCGGCGGGCATAACCGGCACATGCTCAGCACCCTGGTCGTAGCCCAGATTGCTCTTTCGGTTGCCTTGCTGGTTTCCTGCGGCCTGCTGCTGCGCACGCTCAGCAATATGAGCAGCGCCGACCTCGGCTTCGAGCAGGACCACGTCCTCACGGCTTCGGTTGGCCTGGGAATCGCGGGCTATTCGCCCGCCGAGCAAAACGCGATCCAGCACAAGATTCTCGATCAGGTCACCGCATTGCCGGGCGTGAAGGCCGCGGCGCTCACCGATTGGCTGCCGCTCAGCTTCAACGGCAGGAGCAGCGACGTCTATCCCGAAAACTATGTGCCCCGATTGCACGAGTCGCACGAGGTGCGGCGCGCCGACGTGACTCCCGGGTTCTTTACGGCGATGGGAATTCCAGTTCTGGCCGGCCGCGATTTCACGCGCGACGACAGTGAAACCGCGCCAGGCGTGGTCATCGTCGATCAGACCACGGCCGCGCACTACTGGCCCGGAGTGGATGCGATTGGACACCAGTTGCGCATCGACGGCCGAATGTTCCGTGTGATCGGCGTGGCTAGGAACTCGAAGCATCAATTCATCAACGAGCGTTCGGAACCGATGGTCTATCTGAGCTTTTTCCAGAGCACCTATGACACCAGCGTCATGCTTCGGACGAGCGGCGATCCGGCCTCCATGGCACCGGCCCTGGAGCGTGCCATCCATCAGGTCAACGGCCAGCTTCCGGTTTTCGATGTGCGCAGCCTGCGCGAAACCACGCAGATCTCCAGTTCGTTTGCTGTTATCGAGAGCACTTTCGCGGGGATCTTCGCGATCATCGCCCTGGTGCTGTCGGCGACGGGCATCTACGGCGTGGTCGCGTACAGGACGCAGCTGCGCACGCACGAGATCGGAATCCGCACGGCGCTGGGCGCTTCCCGCTCCAATGTGGTGCGGCTGGTGCTTCAGCAGGGACTGTGGCTTACCCTGATGGGGCTCGTGCTCGGATTGGCGCTTTCGTTCGGGCTGACGCGCTTCATCGCCGGGTTGCTGTACGGAATCAGCGCCAACGATCCGGTGACCGCAGTTGGAGTCGTGGTGCTGCTGGGGGCCATGTCGCTGCTGGCGTGTTATCTTCCCGCTCGTCGAGCCATGCGCCGGAATCCCGTGGCCGCCATACGCGAACTGTAAGCCGCGATTTGAAGTCTGGCCGACGACTCTTCCCTTTGTCGAGTCTTCGTCCGCCGCGCGCCCTCTGGATGGGGCCATGGAGCGCAAAATCGCGCAAAATCGCGTCAAAATGAGGTTCAAAACCGCGTTTTAGAGGCCAAATAATTACATTTAATTGCTCTTTCGGGTAATTACACGGTGCGCTTTGCTCTATTTCGCAACCTGAAGTGGTTACAAATCGAATAAAACGGAACCTGGAGAGGTTATTGCGTCGTAAAATCGCAACCTCTAGCGGTTACATTTTGGCCCCAAATGTAACCAATTCCGCGAACGTTTCACGTGTGCAACGCACCGCTTGAGCGAACATTTGCGATGATTCGAGGCACTTTACAGCCTCCAGGCCGTAAAGCTGCACAAAAAGTAGTGCGCGCACATCTGTCCCGAGCCTCGAGTCTCTGGTCCCAAGTCCTTGAACCCTGAACCCTGATCCCTGACCCCTGATCCCTCGCTTCTCAGTGCCAATACGCCCCGTCCGGCACCTCGGCCATCGCCACTCCCGGCCCTTCCCACATCAACCGCGGCGCGCCCTCGCTCGTCGTGTTAAGCGCCTCAATATGAACCGCATGCAGTCCAGCCCGCAGCCCCATCGATCCGCGATCGTAGCGCAGCGCGTTGCCCGGCGAGCCGCACACCTGCGCAAACGGCGGCCCCGTCTTCGCCACTTCCATCCCGTCGATCACCAGCCGCGCGCCGTCGCGATCGATCAGGTGAAACGTGTAGCCCCCATCCGCAGCAATCTTGATAAACCCATCCCACACAGTCGCATAGCGCGTGAACCCCTGCGCGTTTGCCGCAAGATTCGGCGAGTCCCCGGTAAGCACCGGCTGCATCGCGGAGAAATCAGGCAAGTCAATCCACCCCCCCGCATAGATCTTCCACTCCAGTCCCGAAGCTCTTGTCTTCACTTCACTTACCGCGTCGTGCCATTGCGCAACGGCCACAACTCCCTGCGCCGCCCAATCCTGATGACCAGCCTTATCGGTCACATGCAGCAGAACACGGAAGCGGCCCGCGCCGTTTCTTCCCTCGAGCTCGGTTCCCAGCGCATCAGGAAAGCGATGACGAACGCTGCGGCCATAAGCCGTCGTTCCGTCACCAAAAAGCCACGAATAATGCGCGCCGGCCATAGGCTTTGCGGTGAGCATGACTTTTTCCCGCGGCGCAAATACTGCCGGATCAACGCTGAATGTCGCGACGAGCGCGGGCGCAGGCGCAAACTTGGGCTCCGGCGCACCGCCTGAAACCACAAGCGGAATCTGCGCGTCGCTGGTGACGCGCGTTTGCCCATACTTCACATTGTCAAACGTCACATTGCTCACATCGCCGGTGATGGTTGACGCCGCGAGCGGCGGTTGATCGAGCGCCCAGATGTTGCGGAAGGTGAATCCATGCAGTGAAGGCTGCTCCTGCTCGATCTGCAAGAACGAATACCAGTCATCGACGAGAAGATTCTCGAACGTAACGCCGGAGTGATCGCCTTTGGCGCCGTTCGCGCCCCAAAATCCCAGCAACCCGAAGGTCTGGCCGCATGCTCCGATGCCTCCGTGCAGAATGTCGGAGTCGCGAAGTGTGAAGTCGCGCGAGTTGAAGATTTTTCTTGGCCACCCCAGGCGCACGACGTTCGAGATGCTCGTAGAGAATTCGCTGTTTTCGACGAGAATGTTGTCGACATCGGCGCCGGGCCGCAGCATGTCGGCATCGGTATAGCCGTCCCAGTTGCCTTCCATGGCCAGGTCATCGTCTGATGAACGGAAAAACGAGTGGTTCACCACCGTGTCGCCGCCGCCCAGCCAATCCATGCCGTCCTGGTTGGCGTTATCGGGATTGCCGCCGAGTACGCGCAAGTCGTCATAGCGAAATCCAGTCGAATCTTTCATCTGGATGGACCAGGTGCGCGAGCGAATGAAGCAGGTGAGCCCGTCGATTTCGACGTTGCGCGCCTGGTACCCGACAATGCAGTGCCAATCGGGCTTCTGCATCCAACCCTCGTCGCCCTTCGGATTCTGCGGACCGTCATAGACGATCGTTCCCCGGCCCAGCACCCGCACATTCTCGACCTGCCAAAGATTCAAGCTGCCGAAAATGAAAGCGCCCGGCGCAAAATAGACGGTGTCACCGCTCTTGGGATTGAGGCTTTCGCGGTGCAGACCCGCGGGCACAATGGTGACGTTCGCGCCGGAGGGCGGTGGAGACGGCGGCGATCCGGCAAAGATAAACAGCATGCGAGCCTGGTTGAGGAAGTCACCGGGACGCGAGATGGAAATCTTCACGGGACCGGGCAGACGAAAGCGGATGGTCTGTGGTTCGCCTGCGGGATGCGTGGCGCGGAGACCCAGGCGCCACGGTTCGATATCGACGCCGCGGTCCCAGAAACTGGGGTCGGCCGCAGTGATGGAGACGTCGACCGGGCCTGTGGTGTCGAAGCTGACGAAATCGTAGTGTGACGCGGCATGCGCCACGTCGACGCGCTGATTGTTCACCGTGACGGCGAAGAAACCGTCCTGCATCTCCGGTGGGACTGGCGCGGCCTCGATGCGCGAAGCCGCGTGGGCAGCGCTGGAGAGCGCAAACAACAAAACGAAGAACGCGCGAAAACCGGGCAACGAGCAAATCGCCATGGCGAAACAGGAAACGAGTCCACTGTAGCATCCGGGGCAATGGGAACAACGTTAAGAACGACATCGTCGAATTGGGGATCGCATGTATAATTCGTGGCGCGAAGTAACTCCTTAATTCCGCTCCATGAACACGAGGCTCATATGCGACTACCACGCTTCCTGCCATCCTATGCATCTTCGCTTCCTCTTCTGGCCGCACTCGGTTTCCTTGCGCCGGCTTCGCCCGCTTCAGCGCAAGCGAAACCCATCGTCCTCAATTCGTCCGTAACCATCGTGGAGAGCGCGCAGGAACCGGACCCCGTGAAAAGAGCAACCCAGGATCTGCGTCACGACTTCGCCAAGGTCTTCGGTAGCGAGCCAAAGCTCGTGACAAATTTAAGCGAGGCTGGGCCGGTCACAATCCTCATTGCGCAGCGCAAGAATCTTCCCGCCGGTACCGACTGCGCCTCCACGACCAATCGCGAGGCCTTCGCGTTTTCGATCGCCGGCGCAGGCGTCGGCCCCACGCACCGTCAAATCGCCTGCCTCACCGGCACCGACATGCGCGGCACGATCTACGCGATCTACGAGTTCTCGCAGAAGATCCTTGGCGTGGACCCAATGTATCTGTGGACCGACAAGCAGCCGGCGAAACGCTCATCGATCACTTTGCCCGCAGACTTCACACACAACTATCCGAGCCCCGTCTTCAAATACCGCGGCTTCTTTACCAACGACGAAGATCTGCTGACAGGTTGGGTGGTGCCAAAGAAGGGCGAGCAAACAGGCATCGCGCTCTCGACCTGGGATATGGTGTTTGAGACCACCCTGCGGTTGAAGGGCAATATGGTGGTGCCGGGCACTTGGATTTTTCCAGACGACGCGCAGGTGCAGGCGGCCGCAGAGCGTGGCTTGATCATCAACCAGCACCATGCCATTCCTCTGGGCGTGAATGTGGCGCGCTGGCCTGAAGGTGTGCCCTACAACTTCTCCACGCATCCCGAGATTCTGGAGCAGGCGTGGAAGGACGCGGTGGCTTTGTACAAGCCGGACGAGGAGGTCTTGTGGAGCGTGGGGCTGCGTGGATTGTCGGACTCGAGCTATGCATCATTGGACGAGAGCGTGCGCAACAACGATCCTCTGCTCGGCCAGCGCATCAGCGAAGCCATCACAGAGCAGATGAAGATCGTGCGTGCGAAGTATCCGAACGCGCAGTTCGTCACCGACCTTTGGCAGGAGGGCGCGCGCCTGGTGCAGGAGGGGTACCTGAAGATTCCGCCAGAGGTTTCGCTGGTGTGGGCCGACACCGGCTACGGCGATATGCAGGACGGCGGCAAGGTCGGCCCGGGCCAGGGCATGTACTTCCACGTGGCGATGATGAACGGCCAGGCCAACCAACTCTCGGAGATGGTGCCGGTCTCGATCATTCAATCGGAGATCGGCCGGTACATCAAAGCCGGCGCGACTTCGTATTTCCTTGTCAACACCAGCGACGAACGTCCCGTCGCCATGACCACGCGCGCCGTGATGGAAATGGCCTGGGGAGGCGTTCCTGAAACAACCGGCGGCCCGACCGATCCTCAGGGTGGCGCCGATATGGCCTTTTACAAGAAGTGGGCGACCGAAGAATATGGCGCCAGGTCGGCCGATACGCTTGCCAAAGTCTACAAAGAATACTTCGCCGCGCCGGCGCCGCGCCCGTCGTTTGGACCGCCCCGCATGACCTCGGCCGGCAATACTCCGCCACCTCCGCCGCGCTACAGTAACGTCCCGCTGGTTGTCGGAGATCAGCACTACCACAGCGAAGCGCGCCGCATCCTGCTCGACTACCTGAGCGGCCACCAGGTGATCAATGTCCCAAGCCAATCGCCCAAGTGGACACAGCCGCGTGCGGGATTCTTCGTGCTGAACGCAGAGCAGCGTGCAGCGTTTCTCGATCGCGACATCAAGGAGTGCACCGATGCCCAGCCGCGCTGGGATGCGGTGTGGAAGGACGCTGTAGCCGCGGAAAGCACCGTCGATCCAACACGTCGCGACTACTACCAGGCAGAAATGCTGACGATGATTACCATCAACCGCAACAGCAACCGCATGCTGCTTGACGTGGCGCAATCAATGAAAGATGAGAACGCCGGCGACGCCGCAAAGGCGGAGGCGGGGGCAGCCGACGCGCTGAGGGAACTTGACGAAATCCAGGCGTCAATGCACACGGCCGAATATGGCAAGTGGAAAAACTGGTATCGCGGCGACTGGCTCACCGGCGTGTATCGCACGCACGAACTGGTGCAGTATTATGCCAATCACCTGAAAGATCCCATGGCCAAGCTGCCGGCGCCGGCCTCGTGGAGCGGATGGGAGGCGTACTTCCACATCATGCAATACGAGAACGATCGCTCAGTTGATGTGCATTAACATCGACTCAGTGTGGGCCGACTGCACGGCGCGAAGTCGCCGTTAAGGCTGATGCGCGGAGCCGAGTTCCTTTTGAAGGCGGTCGAGGAGCGGCCTTTGGCTCAAGAGAATGTGATCGCGGGCTTCACCCAAGGTGAACCACGCGCCGCGATCCACTTCTGGAAAGTCAATCATCCGGTCCGAGCGAGGCGGCCATTGCATCCGGCAGTGATTGCTCGAAAGTTTGGCCGGGTCGCAGTCCCCCTCAAGCGCCCAGGCTGAAAGCAATTTCCCTCCAGCCTGGCGAACGGTGCCCAACTCGACGAACTCTCCGTCGACCGGGAACCCCGTCTCTTCCTTGAATTCGCGCCGGGCTGCATCCAGTGGATCTTCATCCGCTGAATGCTCGCCTTTGGGGACTGACCACGCCCCGAGGTCCTTGTTTGCCCACAGCGGCCCGCCCGGATGAACGAGAAAGACTTCTATTTCGCGATCTTTCCGGCGGTAGAGCAGCAATCCTGCGCTGTGCTTTGGCATGCGAGTGCACTGCTCTTTTGATTCTACGAGCCTGCTCGATTCCGCATCGCAATCGCGCGTGACTGCGGTATAATTTTTCGAGAATCAATGGTGCCACGGGACGCGCAGGGCCAGCGGAATCTGCGCGATTTGAAGTCCTCTGGGTCGATTTGCGCATGCCAAACGATGAACTCATCCTGATCACAGGCGCGACGGGGTTCGTCGGGTCGCAACTGGTGCGCGAGTTGCTCGATCGGCATACGTCGGCAAGACTGGCGCTCATCATCCGGCCGCGGCCGGGCCAAACCGTGCAACAACGCGCCGAAACCCTAATTCCTGATTCTGCGCGGGCGCGTGTTCAAGTCTATTCCGGCGACGTAAGCTTGGAAAATTGCGGGCTGAGTGCTGAGGATTATCAGATTCTCCGCTCAGAATCGACGCGCGTGATTCACTCTGCGGCAACGGTGCGCTTCGATCATTCGCTTGAGGAAGCGCGGCAGATGAATGTGGAGGGAACGCGCCGTGTCCTCGATTTCGCCGCCTCGATGCCGCGCGTCCGCAGCTTTTCGTATGTCGGCACCGCCTATGTAGCGGGGCTGCGAACGGGGCTGGTTCGCGAAGGCGAGCTTGACACAGGCCCGGGCTATCGCAATACCTACGAGCAAACAAAGGCTGAAGCGGAGGCGCTCGTAAGGTCGAGAGGCGGCTCACTTCCCGCCATCATCCTTCGTCCAAGTATCATCGTCGGCGATTCCCGCACCGGCGTGACCTCCAGCTTCAAGATGATGTACTGGCCGCTGAAGATCTATGCACGTCGCCTGTGGCGCACCGTTCCCGGGTATCCGGATGCGGTGCTGGATATCGTGCCGGTGGATTTTGTGACACGCGCCGTTGCGCATCTTGCCTTCGATCAGAACGCAATCGGCGGCACGTTTCATCTTTGCGCCGGGCCGCGCGGCAGTGCCACCATCCAGCAGATTGCGCACCGGGCGATGGAGTACTTTCAAGGCCGCGAGCCGCGCTATGTTGATCCCAAGGTCTTCTTTGCCGCGATCCGGCCGCTGCTGTTTCTTATGCTGTGGGGTCGCAAGCGCCGGGTGCTTGTAGACGGCCGCTCTTACCGCGACTACTTCTCCATGCGCATGCAATTTGACACAACAAACGCCGAGCGATTGCTCGGGCCCGCAGGCATCTGTCCGCCGCAGGTCATGGACTACCTTGACCGGTTGTTCCATTACTGCGTGGCCAGCAACTGGGGGCGCAAAGCGATTCCAGCACAATGAACCTGACCCGGCGTTTTCAATTCGCGCGAGACCGCAATGTCACCGTCGCCAACCTGGTGGACGAATTGCTACGCAGAAAAGGAGATTGCGAGGTCTCTCTGGAGGAAAACGGACCTTTTCGTCTCTCGGAACTCCATGGCAGGATCTGCGGCATCGATGCCTTCCTTCGTCGCACCATCATGCTTCGCCCCGGTGAGCCAGTTGCCATTTATCGTACCAACCATCAATGCTGCTTCCACTGGTTTTTGGCGGTCATTCGCGCCGGCGGCATTGCGGTGCCACTCAATCCCATGCTCTCACTCAGTGAGGTGCGCCGGATTCTTGGCGACAGCGGCACTGAAATTCTCGTCACAGACAAAGCCGTATTCGAGCGCCACATTGTGGATCGCAGCGAACTGAATGTGCGCACCTGGATTCAGGCGGACGACGAGCTGGAAACCCTGGACGGCTTCCAACGCGCAACTTATGACGGCGCCGCACTGCCTCCGTTCACCATCGATCCTTCAGCTACCGTTGCGGTCTTCCACACATCCGGTACAAGCGGATTCCCGAAGGGAGCTGCTCTCTCAAGCAATGCATTGCTCGGGGGCCGGGCGCTAACAGTCGTTGCCGGGTTGTTCCTGGGCCCGAAGGATCTGGCACTTGTCGCGCTGCCCTGGTCGCACATCATGGCGGTCAGCATCGCTCTTTACGGGCTGATGGCAGGGATTCGCGGATGTTTTCTTGAGCGATTCGATGTGCAGGCTGCGCTTGACCTGGTTGAGCGATGGAAAGTAACGGCCATCGTCGGTGTTCCGGCAATGCTTGCACGGTTGATCAACAGCGATCCGAATCCAGAGCAATTGGCCACCATCCGCCTTTGGCTCTCGGCCAGCGATCACTTACCGGATGAAGTTCGTCAGCGCCTGCGAAACTTCGGCGCACTGATGCGGTTGCCGGGCGGGCGGCGCGTTCCACCGGTGCTTTTGAATGGCTACGGTATGGTTGAACTCGGCGGCCTCGCCATGATCGGTATTGAATTGTCCCTGTTACCCGGCAGCGCCCAATATTGCGTTCCTGTTCCGCCATTTCGCATTCGCGTAGCGGACGAGACCGGCCGAAGCTTGCGCGCCGGCGCTGCGGGCGAGTGCCAGATCATGCGCCGCGGCCTGACACCGCATTATTGGAAAGATCAAGACAGAAGTGAGGGGCTGCTCACCAGCGACGGATGGTTGCGCACCGGGGACTTGGCGATACGCAACCGCTTTGGCTTCGTGCGGCTGGTTGGACGCATTAAAGACGTCATCAAGTCGGGTGGATACTCGGTCTACGTGCGCGAACTGGAAGAGACGATCATGGCGCATCCTGCAGTGGCTCGCGCCGTCGCTTTTGGCCTGCCCCACAAAGAGAAGGGTGAATTTCCGGCCGCCGCGGTTGAATTGCTGCCTGGCGCGCCTGTCGATGAAAGAGATCTACTGGAGTGGTGCCAGAAGCATCTCGCGCCGTACAAAGCTCCGCGGCGTATTTGGATTCTCGATCCAGGCGGCTTGCCGCAGAATCACACCGGCAAAGTCCTCCGGCGTGTTTTACGCGCCCGCTTCTCTGAAGAGATCGCCTAGCTCGCTGCGGCTCAAGAGATTGGTCCCGTCTCAACCATTCGCGGTGTCGCGACCCTCAGATGCCTTCGCCCATAGAGACATAAACGCGCATCCGCTCCAGCTCAACGTGATAGGCCTCGCGTTCGGCCTCTTCATCTTCAAAGGGCTTGGTCCAGTGCTCGTGCGCGCCGAGGCGTTCTTCAAGCTCCTGCACGCGCGCGGAAAGCGCGATGAGCGCGTCAGAGAGGGGATCCTTCACATCGTGTGGATCGGTGATGAGTACACGCTGGCCGTTGCGGTAGACGATGTGAGCCGGCACGCCGACAACCGTGGAGTTTGGCGGCACATCCGAAAGAACTACCGAGCCCGCGCCGACACGTGAATTTTCACCCACGGTCACGTTGCCCAGAATGTTTGCGTTATTGCCGATGAAGACGCCGTCGCAGATGGTGGGGTGACGCTTTCCATGTCCCTTTCCCGTACCGCCCAGCGTAACTCCCTGATACATGGTGACGTCGCTGCCCACAATGGCCGTCTCACCGATCACAACGCCCGTGGCGTGATCAATGAAAAGACGGCGGCCAATGAGCGCGCCGGGATGAATATCAACTCCCGTGTAGAATCGGGCCACTTGCGAGAGCATGCGCGCAGGCAGCCGCAACCGGTGACGCCACATCCAGTGCGAAATGCGATGAATCCAGACCGCCCAGAGCCCCGGATAACAGAGCAGGACCTCAAGCCGCGTGCGCGCAGCGGGATCGCGCTCCATCACGGACTGAATGTCATCGCGAATTCGACCAAACCAAGACATAGGGTACAAGGGAACGAGGGAACAAGAAAACAGAAAGCCACGAACCTGCACGCTCATTTGAAGCGAACGGTTCCTTGGTCTCTTGTTCCCTCGTTCCCTTGCCCCCTGCCTTTCTTACGCCAGCACAGCAATCGGCTCCGGCTGCAAAGCCAGCGCCTGCTGGCGGAGCGGTTCGAACAGAATACTCGACAGATAACGTTCGCCGAAGTCGGGCAGCACGGCAACGATCAGCTTCCCCTTGTTCTCAGGCCGCGCGGCTACCTTGAGCGCAGCTGCGACGGCCGCACCGGAACTGATCCCGACAAAGAGCCCCTCCTCCTTCGCCAGGCGGCGCGCCATCTCCACCGACTCGTCGTTGGTGACCTGCACCACCTCGTCGATCTGCTTCGTATCGAGAATGCTGGGAATGAAGCCGGCGCCCAGCCCCTGAATCTTGTGTGGGCCAGGCTTGCCGCCGGAGAGCACCGCACTGTCGGCCGGCTCAACGGCGATAGCCTTGAACGACGGCTTCTTGGGCTTGATGTAGTGCGACACGCCAGTGATGGTGCCGCCTGTGCCCACGCCGGAGATGAGAATGTCCACCTGGCCGTCCGTATCGTCCCAGATTTCCGGCCCGGTGGTCTTGAGGTGAATCGCGGGGTTGGCTGGATTGTCAAATTGCTGCAGGATGTAGCCATTCGGAGTCTTTTCCAGGATCTCGTTGGCCTTGGCGATGGCTCCCTTCATGCCGTTGGGGCCGGGAGTGAGCACGATCTCCGCACCATAGGCCAGCAGCGTGACGCGCCGCTCGAGGCTCATCGTTTCCGGCATGGTGAGGATAAGCCGGTAGCCCTTCACTGCCGCGACAAACGCCAATGCGATGCCGGTGTTTCCGCTCGTGGGTTCGATGAGCACAGTTTTGCCCGGAGTAATCTTGCCTGCCTTCTCGGCAGCCTCGATCATGGCGAACCCGATGCGGTCCTTGACGCTCGATGCGGGGTTCTGGCTTTCCAGTTTGGCGACAACGGTAGCCGGAAGACCGGCTGCCACTCGGTTCAACCGCACAAGGGGAGTGCGGCCAATCAATTCAGTAACATTCGCGGCGATGCGCGCCATAATGATCTCCTTTTTCCAGGGTCAACGACCCTTTTCGTTTTTTGGAACGGATTCTTGGGGATGGTGCAGCTTGTCAGTAGGAAAAGGCGCGCGACCACGCGCACAGCAGCATCGGAGCTGGCACCAGGACGGTGTTAGCGACATCGATGCATGAAAATAGGGTAGACCCGTTGGCCAGGGATGGCAAGGGGCATTCGATTCCTGGCTTGATTGGCCCTTGCAGGGATAGCAACGCGAACCAGAACCCATTCCGATTTTCGAGCAGGGCGAAGAAAAGGCGCGAGTCTGTCTCAACCAGTGTTTCTGAGCCCCGCCGAAATGCCGTTGATCGTCGCCGCAATGGCGCGGTTCACGTCGGGTATGTTTTCGCCGGCGCGCTTGCGGCGCAGCATATCCACTTGGATAAAGTGCATGGGATCGACATAAGGATTGCGCAGCTTGATGGAGTGCGCGAGCACCTGGTTAGTTTCGAGCAGCTCCTTTTGTCGCGTCACCGCGAGAAGAACGCGCACGGTTCGATGAAACTCGGCTTCGAAGAGGTCGTAGATGCGTTCGCGCAGCCTTTCGTCGGTCACGAGAGTGGAATAGAGGCGGGCGGTTCCCAGGTCAGCCTTGCCCAACGCCATCTCCACGTTGCGCAAAAGATCGATGAATAGCGGAAATTCCTGAGCCATGGTTTGCAGCAATTCCAGAGCCCCGGGTTGGGCAAAGAACTGGTCGATGGCATAGCCCACTCCGAACCATGCCGGAACCAGCAGCCGTGACTGCGTCCAGCCGAAGACCCAGGGAATGGCGCGCAGGTCAGTGAGCTTGGGTGAATCGTTGCGGCGCGCGGGGCGCGATCCGATCTTGGCGTTCTCGAGCTCGCTCACTGGCGTGCTCTGCTCAAAGTAAGTGAGAACGCCGGCGTCTTCAAGAATATGCTCGCGGTAAAAGCCGTAAGCGACGGCTGACAGCTCGTCGAGCGCGGCCTCCCATTCGGGTTTGAGGACGCCGGTAAAGTGACCCTCAGGATCGCGGGCATTGGGCCGTGCCAGCGCATCGAGCGAGGCGGCAATCATCAGTTCGAGGTTGCGCTCGGCAAGCACCTCGTCGGCGTATTTGAAGTTGAGAACCTCGCCCTGCTCGGTGATGCGCAGTTGGCCGTCGAATGCGTCGATTGGCTGGGCGAAGATGGAGCGATGCGTAGGGCCGCCGCCGCGCCCCACGGTGCCGCCACGGCCATGAAAGATGCGCAGCTTGATGCCTGATTCGCGCGCAACGACGTGGAGGTCGCGATGCGCCCGAAAGATCTCCCACGTTGATGTCAACATGCCGCCGTCTTTGTTTGAGTCCGAGTAACCGAGCATGATCTCCTGCCAGTTCCCCCAGGATTCGAGGAGCTTGCGGTAGTCGGCCCGGCCAAAAAGCTCGCGGCAAACGGCGGGCGCGTTGCGCAAATCTTCAATGGACTCGAAAAGTGGTACTGGCATGAGTCCCGGATCGAGGCCGGGATCCTCGCCCGCGCCCTCCACCTTGATGCCGCCCAGCCGCGCCAGGCGAATGACGGCCAGAACATCCTCAACCGTCGACGCGCCACTGATCACATACTGGCGAATCGACTCGGGTGAACAACCCGCTTTGACTTCGGAGACCACGCGAAAGGTCTCGAGCACGTTTGCAGTTTCTGCCGAGAGCCCGCTTGCCAACGAAGGTGCGATGGTGTCGCTGATGGCTTCGCGCAGGGCTGCGGCGTGAACGCGCGCATGCTGGCGAATATCGAGTGTGTGGAGATGCAGGCCGAAGGTGCGCACTTGTAGGATGAGCGGATCGATGAGCGTGCGCGCAATGCGGATTCCGTTGTTGGCCGCGAGCGAGCCGCGCAAAACATCCAGGTCGTCGAGAAAGTCCTGGACTGAACAGTAAGCAGGCAGCGCCTGGGTGAGCTTGTCGTGGCTGCGAGCAAGCGTAAATGGCGTTACCGGAAGAGCAGCGCCTCCCGGCGTGTGAATTTCTCCAGCTTCCGCTAACGTTCGCTCGATGCGCGCCTTGAGACAGATGACGAAGCGGCGATAGTACTCGAACTCATATTGCGAGCCGAAGACCTGCGATTCGGGCGTGTGCACCTGCGCCACGTAGGCACGAAGGCGCTCAAGCAATGCCTCGCTCACTGTCCGCTGCTGAGCGCTGGTGGTGAGCAGGTCGATGATCAAATCGAGCCGGCGCTGGTAATAAAGAAGCAGATGTCCGCGCGCAAGGTGAAGCGCGACGCGGGTGACCTCCGGCGTGACGAAGGGATTGCCGTCGCGATCGCCGCCGATCCAGGAGCCGAAACGCAAAACCAGCGGCAGTTCGAGCGCTTCGAGCTCAATTCCATAGGCTGCGCGAAGGGCCGCCGAGATTTCGCGGTAAAGCTCGGGCAACGTATCGAAGATGGAAACGTCGTAATAGTCGAGCCCCATCTTGATCTCGTCAAAAACGGTAGGACGCCGCGAGCGCACCTCGTCGGTCTGCCAAAGGCTCGTGATCTCTGCCAGTACTAACTCTTCAAGTCGCCCCAGATCCTGCTCTGGGAGCGGAATGCGGTCGAGCGCCTCAAGAAACTCGCCGATGCGCCGGCGCTTGAACATGACGGTGCGGCGCGCCGCCTCAGTCGGGTGCGCGGTGAAAACGGGCACGATGAGGACGCGCCTGAGCCAGTTCAATGCTTCATCCGGCCCGATGCCCACGCGCCGCATTTCGCTGAAGGTGCCCTCCAGCGAGCCGCGCTGGCGGCCGGCCTGCCCGCTCAGTCGCAATGCGACGCGACGGCGTTTGCGATGGTTCGTCTCGGCGAGGTTGATGAGCTCAAAGTAAAAGGCAAACGCCCGCGTGAGCAGGATGGCGCGTTCAACGGGAAGCGAATGGACGAGTCCCATCGCCGCGGCGGCGTGGCGCGAAGCTTCGTCGGCACGGCCTTGCGCGTCGGCATCCCGGCGGCGAATGGTGCCCTGGCGCAGCGCCTCCACTTGAGCAAATAAATCTTCGCCGGCCTGCTCGCGCAGCACTGCTCCCAGCAGCGTGCCCAGTGACCGCACGTCGCGGCGCAACGGCGCCTCTTTCAGGTCGCCGGTTTGCGCTTCGAGCTCGGCCAGTCGTTGCGTCCAGCTCTCGGGATTCCACAAAAGAGCCATCGTGATTTGATTATGCACGACGGATTTGACCCTCTGTCTCGAAGATCGCTCTTTCGCTGCTTGCGGCCCATGGAGCAAAATGACTGCATGTCAAAACCTGGCCGCCTCATCCCCGTGGCTGTTGCTTGCATCCTTGCCGTTGTGCAGTCCGTCTACAGCCAGGCAGGCACAACGCCTGCTGCACAGCCCACGACAGCCGGGCACGCTCCACGCCCGCCCATGCCCACCCGCGATCCGCACACGCCGGGATACGTGACAGCGGCAGAACTGCCGGACGGCTCTTCTCCTTCGCCAATGAAAAACGGCAACTTCATCATTGGGCCGACGCACACGCCCGCGCCTGAGCTGGCCGATCCGAATCGGCCGCTCGATGGGAACGTCGTGGAATTCACGATGAGCTCCGAAGACAGCAAATATTTCCCAGGTATCGCGCGCGATCCAGACTCCCACCCCACGCCCGATCCCGACAACTCGGCCCGGCTTCTCGGCGTCGGGACGCATCCGCAGCCGTATGTTCGCAAGGTTGCCGTTTACGTGCCGAAGAATTACATTCCGGGCAGCGAAGCGCCCTTCATTGTCGGCGCAGACGGTCCCGATCGCTTGCTCTTTGCAGCTTTGGACGCTTTGATCGCCGAGCATAAGCTGCCGTCGATCGTTGCCATCTCCATCGGAAACGGCGGCAGCGACGCGCAGGGCAGCGAGCGCGGCCTGGAGTACGACACCATGTCAGGAAGATATGCGGAATTTGTGGAGTACGAAGTGCTGCCTGCTGCGGAAAGTCATGCGCATGTGAAACTGACAGGCGATCCCGATGGACGCACGGTGACCGGCAACAGTTCTGGCGGTTCCTGCGCGCTGGCCATGGCGTGGTACCACCCCGAGTGGTATCACCGTGTACTCACGTACTCCGGCACTTACGTGAATCAGCAGTGGCCGTGGAGCCCGGAGACGCCGGACGGCGCATGGGGATTTCATGCGCAATTAATTCCGCACAGCGCGCGCAAGCCCCTTCGCTTGTGGCTCGAGGTAAGCGACCGCGATCTTCTCAACCCCAACACGATGCGTGACGGCATGCACGACTGGGTGCTGGCTAACGAGCGCATGGCGCAGGTGCTCGCTCATAGACACTACACTTATCAATTCGTCTTTGCCCGCAACGCCGGTCATGTGGATCGCAGCGTGCGCGAGCAAACACTGCCCGAGGCCCTTGAATACGTGTGGCAAGGGCATAAGGTGAAGTAGCCAACAGGCTATTTGCGGCCGATGGTGTTGCGACGGAAGCAAGTGGGGCTGTGGTCGTTCACCATGCCGGAGGCCTGCATAAAAGCGTAGACGATCACAGGGCCGACAAATTTGAAGCCGCGCTTCTTGAGTTGCTTCGACATTTCGACGGCGAGCGGCGTTTGTGCAGGGAGGGGGCCTTGAGTCCGGATGGGCTTGCCGCCCACGATGGCCCAGAGAAAACCGGCGAAGTCTTCGCCCGTTTTCTGCATCTCGAGGTAGATGCGGGCGGCCCCGATGGTCGCTTCAATCTTCGCGCGCGAGCGAATGATGCCGGGATTCTGCAGCAAGCGTTCGACATCTCTTTCCTTGAAGCGGGCGACTTTTGATGGGTCGAAATCTTTGAAGGCTTTGCGGAAGGCGTCGCGCTTGCGCAGCACCGTGATCCAGGCGAGGCCAGCCTGGAATCCTTCGAGCATGAGAAGTTCCCAGAGCACGCGGCTGTCGCGCTCGGGCACGCCCCACTCGGAGTCGTGGTAATCGCGGAGAAGTGGATCGCTCTCTGCCCAGGTGCACCGGGATTTCGTTCTTTTGCTGCTCATGATTCCGATCGTATGCGAAGTTTGCGTTCGATGCCAAACCTCAGACTTCGAGCTGCGCCATCAGCTCTTCCCATTCGGTGGTAAGCGCGGCCAACTGCGCTCGCAGTTCCTCGGCCAGCGCAGTGAGGCGCTGCGTTTCGGCGGAAGAAACGTAGATGCCGAGTTGCTCTTCAGTGTGCGCAATCGCGGACTCCACCCGTGGAATCTCTTCCTCGAGAAATGCGCACCGGTCTTCCATTTGCTTCTGCTTGATGGGATTCAAGCGGCGGGTGCGAGGCGCCGCAGACGTTGCGGCGCCATTAATCTCCTCGAAGCCGCCTTCGATGATGATAGTTGCTCCAGCAGTCGCGGCTTTTCCCGTGAAGGGCCGTTCGGGCTCAATCGCCAGGGCTCCAGCCGCCTGCGCTTCCCTCCTGCGAAGGTAGTCCTCGTAATCTCCTTCGTACGAAGTGATCGCACCGTTCTCGATTTCCAGCACACGCGTGGCCAGGCGGTCGATGAAGTAGCGATCGTGCGAGACAAAAATCACGGTGCCGCCGTAGCTCGCCAACGCGTCGAGCAGCACATCTTTTGCGCGCATATCCAGGTGATTGGTTGGCTCGTCGAGCAGCAGAAAGTTGGCCGGAGAGACGAGAATTCGCGCCAAAGCGTAGCGGTTGCGTTCGCCCCCTGACAGCACGCCGAGCGGCTTGAACACGTCGTCGCCGGAAAAGAGAAAGCAGCCCAGCAGCGAGCGCAGCGTGACCTCAGGAATCCGCAGCGCGGTGCGGCTGATGTCGTCGAGCATGCGCGCTTCGGGATCGAGCACTTTGTACTGATCCTGCGCGAAGTATTCGGCGACAACATTGTGTCCCAGGCGGATCGTACCGACCGTCGGCAGCTCAGCGCCGGTGAGCAGCTTGATGAGTGTCGACTTCCCCGCCCCATTGACGCCAACAAGGGCCACGCGGTCACCACGATCGATGGTGAAGCGCGCGCCGGTGAACACCTGTTTGCATCCGTAGCTCTTCGCAAGTCCCTCGGCCTCGGCGACCATGCGTCCCGATGGCGGTGGCTGAGGAAATTTGAAGTGAATGACCGGCTCCTCCTCGGGGACCTCAATGCGCTCGATTTTTTCCAGTTCCTTGATCCGTGATTGCACCTGCTTGGCTTTCGTCGCCTGGTAGCGGAAACGATTGATGAAGGCCTCGAGGTGCTCAATACGCTCGCTCTGGTTGCGATACGCGGCCATGAGCTGCTCGCGGCGCTCATCCTTCTGCTTCAGGTATTTCGTGTAATTCCCCTGGTAGATTGTCAGGCGCTTGTTCCAGATCTCCACGGTACGGTCGATGGTGACATCGAGAAAATAGCGGTCGTGCGAGATGAGGATGTAGCCGAACGGATAATCATTTAGATAGTCCTCAAGCCAGTTGCGCGATTCCAGGTCGAGGTGGTTGGTGGGTTCGTCGAGAAGCAGCAAATTGGGCTTGGCGAGCAGAAGTTTGCCCAGCGCGATGCGCATCTGCCAACCGCCGCTGAACTCGCTCGTCCGGCGCGCCCAATCCTCCTTGCCGAAGCCCAGGCCGGTGAGCACGCTCCCTACCTGTGCGTCGAGCGCGTAGCCATCGAGCGAGTGAAACCGGTCCTGCAGCATGGAGTATCGCTCGGCTGCAGCCTGGTACTCCGGGCTTTCGTGATTCAGTTCGGCCAGCTGCCCGGTGAGCCACTCGATCTCATGCTGCATTTCGCGCAACTCGTCGAAGACAGTCAGGCACTCTTCGAACACTGTACGCCCCGCAAGCTCCAGGCCCTCCTGTGGCAGGTAGCCGATACTGATGCCCCGCGTCTGGTCAAGCGAACCGTAATCGAGCGTTTCCAGGCCGGCCAGGATCTTCATCAATGTGGACTTGCCTGTGCCGTTGGTCCCAACCAGCGCGGTTTTTTCGTCGTGGCGAATGAGCCAGTCGGCCTCAAGAAAGAGAACCCGCGGGCCAAATCGCTTGCCGGCTTGTTGCAGCGAAAGCATGAAATTCTATTTTCGCAGAGCGCAATCCAGAGAATGCGCCAACGATCTGCAAGAAATCGTCGCGCGCCTTCCGGCTTGCCCGCCTAATCTAGGTGGAAGACCTCTTCCATCGTTGTCCACCACTCGCCGTCCTTGCGATCAGGCAGCGCGTTCTGCATGGGCATCATCACTGCCCACCAATCTTGCGTGGTTCTATCGGCGGCCATCCGA
>OKRB01000004.1:0-5438 GCA_900290245.1 Candidatus Sulfuritelmatomonas gaucii | reverse complement strand
CGAGCCGTATCAGCGGCGAAGTCGGTCCCGTGGTATTCGAAGTAGCTGAAGAGCGTGTGGTTGTGCAGATAGATGGAGTAATTGCGAATGTTGCAGGCGTGGATCATTTCGAGCACGCCTGGCCACACAGCCGCATGAAACTGCTTGTATCTTTCCTCGGCTTCAGGCTTGAGGCCAATAATCATTCCGTAACGGGTCATGAGGATTTCCTGTCTCAACGGTAAGTTCCAGACACAATATCTTCGTTCGGGCTACCGGTTTTCAACAACAATCTCGCGCTTCTGAGCACGGCCCGTTATCATCAACCTGCGTGAAGTTGGCATAGATCCTGGGCTCGGCAGACCCGATGCGGGCGAATTAACGACTATGGCAGGTACTTGTCCCGCCCAAGTGTGGTCCGCATGCCGGAACATTCAAGCTTCGTTGATCAACAAAAAAGGAGAAACCATGGCAGCATTTACACAGCGGCGCGAATTTTTGAAGCAGGCAGGTTTGGTGGGTTCGCTTGGATCTGCGGCAATGATTGCAGGATTGCCTGAAAGCGCGATGGCTCTCGGCGGCGTAGCCAGCACCGTGGTGGAAGATGCCTTGCAGCCCTCGCAGACCGAAGAGGCGCCGAAGTATCACATCAAGTTTGCCGTGTGTGGCATGAGCCATGATCACATCTACGGCATGATCGGTGCGGTGCAGCGTGGCGGCGGCGAACTGGTGGCTGCTTGGGGCGGTGAAGACGACAAGCTGGCGGCATTCCGCAAGCGGTTCCCCGATGCAAAGATCGTCAAGACGCAGGATGAAATTCTCGATGACCCCTCGGTGCAGCTTGTCCTGACCTCGCAAATTGCCAGTGAGCGCGCAGGCATCGCCGTGCGGGCCATGAAGCGCGGCAAAGACTTCCTGTCAGACAAGCCGGGAATGACCACGCTCGAACAGCTTTCCGATGTGCGCAGAACCATCGCCGAAACCAAGCGGGTCTACGCGATCCTCTATAGCGAATTGCTCGAAGTCAAGGCGGCCGTCTACGCGGGCGAACTCGTACGGCAGGGCGCAATCGGCAAGGTGATCCAGACCATCAACATTGCGCCGCACCAGATTTTCCAGCGCGCCGGGGATGCCGGAGGCAGCAGCGGGCGGCCTGACTGGTTCTGGAATCCTGAGCAATATGGAGGCATCCTGTGTGACATTGGTTCGCACCAGGTGGACCAATTTCTCTTTTACACGGGATCGACGCAGGCCGAGGTGGTTGAGTCGCAGATCGCGAATGTGCGCCATCCCGACCATCCGCATTTCCAGGATTTTGGCGACATGGTCCTGCGCGGCGACCGCGGATTCGGCTATGTTCGTCTCGACTGGTTCACTCCGTATGGTGTGGGAACTTGGGGTGATGGCCGCCTGTTCATTCTTGGCACCGAAGGATACATGGAGCTGCGCAAGTATACAAACATTGCCGTCAGCCATCAGGGCAACAACCTCTTTGTGGTGGACGGCAAGCAGGCGCGGTACATCGATTGCAACGCCATGCCATTGCCGTTCGGGCCGCAGTTCGTAGCTGACATTGTGAACCGCACGCATATGGCGCAGAACCCAGATGAAGCTCTGCTGGCTGCGGAGCTCGTGATCAAGGCGCAAAAAAATGCACAGTGGGTCACGTTGAAAGATTGATTGCGGGCTTCAAGAACCCGTCAAATTTCCTCACTGAATCGTTCTGTCGCTTGGCGCGCATTCTGCCCAAGGAGCTTGGCGCTCCGCGAGTCCCGCCGTTACCACGCTGCCGTTACTACCGCCAACAATTCCTCGCGCGCGAGCGGAATCGGATTGGCCTGCATGCTGCTGGCACGCGCGGCCTTCTCCACGACGCCGGGCAAATCAGCTTCAGTGATTCCCCAGCCCCGCAGTGCAGCAACGTTGAGATCGGCGCAAAGCGCGCGTACCCATGCAATGCCGTCGTCCGCTCTTGCGTCATTCCTGCCGGTAAGCAGGCGCGCGATCGCGGCGTAGCGCTCGAGAGCGGGATGCTGCGGCGCGCGCGATCGCAACGCTGCAATGTTCGCCGCCATTCCGTGAGGCAACAGCGCCGCACACAGCGCTCCATGCGGAGCATTCCACGAGCCTCCGAGCGGGGCGGCGAATCCGTGGACCACACCCAATCCGGCATTCGCCAGCGCCAGGCCCCCGAACAGGCTGGCCAGCGCCATGTCGCGGCGTGCTTCACGATCGGCGCCATTGTGGTACACACGGCGAAGAGCGCTGGCAGCGAGCCCGATGCCCTCGACGCAGATTCCATCCGTCAGTGGATTGGCGCGCGCGCTGACATACGGCTCGATGAGCTGCGTGAGGGCATCAAGGCCGGTGAAAGCGGTGATCGCACGCGGCAGCTCGTAGGTGAGCTCGGGATCGACCAGTGCGACACGCGGCAGCATCAGCGGGCTTCGCAGGCTCGCTTTCACACCGTGCTCCGCTGATCCAAGCACGGCGTTGCGCGTCACTTCGCTGCCCGTCCCGGCCGTAGTCGGCACCGCAATGAAAGGCAGTGGCGCGACCGAAATCGCGCGACCCCTTCCGACGACTTCGAGAAATTCGAGCGGGTCGCCGCCGTTGGTGGCAATGGCGGCAATCGCTTTGCCGGCATCAATTGCGCTGCCCCCGCCGATCGAGATGACGACATCGCACCCGGCGTTCCGTGCATGTTGTGCGCCCTCACGCACCAGGTCAACTGTCGGCTCACCGGACACCGCAAAGCTCTCAGCCGAAAGTGACGAGACAAGTGACGCCACTCGCTCTCGAGAGGTTCCGGTAACTACAAGCGGGTGGGCACCAAACGTGCGAGAAAGTTCTGGCAGAGTAGCAGTCGCGCCCTCGCCGAAGACGATGCGCGCCGCGGTGGCAAATTCGAAGCGCACGATTCTACCAGCCTTCGGGATCGGGGAAAACAGCGTTGTACAGTGTTCGTTGGCGCGGCTCGGCCATCATTGGCTCGACAGCGTCTCGCCATTTCGCGTAGTGATTGGTCGCACGATGCGCAGTCACCGCTTCCGGCGTGAGGTAGACTTCGATGAGCAAAAACCGTGTCGCATCGTCCTGCTGTTCGATCACGTCAAAGCGCGCGATGCCAAGCTCCTGAACGCTCGCGCGCGCGTTTTCGATAGTCACTCGCCTGAATTCCGCCACCATTTCGGGTTTGACATGCACATGCACGTGAACGACAAGCATCGGACATCCCTCCGCTCCTTATCCTACTGCCATGTCGTGCAGTCCGAGGATGATGCTCCCGCCGCGTCCATCTACGCAGCTGATGCACCCGAAAGTTCTCGAGAGGTGTAGAAGAGTCGATGCGGGCGATTGGGGAGCGACTGCTATGTGCAATGTTGGCGGTGGATGGAGTCTCCAGCGAACCGTTCTCCAATCCAAATTCCCTGCTGTCAGGGAAAAATACAGGGAAAATTGCAAATTGTGCCCCGACGGTCTGTTGAGGTAGTTCTCTATGGCTCTCAATACACGCGAGTTCTTACTACGCAATGCCGGTTTTTGAGCCGCACCGAACAGGGAATTATCACTCACGTATCAGGGAATTGCATTTCCCTGATACCGACCTTCCGGATTTCTTCACTCGCTGAACGATGTCGAGGTTGCCGGTGAAAATCCCGAAGATCCGCAGCATTAATGGACCCTCGCGATCCATGTTTCAAAAGGGGTGTTCATCACCGAGCTCCGGCAACACCCTTTTGACACGGCCGAATGCTAAGAAAAGCTGCAATTTCTGTTCGGAAAGGTTTCTACAATTGCTGGCTCTATCATGCTGATCATAAAAGGGGAACTTGTTCGGAAAGAACCGTTTCAAAATCTATACCTTCAGAAACAGGACAACCCACAGACCGACAGCCAACAGTGGCTATCGTCGGCAACTGTGAAGACTAGCCGGCGTTCCGGTTGAAAAAGCTTCGGACGCGATCGATCCAGTCCCAGTTGTTGCTCAAGCAGTAACTAATGGGATGGTCCGTGTCGTTAGCACATAATATGTCCGGTGTTTTTAGCAAGTGAAGTGTCCGCATAACGGGCGGCGAGGATGGAGCCATGCGCGAGAGCATGGAGATCTATCCGAGGACCGCAGCGGAGCGGGCGATGAAGTTACAGGAAGTGTTGTTACGAGCCACATCGGGCAAGATCAAGTGGTGGCAGGCGGCGGAGTTGATGGGCATCAGCGAGCGGCAGATGCGTCGATGGCGGAAGCGCTATGAGGAACAGGGCTACCAGGGCTTGCTGGACCGGCGGCGGCGGAAGCCAAGCAGCAGGCGGGTGGCGAAGGCGCAGGCCGAAGCGGTTCTGGGCTTGTATCGGGACAAGTACTTCGATCTGAACGTTCGGCACTTTCATGAGAAGCTCGGCGAAGAACATCAGATCGGGTTGAGCTATACGTGGGTGAAGCAGGCCCTGCAGTCAGCCGGTCTGGTGAAGCGCAAGGCCAGCCGCGGCGTGCATCGCAAGCGGCGTGAGCGGCGACCTCTGCCGGGGATGATGCTGCACATCGACGGCAGCGAACACCGGTGGTTTCAGGATGAGCGTAAGCACGACCTGATCGTGATCCTGGACGACGCCACCAGCGAGATCTACTATGCGCAGCTGGCCGAGGAAGAGACGACCGCCACCGTGATGGCCGGGCTGCGGGCGGTGATCGAACAGAAGGGGCTGTTCTGCTCGCTCTATTCCGACCGTGGAGCCCATTTCTGGCTGACCCCGAAGAGCGGTGGCAAGGTCGATTATGAGCGCCCTACGCAGGTGGGCCGCGCCATGAAGGAACTGGGAGTGCATATGATCCCGGCCTACTCTCCGCAGGCGCGGGGACGCTCGGAACGCAACTTCTCCACCTGGCAGGGACGACTTCCGCAAGAGCTGCGCTTGCGCGGGATCCGAACGCTGGACGGGTCCAACGGGTTTCTCAGGGAGCACTACATCGCCGAGTTCAACCGCCGTTTTACGGTTCCGGCAGCCCAGCGCGGTACCGCGTTCATATCCTGCCGGCACAGGAACCTGGAGCTGATCTTCACGCAACGATTCGAGCGCACCGTCGACCAGGACAACACCCTACGCTTTCACAACCTGGTTATGCAGATTGAGCGTGCCGAGTGGCGCCCCACCCTGGCTGGATGCAAGGTGATCATCCATCAGCACCTGGACACTACCCTGACCCTCATGATCGCAGGACATCGCGTCGGACATTACAGCGCAGAAGGAAAACTCTTGACGCCACTGACGAAAAAACAGATCAAGGCCGTGGAAAAGACGTTGAGAGGAAAAGTCCTAAAACAGACTTTCCCTCTCAACTTGCAAATCCCGCACAATACGCGGGATTCGCACTTTCCCACCGCCTCTACGGCTACTAACTTATGAATCCGGACATTTCATTTGTTCTCAAAAGCGGACATTTTCACTTGCTAACGACACTG
>OKRB01000022.1 GCA_900290245.1 Candidatus Sulfuritelmatomonas gaucii | reverse complement strand
GAAGGCAAGAAGGGCAAGGAAGGCCTCAAGCCGGGTGAAAGCGCCGAATGCGAGGCGAACTACACCGTCAAGGCCTTTGAGCCGCCGACCATCGCCTGCTCGGCCAACCCCACTGAGGTTCAGCCCGGTGGAACAGCTTCCGTCACCGCCCAGGCCGTCAGCCCGCAAAACCGCCCCTTGACTTACACCTACTCTGCCACCGCCGGCACCATCACGGGCAGCGCCGCCACCGCCGCGTTCTCTTCGGCCGGGGCGCCCACCGGCGTGGTTGGAATCACGTGCAGTGTTTCCGATGACAAGAGCCACAGCGTGAGCGCGAACACGAACATCACGATCCTGGCTCCCCCGCCTCCGCCTCCGCCGCCCAAAACGCAGCCCCTGTGCTCCATCAACTTTGGCAACGACGTTAAGCGGCCCACCCGCGTGGATAACGAAGCCAAGGCGTGCCTCGATCAGGTGGCCCTTGACCTCAAGCAGCAGTCCGACGCCAAAGCGGTCATCGTTGCCGACTCCAATGCCAAGGAAAAGGATGTTGAGGCAAAGGAGCAGAAGCGGGCAACACACAACAAGCACGTCAAGGTTGAGGACCATGCCGCCCAGCGCGCCGTCAATGCCAAGGACTATCTGGTCACCGATCAGGGCATCGATGGTTCGCGCATCACGACCATGACCGGAACCGGAGACGACCAATCGGCGCAGAACTATCTCGTGCCCGCAGGCGCAACCTTCGCCAACGACGTGCAGGGAACAACGCCGGTAAACGAAACCGAGGTAAAACCGGAAGTGCGCAAGCCGCTGCCCCAACGGCATCGCTAGCGCCCCGCCGATCAGCCTCGCTCGTCGCCTGAGCAGAGCAGCTTTCGCTTGCAACGCAGTGACGCGCGGCAGAATCCGTCCCCTGTGACGGGTCTGCCGCGTGAGCGCTGAAGGGTCACCTAGGCGCGGCCATTTCCACCCAACAAGAATCCGATAGGTATTGCCAAGCGGGCTTGTCAAGCGGGAACTGCCTAATTAGTCCTCGAAAACGTTAGGGCTCTATCGCAACTGCCCTGGCAGACAAGGCTCAGACGAACGGGCCAAGCCGAACTCATCGATGCAGAAAACGATCGGTAGCTTCGGGTCATGTCCCGGAATGCTTGTAAATAGATGCCCCTTCGGCATTGTCTCCAGGCAGTTGATCATGCAGAACAACGCTTAGCAGCGACTTATGAACTCGGATGCGGCCGTTGTATTCGATAAATCCGAGCTTACGAAATCGATTCATGAAGAAGCTCACGCGAGAGCGGGTAGTGCCGATCATCTCCGCAAGGGCCTCCTGCGAGATCTTGGGGATGTATTGTTCCTGATCGCCCGGGTTGCCGAACTCCGCCATCAGCAGGAGAATTCGAGCCAGCCGCTTTTCGCTCGAGTTGAAGAGCTGATCGACCAGGTCAGCCTGAATGCGCATGCTGCGCTGTAGCATGAACTTCAAAAAAAGATCCGAGAAGCTATGCTGCTCATGCATCACATGGATCATTTCTTGCCGGCTGATTTTGAGAGTAGTGCAGGCTGTAACAGCGGTGGCCGTTGCCAAACGTACCCCAGTAATCGCCGCGAGCGACTCTTCTCCCACAAAGTCACCGGCGGAGAGAAACGCAATAGTAGCTTCCTTCCCGGTTGCAGAAACAACCGTGACTTTGGCACGCCCCTTCTGAAGATAGAAGACCGAGTCCGCGGGATCTCCCTGAGTAAAAAAGGCATCCCCCGGGGCCAATTGGATTATTCGTCGTCCCAACCCGGCGCTTGCCAGGAAGGCGGCGGCATCGAATCGGGGCTTTTCAAATTCGACCATCGGAGGGCCTACTTCCGGCTGCGGCCCTTGCAGGGTGACCGCTAGAGGAGTGCCCGACCGCATTGCCATTAGTTTAACAAAGCAGGTGGGTGATGAGTAGAGAGAATTATCTGCTGCGGGGAGGGCCCAGGGATGCCGGATCTTCTCCCTTCGACTAAGCACCCGTTGCACCCTGCACGGCATCACACTTCAATCAAACTTCACCATGAGATTCCCCCGGTGGCGGAGCATTCTGGTCAACTTTGCTCATCTTTCCAGAGATGTTTCAAGTATTCTCGGATCGCATGACGTCACATTGAGTATGATGAATCCCTTCCGGAATCACACCACAGAAGCAATCGCCATGATAGTGTCGTAGCGATAAGTGCTTTACGCTCAAGGCGAAGGCGTAGAGTGTAAAGAGAGAACGAAACCGATGCTTCCTCCACATAAGACGCGTGAATTGGCCCGCAGCCTCGTTGCTTCCGAAGCCGATGCAGCTACGACCCCCCTTCATACCGAACCTGCAACTGTGCGGGCGTATGAGAGGCTGCGCCGACAACTCGGCGCGCCCGTGGGTATTGATGGCTTTCAGGCGCTCGCGTCTCGTGCCCTGGCTCTCGCCAAGTCGGAATCTCCCCGGCTTAGCACCGTGCAGGTAACTCCGAATGGAGGCTTGCGCGGTCTAAGCGAGGTTGAATCCCAAGCGAAAACGGATGAGGACGGCGAGGCCGGGATCATTCTGATTGCGCAACTGCTCGGGCTGTTTCTTACCTTCCTTGGCGAGGCAACAACGCTGCGTTTGATAGAAGATTTACGCCTTCAGTCGGATATCAGGACAGTGTCGACCACGTCCACAGCGGACACGACAAACTCGGCGGCCGATGGACCGGCAATGGCTGCGGCTTTCGAGGACCTTCTGCTGGAAATTGACCGGCTGAGAAGTGTGAGCGAACGTATTGAAACCTTGGCGGACAAACATCCCGACATGGAAGATGGACTCGTGAGCGTTGCGGGAAACATACGCAGTATTGCCTCGGTTTTGGACGTTTTCACACTGATCCGAAGCAAGGCTGGCGGCTCGCAAGAAGACGGACTTAACCCAGAAACAAATCGCTACATGAATTGAGTTCCGTCAGCGCTCAATCCGGAGCGGCTCTGGATGTCAAGCACCCAACTGCGGGGGCGCTTCAAGAAAAGACGGAATCGTCGCCCTGGCCCCCACGAAGCGTGGGACGGTTATCGAAATCTGATACCTTGAACGATGCTGGGTTGATCATGACGGCTGCCCCAGGAATGCGAGATTTAGCCCATCGTCTTCTTACTTATGAGGCCGTTGCGGCCAAGACCTCCGAGCCTGCGGAGTCCGCAACCCTTCGCGTCTATGAGAAGCTACGCCAGAGTCTTAGTGCATTTGCGGGAGTAGCGGCTTTTGAGTCCCTCGCTTTCCGCGCTTTGACGCAAGCCAAGTCGGAAGCTTCGGGACTTTGGGCGGTGCAGGTCGCAGCGGATGGATCCTTACGGGGCCTGGGCGAGTCTGAACCTCAAATCGACATTGACAAGGATCTGCCTGGCGGGTTTCCGGCTGGCGAGGGAGGAATCATTCTCATCGCCCGCTTGCTCGGCCTGCTTCATATCTTCCTTGGCGAAGCTTTAACGGCCAGCTTGCTGCGGGTTACATGGCCAGTTGAAGTTTTTGACGATCGCAATTCGGCACACGGGAGAAACGCGTGAGCACTCAAGAAAAAGTGAAG
Source organism: Candidatus Sulfuritelmatomonas gaucii (assembly GCA_900290245.1). Lineage (GTDB taxonomy): Bacteria > Acidobacteriota > Terriglobia > Terriglobales > Acidobacteriaceae > Telmatobacter > Telmatobacter gaucii. The sequence goes on along the minus strand of OKRB01000022.1, from coordinate 4,653 downwards.
ATCAACAAACTACCTACCGGAGTTCCGGGCCTCGACGAAATTGTCGGAGGCGGTCTCCCTGAATTCTCGTTCAACATCATCGCGGGTGCCCCGGGAAGCGGGAAAACGACGCTGGCACACCAGTTCGTGTTTGCCAATGCCACCCCGGAGCGCCCTGCGCTCTATTTCACCGTCCTCGGCGAATCCGCTATAAAAATGTTGCGATACCAGCAACAGTACACATTCTTCGACCCGGCCAAGCTGCCGGACTCCATCCGCTTTATCAACCTGAGCCAGGTTGTTCTCGAGAAGGACCTGGGTGCGGTCTTGGAGGAAATCACCAAAGAAGTTGAAAAAGCTAACCCCGCCGTCGTCGTTGTGGACTCCTTCCGCACCATGGTGCGGAAGCCGCAAAGTGAAATGGACCTGCAAACATTCATTCAACGGTTGGCCCTGTTTCTGGCTAGTTGGCAGGCTACAACTTTCCTGATCGGTGAGTATGCGGAGGAAGAGTTACGCGATAATCCAATATTTACCGTCGCCGATGGTCTGTTCTGGTTGCGCCAAACGGCGGAGCGAAATTCCATTGTGCGAAAGTTGCAGATCATCAAACTGCGCGGTCAGGATTCCGTGCCGGGGTTGCACACGTTCCGCATCACCAATGCCGGGATCCAAGCCTTTTCGCGCACGTTTGGGTTGACCGCGCGCAAGCGAAACCCTCCCGGCAATCGGCGCCTTTCCTTCGGCATTCCAGAGTTGGACAAGATGCTGGATGGTGGCGTGCGCGAAGGCGATAGCGTGCTCATCGCTGGGTCTTCGGGAACGGGGAAATCCGTCCTGGCAACCCAGTTCATTGCGGAGGGCATACACCATGGGGAACCGGGAATCGTGGCTGTCTTTGAAGAACGCCCGGAAGCGTATGCGGATCGCGCAGCCAGTTTAGGTTTGGATCTGGAAACGCCGCAAAAAGAGGGGAAACTCACAATCCTCTATCTCCGCCCCCTGGACCTCTCGGTGGACGAAACCATGCAGTCGATTCTCGATGCTGTTCAGAAGATTGGCGCCAGGCGTCTGGTGATCGATTCCCTGGCCGGCTTCGAGATGGCTCTCTCGCCCGGCTTCCGCGCCGACTTTCGCGAATCGCTCTACCGGATGATCTTTGCTTTGACGGGAATAGGCGTGACGATTCTAAGCACGGTTGAAGTGGATGAGTCCTTTACCGAATTCCCGTTCAGTACTTACTCTATTTCTTTCCTTTGCGATGACATCCTCCGGCTGCGGTACGTATCCATTGATGGCCAGCTTCGCAAGATCATGGTGGTTATCAAGATGCGGGGCGGAAATCACGCCAAGGATATTCGCGAATATGAAATCACTTCCAAGGGAGTGGTGATTCTCGGCAAACGCCTCACAAACTATCAAAGCCTTATCAGCGGCATTCCCATTCATTCGGACCGGTCCGATTCGACGGACGAGCCCCTGCTGGATGCGGGAATCGAGCATAAGACCTAACGGAGCAACTACGAAATTGAAGCCGTGACCAGTGTGAATCGGAAGCAGTTGTTGAAATGTCCCGCGTCAGACTGCCTTGTCTGCGGGTCCATAGAGGCAACCATCCTCGCACCAGCCAGAAAATCAAAAGACTTGAGGCGGTTCAGAACAAGTAACTTAGGTGGCGGTCAAAAGAAGGATGACAGCAACTGATTTGAACCACGTGGTGGAAAGAGCAGCCGAAGACGGCAACCTTAATGCCGTCAGCCACAAGGAGACTCTGCCGCACCCGGAGGCGTCTCCGATTGCTGCCAAAGCAAAGGAACATAACATCCGTGTATCCCCCGCGGTCCTCGATGCGGCGGGCAAGGACGGCGATCAACTGCTTCAGTCATTGCAAACGGCTCCCGAGGGCCTGACCCAAGCTGAGGCCGAAGAGCGCGCACGCATATCGGGTCCGAATGAGGTTGCGCAAGAACGGCGGCGCAGCTGGTTTATCCGACTCTTGGTCATTCTCCGTAACCCACTGGTCATTCTGCTGACAACTCTCTCGTCGATTTCTTTTGCCACGGGTGATGCGCGCGCCGGAGGCGTAATGGCTGGCATGGTGGTGCTCAGCGTCACGCTTCGATTCTTCCAGGAAGCCCGTGCGGACGCAGCGGCAGCAAAGCTCAAAGCCATGATCCACGTTACCGCTACGGTGATTCGGGATGGGAAGGTCCGGGAGCTTCCGCTCCGGGATCTGGTGCCCGGAGATATCGTCCAACTTTCCGCCGGCGACATGATTCCCGGCGATGTGCGGATTCTTTCCGCGAAAGATCTCTTCGTCAGCCAGGGTTCGCTCACCGGGGAGTCGCTTCCTGTCGAGAAGTTCCATGATTCCGACCCCAAGGCCTCGAATTCGCCGGCCGAACTCAAGAACACTTGCTTCATGGGAACAAGCGTTCAAAGCGGCACGGCAACCGCAGTTGTGGTCGTTACGGGGGGCAATACCTATCTCGGCAGCATGGCCGGTTCGATCACCGAAGAAGCGCCGCCAACCAGTTTCGATCAGGGCCTCAGCCGTTTCACGTGGCTCATGATTCAGCTCATGGCGGTCATGGTGCCATTAGTCTTCTTCATTAACGGCTTCACCAAGCACGAGTGGAAGGGCGCCTTTTTCTTCGCCATGGCCGTGGCCGTGGGTCTTACTCCCGAGATGCTGCCGATGATCGTCTCAGTTTGCCTTTCCAAGGGTGCGATCGCGATGAGCCGCAAGAAAGTGATCGTCAAGCGGCTCAATTCCATTCAGAATTTCGGCGGCATGGATGTACTATGCACCGACAAAACCGGCACGCTCACTGAAGATCGCGTTGTCCTCCAGCGGCACTGCAACGTAGCAGGACGGGAAACCGACGAGGTGCTGCTCGATGGCTACCTCATCAGTCACTTCCAGACCGGGCTCAAGAACCTGCTCGACACGGCGATTCTGAACAGTTCGGATTTTCATGGGCAAGCCTTGGTCGAGAAGTACAAGAAGCTGGACGAGATACCTTTCGACTTTACCCGACGCATGATGTCCGTACTCGTCGAGAGTCCTGAAGGCAAGGCGATCCTCCTGACCAAGGGCGCTCCGGAAGAGATTTTCCATCAGTGTTCCCATTTCGAGTTGGATGGGAAGGTCTCGCCCATGGACCCCGCTCTGATAAAAGGGCTGAAGGACGAGTATGCGAGCCTTAGCAATGATGGATTCCGGGTTTTGGCGGTAGCAATCAAAGAGCTGCCGGGGAAAAAGATCTGCTCCAGAGAAGATGAACGCGATCTCGTGCTGAAAGGATATGTCGCATTTCTAGACCCGCCCAAACGTACCGCCGCGGGTGCAATCGAAGCCCTGCACAAACATGGTGTGGCAGTAAAGATCCTCACGGGCGACAACGACCTGATAAGCCGCAAAGTGTGCAGGGACGTAGGACTCCTCGCCGACCCGATGCTGCTTGGCGATGATGTCGAGAAAATGTCTGACGCGGAATTGGCCGAGTCTGCGGAAAAGACAACTCTCTTCGCCCGCCTATCTCCCGCTCACAAGCAACGAATCGTTCGCGTCCTGCGCGGCAAGGGGCACGTTGTGGGATTCATGGGAGACGGAATCAATGACGCTCCCGCGTTGCACGCCGCGGATATCGGCATCTCGGTGGACACCGCTGTGGACATCGCCAAGGAGTCAGCGGATCTGATCCTGCTGGAGAAGGATCTCATGGTTCTAGACGGAGGTGTCATCGGAGGGCGGAAGGTCTTCGCCAACATTATCAAGTACATCCGGATGGGTGCCAGTTCCAACTTTGGAAACATGTTCAGCGTGTTGGGAGCGAGCGCATTTCTCCCTTTTCTTCCAATGGCTCCGATCCAGATTTTGACAAACAACATGCTCTACGACATCTCGCAGGTGCCAATTCCCACCGACACAGTGGACGAAGAACTAGTTTCGCTGCCGCGGCCCTGGAACATCGGAGAAATCCGGCGGTTCATTCTTTACATAGGCCCCATCAGCTCGATCTTCGATTACTCGACCTTCTTCATCATGCTCTATCTTTTCAAGTGCTGGAATCCATCAAGCGCCCCCCTATTTCAGACGGGATGGTTCGTGGAGTCGCTGATGACTCAGACACTCATTATCCACATCATTCGAACGAATAAGATCCCTTTCCTGCAGAGCCGCGCAAGCTGGTCTCTGATCCTCACAACACTGGCCATTATGGCCTTTGGAGCGTGGCTTCCATACTCCCCACTGGCCTCTTCGCTGGGTCTCGTACATCTGCCAGGGCTTTACTGGCCCATCCTGCTTCTCACGCTCCTGGCCTACTCGGGCCTTACGCAATCGGTGAAAGTCTGGTTGCTGTGGAGGAAATGGATCTAGATCAGCGTCAACTGCCTTGATGCTTTGACGCCATTGTTCTCGATGAGAACAAGACCGACGCCGCTCGAGCATTGCCGATCAGCTCTAAAGACGTCTGAGCCGGCATTCGTACTCAGTCAGAACAAATGTTGCGCGCTCCGGTCGTGTCACTGGCTACCCGTCAGTACTGCTTGAGCAACAACCGGGACGGGAAAACTTCGCAGAGGCATTGTTCGGAGGTTCTAGTCCTGGATCGGTCCCCAAACACTCGATATGGATCTGGAAAACAAGGCCGTGGCCCGATTCGAACT
>OKRB01000041.1 GCA_900290245.1 Candidatus Sulfuritelmatomonas gaucii | reverse complement strand
ACCGTCCAACCGGAAATAATTAGTTGATCAACACCTGCGGCGAAGTGTTGTCAAACTTGAAACTTCCGGGTAGACGACAATCCAACCAGAGCGATCTGATTGCTGACGTTTTCAACGCGGAAGACCCCTAGTTTAAGAGAGATGCTTCCGCTTCCAGCTATATAACGGGTTGCGCGTCGGCGGCGAATCTGAGAGCTGAAAGACCCGGCGCGCCTGAGGCCGCGAACTGGTCTTGTTTGAAGCCGGGCTATAGAGCTTGGCTTCCAGCCGCCACCCATCGGGCGGCAGCATCGGCGCTATCATCGGGCCGTGTATTGAAGGCAATCGCCGCGCCTGGGGCAGCTTTACGAACAGCGTTGATGACGACCTCGAATAATGCAAGATTGCGGGGCGGCAGGCGAACGCCGGCTCCGATGACCACACAATCGTAATTCGTCGAACGCAACTGGTGCTCCACTGTAGGTCCGGCGGTTTCGTCCGGTTGGATGAAACCGACGTCGGACTCCCATCCGCGATCAGTGAACTGCTTCAGCGCAACCGCGATGCCAGCGTGAACCTTCTCAGCGGTCATACCCGGCGGCAATGCAGGGTCAGAAAAATCCACGGTCTCGGGATCGAGACCTAGCAGCAAAATCCGCGACATGAGTTCTCCTTGTTCTGGCGAATCGCTTGCCGGCACTGTAGTAATGCTTCAACCAACTTCGCCGGAATTTGCGAAGCGATCATAACCGACATTTCGGGTTTAACCCCGGGATTTTCGATTTGAACCGCTGACTCACGACTATACGCTTCGCCTGGCCTCGACAACAACGAATTAGCTACCAGGGCGGCCCGTAGCGCACGGGGTTGGGAATGCATCCGTCGAGCGCCGCCTAGTCGACACTGTCTCAAATTCTCGGTGGCTGATCGGTTCTGGTCGGTTGACCGGCCAACCGGAAATAACGAAGTAGTCAACATTTGAGCGCAATGTTATTCGAACGGCAAAGGCGGGTGGGAGCCCGGCATCGATATCGATATCGAATTCTCAATGAGCGCTTAATCGCCGAGGCGCGGTTCCAGCCTATCCGCATTCTGGAAACGCGTTCAGCCCTGAATGCACCAATCTGAACAATACGTCGGCTAATGTTGTTCGCTGGAATTCATGGTGCCCGGTTGCAGCGATTGCAGAAAAGAGCGGAGTTCGGCCACGAAAGCCTCGGGACTGTCCTGATGCACGATGTGGCCACCTTCAAGTTCAATGAAAACGGAGTTGAGACGCCGATGCGCCATCTCTTCGAGCTGTTTTCGCGTTGTCACACGGCTGTCGCGCCCGCGGATGACCAGAGCCGGGCATTTTGTCGCGAGCCAGTCGTTCCAATAGTTTCCGTGCATAGCATTCTCAGATCGGATCATGTCTTCGGGATCGAAGGCGAGACTCCACCCTCCGAGTACGGCACGGAAGGAGCTTTCGAGGTACGGCTTGAAACGCGGGCCGACGCGCTCCGCTAGGGCTTCGCGAGTGGGAAAGATGCCGGCCCAGGCCCGCACGAAGCCAAGATCTGTGCTGCATTCAAGACCAATGTCTTCAATGATGATGGCGGCAACCCGCTCCGGGTGACGCGAGGCGAACTGCACTGCATTGATGCCACCAAGCGAATTACCGAGGAGAACGACTGGACTGCTGACGCCAAGCTCGCCAAAAAAAGCCTCGAGATCGCTGAGATAGTCTTCGCGGGTGTAACTGAGAGCGCGGCTGGAGTGGCCATGACCCCGCTGATCAAGAGCAACAACGCGCCAGTCTGGAGCCAGGCCAGAAGCCAGCCGCGCGAAGGTGAGGGCTTCCATCCAGTGAGCGTGGAGGGCAATCAGCAGGCGGCCACCGCCACCTGAATCGAGCCAGGACAAAGTAAGGCCATTATGCCTAAACGCGTTTCGTTGCATGGGGACCTTCATTTCCCGGCTGTATGTCACCCCGGCTTGGCCCGCGGGCCATTCTATCCTAATGGCAAAGGCGGGTGGGAGCCCGGCTTAGGTTTTGGTCATGTCACCGGCCACACGTACTTTACCGCCTGGTAAAGTACGGATTGACGACAAACCAGGAGTTGGCCATGAGATGCCATTCAGTAAACTTTCCCTATGGCATCTTCTGCCGCCGGGAACCAGCCGATGAAATGGCGAACGATTCAGTGGCTGCGTTCCGTCGCCGATTTTCAACAACGTGAAGAGCAGATCTTTCTTCTCCTGTCCCTGCTGATAGGAGCACTTACCGGGCTCGCCGTTGTTGCCTTTATCGTGGTCACAGAGCGGTTGGGGATGCGCCTCTATCCGGTGGGCAGCGCCGCGTGGAGGCGCGTATTTATACCCGTGGCGGGATCGCTCGCCATGGGCTTCCTGCTCTACCGCTATTTTCCCTACGCCAGGGGCAGCGGTGTGCCTCAGACAAAGGCCGCCCTTTTCGCCCGCGATGGATTCATCTCCTTGCGCACCGTCCTGGGCAAATTCTTCTGCACAGCGACCACCCTCGCGAGCGGGATTCCGCTGGGCCGCGAAGGACCATCCGTCCAGGTAGGCGCCGGAATCGGCTCCGTTCTTGGCCGCTGGCTCGGCTTGCGTCCGGAAAAGGTAAAGGCTCTGATCCCTGTGGGAGCCGCCGCCGCCATTGCTGCGGCCTTCAATACTCCGATGGCGGCTGTGTTGTTCTCCCTCGAAGAGGTGGTGGGCGATATGCATGCGCCGATTTTGGGTTCGGTCGTGCTTGCTTCTGCAACCTCATGGGCTGTCTTGCGCCTTTTGCTGGGCAATAACCCACTGTTTCGGGTACCGCAGTACGAGTTGGTGCATCCGCTGGAGCTTGCCATCTACGCCCTGCTGGGCATCGCTGGTGGCTTCCTGTCCGTGGCCTTCACGCGGCTCTTGCTGGACATGCGCAAGTTCTTTCTGAAACTACCCAAGAGTACGCAGTGGTGGCATCCAGTAGTGGGAGGCGTGACGGTTGGCCTGATGGGATGGTTTGTGCCTCAAGTCTTGGGCGTCGGGTATGGCTATGTCGGCAGCGCCCTGAACGGCACCATGGCACTCAAACTGATGCTGATACTCGTGGTCTTCAAGCTCTTTGGAGTCACCATCAGCTATGCCTCCGGCAATGCGGGAGGAATCTTTGGCCCGGCCCTATTTCTCGGTTCAATGCTGGGAGGCGCCATCGGTACAGTGGCGCATAATTTGCTGCCTGGATACACCGCAACTCCTGGCGCTTACGCGCTGGTCGGCATGGGTGCGCTCTTTGCGGGTATCGTGCGGGCCCCAATGACATCAGTGCTCATGATCTTTGAAATGACGCGTGATTACGCTGTCATCGTGCCGTTGATGATCGCAAACCTCATCAGCTTCTTCATCTCTTCCCAATTTCAGAAGGAGCCTATCTACGACGCATTGGCCCATCAGGACGGCATTCATTTGCCCAGCCACGGCACCCGCGACGAACTCCGCCAACGCACAGTGGCTCAGGTCACGCGTAGTTCTCCGCAGATACTCTCCGCGCAGATGTCCGTTGAGGATGCAGTTGAACAGACTCGCTCCGGTCGTTTCCGCATCTGGCCGGTGGCCGACGAGGGGTACTTTTTCGGAATCCTGAACAGAGAAGCTCTTGAGTGTGCCTTAGTCGATGGTAGAAAAGAGCAGCTAGTGGCAAGCCTTGTGGATACTCTCCATGTTCCGCACGTCCACACGGATCAACCCCTGCATCTGGCGCTCGAACGCATGAGCAAATACCGTCTTGATGTCTTGCCGGTCGTCCACCGGGCAGATCTTCACCGACTGGAAGGCGTCGTGACCCTGCCGGACGTGCTGGATGCGTATGGCATCGACCGCATTGGCTCAAAGTAGCGGTCGGCTGACCGGCTATTGGGAAATTACTCCTTGATTACTGCCGAGTGGGCGACTGTCGTTAGCTAATAATATGTCCGGTGTTTTTAGCAAGTGAAGTGTCCGCATAA
>OKRB01000110.1:3523-15325 GCA_900290245.1 Candidatus Sulfuritelmatomonas gaucii | reverse complement strand
CCTGTCCTACCATCTGCTGGGGCATGAGGTTTCATTCGGCAAAAACGACCATTGGCTGGGCCCGGACAAGGGCGCGTCGATGCTGTGGGGTGACAACGCGGATAATATTTACGATTTCGAGATCAACCGGATTGAGCCATTTCGCATTCCAGGGCTCTCGCGGCTCACTGGTCCGTTTCGCTATGACTTTTTCGTAGGCAGCCTGCACGGCCACACACTCGTCCCCAACCCTGCGTATCAGGCAAGCCCCTCGCCCGACATTCCCAACGTCATTAACCCCGGCGACCCGTGGGTGCATATGGAAAAGGTCAGCTTCAAGCCAACACGCAATCTGGAATTTGGCTTTGACCGACTGACGCTCTGGGGAGGAAAAGAACACGCGCCGATCACGATTCACACCTTTCTGCACAGCTTCTTCAGCTTCCAAAACGTCAGCGTAAACGAAAAGTTTGGAAGAGACGATCCGGGAGATCGCCTGGGAACGTTCGATTTCACATGGAGGCTTCCATTTCTCACTCATTGGATCACGCTGTATACAGACTCGGTGGTGCACGACGATGTGAGCCCTATCAGCGCCCCGCGCCGCTCCGGCTACCACCCGGGCATCTATCTCGCGCGACTTCCAGGTCTCGCACACCTGGATCTGCGCTTAGAAGGCGCCAACACCGAACCCACAAGTCACGCCAATATCAATCAGGGCGGGTTTCTCTACTACGAAACCATCGAACGACAGGGCCCCACCAATAACGGATTCCTCGTCGGTGACTGGGCGGGGCGCCAAGGCAAGGGCGGACAAGTTTGGCTTACCTATCACCTTTCGCCGCAGGAGGAGATTCAGTTCCAGTACAGGAATGCAAAGGCCTCGAGCGCATTCATTCCCGGAGGGACCACGCAGAATGATTTTGCCTGGCATGTCGTGAAGCGGGTACGGAAAGACTTCGAATTGCGCGGCTGGGTGCAGTACGAAAGATGGAAAGCTCCTATCTACGAGCCGGGCCTCCACAGTGATACCACGGCGGCATTTCAGGTGACTTGGTTTGCGTCAGAGTGGAACAAGTAGGTTAAGCGGTATCGGACTGGAGCGCTGCTACCAAGCTTCTTGCGTATGCAAAAAGCATGGGCGCCCGCGCGGCGGACTCCCGCATCGCACTCGCGAGACTGAAGTTGAAGAGCAAGCGCGGCTGCTCTAGGCGGCCTGCTCGCCGCCTTCGCCTTCCGCCTCGGCTTCTTTTTTCTGTTCTTCGAGCTGCTTCTCAAGCTCAGCGCGCTTTTTGGCCTTGATGTCAGCGCGCTTCTGGCGTTTCACTTCGAGCTGCTTTTCGGCGCCCAATAGCTCAATGAATGCTTTGTCGGCACCGTCGCCCTGCTGGAAGCCGGTGCGTACGATTCTGAGATAGCCGCCATTGCGGTCACCGTAGCGCGGAGACACAACGTCAAACAAACGCTTGACGGCATCGTCAGTGCGAAGAAAGGCGAGCGCCTTGCGGCGCGAGTGCAGATCGCCCTTCTTGCCCAGGGTGATCATTTTTTCGATGTGCGGACGAACAGCCTTTGCCTTTGCCACAGTGGTCTCTACGCGGTCCTCTACAATCACAGATGTGACCAGGTTGCGTAAGAGCGCGCGGCGATGGCTGGTGTTGCGTCCGAGCTTGAATCCGGCATTGCGATGACGCATGATCAAAAACTCTCTTTCGAAAAACAGTGATCAGTGGTCAGCGACCGGATCAGGAGTCAGCGTGCTCGTGCTCACGCCGAACAACTGATCACTGATCGCTGACAACTGCCTTCAAAAATTCTCCGTCTCGGTCGGCAACTGCAGATCCACCGAGTCGAGCGGTTCTTCCTCGTCATCGAAGCGCCCATAACTTGCGGCCAGCGCGGTTTGCGGAGGGATGCTGGTGGGCCCAGGAACCGCGTTGCCCTGCTCGTCGATCTTCATGCCAAGCGACAATCCCATCTGTGCCAGGATTTCCTTGATCTCATTCAGGCTCTTGCGGCCGAAGTTTTTGGTCTTCAGCATCTCGGCTTCAGTCTTCTGCACCAGTTCGCCGATCGTCTGAATGTTGGCGTTTTTCAGGCAATTGTAGCTGCGGACCGAAAGCTCCAGCTCTTCCACCGAGCGGTTGAGGTTATCATTGCGGAGCAGGATGCGGCCTTCTTCGCCGCGTGCTTCCGCTTCAATCTCTTCCTCGAAGTTGATGAAGATGTTCATGTGGTCCTTAAGCAGCTTTGCGGCCAAGCCGATTGCGTCGGCAGGCAGCACAGCTCCGTTGGTCCACACCTCGAGTGTCAGCTTGTCATAATCGGTGATCTGCCCCAGACGCGCAGCGTCTACAACGTAGTTCACGCGGCGCACCGGCGAGTGCACGGAATCCACGGGAATGAATCCGAGGCCCAGGTCCGCGTCAAAGTTCTTGTCCGCAGAAACGTAGCCACGGCCACGCTTGAGGCGCATCTCCATGTCGAGCTTGCCGCCTTCAGAGAGCGTCGCCAGATAAACGTTTTTGTCGAGGATTTCGACATCGCTGTCGGCTTCGATCATGCCGCTGGTGACGACACCGGGCTGGTCGGCGCGCAGATAGAGCGCTTTCGGGCCTTCGCCCGCCAGCTTGAAGGGAATCTGCTTGAGGTTGAGGATGATGTCGGTGGCGTCCTCGACCACTCCAGTGATGGATTGAAACTCATGCAACACACCTTCGATCCGAACCGCAGTGACGGCAGCGCCTTCGATCGAGCTGAGCAGAGTGCGGCGCAGGGCGTTGCCGATGGTGGTGCCGAAGCCCCGTTCAAAGGGCTGGGCGCTGAACTTTCCGTAAGTGTCGGTAAGCGTCTCGGCATCGACCGCAAGGCGCTTTGGCTTTTGAAATCCTCTCCACAACATCATTCGTCTCTCGTTTCCCGTGCGGCATGTACGTCGCGATGCATTTTGCGGCGGCCGCGCAAGTTCTCCTTTGGTTGAAATGCAGCTTCCAGCCTCTAGTTCCTAGCTTCTAGCCAACCGGGGACGAGTCCACAACATCGTGTTCCCGCAAACATGAGCTAAAAGCTAGTGGCTAGCAGCTAGTAGCTCGTTTACTTGCTGTACAACTCGACAATCAATTGTTCGTTGATCGGCAAATTCACGTCCGCGCGCTTGGGCAGATGGAGCACGCGCCCGGACATATTCTCAAAATTCGCTTCAAGCCACGTGGGAACAGGGTTCTGCGCGGCAAACTGCGAAGCCTGCTGCACGATGACCAGTTTCTTCGCCGTGTCGCGAATGGCGATTTCATCCCCCGCGTTCACCTGGAACGAGGGAATGTTGACCTTTCGGCCATTCACTGTCACGTGCCCGTGACGAACCACCTGGCGTGCCTGCCGGCGCGAATTGGCGAAACCCAGCCGGTAAGCGACGTTGTCGAGGCGCCGCTCGAGCTGCTGGATCAGCAGTTCGCCGGTCACGCCCTGCGCGCGGTTGGCCTTTTCATAGTACTCGCGGAATTGCCCTTCGAGGGTGAAATACATGCGCTTAGCCTTCTGCTTTTCATGCAGTTGCAAGCCGTAGCCCACGATCTTGGCCTTGCGGTCCTTGCCATGCTGCCCTGGCGGGAAATTCCGCTTCTCGAGCGGGCAGCGATCTGAGGTGCACTTGGTGCCCTTCAAAAATAACTTGGTACCTTCGCGCCGGCAAAGCCGGCAAACTGCTCCGGTATAACGTGCCATTTCTTCTCCTGACTTCGGATGCCGGCCGGTTTACATGTCCGGAGGACGCTTCGTCCCGGCCCGTTGTTTAGCTTCTAGCTCCCAGCTTCTAGCCCTTAGCTTTTCTCTGCTCCATTTGGATTCCAAGGCTCTGAGCCTCAGCACATCGGAGCTAATAGCTAGAAGCTAGTAGCTGCTTCTTACACGCGGCGTCTCTTCGGTGGCCTGCAGCCGTTGTGCGGCACTGGCGTCACGTCACGAATGGTCTTGACCTCGATGCCCGCAGCGGCCAACGCGCGAATGGCCGACTCCCGGCCCGAACCCGGACCCGCGACCCGGACCTCGACCGCGCGCACGCCGTGATCGCGAGCCATCCCCGCCGCATTCGATGCTGCCTGCTGCGCCGCAAAAGGTGTGCCCTTGCGCGATCCACGGAATCCAAGCGAACCTGCACTCTTCCAGCTCAGCGTATTGCCCATCTGGTCGGTAATGGTCACGATAGTGTTGTTGAACGAGGCTTGAATGTGCGCCACACCGAACGGCACATTCTTGCGCTCGCGCTTCTTGAACTTTTTGGTTTTGCCCTTCTTGCCAGCTTCGGGCTTTTGCTCTGGTTTCGCCATTAGGTCTTCGCCGTCGCTTTCTTCTTGCCGGCAATCGTGCCCTTGCGCGGGCCCTTGCGAGTGCGGGCGTTGGTGTGGGTGCGCTGGCCGCGTACCGGTAGGGACTTACGGTGGCGCAGGCCGCGATAGCTCTGAATGTCGATGAGGCGCTTGATGTGCATGGCGATGTCCTTGCGCAGATCGCCCTCGACTTCACCTTCGTCCTCAATCACCTGCCGGATGCGGTTCACCTCTTCCTCGCCGAGATCCTGAATCTTCTTGAAGGCGTCAACATTCGCCTTGTCCAGGATCTTGCGGGCGCGGGGCTGGCCGATGCCGTAAATGTAAGTGAGCGCGATTCTTGCCTGCTTGTTGCGAGGCAGATCGACGCCAGCAATACGTGCCATTTGAATTCCTTTGCTGCTTCAGGTTGTGTGCCTCCGGCCTCAACCGGCTCGCACGGGTTAATGGGAAAAACTCCCGAGGTTCATCGCAAGCCTTGACTTAAGCTAACTCGCCTCGTAACAGTGTCAGTGGTCAGTTGTCAGTGATCAGTTTCAATTTGCTCCTGCGAGCGTTTCTATTGACCACTTATCACTTTTCACTGAACACTGGCGTGAAGGTTTCCCTTTTTTGCCAGGATCAAACTACCCCTGACGCTGCTTGTGCTTCGGGTTCTCGCAGATGACGCGTACCACCCCTCCGCGAGTAATCACCTTGCACTTGACACAAATCTTCTTTACCGATGCCCGGACCTTCATGACTCTTGTTACCTTTTTCTGCGCTCATTACTCACGCGCGAGATTCCTTTTTTCTGCCATCGCATGTCAGCGTTATCGTGCAAAGTCGACACCGATTCCATTTCAGGAGCAACTGACCACTGATCACCGACAACTGATCATTTGTATCTGTACACAATTCTTCCGCGATTCAGGTCGTATGGACTGAGCTCAACAGCCACGCGGTCGCCTGGCAAAATCCGGATGAAATTCTTGCGCATCCTTCCCGAGACATGGGCCAAAACCTCGTGGTTCGTCTCGAGCTTGACCTTGAACATGGCATTGGGCAGCGTCTCAATAACCGTCGCCATTACCTCAATCGCATCTTCCTTCGACAATCTGTGTCCATTTCTGCCAGGCTGCGTTTGCGCCCCCCGGCCCTTTACGCCGAATGCCTCTATTCGGTCAAAACCATTGCTCCGGTTGCAGTAACCGCAACCGTGTGCTCAAAGTGAGCGCTCATGCTTCCATCGCTGGCCACCGCCGTCCAGCCGTCGTCCAGGACCTTCACGTCCGGCTTTCCGGCATTGACCATGGGCTCGATGGCAATCACCATCCCTGCTTTCAACTTCATGCCCTGGCCCGCTTCGCCGAAGTTCGGAACCTGCGGATCCTCGTGCATGTGGACGCCGATGCCGTGGCCTACAAATTCCCGGACGACGGAAAATCCTTCGCCCTCGACCACCCCTTGCACCGCAGCTCCCACATCGCCCAGGGTTGCTCCAGGCCGGACCGCCGCAATGCCCGCCTTGAGCGATGCTTCGGTGGTCTTGAGCAGCCGTGCGGCATTCGCGTCAATGGCGCCCACCGGCACGGTAATAGCCGCGTCACCGTAATAGCCGTCAACCACGACGCCGAAGTCGACCGAGACAATGTCCCCTTCCTTGAGAACCCGTTTCGGGGAAGGGATGCCATGCACGACTTCGCTGTTGACCGAGGTGCAGAGCACGCAAGGAAATCCGTGGTAGCCCTTGAATGCAGCCTTCACTTCCAGTTCTTTCAACCGTGTCTCGGCAGCTTTCTCCAAGTCGAACGTCGTGGCGCCCGGCTTGACCTTGCTGCGCACGAGCTCGAGTACCTCGCGGACCACTCGCCCCGCGCGACGCATCTTCTCGATCTCCTGCGATGACTTCAAAACAACAGCCACAGAACCAGCCCTTAGTGATCAGTTGTCAATGGTCAGTTCGATCAAGCTGCGTTCGTCGGTCTGAACTGATTCCAAACTTCTGATCGTCGAGTTGCCAATCCAGTGAATCGCAACAATCGATGCCGTCCGCTGCGGCGCCTGCTTGCTGTTCACTCACCACTGATCACTGGCAACTGTCCGTCACTACGCACAATCCCACCGTCTGGCCTACCCTAAATGGCGCAGGCGCTCGACAGCGGCAACAATCCCGGCAGCGATCGCGGGGATCGGCCGGTCTCCATCCACTTCCGCAAATCGTCCCAGAGCCCGATAGTGCTCAACGACAGGCGCGGTGAGGGCCTCATAAGCGCGCATGCGCTCTTTGAAAACCTCTTCGGTGTCATCGGTTCGCTGGACCAGTGCAGCGCCTTCTATATCGCAGAATCCATCCCGTTTGGGGGGATTCATATAGACGTTGTAAATGGTCTGGCAGACAGGACAATTCCGGCGCCCCGTAATGCGGCGCAATAACTGATTATAGTTCACTTGGATGCTGACCGCAACTACCGGCAATGACTCGATTTGCGCCGCAAGACGGCCGTCGAGCCAGTCCGCCTGCCCGAGGGTTCGCGGAAAGCCGTCGAGAATGTAGCCGCGGGCCGTATCGGGCTGTAGCAGCCGTATCGCCACCATTTCGTTGACCAGCGAATCGGGAACCAGTTCCCCCCGTCCCATGATTTCCTGCGCCACCTTGCCTAGAGGCGTTCCCTGGGCGACATTGGCGCGCAACAGGTCGCCGGTGGAGATCTGCGGAATCCCCCACACCTTGACCAGTTCCTTTGCCTGCGTCCCCTTGCCCACACCGGGCGCTCCCAGCAAAAGAATGGGGCCGGGAGCGTGGTTCGATTCCGCTGCCCGGCCACTTTCCATTGATGTTGGTGATGAAGCAGATGAAGCCGAAGACGACATTACCAGGTTTTCCTTCCGCGTATGCGACCGGAGCGCGGGGAGAAGCCGTCATAGTGCCGCATGATCAGCTGCGATTCGATCTGGTTGACCGTATCCATGGCCACGCCCACCACGATGAGCAGCGAGGTGCCGCCAAAGTAGAAGTTCACGTTCATGCCATGAATCATGAAATTGGGTAGATTCTCAAAAAACCTCCCGACAAGCCAAATCTTGTCGAACCGGATGCCCGATATGAGGAAGGTAGGCACCATCTGCACCAGGATCAGGTAAATTCCGCCGACCAGCGTGATGCGAGTTAGAATGTCGTTGATGAAATCCGAAGTACGCTTGCCCGGCCGGATTCCCGGGATAAACGATCCGGATTTGCGGAAGTTGTCGGCAATATCATCCGGCCGCATCACGATGGAAACATAAAAATAGGCGAAGAAAATAATGGCCAGGATGTTGAGGAACTCGTACCACGGGTAACCGGGAGTAAGCGCCGTCATGATGGGCTGCAGGAAACGGCTGTTTTGTACCCAGTCGACCTGACCGAATAGCAAGGGCGCAGACAGGATGGAACTGGCAAAGATGATCGGCATGACGCCACCGGAGTTCACCTTCAAAGGGAGGTGGCTGGACGAGCCACCCATCATCCGCCGGCCCACGATGCGCCGTGCGCTTTGGATGGGAATGCGCCGCTCGCTGCGCTCCACAAAAACGATGAAGCCGACCACTACCGCCATGCCTGCAACCAGCAGCAGGACGACGAGGAAAGTCATCGGGCCCCAGGCGTCTGTCTGGACCTTTTGAATCAGATCGCCGACGCCGCGCGGCAGCCCAGCCACAATTCCTGCGAAGATCAGCAGGCTCATGCCATTGCCAATGCCGCGATCGGTAATCTGTTCGCCAAGCCACATGATGAAGGTGGTACCTGCGGTCAGCGTGAGGATGGTCATTAGGATGAAACCGGGACCCGGATGCAGCACTAGCCCCTGCTTGGTAAGAATGGCAGCAATGCCAAGAGACTGCAACGCGCCGAGAATCACCGTTACGTAGCGCGTCCATTGCGTAATTTTGCGCCGGCCCAGCTCGCCTTCCTTCTGGATCCGCGCCAGCGGCTCATAGACCACTGTGAGAAGCTGGAAGATAATCGACGCGGTGATGTAGGGCATGATGCCCAAAGCGAAGATCGTCATACGGCGTAGCGTGCCGCCGCTGAACAGGTCCATCAGCCCAAGTGCCGACCCACTCTGAGAGTTGAAGAGCAACTCCAACTGGTGGTAATTCACGCCCGGCGTGGGAATCCACGCGCCCAGGCGGTACACGGCCAGTATGCCCAGCGTGAAGAGGACGCGCTTGCGCAGGTCGGGAATCCGGAAGATATTAAGGAACTTTTCCAGCATATCGGGTTCATCCGCTTCAGGCGCCCGCGGCGCCAGTCGAATCGTGCAATGAATTCATCTTAAGGCGTTCGCCCCGTCTCATCAGGCTATCGAAGCCCTTGAAACGCGGACTATGCCTTGCGTCACACCTCAAAAGCTTTGAGCTGTCAGCTCTCAGCCTTGTTCATGCACGATCGGGCACGACCAGGCTGATAGCTGAAGGCTGCCAGCCTACGCCGCCGCCGGAGTCGCTTCGCCACCCACTACCACAGCCTTGCCACCGGCCTTTTGGATCTTCTCCGCAGCTGACTTGGAAAACTTGTGCGCGTGGATCGTGATCGGTTTCTTCAGCTCGCCCGAGCCCAGAATCTTGATCAGGGTCTTTTTCTTGGATGCGAGTCCCAGCTTCAAATAGTCTTCGAGTCCGATCTCGGCGACGCTCAACGCAGCGATCCGATCCAGATTCACGATGGTGTATTCAGAACGAAAGATGTTGGTAAAGCCGCGCTTGGGCAGACGGCGGTGCAGCGGCATCTGGCCGCCTTCAAAGCCGCGCATCATGTGAGAGCCGGAACGCGAACGCTGGCCCTTGTGGCCGCGGGTCGAGGTTTTACCCATTCCGGAACCCATGCCCCGGCCCACGCGCTTGCGCCCGGTATTGGCTTTCCGGGGTGCGCGCAAATTCGAAAGGTTCTTTGCCATGTTCTCCTCGCTATAACGCCGGATGGTATTGATGTGAGCCGCCCGACTCGCGTTTCTTCAGTTCATAGTTCCAGGTTTGTAATTCACAATTCGAATTGTCGATGCGCACAGTGAACTGTGCACTAAGAACTGCAAACTACGGCTCCAAAATGCGGACCAGGTGCGGCACGGCCTTCACCATGCCCCGCACGGATTCAGTATCTTCGCGCTCCACAATCTGGTTGAGATGCGTAAAGCCCAGGCCCTTCACCACTAGCTTGTGCTTGGTAGGCGTAGCGATGGCCGAGCGGTAGTACTGAATGCGAATCTTCTTGGGCTTCGCCATCACAACTCCTCCACTTGCTTGCCGCGCATCGTGGCCACGTCACGCTTGTCGCGCAATTGCGTGAGCGCATCAAACGTGGCCTTGATTACGTTATGCGGGTTGGGCGAGCCAAGGCTCTTGGTCAGCACGTTTTGCACACCGGCTGAGGTCATCACTGCGCGCACCGCACCACCGGCAATCACGCCAGTGCCTTCAGGCGCCGGCTTCAACAAGACCTGGCCGGAGCCATAGCGGCCCAGTACCTGGTGCGGAATGGTGGTTTCCGTCAAGTGCACCTTCACGAGGTTCTTCTTGGCCGACTCGATTCCCTTGCGAATGGCCTGAGGAACCTCCTTGGCCTTGCCCGACCCATACCCCACAACTCCGGAGGCAGCGTCGCCCACCACTACCAGCGCGGCAAACGACATGTTCTTGCCGCCCTTCACCACCTTGGTTACGCGATTGATAGCCACCACCTGATCCTTCAGGTTGTACTGGTTGGCATCAAGTTTCTTCGTCAAAGTCGTCATTGCTGTCCTTTTGAGCTTCTAACTTCTAGCTTCCAGCCTGTTCCCGTCACCGCAAAGCCGCCGCCTCACAACCACCTGGCTAGCAGCGAGAGGCTAGGAACTGGAAGCTGCCTTCAGAATTCCAGTCCCGCCTCGCGCGCCGCATCGGCCAGTGCCTTTACGCGCCCATGATAGAGATAGCCTCCGCGATCAAAGACCACTTGCTTGATCCCTTTGAAGGCGGCTTTCTCGGCCAACGTCTTACCAATCTCTTTCGCCGCCGCAACATTGCCGCCACTCTTCAACTTCAAGCCAAGCGAGGAGGCCGAAACCAGCGTCTCGCCCTTCTGGTCATCGACAACTTGCGCGTAGATGTGATTGAGCGAGCGATACACATTCAACCGCGGCCGCTCCGCCGTCCCGGCAAGCTTCTCGCGGATGCGCTTGTGGATACGCTGCCGGATTGCATTTCTTCTGTTCTGCGTAATCATGTCTTCTCTCACCTATCAGCGGAGCCGCCCGGCGGTTCCGTTCGGATTTTGTCAGTTCACAGTTCTTAGTTCGTAATTCTTACGGTTCCTTGCTTCATCACCACTGCCACTGCGAACTGTGACCTGCGAACTATTTGGCTCCCGTCTTGCCAGCCTTCTTCTTCAGCCGCTCGTTGCTGTAGCGCACACCTTTGTTCTTGTACGGATCCGGTTTGCGCAGCGAGCGCATGTCGGCCGCTACCTGGCCCACCTTCTGCCGATCGACACCCGAGATGGTTACGTGTGTCTGCTTGGGGTCGATGGCCACATCGATTCCCGAAGGCAACGGAAACTCGATGGGATGCGAATAACCCAGCGTGAACACCACCGTGCCTTTGCCCTTCAATTCGGCGCGATATCCGATGCCGACGATGTCCAGTTCCTTGCTCCATCCCTTGGTTACGCCGAGAACGGCGTTGTTCACCAGCGCGCGGGTCAAGCCATGCAATGCAGCCTTGTCTTCGCCGGTACGCTCCAGTTGCATCTGCCCGTCGACGGTCTTCGCCGAGATGCCATCGGCGATCAGCGCCGAAACCTTGCCCTTGGGGCCCTCGACGAGAACTGTATTCCCCTCGACTTTGTATTTCACACCCGCCGGCAGCGGGATCGGCTTCTTTCCAATGCGCGACATTCTTCAAAATCCTTCTTGGCTTGCGAGTCCCGAAAAGCAGTTGCCATTGATCATTTGCAACCGCCGTCGTTCCACTGCAGCCGGCCGGGCCGAAAGCCCGGCAGCGTTCGGTAATCAGTTGTCAGTGATCATCTTCTTCCTGTTTCAAGCGCTGATGGCGGCACGCACGAACTGACCACTGTTCACTGACAACTGTCTCTACCACACCTCGCATAGCAGCTCGCCACCCACACCCTCGCGGCGCGCCTGCCGTCCTGTCATCACGCCCTTGGGCGTTGTCAGGATTGAAATGCCAAGCCCACCCTGCACACGCTTGATTTCGTCTCGGCGCACGTAGACGCGGCAGCCGGGACGCGAAACGCGCGCCAGGTCGCGGATGGCCGCCTCGGTGCCGCCGTACTTTAAATACACGCGCAGCACCAGCTTGCCTTCCTCGTCCTGGAGCTTGTAGTTCGAGATATATCCCTCTTCCTTGAGAATGCGGGCAATCTCGGTCTTCAGCTTTGAAGCGGGTACGTCCAGCTTCTGATGACGCGCCCGGATCGCATTGCGAATGCGCGCCAGAAAATCTGCTACTGGATCCGTCAGACTCATTCCTTCTCCTT